>CAWAMK010000034.1:0-498781 GCA_963783115.1 uncultured Alphaproteobacteria bacterium | reverse complement strand
GGCCCTTGAGCAAGGCTTCTACCGCGACGCTGGCCTGGACGTTACCATCCGGGAGGGCGGCCCTGATATCGACGTTTCCGAGGCGGTTGCCGGCGGCAAGGCGGATTTCGGGGTCTGCAGCGCCAGCGTTCTGCGCGACTGGGCAGCGGGCCGCCGGCTGGTCGTGCTGGCCGCCATATTCCAGCGTTCCGCGGCCGTCATCCTGGTGGCGCGTCGGGCAGACATCAGCAGCGTGGCGGATCTGCGTGGCCGAGCGCTCATGGATACGCCGGGAAGCGACGACGTCGCCGCGATGCTGAAGCGCGAAGGGATCGACTATCAGTCCATGCTGCGCGTCCCGCACGAGGGAAATCCACGCGACCTCCTGGCCGGCCGGGCCGACGCGATGATCGCCTACAGCACCAACGAGCCGTTCGTCCTTGAACAGATGGGCGCGCCCTACCGCACCTTCGCGCCTGCGGCATCCGGTATCGACTTTTACGGCGATAGTTTGTGCACCTCCGAGGCGGAAGTGAAAGCCCATCCGGACCGGGTCGCATCATTCAGGGCGGCCAGCGTGAAAGGCTGGGCCTATGCCCTCGCGCATCAAGAGGCCACAGTCGATCTGATCCTGCGAAAGTACTCGGCGAAAAAGAGCCGGGACGCCCTGCTGTTTGAGGCGGAGCAGACGGCGACGCTGGTTGGGCGGGATGCCAGCCAGATCGGCGAGCAGGATCCCGCACGCTGGCAACGCATCGCCGCCATCTATCGGCAGCTCGGGCTACTGACCGACGATACTTTACCCGCGACACTGATCTGGGATGGAAATGACGGCAGCATGCGGCGCTGGCTAATTCCTCTCATGCTCGTCCTGATCGGATTGGCGATTGCGGCGCTGGTCGCGTCTCGAAACCGCAAAAGGTTCCGCGTCCCAATAGCGTGGCTGCGCGCGCTTAGCCCGGTTGTCAGGATGGGGCGACTAAGGCTGACCCTGATTATGTCGCTATTGTTCATCGGCGTAAGCATTCCCGTCCTCATTTTCATCCTGATCTATAACTACAACAAGAACTCGGCCGGCATCATATCGATCCTGGATGAAGCGGTCGCGCGGACCAGCCAGGCCGGCGTTGAACGCACCCAGGATCTCATCGACAACACCGAAAGCGCGCTGCGCTTTCTCGCCGAAGTGGCCGCCGTCGACCCGGGCTATTTCCGCACCGAACAAAGCCGGGACCTGCTATATCGGACCCTGACGTCTGCCTCGCATATCGACGCCGCTTACGTCAGTTTCGAGGATGGCTATCATCGGGTGGTCACCCGGATCGATGAGGATCGCCGGCGTGCCGATCCCCGGATTCCCGCGACGGCCAACTGGCACTCCAGCTACATTGATGCAATCACCTATTCGCTGCAACGCGTGCGTCATCGGACATTCTTCGACATATGGCCCAATCAGGTCGGCAAATATGATGTCGCTACAGATACCGATATTCGCACCTTGCCCGGTTATCAGTCCGCGAGGACGACGCACACGCTTGCCGTGACGGAGCCATCGATCAATCCCGACACCGGTTCTCCTGTTATTTCGGTACGCATTCCGATCTTTCGCGGAGTTGAATTCGTTGGTTGCGCATCGGCCAACATCACCGTGGATGTCCTGTCACGCTTTCTCGACAAGCATCGGGCGAGCGCCGGGAGCACCACACTCGTCGCGGACCGCAACAACGGCAAGATCATTGCCTTTCCGAACAAGCAGAAGGGCGTTCGTATCGATAGCGGAACGCTCAGGATCGCAACCCTGGCTGACATCGACGATCCCGTGGTGCGCGAGGCTCATCAGCAACACGTCGGCAGGGGCGCCGACAGATTTGTGTTCCGATCGCCGGAGGGCGGCGAGGAATTTGTCGCAGCCTTCGCGAGTTTTCCGGGCGGCTTCGGTCAGCCTTGGCAGGTGATCACGTTGACGCCTATCGACGATTTCGTGGGGACGTTGAAGAGAACCAATCGATTGATGATGGTCGTGATCATTGTCCTCACAATGGTCGAGTTGCTCTTCATCTACTTCGCTTCGAGCCGGCTATCGCGCCCGGTCGAAAACGTGTCCCGGCAATTGCAGGCGATTGAAAGCCTCAATTTTGATACGCCCACGCGTCCACCATCGCGTATTCAGGAGATCGCAAAGCTGGAATTGGCGGCTTCGCTGTTGCGAACATCGCTGAAATCCTTTTCCTCCTTTGTCCCGCTCGATGTGGTCCGCCAACTGATCAAGTCGGGAATCCCGCTGACGCCCGGCGTCGAGCCGCGGTTCCTCACCGTGTTCTTTTCCGATCTGGAGAACTTTTCCAGCCACGCCGAAACGCTTGCGCCTGCTGACCTTCTGCTCCAAATCTCGACCTATCTGGAGGAAGTTTCATCCGCGGTCTCGGAGGAAGGCGGGACCATCGACAAGTTCATCGGCGACGGCGTCATGGCGTTCTGGAATGCCCCGGTTGAACGTCCTGACCACGTACTGCGCGCCTGCGCTGCTGCGTTGCGGGCCGCGCGCCGGATGGAACGCGTCAACGACGTCTGGGAGACTTGAAGGACGACCACGAATTCATCTGAGAATCGGGCTCAATTGCGCGACCGTGCTAGTCGGTAACGTCGGATCTTCGACACGGCTGAGCTATACCGCCTTGGGAGATGGCGTGAACGTTGCCGCCCGCCTTGAAGGCATCAACAAGCTGTTTGGCACCACAATCTGTATCAGCGACAGCATTTATGACGAGGCAAAGGCCGACCTACTCGCACGGCCGCTAAAGCGGGTTCAGGTGAAGGGCCGCAAGACAAGCTTCATGATCTATGAATTGCTCGCTCTTCGCACCAGCGACGATCCGGAGCTAGGAGTTCGCGATCGGGATGAGCAGCTGAGCGCGATGACTTGGCACGCCTCGCAGAAGTTCGAGACTGGAGAGTTTCCGGCCGCAGAGTGTGCCTATCGTGACATCCTGAAGGATTTTCCCGAAGATACTCTTGCGAGGTTCATGCTCGCGGAATGCACAGGAAAACAACCCGATCTTGCCAACGTGCCGCATGCGTCGCGAGGAGGAGCAGAGAAGACGGCCGTCTGCAATCGAGCCACCATTGTCGGGGCTCAGGAGCCAGATCGCTAAAGCACTTGCGCTCGGCACCTTTCCGTTATTGGCACTTTGCTTCGCTGCGATGCGGAATTTGGTCGGCTATCGGCTTACATCGAACATCGAGTAGCCGTCAGGCTCAAGATCGGCACAATTCTTGCTCGAATTCGCTATGCCTGAATACATCCGCCTGCGGATCGCCTGTTTCCCGGGCACTTTTTGGATCTGAATCATTATGCGCTGCCTCGTCGTTGCCGATTTGCATTATTCATTGCCGCAGTTCGACTGGCTGCTGGCGGCCGCTCCCGAATTCGACGTCGTCATTTTCGCCGGTGACGCGCTCGACATCGGCTCGTTCGTCGACTTTCGCGCGCAGATCCTGGTGGTGAAGAAATACCTGTCGCTGCTGTCGGGCATGACGCGGGTCATCTTCTGCTCGGGCAATCACGACCTCGACGAGCGCAGCGCGGAAGGCGAGAAGATCGCGCGCTGGATCGATCGAGGTCCGCGAACTCGGCATCGCCTGCGACGGCGACAACCTGACCATCGGCGACGTCGCCTTCACGGTGTGCCCGTGGTGGGACGGGCCGCTGGTCAAGAGCCGCCTCGAAGCCGCAACTGCGCGACGCCGCGACCGAGCGGCCGCAGCGCTGGATCTGGGTGCATCATGCGCCGCCGGCGAATTCGCCGACGAGCTGGGGCGGCAAGCGCTTCTTCGGCGATGTCGAGCTGGTGCAATGGATCACACAATATCAACCGTCGATGGTGATCTCGGGCCACGTCCATCAATCGCCCTTCATCCCCGACGGCTCCTGGTTCGACCGTCTCGGCACGACCTGGGTGTTCAACACCGGCCTGCAGCACGGTCGACCGCCGGTTTGCATCGTGATCGATTTCGATGAGGACGCGGCATTCTGGATTGCCGCCGGAGAAGCGCAACGCATTGATCTACGCGCGCCCTTGGCTCGGCCGGCAGCACCGAATTCTCACCGCACCGTCCTGGCTTACATCGTTGGGTCAGATTGCCGATCCGCTTTTCTCTGCATCGGCCAAAGCTTCCTGATTCCAAAGCTTCCTGATCCGAGTCTCCCTGATTTCGTTCGCGATTTAATGTCGCGTTTCTCCCGCTCAATTAGTCCCAGGCGATGATCGTATCGGCTTGGTTGCGCAACGCTGCGTTCGGTAACTGGAAACCGCAAAAACGCAGCGCGCAAACTACAGGTGGCAATTCGGGAAAAAGTGGCATAGCGTTTCGACTGCAGTAGTCCAGAGTTCGGCAAGCCGCCAACTGAGCGTCGGTGAAGCCAATGCAAGACATTGCGGACTGGCTGGAGAAGCTGGGGCTCGGGCAGTACGCGCTGCGTATTGTCGAGAATGGCATCGATCTAAGTGTGCTTCCCGAATTGACGGAGCAGGACTTAGAGAGACTTGGTATCTTGCTCGGCCATCGACGCAAGATTCTGCGCGCGATCGCCGAACTCAACCGGCCGGAATTGATCGACGCACAGGCTCATCGGCATGATGCCGAGCGACGCCACCTCACCGTGATGTTCTGCGACCTGGTAGGTTCGACCGAGCTCTCTGCCCGGCTTGATCCGGAGGACATGTGGGAGATCATCCGCGCCTATCGCGCTGCCTGCGCGCGTGTCATCGCTAATTACGACGGCTGCATCGCCAGGTTTGTGGGCGACGGAGTGCTCGCCTATTTTGGCTATCCCCGCGCACACGAGGATGACGCCGAGCGCGCGGTGCGCGCCGGGCTCGACATGATCGCGGCGATAACGCCTCTCGAAACGCTCGCGGAACGGGTTGAGGTGCGCATTGCGATCGCGACCGGGCTTGTGGTGGTCGGCGATCTCATCAGCGGATCCGCGTCGGAGCCGCAGGCGATGGTCGGCGATACACCGAACATCGCAGCGCGGCTCCAGAGCATTGCCGAGCCCGGCGTAGTCATCGTTGCGGCCTCGACGCGCGAGCTGCTTGGCGATCTATTTGCATTTCGCAGCCTCGGCTTCCGCCAGGTCAAGGGCATCAGCGAACCCATCGCGGTGTGGGCGGTCGAAGGCGGAGCGACCTCGGAGAGCCGCTTCGAGGCGGTTCGCTCGACGCGCTCGGCGGGCTTTGTCGGCCGCAAGGCAGAGATCGAATTCGCGCTCTCGCGCCAGCAGCTGGCGTGGCAGAGCCAGGGTCAGGCGGTGTTGATTTCCGGCGAGGCGGGGATCGGAAAATCGCGTCTGGTCGCCATGCTCTGCGAGAACCCCGCGTTGGGCCCACACTGCCGGGTGCGGTATCAGTGTTCGCCTTATCATATCAACAGTGCGCTCCATCCCTTTATCGCTCAGCTCGAGCGCGCCGCCGGCATCGGGTCGCAAGACACATCAGAGCAAAAGCTCGACAAACTTGAGACAATGCTTGCATTCGGAACGCCGCAGGTGACCAACGCGGCGCCGCTGATCGCAGCACTTCTCTCCATCCCAACGGGCGAGCGCTATCCGCCGCTTGGATTGAATGCCGTGCAACAGCGGCGACAGACATTCGCGGCCCTGCTCGATCAGCTCGAGGGGCTGGCCCGGCAGCAACCCATGCTGATCGTCTGCGAGGACCTGCATTGGGCCGACGCCACCACACTTGAGCTGTTCGATCTCGCTGTCGACCGGATCAGGGGCTTGCCGATCTTCGCGCTCATGACCTTCCGGCCCGAGTTCGAACCCCCTTGGACGGGTCTGGCCAATATCAGCCAGTTGCGGCTCGATCGGCTTGACCGGCAAGATACCCGCACCCTGGTCGAACAGGTGACCGTCGGCCGACAGCTACCAAACGAAATGATGAGGCAGATCATCGACAGGACGGATGGCATCCCGCTGTTTATCGAGGAACTGACCAAGACAATATTGGAGTCCGGGCTGCTTGTGGAAGATGCGGGGCGCCTTAGGCTCGATCGCCCGCTACCGCCGCTCGCGATTCCCGCGACGCTGCAGGACTCGCTAATGGCCCGCCTCGACCGGCTGGCGCCGGTCAAGGAAGTCGCACAGATAGGCGCCGCCATTGGCCGCGACTTCTCATACGCATTGCTGCGCCATGTAGCGGGCCGCGATGATCTGACGCTGAACACCGCGCTGAGGCAGTTGGAAGAAGCCGAACTGCTCTTGCGCCGCGGAATGCCGCCGGAAGCGAGCTACAGATTCAAGCACGCGCTGGTTCAGGAAGCGGCCTATGAGAGTCTCCTCAAAAGCCGCCGGCAACTGCTTCACAAACATATTGGCGACGCCCTGCGCGATCAGTTTCCGGCCGTCGCCGAAACCGAGCCGGAAGTTCTGGCTTTCCACTTCACCGAAGCCGGGCTCGACGCCATCGCTCTCGATTGGTGGCGCAAGGCGGGCCAGCAGGCGCTCAAGCGATCCGCCTATACCGAGGCAATCGCGCATCTTGGCAAGGCGGTCGCGATTGCCGACGGGCTGCCGGACGACCCAGGCCGAACCATGAACCGGCTTCATTTGCAAATCACCTATAGCCGCGCACTGCGGAGCCATCTCGGGCACAGCGCACCTCAAACGGTCGCCGCTTGGACGCGCGCCCGGCAGTTCGCAGCCGATATCAATGATCCGGTTGAACTGGCGCCGATCTATTCGGGATTGTTCAATGCCTGTCTGACGCATGGCGAGATCGCGCCAATGTGGGAGTTGGCGGATGCAACCATGAGCGCCGCCAATCGACGACCGAACTCGCCGGTGGCCGCGGTCGTGGCACATTGGACCAACGGGGCAACGTGCTGGTTCGGCGGCGACTATCTGAACGCGAGGATGCATCTTGAACAGGCGCTCGCGACCTATCATGCCCAGCCGGATCTGGAGAGCTTCAGGACGTCATCGCTGGACCTGCCGTTCGTCATCATGAGATTTCTTGCCCTGGTGCTTTGGCCGATGGGCCAGATTGACCGCGCCCGACGGCTCGCTGCGGAAGCTCTGCGCCCCTCGGGACAAAAGGGAGCGCTATCCCACGCTAATGCGCTGGTTCACAAAGCCGTCTTCGATGGACTGTGCGGCGGCCCGTTACATCAAACAGAGACCATTCTTGCGCTCGCGCTCGCCCGCGACCATACGATGCCGTTATATGTAGCCGCCGGCACATACCTGACCGGCCTTGCCAGGTGGCGTGCCGGCGACCGTGAGTCCGGGCTTGCGGAAATGTCGCGGGGCTGGACGCTGCTGCACGAAAATGACTGTTACCTTTGTGAGCCGTTCTGGGGAATGCAGGTTGCCGTGGCGAACGCAGCGTCAGGGCAAACGGAAACCGCGCTGGAGGTTTTACGCGGGTTGATCGCAATGACAGAACAATCAGGCCAGCACTGGCTGGACGCGGAACTGCATCGTGTTCGGGGCGAACTGCTGTTGCGCTGCGACCCGATCAACGTGTGCGAGGCAGAGGGCGCCTTCAAAAGGGCCCTCGAGATAGCCCGAGGCCAGCAGACGAAGACTTTCGAACTGCGCGGCGCGATTGGACTTGCACGTCTGTTCATCTGCAGCGGCCGGGAAGCTGCCGGGTCCGACGTGCTCACACGAGCCCTGATCGATCTTGATCCAGCGCGGGACCTCCCCGAACTCGAGCAGGCGAAGAAACTGTTCAGAAGGAGCTATGGCTAGAGTCTTAGGCTGGAGTTTTGGACTAGAGTTCTTGGACTAGAGTCTTGGGTCGGATTGCCGATCCGAGCCTGGCGAGACCTGCGACGGCGGCAGGTTGATCATGCTCTGCAGGAGTTCGCCGACCATCGAGAGATGATTGCCCTGGCCGGCATATTGATGCATCAGGTCGGCCAGATAGGTGTTGGCGACGTTGAGGCGCTGCGCCAGCAGGCGCGCGATCAACAGCGAGACCTGCGGCTGGTCGCGCAGGAACGCCGCGGCGTCGTCGAATTCGTAAACGATCGAATCGGCGGCGGCGCGCACGGTCGCGGTATGCGGCTGATCGAGCAGAACCGACATTTCGCCGAGCAGCGCGCCCGGCTCGGTCAGCACGGCGACGACGCTGTCGCCCTTGATGACCTCCAGCCGTCCTTCGAGCAGCACGAACAGATGTCCGGTCTTGCTGCCTTCATGGAGCACGAGCGTGCCGGCCGGCACCTCCCGCTTCGTGGCGCCGCTGCAATAATCCAGAACAGCCCGCATCGATCTTGCTCCGCCTGACCCGCCGTGAACGCCCGCAAGCATCGTGCTGCGACGTATGCTGAACTGCAAGCACGAAGGATGCCAAGGCCATTTCGGCCGGCTGCCCCGAGCCGCCGGCGCTCACTGAATCTATCACAGTTTGGAATCACTCTAAATCCCGGCATTGGAATCGCTCTAAAAGCAGGCATTCGCGACATCCCGTCGCTGACGACATGGTGGCCGCTGCGCTACTGAAACCGGCATCCTCACCACCTTTGCCGGGCAGCCCATCATGACAAAATTTCGCGCCACCGCCGCAACCGCCGCGTTGCTTTGCCTCACCGCATTCGGAGCCTCGCCGGCGTCCGCCAACGGCGAGGTCAACGTCTACACCTACCGCGAAACCAAGCTGGTCCAGCCGCTGTTCGATGCCTTCACCAAGGACACCGGCATCAAGGTCAACGTCGTCTCGGCGAGCTCGGGCCTCGAGCAGCGCATCAAGGCCGAGGGCGCCAACAGCCCGGCCGACGTGCTGCTCACGGTCGATCTCGGCCGCCTCGACGACGCGGTGCAGGCCGGCGTCACCCAGCCGATCAAATCGGTCGTGATCGACGAGACCGTGCCGGCGCAGTTCCGCGATCCCGACGGCCAGTGGGCCGGCATCTCGATGCGCGCGCGCGTGATCTACGCCTCGAAGGACCGCGTCAAGCAGGACAAGATCACCTATGAAGAGCTCGCCGACCCGAAGTGGAAGGGCAAGATCTGCATCCGCTCGGGCCAGCACATCTACAACAACGGCCTGTTCGCGGCCTACGTCGCCAAGCACGGCGAGGCCAAGGCCGAGGAATGGCTGAAGGGCGTGAAGGCCAATCTGGCGCAGAAGCCCTCGGGCGGCGACCGCGAAGCCGCGCGCGACGTCGCCGCCGGCAAGTGCGACATCGGCATCGGCAACACCTATTACTGGGCGCTGATGATGAACAACGACCCCGAGAAGAAGCCGTGGGCGGAAGCGACCAAAGTGATCCTGCCGACCTTCGAGGGCGGCGGCACCCACGTCAATCTCTCCGGCGTCGTGCTGGCGAAGAACGCGCCGAACAAGGACAACGGCCTCAAGCTGATCGAATGGCTCGCCGGCGACAAGGCGCAGCACATCTACGCCGACGCCAACTACGAATACCCGATCAAGGCCGGCGTCGCCGTCAACCCGACGATTGCGGGCTACGGCAAGCTCGTCGCCGATCCGACGCCGATCGCCAAGATCGTCGCCAACCGCAAGGCGGCCTCGACGCTGGTCGACAAGGTCGGGTTCGATAATTGATCGCACCAACTCGCGAAAGCATTTCCGCCAATATGCCCTCTTCCTCCCCGGAAGAGGGCATATTGCTGCATGGGTTTTCGACACCTTGCCGATGTGAGCGGGCGTGACCCGAACCACGCGCTCGGGCCGGATCGCCGCGGCGATCGCGGTTGCGACCGCGATCCTCGTCGCGGCACCCGTCATCTCCATCATCGCGCTGGCGATGCAGCCGGCGCCGGACGTCTGGCAGACCCTGATCAAATACGTGCTGCCGAAGAGCCTGCTCGACACCGCGCTGCTGCTGATCGGCGTCGGCTCGCTGTCGCTGGCGATCGGCACCGGCGCGGCATGGATCGTGTCGCTGCATGAATTCCGCGGCCGGCAGATGCTGCTGTGGCTGCTGCCGCTGCCGCTGGCGATCCCGACCTATCTCGCGGCCTACGTCTATGTCGACCTGTTCGAGCCGCTCGGCTTGATTCACAAGACGCTGGCGCTGTGGCTGCCGCTGCCGGACGCGGTGCGGCTGCTTCCGAGTTTGCGCTCGCTGCCCGGCGCCATCGTCGTGATGGCGCTGGTGCTGTACCCGTACGTCTATCTGTCGGCGCGCACCATGTTCCAGTTCCAGAGCGCCGAATTCGCCGAGGCCGCGAAGACGCTCGGCGCCGATCGCTGGACCATCTTCTGGCGCATCTCGCTGCCGATGGCGCGGCCCGCGCTCGCGGTCGGCGCGGCCTTGGTGTCGCTGGAGACGCTGAACGACATCGGCGCCAGCGAATATCTCGGCGTTCGCACGCTCACGGTCTCGGTGTTCACCACCTGGCTGAACCGCGGCAGCCTCGCCGGCGCGGCGCAATTGTCCTGCTTCATGCTGGCGATCGTGGCCGGGCTGATCGCCATCGAACGCTACGGACGGCGCAACGTCACGACGGAATTTTCCGCCGAAAGCCCGCGGCTGACGCCGCGGACGACGCTGTCAGGCATTCGGGGCGCTGGCGCCGTCGCTGCCTGCCTGCTGCCGGTCTGCCTCGGATTTCTGGTGCCGCTGCTGTATCTCGCGCATCAGAGTTTCAAGCGCGGGCTGTTTGCGAATTTCGACATGGCGTTGTGGCGCGACGCCTTCAACTCGGTCGCGTTCGCGAGCATCGCCACGCTCACCGCACTGCTGCTCGGCTTTGCGACCATTCTGGCGTGGCGCTGGCGGCCGAACCGGCTGCGCCTCGTGGCGATGAACATCGCGCAACTGGGTTACACCCTGCCCGGGCTGGTGCTGGCGCTCGGCCTGCTGGCGCCGGTGCTCGCCATCGACAACGCGCTGAACGCGCTTGCCGCATCGCTCGGATGGTCGCTGCCGGGACTGGTCATGGTCGGCTCGGGTGCAGCCGTTGTCATCGCCTATGTGATCCGGTTTCTGGCGGTGCCGACCGGATTCATCAAGGCAGGTTTCGAGCGGATTCCGCGCGACTATGACGACAGCGCGCGCGCGGTCGGCGCGCGGCAGAGCACGACGATGCGGCTGATCCACCTGCCGCTGCTGCGCCCCGCCATGCTCGGCGCCGTCATCGTGGTGTTCGTGGACTGCCTGAAGGAATTGCCGGCGACGCTGCTGCTGCGGCCGCTCAACGTCGAGACGCTGGCGACCTCGATCTACCAGTACGCCAGCCGCGGCAGCTTTGAGGAAGGCGCGCTCGCGGCGCTGTTGATCGTCGCCGCCAGCATCGGCCCGGTGGCGTGGCTGACGCGGTTTTCGGATGTGCCGGCCGGGCCGGCGTCGAATAAATCTCTCGTCGTCCCGGGCTTGAACGCCGGGACCCATAACCCCGGTCATCTGTTGATTGAAGAAGGTCTCTGCCGTCAGTGCACGATCGAGAGGCCGCGGCGTATGGGTCCCGGGTCAAGCCCGGGACGACGAAGCTTACGGCGCCGAGAACTGGCCCGCACGCTTGATCAGCAGGTCGAGAAAGCTTCGTGCCCGCAGCGACATCCAGTGCGTTTCGGGATAGACGGCGTGCAGCGGCAGCGCGGCGATCGAAAAATCCGGCAGCAAATTCTGCAACTGGCCGCGGCGAATGCCGGCGAGTGCGCTCCACTCCGGCAGCACGGCGATGCCGAGATCGTGCATCACCGCCTGCTCCATCGCGTCGGCATCGTCGACCAGCAGCGGCCCGCCGATCGACGCGACGTGGCGGCCGTGTTCGGATTCGAAGATCCAGTCATTGGCGGCGGGCACGCGCGAATAGACGATGCACTGGTGCGCGTTGAGATCTTCCGGCGCGCGCGGCATGGACCGCCCCTTCAAATAGGCCGGCGTCGCGACCAGATAGCGCCGCACCGTGCCGAGCCGCCGGGCGACCAGCGTGCTCGATTCGAGCTGCCCGATCCGCAGCGCCAGTTCGATCCCCTCCTCCACCAGGTTGACGAAACGCTCGCTGAAACGAACATCGAGGCGAACGCCCTGATAGGTGCGGACATATTCGGCGATCACCGGCATCAGATAGCGGCGGCCGAACGACGACGGCAGGCTGACCCGCAGCGTGCCGCTCGGCCGCAGCGAGTTCTCCTCGACATTGGCCCGCGCCATGTCGAAATTGCCGAGGATCTGGCGCGCCAGATCGTAGATGCGGTGGCCCTCGGGCGTCGGCTTGAGCTTGCGCGTGGTGCGGAAGAACAATTGCGTGCCGAACTCGCGTTCGAGCAGCGCGATCCGCTTGCTCACGGCCGGCTGGCCGATGCCGAGTTCGTCGGCCGCCACCGAGAAACTGCCGCCCTCCAGCGCGCGGACGAAGGCGCGCAAACAGTCGATCCGGTCCATCCAATCATTCCCATCAGGAATAGATCATATCCTATCCATTCCATTCTTTCGGGACAAGTTCGCCGCTAGGGTGCGGCCAACAACGGGAGGCCAGCTCCCGAATAGCTTGGGGAGGCGAACATGAGACGGCGCATCGGAATCGTCGGGGCCGGCATCGCCGGGCTGCACCTGGCCCTGTACCTGCAGAAGCACGGCGTCGACGCCACGCTGATCACCGACCGCGCGCCGGACGAGTATCGCGGCATCCGCCTGCTCAACACGGTCGCGCACCACCATGTGACGATCGCGCGCGAGGACTATCTCGGCGTCAATCACTGGAACGACCCCAAGCACCACTATTACTACCACGATCATTTCTTCAATTTTCCGCAGCAGCCGATCGGCTTCCGCGGTTACTTCTCGAAGCCGAGCCGCGCCGTCGACTACCGGATCTATCTGCCGGTGCTGATGAAGGACTTTGCCGATCGCGGCGGCAGCATCGAATATCGCCGCATCGAGGAAGACGATATCGCGCCGCTGGTCGATCGCTTCGATCTGCTCGTCGTCGCCAGCGGCAAAGGCCCGCTCGGCCAGCTGTTCGCCTACCGGCCGGAGCACTCGCCCTATTCGCAGCCGCAGCGGCGGCTCTGCGTCGGCCTCTATACCGGCGTGCGCGAGCCGGACCCGATGAACGTGACGCTGTCGGTGTCGCCCGGCCACGGCGAGATGATCGTGATTCCGACCATCACCTTCGACGGCATCGCCAGCGCGCTACTGATGGAGAACGTGCCCGGCGGCGACATGGAGGAACTGGCGACGCTGAGCTACGAGGCGGACCGCAAGCGTTTCCTCGCCACCGTTCTGGAGAAACTCGAAAAGCATCATCCGACCACCTATGACCGCATCGACACCGCGCGCTTCGATCTGGCGCAGCCGCTCGACCTGCTGCAGGGCGGCGTGGTGCCGACGGTGCGCAAGACGGTGGTGGAGTTCGACGGCGGCAAATGCGCCATCGCGCTCGGCGACGTCCATTCGGTGGTCGATCCGATGATGGGACAGGGCGCCAACGTCGCCTCCTACGCCGCGTTCGTGCTCGGCGAGGAGATCGTCACCGCCGACGTGCTCGACGCGCGGTTCTGCGAAAAGGTCGACCTCAAGCGGCAGGACCGCGTGCTGGCGGCCGCGCGCTGGACCAACATCATGCTGCAGCCGCCGTCGGAGGCGCTCGGCCAGCTGATCGGCACGATGAGCCAGAACCAGGCGCTGGCCGACGAGTTCACCGAGAACTTCAACTATCCCGACGTGCAATGGGACCGCGTCGCCTCGGCCGAGCGCATCCAGGCCTGGATCGCGCGCAAGACGGCGCCGGCGCTGCGGGCGACGGCCTGAGGGAGCACGGGATGCAGCGTGCCGACCCGCTCGCCTTCCGCCAGGCCGCCTCGCGCTTTGCGACCGGGGTCGCGGTGCTGACCGCGCTGGATTCCCGCGGCGAGGTCTGCGGCATGACGGCGAACAGCTTTGTCACCATCAGCCTGTCGCCGCCGACGGTGCTGGTCTCGGTCAAATCAGGCCGGATGCATGAGGCGATATCGGCGAGCCGGCGCTACGGCGTCAACGTGCTGCCGGAACAGGCCAAGGCGGTGTCGCGACATTTTGCGGGCCGGCCGCGCGAGGCACATCCCGATTACGAAATTGTAGAAGGCCTTCCGCGGCTCTCGAACTGCGTCGCGTTCTTCGCCTGCGAAGTGACGCGGACGATCGACGTCAGCGACCACACGCTGTTCATCGCCGAAGTATCCGGCTGCGATTACTGCGACGATCTCCCACTGGTGTTCTTTTCCAGCCGCTATCATCTCGGCCCGGGGAAAGCGGCGGATCATTGAGCGGGCAGGCGCAAGTTGAGGACGACATATCTCAACGTCCGTCGTCCCGGCGAACGCCGGGACCCATAATCCCGGTCATCTGTTGATTGAAGAAGGTCTCTCGACTCTGTTCCGTCGCCTAACGAGAGGCCGCGGCGTATGGGTCCCGGCCTTCGCCGGGACGACGATAACGGCTCACGCGTTCTTCAGCGCGACACGAAACTCGGCTTCGGTCTTCGCCTTCACCTCGTCCAGCGTGACGCCGTCGGCGAGTTCGATCAGCGCCATGCCGTCCTTGCCGTGCTTGTCGATGGTGAAGACCGCGAGATCCGTCACCACCATGTCGACGACCTTCTCGCCGGTCAGCGGCAAATTGCACGTCTTCAACAGCTTCGGGCCGTCCTTGGCGGAATGCTCCATGACGACGACGACGCGCTTGACGCCGGCGACGAGGTCCATCGCGCCGCCCATGCCCTTCACCATCTTGCCGGGGATCATCCAGTTGGCGAGGTCGCCGTTCTGCGCCACCTGCATCGCGCCGAGGATCGACAGGTCGATATGGCCGCCGCGCACCATGGCGAAGGAATCGGCCGAGGAGAAATAGCTGGTGTCGGGCAGTTCGCTCACCGTCTGCTTGCCGGCGTTGATGAGGTCGGCGTCTTCCTCGCCCTCGTAGGGAAACGGTCCCATGCCGAGCATGCCGTTCTCGCTCTGCAGGCTGACGTCGATGCCGTCGGGGATGTAGTTCGAGACCAGCGTCGGAATGCCGATGCCGAGATTGACGTAATAGCCGTCGCGCAATTCCTTTGCGGCGCGCGCTGCCATCTGTTCACGGGTCCAGGCCATATCGAGTTCTCCTGTGTCGCGCTTAGGCGGCGGGCCGCGGGCGGGTGTTGCGGAACTCGATCCGCTTCTTGGCCGATGCCCACTTCGATGATGCGTTTGACGAAAATGCCTGATGTGTGGATGTGGTCCGGATCGAGTTCACCGGCCGGAACCAGATGCTCGACTTCGGCGACGGTGACCTTCGCGGCGGTCGCCATCATCGGGTTGAAGTTGCGCGCGGTCTTGCGGTAGATCAGGTTACCGGCGGTGTCGCCCTTC
Organism: uncultured Alphaproteobacteria bacterium; assembly: GCA_963783115.1. Lineage (GTDB taxonomy): Bacteria > Pseudomonadota > Alphaproteobacteria > Rhizobiales > Xanthobacteraceae > Bradyrhizobium. Next base: position 483,494 of record CAWAMK010000034.1, on the reverse strand, counting down.
CAGGCGTGGACGATGGCGAGATCGGCGAACAGGCCGCGCTCCATGATGTATTTCTCGCCGTCGAATTCCTTCACTTCCTTGCCTTCGGCGATCAGCGTGCCGACGCCGGTCTTGGTGTAGAAGGCCGGAATACCGGCGCCGCCGGCGCGGATGCGCTCGGCCAGCGTGCCCTGCGGGTTGAACTCGAGTTCCAGTTCGCCGGCGAGGTATTGCTGCGCGAACAGCTTGTTCTCGCCGACATAGGACGAGATCATCTTCTTGATCTGCCGCGTCTCCAGCAAGCCTGGAGAGGCCGATGCCGTCGACGCCGGCATTGTTGGAGATCACGGTCAAACCCTTGACGCCGGATTCGCGGATCGCGTCCGACAGGGTTTCGGCGATGCCGCACAGGCCGAAGCCGCCCGACATGATCATCATGCCGTCCTTGAGGACGCCATCGAGTGCCGATTTGGCGTCGGGGTAAACCTTTTTCATGGAATATGACCTGATGGAGGGAACGGCCGTCAGACGGCATTATCTAGGGAATTATTAGGCGAATTCTTCGCGGTGCGTCAATGATGCGGGGATTAGGCCGCCGAACCGCCCGCCGGGCGCCACCTCGGCCTTGAAAGCGTCAAGAAAACCCTTCAAGTTGTGTGGGTTGGCCGGGCTTGACCGTTGCGCCGCCTGCCCTGCTCGACATAGACCCTAATCACCCAGTCCGTAGCCTCAACCCGAGTTCGGTTTAGTCAGATCCGGATATGTCATTGACGATGGCCCAAGGAATGAAGCGCCTCGGGATGCCGATTGCGGCGCTGTTTTGCGTGGCCGTATTCGCGCTGATCGGAACCTCCTGGTTTCTCAACCGCGACGCGCTGCGGCAGGCCGTCGAGGCGCAGATCCGCGACGTCACCGGGCTCGATCTGGTCGTATCCGGCGCGATCGACGTGTCGGTGTTTCCGGGCAGCTACGTCTCCTTCCACAAGGTCGGGCTGAAGGGCGGCGGCACCGCGGACCCGGCGCTGCAGGTCGACGTGCTGACCGCGAATTTGCGGCTGCTGCCGCTGCTGCTGCGCCGCTTCGAAATCGCCGACGTCATGATGCTGCGGCCGCAGATCCACGTCATCAGGGAAGCCGGCGGCGAGAGCAACTGGACGCCGTTCGTCGAACGGATCGCGCGCACCATGAAGCCCGGCGCCGAAAACCGGGTGTCGTTTTCGGAAATCCGGATTCAGGACGGCGTGCTGAAATACGAGGACGCCACCAACCACGTCACCGAGCAGCTCGGCGACATCGACCTGTCGCTGGCCTGGCCATCGATCTCGCGCTCGTTCGCGGCGACCGGGCAATTCGACTGGCGCGGCGAACGCGTCGACGGCTCGATCTCGGCCGGCGATTTCGTCGCGATGCTGTCGGGCGACCGCTCGGGGTTGAAGGCGCGCATCGTCAGCGCGCCGCTGAAACTGGCGTTTGACGGCTCGCTCGCCAACCGCACCAGCCTGATGATGGAAGGCATCGTCACGGTGGACAGCGTGTCGCTGCGCAACGCGCTGCGCTGGATGGGACAGCCGGTGCCCGGCAGCGGCGGGTTCGGCCGCTTCGCGCTGAAGGCGCGCGCCAACGTGGTCGGCGCCTCGGTGGCGTTGACCAATGTGAATGTCGAACTCGACGGCAATGCCGCCGAGGGCGTGATGACGGTCGCCAATAACGGCCGCCAGACGCTGCAGGCGACGCTCGCCGCCGGCAATCTCGATTTCACGCCCTACATCTCCACCGTGCGGCTTGCTGGCGAGCGGCGCGCGCGACTGGAACCGGCAATTGTTCGACCTCACCTCGCTGTCCGCCACCGATCTCGACATGCGGCTGTCGGCGGCCAAGGTGACGGTCGGCCCGACCAAGCTCGGCCGCACCGCGTTCGGCGCCAATCTGCGCAACGGCGCGCTGGCGCTCTCGATCGGCGAGGCGCAGATGTATGGCGGCATCGCCAAGGGCTCGTTCGGCATCGCGCGCTCGGATGCGATCGCCGACGTCAAGGCGCAGTTCCAGTTCACCGACGTCGACCTGCAGGCCTGCGCCGGCGAACTGTTCGGCATCACAAAACTCTCCGGTCGCGGCAATCTCGGGGTGTCGCTGACGGCCTCCGGCTCCAGCCCGTTCGGCCTCGCCTCCTCGCTCGACGGCAACGCGACGCTGGTCGGCCATGACGGCGCGATCGCGGGCTTCAATGTCGAGCAACTCTTGAAGCGGCTGGAGCGCCGGCCGCTCTCCGGCGGCGGCAATCTGCGCTCGGGTTCGACGCCCTACGACAATCTCACGGTCTCGGTGAGCTTCAACGACGGCATCGCCACCGTCGATGATGTCCGCGTCGACGGACCGACGACGCGCCTGACCCTGACCGGCACGGCCTCGGTGCCGTCGCGCGAATACGACCTCAAGGGCGTCGCCAGCCTGACGCCCGCGGCCAACGGCGGCGACAAGGGGTTTGAACTGCCCTTCGTGGTGCAGGGCCCATGGGACGATCCCTTGGTGTTCCCCGATCCGGAAAGCCTGATCCGCCGCTCGCCCGGCGCAGCGCCGCTGTTAGATGCGGTGAAAGATCGCAAGACCCGCGACGCGGTGCGCTCGGTGATCGAGCGCTTCACCGGCGGCGGGCAGAAGCCGGCCGCGCCGGAGGCTGTAGAGGGCGCGAAATCGAATTAAATCGAGTGTATAGGGATCGCCTCAGGCTGCAGCCGCACGTGAAGAGGCCCGACGCGGCTTGTGACGTACAACGACGTCTACCTTGTAATCCAATCGATCCAGGCAACGAACCAGACGGTCGATTGAGAATTTACCCACACGCCCGGTGACAAGAGCAGAAACGTCGGGCTGCTTGAGTCCGAGTATGACGGCCGCTTTGGCTTGGGTCAGTTTTCGGCGTTTGATGATCGAGCGAATTTCTCGAATGAGTTTTGCCTTGAGAAGTTCTTCTTCGGGATTGGCGAAGCCAAGATCAGCAAAAACGTTGCCGCTGCCGACGGTCACTTTTTTTGCGTTGGTCATTTGTTGGCTTCTTTCCCGTAGTGTTCGCGGTAATGAGCCTCGGCCACTTTGAGCCGCGCTTTGATCACCTCGATGTCGTGCTTCGGCGTCTCACTCCCCTTCTTCGACTTCTTCTGGAAGGCGTGAAGGACATAAATCATCCCGGCGAAACGAACCGTGTAAACGGCTCTATACGTATCGCCATCCTCATCATCGACAACTTCCAGAACGCTGCGGCCGCCAAAACCCTTCAACGCCTTGGCACGAGGATGCTCATCGCCGTTCTGTGCATCGTTGATTGCGAAGCCCATCACGCGGCGAACCTCGTCGGGGAAAGCGCGCAGGTCGTCTCGGGACGATCCGATCCAATGGGTCGGCTTTTGTGCCGTCATCCGCCCTCTTTATAGCGATACAGCTATATTAATGTCAACGACATCCGCTGGCAGAAATGCCGACGGCTCAACGAACCTCCGGCTCGTCACGGCACGTCACTCCGCCGTCCCCCACCAACCCCATACGGCCTGTTGAGAAAATAACTCCGGTTACCCAGCGCCGCCTCGGCATACTGATCGATCGCGACGATGATCGCCTGCACATGCGCGTGGCACCAGCCTTCGCGCGTGGCCTGGATGCGAACTTCCGCCAGCGCCTTTATCCATGGCGGGTTATCCGCGTTGTGGTCGTACCATCGAAGCGGTGCTGACATCGCCGGTCCCTGTTGATGAAGTCTTCCAGCTCCGCCCGCTTGCGCGCGAGCAGGAGCTGCGCCCGCGCGTTGTCGAGGCCGGATTGATCGAGCCGGCGCGCGAGCTGGTCCAGCTCGCCGATCCGCCGGCGCAGGGCTTGAATCGTTTCATCGCTCACGGCGGCCTCGGGCCTTTGTCGTGGCGGCCTTTGCCGCTGCGGCCTTCGCGAGGAAAGCGGCCGGCATTCCGTTCGCGGGCTTTCGGCCGGCGGCGCGGACATCGAGTTTCAGCCGCTCGTCGACATTAAGCAGCCGCTCCTCGCCGCCGAGCCGGTTCCGCTCCCTGATCAGACCGAGCATGGCGCCTCGCATGGTCATCAGGCGAACGGCGGCCGCCGAGCAGTCCTCATCGCGGTTGACCTGTTGGCGGATACTGATCCTCCGCGCCCAGCATCTCCGCCCGCAAGAACCTGATTTTCCTTCTGATTTCGTTGAGTTTGTTGTCCATGGGTCGCCTCCTTGCGGTTGAACTCTATAAGAACAAATAAAGAACAAATTTCAAGTTAAGAGTCGAGGCCGAGCAAAGATTCTTTGGAGTTCCGCAAATGCCCCGCCTCCCCGACCAGGTCGACGCGCCCATGACGCCCCGCCAGCTGGCGACGCTGCGCACGCTCAGCGCCGAGGCCTATCAGCCAAAACTGTTCGAGCGGGATTTGACGGCGAACGAGGCCGAGCGGCGGATCGCGGCGCTGAAGGCGGAGATCGAGCTGGCGAATTCGTTTTGAAGGGCTGTTCGCGAGAACGATAGGCCGTAGACGAAATATACAACCTTCCGTTTTCAAAACACCGGCCCGGCAGTGGCCGATGTTTTTGTATTGTCTATATCTCAAAATTGAGATATAGACAGATGTGCCCTGGCGAGTTGAAATCCTCGACGAAACTGTCGCCGCAGAAATCACAGCCCTTCCGGCCGACATGCAGGCGCGATTTCTGAGACTTGCCGAGCGCATTGCCTCAGCCGGGTTGGAAAGCCTGAGCGAGCCACATGTAAAGCACCTTGAGGGGAAGCTCTGGGAGTTGCGACTGACAGGCCGCGACGGAATTGCCCGCGCGCTTTATGTCACGGCAATAGGTCGCCGGGTCGTCGTCGTACGAGCGTTCGTAAAGAAGACGCAGAAGACGCCACGCGCCGAGATCGAACTCGCGTTGCGACGAGCAAAGGACATCATATGACGATCCAGTTCGAAAAACTGAAGGCCCGCCTGCTCGCCAACCCCAGGGTCAAGGCCGAGTATGATGCGCTCGCGCCGGAGTTCGAGATTGCCGCTGAGCTGCTCCGGGCTCGCCTTCGCGCAGGCTTGTCGCAAGCCGAGCTTGCAGCGCGGATGGGGACCAGCCAATCCACCATCGCACGGCTCGAAAACGGCCAAACGCTTCCGAGCACGAAGACGATCCTGCGCTACGCAGAGGCCACCGGCAGCAAGGTCCGCGTACGGCTGTCCGCGGCCTGACACATCAGCTAACCTGGCTCGCACATCCGGCGCCTTTTCCCGAGACCGGCCTTTGACCGGGCCCCAACATTCGAGCGCATGATCGCCGACCTGACGGGAGGACCATCCATGCCCAATTGCATCGTTGTCGTTCAGTTCGATTTGCCGAAGCGCTCCGAGGAGCAGGCGGTGAAAGGCGGCACTGCGACCGCGCCGACCTATCGCGGCCTCGCCAGGAAAGGATTGATCCGAAAGGACTACCTGAACGGCGAAAACGGCACCGGCGGCGTTTATCTCTGGGACAGCCGTGAAGCCGCGGAAGCCTGGTTTACCGAAGCGCGCATCGCCGACTTGACCGAGCGCTTTGGGGTCCGGCCTCGCCTCACCTGGTACGACACGCACGTCACGGTCGACAATGTGAAGGGCGAGACCCGCGTCAACGGCAAGGCGATCGAGGTCGTGGCCTGATCGACTTGTTCGAGGGCCGAAAGAAAATACCCGGTTTGATTATCGACGTCCGCGCCTGACAGGCGAACGCTCCGAAGCGACCTTGGCGCGGAGTGGTAATCGCACTTGGCGGTCCAACTTCGGGCGCATCACACCGCAGGATTACACGTCATTCCGAAGCGAGTTCCTCCGGCCGCCGGTATCCCGGTGCGAAATGATCGTACCAAATGATTGAACCAAAATGCCCGGACGGAGCCCCGCCGCATTTGCGCCCGGAATGTCCCCCTACTGAAGTTTGCCTTGTGCCATCTTTATAACGCGGCATGGTTGCGCTATCATTATCCAACCGGTTAATAAGCCGGCGTTTTCAGGGAGAACAACGTGATATCCAGGAGATCAGTTTCACTCGCGGTCGCAGCCGCCGGGCTGTTGTACGCCACGGCGCCCGCGCTGGCCCAGCAGAAGACCATCACCGTCTGGTTCGGCAAGGGCTTCTACAAATCCGAGGACGACGCGCTCCTCGAGGCGATCAAGAAATTCGAGGCCAAGACCGGCATCAAGGTCGAACTGTCGCAATACGCGATCCAGGACATGATTCCGAAAACGGTGGCGGCGCTGGATTCCGGCACCGTGCCCGATGTGGCCTATTCCGACAGCTATGACGTGCAGGCGCAGGGCAAGTGGGCGTTCGAGGGCAAGCTGGAAGACCTCTCCGACATCATGACGCCGATGAAGTCGGCGTTCGCGCCGAACACGCTGGAGACCGTCAACCTCTATAACGACGTCGCCAAGAAGCGCGCCTATTACGGCTTCCCGCTGAAGCAGCAGAGCATGCACGTGCAGATCTGGGGCGACATGCTGGAGCAGGCCGGCTTCAAGCCGAGCGACATCCCGACCAAGTGGGAAGATTACTGGTCGTTCTGGTGCGACAAGGTGCAGCCCGCCAGCCGCAAGGCGACCGGCCAGCGCGTCTATGCCGTCGGCCAGCCGATGGGCGTGGAATCCACCGATAGTTTCCAGTCGTTCTACACCTTCATGGACGCCCACAACGTCAAGCTGATCGACGACGAGGGCAAGCTTCTGGTCGACGATCCCAAGGTGCGGGAAAACCTGACCAAGGCGCTGAAGGACTATACCGATACCTACATCAAGGGCTGCACGCCGCCGTCCTCCACCACCTGGAAGGATCCGGACAACAACGTCGCCTTCCACAACAAGACGATCGTGATGACGCACAATTTCACGATCTCGATCGCGGCGAAGTGGCTCGACGACGCCAACAATCCGGCGCTGACGCCGGAGCAGCGCGCGCTCGGCAAGAAGAACTATGAAGAAGTCATCATCACCTCGTCCTTCCCGAACAAGCCGGACGGTACCCCGATCAAGTACCGTTCCGACGTCAAGACCGGACTGATGTTCGCCGCCGCCAAGAACAAGACCGAGGGCAAGGAGTTCATCAAGTTCCTGATGCAGGAAGAGAATCTCCGGCCCTACATCGAAGGCGCGCTCGGCCGCTGGTTCCCGGTGACGACCGCCAGCCAGCAGAGCCCGTGGTGGCAGGCTGACCGGCATCGCAAGGCGGTGTACAACCAGTTCACCGGCGGCACCACGCCGTTCGACTTCACCAAGAACTGGAAGTTCACGATCCTCAACAACGAGAACGTCTGGGCCAAGGCGATGAACCGCGTGGTGAGCGAGAAGGTGCCGGTCGACAAGGCCGTCGACGAACTGATCACCCGCATCAAGCAGATCGCGGGTTGATGTAGACGACGCCGGCCGCCGCGCTTAGGCTGTCGTCCCGGCGCAGGCGCGGGACCCATACGCCACGAGCGTGTGTTGTTGTGCGGAAGCCGTCGAACGGCGTCGCGCAACACATCCGCCGCGGTTATGGATCCCGGCCTGCGCCGGGACGACGGTGTGGCTGCGGCCGGCGTCTCCTGAGAATAGAGTTCAGACCATGGCAATCACGCTTTCGGCCGATCACGAGCTACCCGCCCCGCCGCTCTCGTCCCGGCTGACGACGCCGCAGGTCTGGGGCATCGTGCTGCTGGCGCCCTATGCCCTCGTGTTCCTCGCCTTCGTGGTCTATCCCGTCGGCTACGGGCTGTGGCTGGCGCGGCATCCGGCGAGCTATGTCGCGCTCTGGCACGACCCGATCTTTGCGCGCGCCGCCGTCAATACGCTGATCTTCCTCGTCATCGGCATCAACGTCAAAATGGCGATCGCGCTGTTTCTGTCCGGCTTCTTCGCCCAGCAGCGCACCTGGATCAAATGGCTGTCGGTGCTGTTCATCCTGCCCTGGGCGGTGCCGTCGATCCCGACCATTCTTTCCGTGCGCTTCATGTTCAATCCGGAATGGGGCGTGGTCAACCAGCTGATCTTCAAGTTCACCGGCGAGGACGGGCCGAACTGGCTCAACGACCCGACGGTGGCGCTCACCATGGCGATCGGCGTGCACATCTGGAAATCGCTGCCGTTCTGGACGCTGATCCTGATGACCGGGCGGCTGGCGATCCCGCACGACCTCTATGAGGCGGCCGAGGTCGACGGCGCGAGCTGGTCGCAGAAATTCCGCTTCATCACCTGGCCGTCGATGCAGGTGCTCTACGTCACCTGCACGCTGCTCTCGATGATCTGGACGCTCGGCGACTTCAACAGCGTCTATCTGCTCACCGGCGGCGGGCCCGGCCGACCTCACCCATGTGCTGGCGACACTCGGCATCCGCTATCTCCGGCTCGACCAGCTCTCGCTGGCGATGGCCTCCATCGTCTGTGCGATGCCCTTCGTGCTGCCGCTGATCTATTTCATGATGAAACGGTTGTCGCGATGAAGCTGCCAACACTCCGCGAAATCGGCACCGAGGCAAAGCTGCTGCTGATCGGCATTCCCGTGTTCATCTGGACCATGGTGCCGATCTACCACATGTTCCTGTTCGCGATCTCGCCGAAGGAGGACGCGTTCTCGGGCAAGCTATGGCCGGCGCATCCGACGCTGAACAATTTCTACATCGTGTTCCACCAGCAGCATTATTTCCTGCGCGATTTCTGGATCCAGTTCCTGAATTCGGTGGTGATCGCGCTTTCGGCCGGCGCGCTGACCCTGATGATCGCGACCGCCGCCGCGTTCTCGATCTCGCGGCTGCGCGTGCCCGGCGGGCGCTGGGTGATGAATCTCGCGCTGCTCACCTATTTCATCCCGGCGGCGTTCCTCGCCGTGCCGATGTACCGCACCATGGGCACCTACGGCCTGCTCAACAATCACTGGTCGCTGATTCTGGCGATGGTGACGATCGCCTCGCCTTACGCGATCTGGGTGCTGAAGCAGGCCTCCGACAAGCTGCCGGTCGAACTCGACGAAGCCGCCACCATGGACGGCGCCACCACGCTGCAACTGTTCCGCCTGGTGTATTTGCCGTTGATGATGCCCTCGCTGGTCGCGATCGGCACCTACGCGATCCTGCTGGCCTGGAACGAATATCTCTACGCCTTCCTGCTGCTCTCGAAAGATACCGAGATCACGCTGCCCGTGGCGCTGGGCAACTTCCTGGCCGCCGACGACTCGCCGTGGGAATTGCTGATGACGACCGGCTTCATCTACGCCCTGCCGCCGGCCGCGATCTATTACGCGTTCAAGCGGTACATGGTGGGTGGGCTCACGGCAGGTGCGGTGAAGTCGTAACGAGGCTTACAATGGCGCCGCGCTCTTGCCATCCGAGCTCGACAGTTTCGACGCCAGCGACGCGAGCACGATGACCACCGCGATCAGCGCGATCACCATGGTGCAGATCGCGTTGATCTCCGGTTTCACGCCGAGCCGCACCTCGGAATAGATCCGGATCGGCAGCGTTGCCGAGCCGGGGCCGGTGGTAAAACTCGCGATCACGACATCGTCGAGCGAGAGCGTGAAGGCCAGCATCCAGCCGGCGGCAATCGCCGGCACGATCAGCGGCAAGGTCACGCGAAGAAACGCCTGCACCGGATCGCAGCCGAGGTCCATCGCGGCCTCTTCCAGGCTGCGGTCGAGCGCGGCGAGCCGCGACTGCACCACGACGGTCACAAAACACATGGTCAGCGTGGTGTGGGCGATCGTCACCGTCCAGAAGCCGCGCTCGGCGTTCAGCGCCACGAACAGCAGCAGCAGCGACAGCCCCGAGATCACCTCCGGCATCACCAGCGGCGCATAGAGCATGCCGGAAAACAGCGAACGCCCCCGAAAGCGCTCGCCGCGCACCAGCCCCACCGCCGCCAGCGTGCCGAGCAATGTCGCGATCGTGGCGGAGACCGCGGCGACGCGCAGGCTCATCCAGGCCGCATCGAGCATCGCGCGGTCGTTGAAGAACTCGTAGTACCAGCGCAGCGACCAGCCGCCCCACACCGTGACCAGCCGCGAGGCGTTGAACGAATAGATCACCAGGATCACGATCGGCAGATAGAGAAACGCCATGCCCAGCGCCAGCGCGGTGACGTTGAATCGCGACATCCGGTTGACGCGCTGCGCCATCAGCCGCCTCCTGCCAGCGTGCGGCGCTGCAGCCGGTCGTACAGCAGCAAGGGCGGCACCAGCAGCACCAGCAACGCGACCGCCGCGGCGGCGGCGACCGGCCAGTCCTTGTTGGTGAAGAATTCCAGCCACAGCGTCTGGCCGATCATCATCGAGCCGGATCCGGCCAGCAGATCAGGGATCACGAATTCGCCGACGATCGGGATGAAGCACAACAGCGCGCCGGCGCCGACGCCGGGTAACGACAGCGGAAACGTCACCAGCCAGAACGCCCGAAGCGGCGACGCGCCGAGATCGCCGGCCGCCTCCAGCAGCGAGGGATCCATCTTCACCAGCGTCGCATAGAGCGGCAGGATCATGAACGGCAGATAGGAATAGACGATGCCGATATACATCGCGGTGTCGGTCGAGAGCCACACCACCGGCGCCGAGACCAGATGCAGCGCCAGCAGAATCTGGTTCAGCAGGCCGTCGTGCTGCAGAATATTGATCCAGGCATAGATGCGGATCAGGAACGAGGTCCAGAACGGCACGATGACCAGCATCATCGCAATCGCCTGCCAGCGTTGCGGCAGCCGCGCCATGCCGTAGGCGACGGGGTAGCCGATCAAGACCAGGATCAACGTCGAGGTCACGGCGACGACGAGGCTGCGAAGATAGGACGAGATGTAGAGGCTGTCGGAGGCCAGCAGGCGGAAATTATCCAGCGAGAGCTGCGCGAAGGCCGCCTTGATCGTCGCCCAGCCTTCCGTGACATCGAACACCGGCAGATAAGGCGGCTGCGCGATCGCGGTCTGCGACAGGCTGATCTTCAGCACGAAGCCGAACGGCACCAGGAAGAACAGCGCCATCCAGACATAGGGCGCAATCGCGGCAAAGCGCGCCGGCCGCGCGAAGATGTTGCGCGCGCTCATCGTTCCAGCACCATGCAATCGTCAGGCGTGAACCAGGCCACCACGCGCTGGCCCGCACTGTAGATGTCGCGGTCGAGCCGCGCGATATTCGCCACCGTGGCGCGCACCGCGCCGCCGGAGTCCAGTTTGATCTTGTAGACGGTCGAGCCACCGAGATAGCCAATGTCAGTGACGACGCCTTCGAGCCGGTTGATCGACTGCGCATGCTCCGCGTCCGTCGCCGGGCCGCGGCGCGACAGTCTTATCTTTTCGGGACGGATCGCGACCGTGATGGCGGCTTTGGAGGGGGGCTGGCGCGGCGCCGCGACCGCGATGGCGTCGCTATCCCGGGTCGTCACCATCAGGCGACGATGTTCCTGCATGATGATGTCGCCCTCGAACAGATTGATGTCGCCGACGAAGCCGGCGACCCAGCGCGTGGCAGGCGCCTCGTAAAGGTCGCGCGGGGTCGCCACCTGTTCGAGCCGGCCGGCATCCATCACGCCGATCCGGTTGGCCATCGTCATCGCCTCTTCCTGGTCGTGGGTGACGATGATGAAGGTCATGCCGAGCCGACGCTGCAGCTCCATCAATTCCTGCTGCGTGCTCTCGCGCAGCTTCTTGTCGAGTGCGGCCAAGCGGCTCGTCGAGCAGCAACACTTTTGGCCGCCGCGCCAGCGAGCGCGCCAGCGCCACGCGCTGCCGCTGGCCGCCGGAAAGCTGGTCGGGCTTGCGCTTCTCCATGCCTTCCAGTCTGACCAGCGCGACCATATCGGCGACGCGCTCGGCGATATCCGCGCGGGCCATGCCGGCGCGCTTCAGCCCGAACGCGATGTTGTCGCGCACGTTGAGATGCGGAAACAGCGCGTAGTTCTGGAACATCATGTTGACCGGCCGCTCATGCGGCAGCACCGGCGCGATATCCTGCCCACCGAGCAGAATGCGGCCCTCGTCCGGCGTCTCGAAGCCGGCCAGCATCCGCAGCAGCGTGGTCTTGCCGCAGCCGCTCGGGCCCAGCAGCGCAAAGAACTCGCCCGCGGCGATGTCGAGCGAGAGCTTGTCCACCGCGCGGAAGCTCCCGAACGACTTGGACACGCCCTCGATCCGGAGCAGCGGCATGTCACCGGCCGGCGCGGCAAAGGCAGCCGGCGCGCCGCTGTCCGGCCTGGCGATTTCGGGCGATTGCTCGTTCATGTGATCCGCGGGCACCATCGTGGCCGCACGCTAGCGGCGGATCGGCATCCGCTCAACGCCTCGCAATGCTTGAGCCACAACATAATGGATACCGACGCTCCCCGCTCTGGTAAGGTTCGGCGCTGCCAGAAAGCCTCGCCTTTGCGGGCGGCAAGAAAGTTCTCGGAGGACCACGATGATCGTTCGCCATCTGCTGGCCATCACGGCGATCTCTGGTCTGCTCGCCGGTCCGGCCGGCGCCCAGGAAGCGCTCGTGACCTACAAGTCGCTGAGCCCCGAACTGGCGCAGGATCTGGCACGCGCAGCCCTGGCGGATTGCCGGAAGCGCGGCTTTCAGGTGACGGTCGCCGTCGTCGACCGCTTCGGCGTCACGCAGGTTCTGCTGCGCGACCGCTTCGCGGGCCCCCACACGGTCTCGACCGCTTCGGGCAAGGCCTGGACCGCAGCCAGTTTTCGCACCAGCACCACCGAACTCAACGCGATCAGCCAGCCCGGGATGATGCAGGCCGGAATCCGGCAGTTGCCCGGCGCTGTCATCGTCGGCGGCGGAGTGACGGTCGAGGCGGCAGGCACGCTGCTGGGCGCCGTCGGCGTGTCCGGGGCTCCCGGCGGCGACGCGGACGAGGCCTGCGCCAAGGCGGGCATCGACGCCGTCCGCGACAAGCTCGATTTCTGAATTCGCGTTTGTCAATCTCGCATGCTGTAACAATCAGAGCGACCGAAGCCTGGTACCTCGGCCGATGAACGGCTCACCCACCGTCGGGCATGATCGACGGGCTTTCCGATCGTGAGGCATCACCATCGCGCCGGCCATAACGCTCGGCCACGCCTCCATGGCCACACGCCATGCCGCAAGGATTCACTTCGTCGCGCTGCAGCCCGTCGCCATGAACGCCGCCAGGGCCTGCTGATCCGCTTGCGACATCGTCAACCCGAGTTTGGTACGCCGCCACAGGATATCATCCGGAAAGCGCGCCCATTCCTTTTCCATGAGATAGCGCACTTCGGCGCCGGTCAATTCCGCCCCGAAGGCCGGGCCGAGGTCGCCGGGCTCCCTGGCGTCGCCGAGGACATCCTTGACGTTCGACCCATAGGCCGCGACCAGCCGCCTCGCCTGCTCCTCGCCGAGAAACCGCCAGCGTTCGCGCGCCTCGTCGACCTCGCTATCAAAACGGTCCCAGGCAAAGTCGCCGCCGGGCAGCGGCGCTTTCGCGGTCCAGCGCGCCGACATCGGATAGAACGGCGTCAGCTTCGAGACCGCCCGCTCCGCCCGTAGCCGCGAGGTGGTGACGTCGCCGCCGACCACCGTGATCAGCGGCGCCTTGCCGCGGCCGTGATCGAGCATCAACCCGCCGTCGCGCGGCGAAGGCGCGCCCGCGGGCTTCATCGCCATGTTGGCGCCGGACAGCGTGCGCACCACGTCGACCGGCTCGATCCGCTCGCGAAAATAGCGGTTTGCGGCGTCGCAGAGATAGGCGACGTCGCCCGCCGCCATCGTGACAATGGCGGGGTCGCCCTTGAAGGCCCGGCTGGCGGTGCCGATCAGGGTGAAATCGCGCTGATAGGGACTTGCGAAGATCAGCCGCCCGTCGCTGTTCTGGAACACATAGACGTTGTCGCTGTCGAACAGGCGGCGGACGACGATCTGGTCCATCTGCACGGCGGCGAGCTTCGGCGGCGGCACGCGCAACACCGTCTCGGCGACCGACGATGTCCAGGCGCCGGTGGCGCTGGCGACGGCGCGCGCGGTGACGATGCGGCGAAAGCCGCGATCGATCGTGACCAGCCGCCATTCCTTAGCCCGTTCAGCCCGGGTGCATCGTGCGCCGGTGCGGATCTCCGCGCCGCGCGCCGCCGCATCGACGGCGGTGAGAACGACCAGCCGCGAATCGTCCACCACGCAGTCGGAATACTCGAAGGCGGTGCCGAACGGCCGTTTCAGCGCGTTGCCGACCGGGTGATGGGTGACGTCGACGGTCGCCGAGGCCGGCAGACCGCTGCGCGCGGCGAGCCGGTCATACAGCAGCAGCCAGGAGCGCAAATGCAGGGACGTCCGCTCGTCCGAATGGGCGGGGATCGCAAAGCGCATCGGGCGCACCAGATGCGGCGCGATCTTGAGCCACACGTCGCGCTCGGCCAGCGCCCTGCGGACGCGCAGAAAATGCCGACGCTCGAGATCGGCCAGATCGCCATGGATCAGCCGCGGCGAGGCTTGCGAAGCGCCGGCGCCGAGATCGCCCTGCTCCAGCAGGATGACGCGCAGGCCGCGGCCAACGGCGTCGCGCGCAATGCTGACGCCGTTCAATCCGCCGCCAATGATCGCGAGATCGTAGTCCGCCATACACAACGTAACTGCAGGGAGCTTGCTCCTCTACAGCAGGTCATGATGGCCAAAAGAGGATGTCGCTTGCGGAAACTGAATCACGTCTGAGCGACCGGCTGTTCTAGCCGGTTGCTCCCATCGATGCGAAGAAACGCTGCGGTCCTTCCAGTTCCACCAGCCTCTTCTTTTCGATCAGCCAGAACCGGTTTCCCACCGCGCGCACGAAGTTGCGGTCGTGCGAAACCAGCAGGCAGCTGGCCTGATGTTCCAGCAATTCATCTTCCAGCGCCTCCTGACCCTCGATATCCAAATGATTGGTGGGCTCGTCGAGCAGATAGAAGTTCGGCTGGGCCAGCCGCAGCAGCAGCATGCCGAGACGCGCTTTCTGTCCGCCTGAAAGCCGGCCGATCGGGCGGCCTTGCATCGCAACGGACAGGCCTGCACTGGCGAGCAAGGCGCGCGCACGCTGATCGCCGACCGCGAAACGGCTGACGATCGTTTGCATCGGCGTGTCGGCGTCGGCCAGGTCGGCGAGGTCCTGCCCGCAATAGCCGAGCGCAAGCGACTGCGTCACCTTGATGCCGGCCGGCGCGGCTTCGGAGCTTTCGATCGCCTGACGCAGCATCGCCACCAGCCGGGTCTTGCCGGCGCCGTTCGGCCCCAGCAGCACGATCCGGTCGCCCTTGCAGATGAACTGCTTGCCGGTCCTGAACAGCAACCTGCCGTCGGGCGTGGCGACGGCGGCATCATCCAGCGCAATCAAAACCTTGGCATGCGTTCCACGATTGGCGAGCTTGATCGTCCCCGCGGAACGTTCCAGGTGGGCGGGTTTTGCCGCCCCTTCCAGCTTCTCGGCGCGCTGCTTCAGTTGTTTCGTCTTCTGCAACAGAAGATCGCTGCCGGAATTGACGCCGATATTGTTGAGCTTGGCGGCGTGCTGACGAAGCTGTTCGGCGGCCTTCAGGTCACGCCGGTAGCGCCGTTCATCCGATGCGTCCGCCTCGCCGAGCGCGGCGCGGGCCGGCGTATAGGGCAGCGAAAATATCGGCGACCGCTCGGGCCGCAAGAATACCGTGCGGTTGGTGGTGGCGTCGAGAAAGGCGCGGTCATGGCTCGCTATCACGACCGGCATCTCCCGTGGCAGCGCGTTCAGCCAGGCTTCGAGCTGGCAAATCCTGGCGAGATCCAGATGGTTGGTCGGCTCGTCGAGCAACAACACATCGGCCTCGGCCACCACGACGCGCGCAAGCATGGCAAACCGCTGCCAGCCGCCGCTCAGTTGCTTCAGCGGCCGCTGCCGTAGCGTCTCGGGCACCTCAAGCGATTCCAGGGCAACGTCGACGCGCCAGCCTTCACTCACCCGCCGGTCGAGGGGAAGCATGTCGAGCACTGCCGCATGGAACGGTGTATCCGCGAGCGCGGCAGGTATATCCTGCGCGACATAACCGATGGTCAGTCCGCGCGCTCTGGCGATCTCGCCTTCGTTCGGCTCCGCCACGCCTGCAATGCAGCGCAGCAGGGTGGACTTGCCGCGTCCGTTGGCGGCGACAAGGCCGATGCGGTCACCGGCATTGATGGAGAGGTCCAGCCGCGAAAACAGCGGAGCGTTCAGCGTCACGCCGAGATTGCGAATATTGATGAGCGTCATGGCCGTTCCCTGGTCTTGCCGGCCGACACGACATCCGGGGCATGCAGCCATCAGCGGATGTTCGTGGGGGAGCGCGGCGAGCTGCACGAATGCAGGCACGAACGGATAGACGTTCGATGCCGCATTGCGACGTGGGCAGACCAGGAAGAGATGTAAGGAAAAGCCTCTGGTCAGCCCTGCAAACGCATTTGCAGGGCGTTGACAGGACCATGCTGGCGGTAGTGCCGGAAAAATGTCGTCACCGCGCAGCCCTCCCTGTCTCGATCAGATACCGGACCAAAATAGCCGCGCCCTCGAGGGAAGGCAAGCGCGGCGCGATCTTTCGAAAATTACGCGCTCAGCTTGCGCACGTTTCCGCCGACCGTGGCGGCGCTGCGGCCGACCAGCGCGTCGTAGTGCCCGATCGGCTGCGGCCTGCCGAGGAAATAGCCCTGCACCGAGTCGCAGCCTTCGTCGGCGAGGAAGGAGAGCTGTTCCTGGGTCTCGACGCCTTCGGCAACGATCGACATTTCGAGGCCGTGGCCGAGATCGATGACGGCGCGAACGATCGCCGCCGATTGCGGGTTGCGCCCGAGATTCATGACGAAGGCGCGATCGATCTTGATCTTGTCGAACGGGAACGCCTGCAGATAGCTCAGCGACGAATAGCCGGAGCCGAAATCGTCCATCGAGATCCGCACGCCGAGCGACTTCAGCCGCCGCAACAAAGCAAGACCGCGGTCGAAATCCTCGATCAGCACGCCTTCGGTGATTTCGAGTTCGAGCCGGTCGGGCGCCAGCCCGGTCTCGAGCAGGATCGAATGCACCAGGCTGACCACGTCGCCGTGCATGAACTGCGCCGGCGACAGATTGACGGCGATCTGCAGCGGCACCGGCCAGGAGGCGGCCTCGCGGCAGGCTTCGCGCAGGATCCAGACCCCCATCTCGACGATCAGGCCGCTCTCTTCGGCCAGCGGGATGAACTCGCCCGGCGACACGAAGCCGCGCACCGGATGCATCCAGCGCGCCAGCGCCTCGAAGCCGATGACCTTGCTGGCGGCAACCGTCGACCCCGCGGCGGCCTGCGGCTGGTAATGCAGCGACAATTCGCCGTTCCGGATCGCCATCGAGAGGTCCTGATGCAGCACGCGGCGGTCGCGGATCTGCTGGTCCATCTCGGGCGCGAAAATGCTGATCGAGCCGCGCGACTTCTGCTTGGCGCGGAACAGCGCCGCGCCGGAATTGGCGAGCAGCGAGGCGGCATCCGCGCCGTGATGCGGAAACACCGAGATGCCGGTGGTGATGCCGGTGCGCACCGACTTGCCGTCGATCACGAACTCGTCCGACAGCGCCTGGGCGAGTTTTTCGGCCAGCGCCTTGCCGGCCTCCGGCTGCTTGCCGTCGATGATCAGGCCGAACTCGTCGCCGGACAGCCGGGCCACCACGCCGCCGCGGGCGCTGGCCTGGATGCGGCCGGCAACCTCGATCAGAAGCTTGTCGCCCACCGCGTGGCCGAACACGTCGTTGATTTCCTTCAAGCCGTCGAGGTCGACGCACAGCACGGCGAATTCCTCGTCGGTGCCGGCACAGGCCTCGATCATCTGCGCCAGCGCCTGCAGGAAGGAGGCGCGGTTCGGCAGATCGGTCAGGCCGTCATGGTAGGCCATGTGCGCCATCCGCGATTCGGTCTGGCGGCGGTCGGTGACATCCTCGTGGGTCTTGATCAGATATTGCGGCTCGCCGGCCTCGTCGAGCACGGTCATGCGGCGGGTCAGGAACAGCCGCAAGCCGTCCTTGGTGGAGATCGGGTGCTCTTCGGTGAGCAGGCCGCGCTTCTTGATCGCCGCCTCGTCGCGCGCGACGATCAGCTTGGCTTCGCGCGGATTGAAGATGTCGGCGGCGGTCAGGCCGGTGGCATCCTCGCGGCGGCGATTGAGGATGGTCTCGGCGCTGCGATTGGCGAGCAAATAGCGTCCGTCGCTGACCCGCTCGACGATCAGCGAAACCGGGATGTTGTCGACCACGAGCTCGAGGAACTTCTTGGTACTTTCCAGCTCGCGCGACAGCGACCGCCGGTCGGTGACGTCGTCGAACAGGTTGATCAGGAACTCGGGCTCGTTGTTCTCGTTACGCGCGATCACACGGTTGGAGGAGATGACACGTTTCTCGTCGGCCCGCTCGACGAAATATTCGCTGCGGTTGTGACCGTCCGGCGCGTTCAGCGCCGCCGCATCCGCAATCTCGATGCTCTTTGCGGTTTCCGGCCGGAAAATCTCCTCGGCGCGCTTGCCGACGATGCGGTCGCGGGAGAAACGGGAGAAACGCTCGAACGCGCGGTTGACGAAAATATAGCGGCCGTCCTCGATGCTCTTGGCGGCGACACAGACCGGAACGTTGTCGAGCACCGATTCCAGGAACTGGGTGGTCGATGCCAGTTTGCGCGACAGCTGGCGCTGCTCCGTGCAATCCTCGTGCGTGCCGATCGTCCCGCCATTGGGCAGCCGAAACAGCTTCGTAACCACCGATCGGCCGTCCGGCAGTTCGGTGACGACGCCTTCCGGACGGCGCGCAAGCTGGCTGAACTCCTCGACGGTGAGGCTGAGCAGGCCCCGCGCGCGGCGCAGTTCGATCAATTCGCGGCTGGTCATCGAGTGCCCGATGTCGGCGCGATCGAGCCCGTACATTTCGAGGAAGCGGTCGTTGCAAAACACCACGCGGCTTTTCGCGTTGGTGATCATCACGCCCTGGTTGAGCGTATTGAGCGCCGAGCTGATGAATGTGCTGCGGCGCAGTTGCGCGCTCCTGGCGCTACGCAATGCCGTCAGGATCCAGATCCCGATCGCGACCAGAAAGGAAACCGCCGCGATCGCCCCGAGCAGAAATTCCCAAACCCGATTGGGTTCGTATTCGCCGAGATAGCTCGCGGGAGCAAAGCCCGCCGACGGTACGGCAGCCCATGCGAATCCGCATGGCGCAGCCACAACGAGCAGAGCACTGGCGAGCAGACAAACGAGGGCCTGCGCCGGAAACGAATTCTTCCGTCCTGCCTGCCGGTTGCTGTCAGCCATTACCCACCCGAGGTTTGCGGCCGGAGTGTCTGGCTTGACGGGTTTGGATCGGGTAAATGACTACCCCCGCAATTCGAGAATCCGACCCAAATTACGGCAATTGGCCCGACATGATTAATGCTCTACTAACGGGGCGGCGTCCCCGGCTTATTTCGAGACAAACCAACGGGTTGTTTGATCGTTCGGGCGCGCGAAACCACGCTTGCGCGACGTCGCTTGCGCCGAATTTTGCGCCGGATTTCGAGGTCTGAAACTGACATGGAAAAGGTCGATTGCGTCGTCGTCGGCGCGGGAGTGATCGGACTTGCGATCGCGCGGCGGCTGGCCCAGGCGGGCCGCGAAGTGATCGTGCTCGAAGCCGCCGAAGGGATCGGAACCATCACCTCCTCGCGCAACAGCGAGGTGATCCATGCCGGCATATATTACCGCGCCGGCAGCCTGATGGCGCAGATGTGCGTGAGCGGCAAGCAGGCGCTCTACAGCTATTGCCGCGACCACGGCATTCCCCATCGCAATTGCGGCAAGCTGATCGTGGCGACGACGCCGGGCGAAACCGAAAAACTGCAGTCGATCCGGGCGCATGCCGAAGCCAATGGCGTTAACGATCTGCAATTGCTGACGGGCGCGGAGGCGCGCGCGCTGGAGCCGGCGCTCAACTGCGATGCGGCGCTGCTCTCGCCGTCCACCGGCATCATCGACAGCCACGCCTACATGCTGGCACTGCGCGGCGATGCGGAAGAAGCCGGCGCGGCCTACGCTTTCCATACGCCGCTGCTGCGCGCCCGGGCCGGCGGCAACGGAATCGAAATCGAAGCCGGCGGCGAAGCGCCGATGAAGCTGGCGTGCAATCTGCTGGTCAACGCGGCGGGCCTCGGCGCGCCGGCGGTGGCGCGCAGCATCGAAGGCATGCCGGTCGCGCTGATCCCCTGCGCCTATCTGGCCAAGGGCAATTATTTCGCCTGCAGCGCGCGCGCGCCGTTTTCACGCCTGATCTATCCGGTGCCGGAGCCCGGCGGGCTCGGCGTGCACCTGACGCTCGACATGGCGGGACAGGCGCGTTTCGGTCCTGACGTGGAATGGGTCGAGAGCATCGACTACGCGGTGGATCCTGCGCGCGCCGAGCGTTTTTATCCGGCGATCCGGCGCTACTGGCCGACGCTGCCGGATGGCGCGCTGATGCCGAGCTATTCCGGAATCCGGCCGAAGATCGTGCCGCCGGCGGTTGCTACCCAGGATTTTCTGATTCAGGGGCCAGCCGATCACGGCGTCGCCGGGCTGATCAATCTGTTCGGCATCGAATCGCCGGGACTGACGTCGTCGCTCGCGATCGCCGATCATATCGGCATGATCGCGGAGTTCTAATTCTAGATCATGATGTAGTTGGAGATCATGACGCGATTCGACGAAATCGCATCATGATCTGATTTCTCTGCTGGGCATGATCTTCAGGAAAACCGGTCGCCACTTTTCCGGATCAGGCTCAAAAGAGCGCACCGGAGTTCCAAAAGATCTACGCTGCGACAAACTGCACCCGGGCGGACAAGCGCATCGGCGTCCATCCGCCGCACGGGGAATCTGCGATACTTTGTTGGACTGTGGTTAGTGGAGAGTTTCGCCGACGGTATGCTTCAACCGTTCGATCTCATCCTTGACCATCAACTTGCGGCGCTTCAACTCGACAATTTGCAGGTCGTCGGTGGAAAGGTGCACGAGTGCGTCGTGCAATTCATTCTCGAGAATCTTGTGCTTACGTTCAAGTTCAACAAGATGCGCCTGTAGTGCCATACGAAATCTCCTCGGTGGTTGAACCTCAGATTCGATCCGGACGAGGGAGTGTACACCAGGCAGCGAATCTGTCGATGGGTATCCAAAATCGCGCCTGTCATATTTTCGGATTTATCTGTAACCAAACGTGAGTATGGGAACCCGACTCTGCTTGCGGACCGGCCCCGCAGGGACGATATTCACCGGCGTCCTGAACAAATCCGTTCACAACCTGATCGCGCTTTCAAGCTAACGTACACCATGACCGACGATGATGAGCGCGAGCTTGAAAACGAGCTCGCCCGGCTGCAGCAGGAACATCGCGATCTCGATGCGGCGATCGACGCGCTGCATCAGTCGCCGGCGCCGGATTTGCTGCGGCTGCAGCGGCTGAAAAAACGCAAGCTGCAATTGCGCGACCGCATCGCGTTCATCGAAGACCAGATCACGCCCGATATCATCGCCTGATCGTTGCGCGTCCTTGGCCAACGTCGGTTCGCCAGGACGGCCGGTCTTTGAACGATACTTTTCCCCGACATCCACACCGCGACCCGGCTACACGATCCGGCGCCGTCTGGGGTGACAGAAAAACCGGAGTCCGCTCGGCAAGTACGCTTGACTTTTTGAGAACAAAAAGAGAACATATCGCCCTGCCGCCAGCCTCGGGAGTCCGCCATGTCCGTCACGCCAATCCTGTCCGACAACAACCACTACGAGCAAGCCTGCGATCAGGCCATCGCGATGTGCGACGGCAATCTGCGTTCGACCATCAAGGCGCTGATCATGGTGAACGAGTATCTGGAAACCGAACTGGAGGAATTGCAGACGGCCATCGCCGCCGGCTGCGTGCCGGCGCGAAGCTCCGATGTGGAGAGCAACGCTGCCTGATCGCATCAAACCCGGAGCGAACCAATGGCCGATGTCACCTACTACGTCGCACTGCCGTTCCTGCAGGACGATGACGGCTCGCCGATGGCGGGCGCGGCGGAAGAATGCCAGAGCCCGACGACGGCGTTGCGCCGCGCCGAGATCGATGTCGCGGATGGCCGGCAGCATCGGCGCCGTCGCCTTCAGCCGCAGCGGCGATCCGATGATCGGCGAATTCGGCGACGCGAAACTGCTGCGCAAGTTCGGCAACGTGCCGGAGGATCTGAGCGGGTTGTAGCAATCGTCGATGAAGATTCGTAGGGTGGGCTGAGCGAAGCGAGCCCACCATCTCGCAGCGTGCTCGATGATAGATGGTGGGCACGTCGCTACGCTCCTTTGCCCACCCTACAGTTCTACGAATTGGCCTCGTGCCGCCGCAGCGCCTTGCGCACATACATGGCGCTGTCGGCCGCTTCCAGCGCGCGGCTCGCTTCGGAGTGGGTATCGAGAATGGCGACGCCCGCGGAGGCGCCCGCGGTGATGGTGCGGCCATCGAACACGAAGGTCAGTCGATCGATCGCTTCCTCCAGCGCGGCCGCCTTGGCCCTGCGCATCGGTCTCGCTGAGATTCCACAACAGCAGTGCGAACTCGTCGCCGCCGAGCCGGCCGACCACGTCGGAAGCGCGCACCTGCGCCATCAGCGTCGTGACGATGGCCTTGAGCACCTGGTCGCCCGCGGCGTGTCCAAAAGCGTCGTTGATCGGCTTCAGGCGGTCGACGTCGAGCACCACCAGAGCACCGCCGGCACGATAGCGCTTGATGTAGGCAATCGCGCGGTTGAGTTCGCGCTCGAAGCCGCGGCGGTTCGGAATGCCGAGCAGGTAGTCGGTATCGGCGGAGGCCTGAAGTTCCTCGATCTGCGCCTGGGTCCGCGCCAGTTCCGCCTTCAGCCGGCGAATCGTCGCCCTGGTGCCGTTGGACATCGCCGGCGGCCGGGACGCCGGCGCCGATGACCGGCGCGGTGCGGCTTTTCGGCCGGAAACCGCGCTTTTCGGGCGTTTTCCGGCCCTGGCGGCGGGCGTCCTGGTCTTCTTCGTCATGGCCTTTCCTTGGCCTTCCCTGTGCAGGCTGGCTTATCTGGACTTGCCGGGATTCACCAAGACAGGATAGT
Organism: uncultured Alphaproteobacteria bacterium; assembly: GCA_963783115.1. Taxonomy (GTDB): domain Bacteria; phylum Pseudomonadota; class Alphaproteobacteria; order Rhizobiales; family Xanthobacteraceae; genus Bradyrhizobium. Next base: position 460,463 of record CAWAMK010000034.1, on the reverse strand, counting down.
CCATTCCTGATCCCTTGCCACACCTTGGATGAACCCCGGGTCGCCCCTATAATCCGGCCTATGTTTTTGGATTCCCGAACAGAATTGACGAGATGACCGCACCAATCGCCATCATCATGGGCAGCCAGTCCGACTGGGAGACCATGCGCCACGCCGCCGAGACGCTGGCAGCCCTCGGGATCGACTGCGAAAAGCGCATCGTTTCGGCCCACCGGACCCCTGACCGGCTGTTCGCCTTTGCCAAGAACGCCAAGGCGGCCGGCTTCAAGATCATCATCGCCGGCGCCGGCGGCGCGGCGCACCTGCCGGGCATGGCAGCGGCGCTGACCGAACTCCCGGTGTTCGGCGTTCCCGTCGAATCCAAGGCGCTGTCGGGGATCGATTCGCTGTACTCGATCGTGCAGATGCCGGCCGGCATTCCGGTCGGCACGCTGGCGATCGGCAAGGCCGGCGCCATCAACGCCGCGCTGCTCGCCGCGAGCGTGCTCGCGCTGAACGACGCGGCGCTGGCGACGCGCCTGGCGGCCTGGCGCGAGCAGCAGACGGACGCGGTCAAGGAGCGTCCGGAGGGATCGGCGTGACCGCTTCAGGCAAGGTGAAGCTGAAGCCGGGCGACACCATCGGAATTCTCGGCGGCGGACAATTGGGCCGGATGCTGGCGATGGCAGCGGCGCGCCTCGGCCTCAAATGTCAGGTGTTTTCGCCGGACCCGGATTCGCCCGCCTTCGACGTGGTGCTGAACGCGACCTGCGCCGAATATGCCGACGTCGAGGCGCTCGAACTGTTCGCCAACGATGTCGACGTCATCACCTATGAATTCGAGAACGTGCCGTCCGCCACCGCCATGGTGCTGGCCGCACGGCGTCCCGGTGCTGCCGGCGCAGAAGATCCTGGAGACCACGCAGGACCGGCTGATCGAGAAGGACTTCGTCAAGCGTCTCGGCATCGGCACCGCCGACTATGCCGACGTGTCGTCGGTGGAGATCCCTGCGGGCGGCCATCGCGCGCATCGGCCTGCCCGCCGTGATCAAGACCCGCCGCTTCGGCTATGACGGCAAGGGCCAGGCGATCATCCGCGACGGCGACGATCTCGCCCAGGTCTGGGAAGACCTCGGCACCAAATCCGCGATCCTCGAAGCCTTCATCCCCTACGAGCGCGAAATCTCGGTGATCGCCGCACGCTCGGCGGACGGCGAAGTCGAATGCTACGACGTCACCGAAAACGAGCACCGCGATCACATCCTGAAATTCTCGCGGGTGCCGGCCGCGATATCGGATGCGCTGGCCGCCGACGCGCGCGCCGTCGCCGAAAAGATCGCCAACGCGCTCGACTATGTCGGCGTGCTCGCGGTCGAATTGTTCGTCGTTGCCGGAAACGGCGGGCCGCATGTGCTGGTCAACGAGATCGCGCCGCGGGTGCATAATTCCGGGCACTGGACGCTGGACGGCGCCTCGATCTCGCAGTTCGAGCAGCACATCAGGGCGATCGCCGGCTGGCCGCTCGGCAAGCCGGTCCGCCACGGCGAGGTCACCATGACCAATTTGATCGGCGACGACATCCTCGACTACGAGCAATGGCTGACGGTGCCCGGCGCCACCGTTCACCTCTACGGCAAGGGCGCGCCGCGGCCGGGCCGCAAGATGGGCCACGTCACCGAAGTGGCACCGGCAAGCAAGAAATAGCGTGCTTGCCCGTGCCCTCGGCGCGCTTGCAGGTCAGGCCCTCTTCAGGCCTTCCACGACGCCGTCCGGCTCCTCGCTGAGCCAGCGATAGATCACGCCGCCGAGCGCACCGCCGATCAGCGGCGCCACCCAGAACAGCCAGAGCTGCGCCAGCGCCCAGCCGCCGACGAACAACGCCGGCCCGGTGCTGCGCGCCGGATTCACCGACGTGTTGGTGACGGGAATGCTGACGAGATGGATCATCACCAGCGCCAATCCGATGGCGAGCGGCGCAAAGCCCGCCGGCGCCTTGCCGTGGGTGGAGCCCATGATGATGAACAGGAACATCATGGTCATCACCACCTCGGTGATGAAGCAGGCCATCATGCTGTATTGGCCGGGCGAATGCGCGCCATAGCCGTTGGAGGCAAAGCCCTTGCTGACATCGAACCCGGGCGCGCCGCTTGCGATCACGTAAAGCAGCGCCGCGGCAACGATCGCGCCGATGACCTGCGCGATGATGTAAGGCAGGATCTGACCGGCCGGAAAGCGCCCGCCTGCGGCAAGACCGACCGTGACCGCGGGATTGAGATGGCAGCCGGAGATGTGACCGATCGCATAGGCCATGGTCACGACGCTCAGGCCGAATGCCAGCGACACGCCGACCAGGCCGATACCGACCTGCGGAAAACCGGCGGCGATGACGGCGCTGCCGCATCCTGCAAAAGTGAGCCAGAACGTGCCGATCGCTTCGGCGGCATATTTTTTGGTGTTCATCCTCGCCTCCCTCGTGTTTTGTGTCGTTGTTTTTCGCGACTGTACGCTAAGGGAGGTCCCGTGAGGGCCTCGTTATTTGAGGAAACCGGGATCGTACCGGCCGAATCCGCTGATTTTTGCAGCTTTCCCAGGCCGGAAACCGCCTTCTCAGGTGGACATCAGCGGTTTTGTCTGCTACATGCCCGCGCTCAGGGTTAAGAGCCAGGCCTTTCGCCGGCCCTTCACTTCATCAGAATTCCTATCCGATCAATTGAAAGAGGATGCCGCGTGCAGGTTCTCGTTCGCGATAACAATGTCGATCAAGCCCTCAAGGCGCTGAAGAAGAAGATGCAGCGCGAGGGAATCTTCCGCGAGATGAAGCTCCGCGGACACTACGAAAAGCCCTCCGAGAAGAAGGCCCGTGAAAAGGCCGAAGCCGTGCGCCGCGCGCGCAAGCTGGCCCGCAAGAAGCTGCAGCGCGAAGGCCTGCTGCCGATGAAGCCCAAGCCGGTGTTCGGCGCCGGTCCCGGTGGCGACCGTGGTGGCGCTGGCGGCCGCAGTGGCCCGGGCGCAGGTCCGCGCGGACCGCGCTAAGACTTCCAAAAATTTTGAATCGAAAACGCGGGCGTCAGTGCCCGCGTTTTTTTTCGCCGCCGCACGCCGTTCGGCCATCACGCACGGATCGACGCAATCGCTTGCGTCGCCACGCGCGGTTGCGGCGATTTTGGCCGATGCATTTTGCCGCGCATCAAGCTACGTATCCGCATTGGACAAGCGAAGAGTACTCCGCTGCATGGCCGTCACGGATTGCAACGCCCTTCCCTGCGCCTCACGCGCTACGGCCGTTCCCATCGCATTGCTCGCGATCGTTCTCAGCTTTCCGCTCGGCGGCTGTTCGTTCGATCTGGGATCGTGGGGACCGGACAAGGAGAGGCCACAGGCCGCCGAGCAGAAGCCCACGGGCACGATCGGCGGACAAGGCGCCAGCGACGCCCAGGGCCAGGCTACGCTGCGCGCGGCAACGCGCTCGCCAAGGCCGGCAAGACCGAAGAAGCGCTGGCGGAATTCGACCGCGCGCTCGCACTCGATCCCTACAACGTGCCGGCGCTGTATGGCCGCGGGCTGGTCCTATCAGGCCGACAAGCGGCACGAGCAGGCGATCGCGGATTTCACAGCGGCCAACGGCCTGACGCCGCAACGCGTCGAGCCGCTGCTGGCGCGCGCCACCAGCTACCTCGCCATCGACAAGCCCAAGGAAGCCGCTTCCGATCTCGACGAGGCGGTGCAGGCCGATCCGAACAGCGCGCAAGCCTGGTCGGTACGCGGCGCCGCCTATGAGCGCCTGGGGGACAAGGCCAAGGCGTTCACTTCCTACAGCCGCGCGCTCGCGCTCCGCCCACGGGACGAAGCCGCGCGAAGCGGTCTCACGCGCACTGGCGGCTAGAAAGCTTTCAGAATTACTTCGGCAGAACCGCGTGGAAGATCGACTTCGCGGTCGACAGCGCGTCTTCGGCGGCCGACGCGGCGCGGTCGCGCACGGACGGCTCGGCCATGTCGGCGCGCAGATCCAGCGGGCGCGACGCGGGAATATCGGCCGGCGGGATCGGCCGGTTCGGGTTGGCGGCCTCGGCATAAGGCGGCCGTGGCTGCGACGGAGCCTGACCCAGGAGCCTGACCCAAGGGTTCGCTGGCCGGAGGGCCCGAGACCATGATCGGCGGCGGCAACGGACGAAGTGCTGGCGCGGGCGCAGCAACAGGCGCGTGCGCGACCGCGGGCGCATTCGCGACACTTCCTGGGCGCTTCCTTGGGCAGCGCCTCTTTGGGCTGCTCATGGACGCGGGCCGTCTCGGACGCGCGCGGAGTGCCATCGCCGTTGGCGCGCAGGCGTTCGATCGCGGCGCGCGCCAGATCGTTGGCATCGCGGCGTTCCTCCGGCGCAGCGGCAGGCGGTGTAACGGCGGCGGCTTCGACCGGAGCAACCGGGGCGGTCACCGCGACCGGAGCGGTCGGCGCAGCCACCGGGGCCGGTGTCGCCGCCGACTGCACGGGCTGGATGGGCGACGGCAATATCACCCTGATCTTTTCAGTCTTCGATTCTGCCGGCTTGGGCTCCGCCGGCTTCGCATCGGCGGACTTGGTATCGGCAGACTTGGTATCGACGCGGTTTGGCGTCAGCAGACTTGCCGCTCGGCTTTCTCGTCAGACTTTGCTTCAGCCTTGCCCTGGGCCTTCTCGACCACCGCCGGACGCTCGGCCGCGGTCTTCTCCATGACCGCCTTCTCGGAGATACCCTTGGCCTTGACGCCCGCGGCCGGAATATTGCTGACGCTGGCCGTGGTTTCGGCCGGCTTCGCTTCGGATTTGGCTTCCGCCTTGCCGTCCCCTTTGGGATCGACCGTCGATGCCGCCGCAGCAGGCGGCGCGTCGGCGCTGGGCTTGGCCACGATGTAGTGGTTGACGATGTACGCCCCGATGACCGTTGCGGCCACCGAAGGGAAGATGTCGACCGCAAATTTCTTCAGGTAATTCAGCATTCCGGCCACTCCCCGCGGCCCACCAATTGCAGGAACTTTGAGGCACATTGAGGGATCAACTGCGACAGATCGGTGGCAATTCAGCAGTTCCCGTGCAGGCTAGGTCAAGACTGGTCCGAGCTCGGTTAAGAATTGTCTAACCTTTTCAGCGGCGTAGGGCTAGCCCGAAAGCGACCTTTGGAACTCAACCACCCGGCGATGACGGCTTCAACTCAACCTCCAGGAACACAATCTCGGTCGCGGTTTCGTTGAGCACGTCGTGCTGCACGCCGGCCTTGCGGAAATAGGATTTACCGGCCCCAAGTTGCGCCTTGGTGCGTTCGCCATTCGGCGCGACGATGGTCATCTCGCCCGCGGTCACCGGCACGATCACATAATCCATCCCGTGGGTGTGATGGCCGGTGGCGCTGCCCGGCGCGAGCCGCCACTCGGTAACGCGGACTTCGGGGGTATCGACCTGAACATCGGATTTGGCGGCAAGCATCGGGATTCACTCCATGGGGATCTATGGCACGAATACCATGAACAGGAACACGGCGAACACCAGCATGTGCACCAGCCCGAACAGGATGTTGGTGCGGCCGGTGCCGAAGGTGAGCATGCTGATGACGAAGGTCAGCACCAGGAGCACCATTTCCCGGGCCTCGAGGCCGAGCACGAGTTCCTTGTCGAGCGCATAGGTGGCCACGCCGACCGCTGGAATGGTCAGCCCGATGGTCGCAAGCGACGATCCGAGCGCGAGATTGATGCTCTTCTGCAGATCGTTGTTACGCGCAGCTGCAACGGCGGTGACCCCTTCCGGGAGCAGAATCAGCAGCGCGACCAGCACGCCGGCGAACGCTGGTGGAGCGCCGATCATCGCGGTCACGACGTCGACCACGAGCGAAAATTTCTTTGCCAGAAGCACCACGGCGAGCAAGGAGAGAAGCAGCAGCGCGAAGCTGAGCGCCAGCATCCGGTTCGACAGGGATGACGTTTCCGCGGCAGCCCCGGCGCCTCCCTTGACGAAGTAGTCGCTATGCCGAATCGCCTGGGTGTAAAGGAACACGCCGTAGAGCATGAGCGTGACCATATCCACAAAGCCGAGTTGCGCCGCCGAATAGACCGGCCCCGGTGTCGTTAGCGTATAATTGGGCATGATCAACGTAATGGTAGCCAGCACGAACAACACGCTGAGATAGAGGTTGGCGCCCGAGACCTGAAAATCCTGCTCGCGGTAGCGCAGGCCGCCAATGAAGATACAGAGCCCGACGAGGCCGTTGCACACGATCATCACCACGGCAAACACGGTGTCGCGCGCCAACGCCGGCTGCGGCTTTTCGCCGAGCATGATGGTGGCAATCAGCGCGACCTCGATGATGGTGACCGCAAGCGTCAACAGCAGCGTGCCGTAGGGTTCGCCGATTCGTTCGGCGATCACCTCGGCATGATGCACGGCCGCAAACACGGTGCCGAACAGGATCGCCAGCAGCACCACCGCGAACAAAAGCCCGCCGACTGACGGTGTAAAGTTGAGCCCGAGGCCGGTGGCCACGGCAAACATCAGCATTGCCAGCGCCGGGAATATCCAGGCCGATCGCGGCATCGGTCCGTGTGCGCTCATGCAATCAAACCCTAGGTTCGCGGAGGCAGGATGCGCCCACGCAGAAAATCACTCCCCTCGGCAAGGTTGATGAAATTTCGCGCAATTTCAATGCCGCCGAAATTGTCCAGATCGTTATGACCGCCGCGGGCAATGCGAACAAACCGTTTCGGCTCGTTCGCCAACGCAAACAGCCGCTCGCCAAAGGTAACCGGTATCGCAGGATCGAGCGCGCCATGCATCACGAGCAGCGGAGCCTTCACGCGCGGGATCTGCGAGTCGGAACGGAACTGATCGCGTATCAATGGGCGCACCGGCGCAAACCAGAACATCGACGCGGCGACATCGGCGACCGACGTATAGGGCGCTTCCAGGATCAACTTTCCGATCCGCTGCTCCGCGGCAAGCGCGACCGCGACGCCGGTGCCGAGCGAAAAGCCCCAGACGACGACGTCGTCCGGCCGATAGCGTGCCGTCGTAAAGGCATAGGCGGCGGCGGCATCCTGCATTAGCCCCTGCTCGCTCGGCTTCCCGGTCGAGCCTGCATAGCCGCGATAGGACAGAGCGACGACCCCGGTCCCATCGGCGAGGAGGCTGCGAAAGCGGGCGAAGAAGCCGGCGAGATAGTCGCCATTGCCGTGGAAGTAGAGCACGACCGGGCGGCCCGGCCTGGCCGGAACGTACCAGGCGATGACTTTCTCCCCGTCAGCCGTCGTCAGAACGTGCTCTTCGACGGCCGGAAAGCCGGCCGCCTTCGGCGCCGTGCGCGCATTTGTCGGCGACGGAAACAGCACGGCGCGCTGCGCGAGGAACAGGGTAAGCAGACCGCAGGCGTAACCGGCTGAGACGACGATCAGCAGCCATTTCAGGACGGTCATGAATTTCCCGCGAACGCTTACATCCCCTTGACGATACTCTCGGTGACCTTCTTGGCGTCACCAAGGAGCATCATGGTGTTGTCGCGGTAAAACAGCGGATTGTCGATACCGGCATAGCCCGAGGCCAGCGAGCGCTTGATGAACATCACGGTGCCGGCCTTCCAGACCTGCAGCACCGGCATGCCGTAGATCGGCGAGGTCTTGTCGTCCTCGGCGGCCGGGTTGGTGACGTCGTTGGCGCCGATCACGAAGGCGATATCGGCCTGCGCGAATTCGGAGTTGATGTCCTCGAGTTCGAACACCTCGTCATAGGGCACGTTGGCTTCCGCCAGCAGCACGTTCATGTGCCCGGGCATGCGGCCCGCGACCGGGTGGATGGCGTATTTCACCTCGACGCCTTCCTTCTTCAGCAGGTCGCCCATTTCGCGCAGCGCATGCTGGGCCTGCGCCACCGCCATGCCGTAGCCGGGCACGATGATCACCTTCTGCGCGTTCTTCATGATGAAGGCCGCGTCGTCAGCCGAGCCGAGCTTCACCGGGCGCGCTTCACCGCCGGCGCCGGCGCCTGCTGCGGCTGTTTCACCGCCGAAGCCGCCGAGGATGACCGAGATGAAGGAACGATTCATCGCGTGGCACATGATGTAGGACAGGATCGCGCCCGACGAGCCGACCAGCGCGCCGGTGATGATCAGCGCGGAATTGCCGAGCGTGAAGCCGATGCCGGCCGCGGCCCAGCCGGAATAGGAGTTCAGCATCGAGATCACGACCGGCATGTCGGCGCCGCCGATCGGGATGATCATGAGCACGCCGAGCACCAGCGCGATGATGGTGATCAGCCAGAAGTCGAGCGCGCTGCCGGAGCGGACGAGGCCGAAGATGAAGAATACCAGCGCCAGTGCCAGCGCGATGTTGATGATATGACGCCCGGGCAGCATGATCGGAGCGCCGCTCATGCGGCCTGACAATTTCAGGAACGCGATCACAGAGCCGGTGAAGGTCAAGGCGCCGATCGCAACGCCGAGCGACATTTCAACGAGACTGGCGGCGTGAATGGCGCCGGGCGTGCCGATGTCGAAGGCTTCGGGCGCGTAGAACGCGCCGGCGGCGACCAGCACCGCGGCCATGCCGACCAGCGAGTGGAAGGCGGCGACCAGTTCCGGCATCGAGGTCATCGGCACCCGGCGGGCGATCACGGCGCCGATGCCGCCGCCGATGGCGATGCCGAGGATAACCAGCACCCAGGCGACGCCATCCGCCGGCGGATGGCTTGCGAGCGTGGTGGCGACCGCGATCGCCATGCCGACCATGCCGAACAGATTGCCCTGGCGGGACGACGCCGGGCTGGACAAACCGCGCAGCGACAGGATGAACAGCACACCCGCCACGAGATACAGAACTGCAGCCAGATTGGCGTTCATCTCAGGTCCCCATTGTCTTCGTCACCACGAGGTGCACGCCGCTCACTTAACCTTCTTCTTGTACATCGCCAGCATGCGCTGGGTGACAAGGAAGCCGCCGAAGATATTCACGCAGGCGAAGATCAGCGCGATGAAGCCGAAGCCACGCGCCCAGCCCGAACCGCTCGAGATCATGGGGACGCCGACCGCGAGCAGCGCGCCGACCACGATCACCGAGGAGATCGCATTGGTCACCGACATCAGCGGCGTATGCAGCGCCGGGGTCACCGACCACACCACGAAGTAGCCGACGAAGACGGCGAGGACGAAGATCGAGAGCCGGAATACGAAGGGATCGACGGCTTGAGCGATGTGATCCATGGCTTCTCTCCTTACGACTTCGGCTGGAAGTTCGGATGGATGACGGCGCCGTCCCGGGTCAGCGCGGTGGCTTTCACCAGTTCGTCGTCCCAGTTGATCGCGAGCGCCTTGTTCGGCTTGTCGACCATTGTCTCGATGAAGTTGAACAAATTGCGGGCATAGAGGCTGGAGGCCGATTGCGCGACGCGGCCGGCGACGTTGGTGTAGCCGACGATCTTGATGCCATCGAGGTCGACGACCTGGCCCGCCTTGGCGCCCTCGACATTGCCGCCGCGCTCGACGGCGAGGTCGACCAGCACCGAACCCGGCTTCATCGACTTCACCATCTCGGCGCTGACGAGCTTTGGCGCCGGCCGGCCCGGGATCAGGGCCGTGGTGATGACGATGTCCTGCTTCTTGACGTGCTCGGCGGTGAGCGCGGCCTGCTTGGCCTGGTACTCTTTCGACATTTCCTTGGCGTAGCCGCCCGCGGTCTGGGCGTTCTTGAATTCCTCGTCCTCGACCGCAAGGAATTTGGCGCCGAGCGACTCGACCTGTTCTTTGGTGGCCGGCCGCACGTCGGTGGCGGTGACCACGGCGCCAAGCCGGCGCGCGGTCGCGATCGCCTGCAGGCCGGCGACGCCGACGCCCATCACGAACACCTTTGCCGCCGGAACGGTGCCGGCCGCGGTCATCATCATCGGGAACGCACGGCCAAATGATTCGGCCGCCTCGATCACCGCACGATAGCCGGCAAGGTTGGCCTGGCTGGACAGCACGTCCATCACCTGCGCGCGCGTAATGCGCGGCATCAGTTCCATTGCGAACGCCGCGACGCCGGCATCGGCGATCGTCTTCAGCGCCGCTTCATTGCCGTAGGGGTCCATGATGGCGATGACCAGCGCGCCGCGCTTGTATTGCGCAAGCTCGCTGGCCTCCGGCCGCTTCACCTTGATGATGATGTCGGCGTCCTTCAACGCGTCCGCGCTGACGGTGGCGCCGACGGCGGTGAATTCGGAATCCGGCAGGCCCGACTTGATGCCTGCGCCCGGCTCGATCGCGATATCGATGCCGAGCGCCTTGAACTTCTTCACGGTATCCGGGGAAGCGGCGACCCGCGGCTCGGACGGATCGATTTCCTTGGCAACGGCAATCTTCATGAGGCCTCCCCGCCGCGCGGCAGGCGCGCGCAAGCAAACTAGCGTCTTTTTCGCTTAGTTGGATACCGGTTTCACGACCGGCATGCGTGCAAATTGTGGCCACCGCCCGGGCGGGCGGCGCAGGCAGCGACGCGTCAGGTCAGGAAGTAGCCCATCAGAGCAACGATGATCACCACGCCGATGGTGCCGTATTTGACCAGCATGATGAACCCTTCATAGGTCTGCTCATGGGCCGGATAGTCGTTGCCGTCCGCGGTCGTGTAGGCCACTTCGTTATGCTCTGCCATCTCTATCCCCAGTCAAAATCGCGCATCTCGCGTGCAATTACCGTAAAGCGTTTGGGAGGGCAACGGCCCCCTGCCTATCGGGTCATTCGGAAGGCCAATTATCCCGGATCCAGCGCGTCAGGCCCTCTTCGTTTACCTCGCTTGCCGCGAGGGAGAGGATGATGGCCGTGGCATGCGCGGGGTCGGGCGCGAAGGGTATGTCGTTGCTGCGCAGGAAGACCATCATGGCGTGGAACGCAATCCGCTTGTTGCCGTCCACAAACGCATGATTGCGGGCAAGGCCGAACGCATAGGCTGCAGCAAGTGCAGCCATATCCGTCTGTCCGTAATTCCATTGGTTGACCGGCCGCAAAACGGCGAACTCAAGAAGGCCACGATCCCGAATGCCTTCCGGTCCGCCGAATATTGCCAGTTGCTCGGCGTGCATGTCGATGACCTCATCGACATCGAGCCAAATCGGCTCACTCATTTTGCAAGCGCTGCAAACGTATCGCGATACTCGTGCATGACCTGGCGGGCGATTTCCATGGTCCGCGCATGCTTGGGATCGAACGGCGAGAGCCGCAGGCTGCCATCCGGTTGCTCGACCGGATAGAACTTGTCCCCCTCCTTGAGTTTGAGGCGCGCCAGAAGCTCTTTCGGCAGGATCACACCAACCGAATTGCCGATCTTCCGAATTTGAAGGGCGGTGTCCTCAAGCTTGTATTCGCGAGAGGCCTCTTCCATTCCGCGGGGGGTCTTGGTCATCGTACCGGCTCCGTTGTACGGAATGTATAACACGATCCGGCAGCTCGTACAACAGATGTATTACGCAGCGCGCCGCCGCTACCCGACCACGAAATCGAACCGCCCGGCCAGCCACCCCTCGTTCTTGGCCGTCTTCACCAGCAATTCCTTGCGAAACAGGCCGTCGGAGCGGTTTTTGGCCTCGCCGGGGAAATAGAGCTGGGTGGTCAGGACGCGGCCGTCGCGCGGCTGCACCTTCACATGGATGTGGCGGGTGCGGCCGGGATAAAGGCCGGGCACGACGCTGCGCAATCGATAGCGCCCCTCCGCGTCGGTGAACTGATGGCCGCGCAGGCGGAAGCCTGAATTGTCGTAGCGGCCCTTGTCGTCGGCCTGCCAGAAATCCAGCAAGGCGCCGGCGAGCGGCTTGCAGGCGCGGGTGAGCACGAAGCCGACCAGTTCGATCGGCTGCCCGGCCATTTCGGGCTCCAGCAGTTCGATTCGTTCCGGTGACGACGGCTTGAAGTACGGCCCTTCGGTTTGCGACAGCGTTACTTCGTCGCCGTCGTGACACGCCGGGCGTGGGCGCAAGCGGGGTTTGCGCAATGCTGCCATCGCTCATGAGCAGCGAACCGGCGGCGAAGACGCCCGCTCCGAGTATGACGCGCCGTGTCGGGGTGTCGATCATGGGGCACTCCCCTCCTGTCGTCACCATGCATCGTGGAGGCGCGACGGCGGCAGAAATTGTGTCCGCCGCCATCACAAATGCGTGCCGCGGGCGTCTCCGTCAGCCCATCGTCTCCAGCTCGTCGATCATGCCGGCGATGACGGAGAGTCCGCCGTCCCAGAATTTGGGGTCCTTGGCGTCGAGCCCGAACGGCATGAGCAGTTCGGAATAATGCTTGGTGCCGCCGGCGGCGAGCATCGCGAGATAGCGCTCGGCAAAGCCTTCCGAAGCGTTCTCGTAGACCGCGTACAGCGAGTTCACCAGGCAATCGCCGAATGCATAAGCGTAGACGTAGAACGGCGAATGGATGAAGTGCGGGATGTACATCCAGAAATTCTCGTAGCCCGGGCGGATGTCGATCGCCGGCCCGAGGCTCTCGCCCTGCACGCTGAGCCAGATCTGGCCGATGCGCTCGGCGGTCAGTTCGCCGTTCTTGCGCTCGGTATGAATGGCGCGCTCGAACGTATAGAACGCGATCTGCCGCACCACCGTGTTGATCATGTCCTCGACCTTGCCGGCGAGCAGCGCCTGGCGCTGCCTGGCGTTCTTGGTCTGCGACAACAACCGCTTGAAGGTCAGCATTTCGCCGAACACGCTGGCGGTCTCGGCCAGCGTCAGCGGCGTCGGCGCCATCAGCGCACCGTTTTTGGCCGCCAGCACCTGATGCACGCCATGGCCGAGCTCATGCGCCAGCGTCATCACGTCGCGCGGCTTGCCCTGGTAGTTCATCAGCACGTAAGGGTGCGCCGACGGCGTGGTCGGATGCGAGAACGCGCCCGGCGCCTTGCCCGGCCGCACCGGCGCATCGATCCAGCGATCGGTGAAGAAGCGCTCCGCGATATCAGCCATCTCGGCGGAGAAACCGCGATAGGCGGTCAGCACCATCTTCTGCGCCTCGGGCCAGGCGATGGTGCCGGTGGCCGCGAACGGCAGCGGCGCGTTGCGGTCCCAATGCGCGAGCTTCTTCTTTTTGAACCAGCCGGCTTTCAGATTGTAATAGCGATGCGACAGCCGCGGATAGGCCGCGCGCACGGAAGCGACCAAGCGCATCGACCACCTCGCGCTCGACGCGGTTGTTGAGGTGGCGCGAATCCGCGACATCCTGGAAACCGCGCCAGCGATCGGAAATCTCCTTGTCCTTGGCGAGCGTATTGGTGATCAGCGCAAAAGTCCGCTCATTGTCCTTGAAGGTCTTCGCCAGCGCCTGGCCTGCGGCCTTGCGCTTCTCCGGCGCGCGGTCCTGCAGGAAGTTGAGCGTCGGCTCGATCGCCAGTTCCTTGCCCCCGACCTTGAAGCGCAGGCCGGAAATGGTCTGGTCGAACAGCCGGTTCCAGGCGGCATAGCCGCTCTGGGATTTTTCGTGAAACAACTGCTCGACGCGGTCCTCGAGCTGATACGGCTTGTCCTTGCGCAGATCCTCGATCCACGGCCGGTAGTAAGCGAGCTCCGGCGTCTGCAAGGCGCGCTCGACAACGTCATCGTCGATGCGATTGAGCTCCAATCCGAAGAACAGCAGGTGGACCGATGCGGCCGTCAGCCGCTCGGAGACGTCGCCGTAGAACTTGGAGATATCAGGATCGACACTGTCGCCGGCATGGACGAGGCCGGCATAGGAGCCGAGCCGGCCGGCGAGATCGTCGATCGCCTCGTAGCGTCTGACAGCCTCGGCGAGCCAGCGTCCGCCGTCGTCGCCGGCCACGCGTTCCGCGAGCTTTCCCTTGTAGTCGGCCTCGAACGCGGCGCAGTCGGCATCCATCTTTTGCAGATCGCGCGTCACTTCTTCCGCGTCGATGCCGGAATAGAGATCGGCCAGATTCCATTCCGGCAGTTTGCCGGTCTTGTTGCCGGGCTTGGATTTGGCGGCCGCCTTGCTGGCGGCGGGTTTGCGGGACGGCTTGGCGGCTCGGGATGTCGCAGATTTTGCGCTCATGACACTTTCAGAATTGAGAGGTGATCGGGAAATGGCGAAAGATCAGGCCAGGGCCGCAAGCTGCGGTACAAACTGGACGAGCAACTCCTCGCCCTCGACGAGCAGCGGCTCGAACCTTTTCATGGATCGTATTGCGGATGGCGCACCACAGCGTGATCGCGCGCACCATGAGCCACGACGTCGAGGGAACCGCGGCCTTGGCATGCAGCGCCACGAGTTCGAGGTTGCGGTGCTCGAACAACAGCCGGCCGCAGCCGTCCTCGAGGATATAACGGCCGCCGATCCGCGATACGCACAGTTCGCAGGCCTGTTCCGGCAGCGGGCCCAACAGATAGAACTGGACGTCGCCGTTCTCGGTCGTGCCGGTTTCCCATTGCCGTCCGGCCCCGCGCGCCATCGCTGCGCCGAACGCCGCGACAAGGGTGCTGAGTTCCTTTTCGCTCCACTCGCCGTTGTCCTGTTTGCGTTCGAACGCAACCACGCTCATTTGCTCTCCGCTCCAAACAGCAGCCGGTGCATTTCCGGCTCATAGTACATTAACAGATGCCTAGCGAAGGCGGCTGGTTCAAGGCCCAACTCGCGCGCCCATGCGCCCATGATCTCGGTCGGAACCCGGCTGAACCCGTTCTCGACCTGCGAAATGAAGGTGTAATATTTCAGGCCGAGGCGCGCAGCGAGATCGGCCTGCGACAATTCGGCATCCGCCCTCCGCAGCTTCAGCCAATCCCCGGCCAGTTTGCGCAATTGTTTGGCATCCGGCGCGGCGCTTGGCCGCGCGGCCGTTCAGCGAAAACATCTTGATGTTTGCCACGTTTCATGTTTACTAAACTAGCCAAATTGAATTGCTGATTAGGTAATCACCCCTACCACAATTCCAGCCGCGAATAAGCATCCAATGACGTTCCTGGACCGCAACCAGATTGACCGACTGACCGACCGGGCTCCCCCGGCCCCCGGCAAGGAGCTGGATCGTCGGCATTCTCCTGGCGGTGCTGCTGGCAACCCTCGCGATCCGGAACCTGGTGCCGGCCGAGGCGCTGGCGCCCGCGATCGTCACGCTGCTGTTCGCGGTGGGCGCGGCGACCGCGGGAGCGGCGTGGCTCTGCCGGGCCCGCCGATTTCCGCATCCTGTGGCTCGACCTCGCCGGAAGCCTGACATTCATCGGCGTCGCCATCTCGGTTCTGATCGAGCCGGATCAGATGGCCGGGCTGTTCACCCTCTCGGATCAACCTGAGTAACGGAAAGCATCTTTCCGCAGTCTGACTGCGTCGTTTCTATCTGCGCGTCCAAGCCCGGGCCCCTCTGGCAGTTCAAGCGAACTGCGATGTCGGATTGGACCTTCAACGGAGTGGCCCACGTGCTCGAACTAATCTCCTCACAACATCTGACAGCGCTGTTCCAGGTCATCATGATCGACCTGGTGCTTGCCGGCGACAACGCGATCGTCATCGGGCTTGCAGCCGCCGGGCTTCCCGAGGGGCAGCGCAAGAAGGCGATCCTGATCGGCATCGTGGCCGCCACGGTCCTGCGCATCGGCTTTGCGTCCGTCACGGTTCAGCTGCTGCAGATCATCGGGCTGCTGCTGGCCGGCGGCGTGCTGCTGCTCTGGGTATGCTGGAAGATGTGGCGCGAATTGCGCGACTCCCATCACCAACCGACATTCCAGAAGTCTGTCCTCCGCGAGCACGATGGATGCGACAGCCACAGCAGGTCGCCAAAAGACGCTTGGCCAGGCCGTGTGGCAGATCACGATCGCCGACGTCTCGATGTCGCTCGACAACGTGCTCGCCGTCGCGGGCGCGGCGCGCGAGCATCCGATGATCCTGATATTCGGCCTGGCGCTTTCCATCGCACTGATGGGGTTCGCCGCCAGCTTCATCGCGCGCCTGCTGGAGAAGCACCGCTGGATCGCCTATGTCGGCCTCGCGATCATCCTCTATGTCGCCTTCGACATGTGCTATCGCGGCGCGCTGGAGGTGTGGCCCCACCTCTTCGGAAACGTCTGGTTCCCCGCCCCACGGACGCCATGTCCAACGATTAATCATGCGTTAATCGGCATCGGCGAGAGTGCCCCGATTCGATACATCAGTAGCGTGCGGGGAACATCATGGCTGCCACCATCCTGATTGCCGACGACGATGCCGTGCAGCGCCGTCTGGTTGAGAACATGGTGCAGAAGTGCGGCTATGAGGCCCTTGTCGCCGAGAACGGCGACGACGCCGTAGCCATGCTGACGGCGCCCGACGCACAGCCGATCGACGCCGTCGTGCTCGACCTCGTGATGCCCGGCCTCGACGGGCTCGGCGTGCTGGCAAAAATGCGCGACGCCGGCGTGAACATTCCGGTCATCGTGCAGACCGCCCATGGCGGTATCGACAACGTGGTTTCGGCGATGCGCGCCGGCGCGCTGGATTTCGTGGTCAAGCCGGCGAGCTTCGAACGGCTGCAGGTGTCGCTGCGCAACGCGCTCAACACGTCAGCGCTCAAGGGCGAACTGCAGCGCATCCGTCACAGCCGCGAAGGCCGGCTGACGTTTGCCGACATCATCACCCGCAGCGAGACCATGGCAGCCGTGCTGCGCACCGCGCAGAAGGCGGCGGCTTCCGGCATTCCGGTGCTGGTCGAGGGCGAGTCCGGCGTCGGCAAGGAACTGTTCGCCCGCGCCATCCACGGCTCCAGCGAGCGCAAGTCAAAACCGTTCGTCGCGGTCAATTGCGGCGCCATCCCCGACAACCTCGTGGAATCGATCCTGTTCGGTCACGAGAAGGGCGCCTTCACCGGCGCCACCGAACGCCACATGGGCAAGTTCGTCGAAGCGTCCGGCGGCACGCTGTTTCTCGACGAGGTCGGCGAGTTGCCGCTGGCGGCGCAAGTCAAACTGCTGCGCGCGCTGCAGGAAGGCACCGTCGAGGCGGTCGGCGGGCGCAAGCCGGTCAAGGTCGACGTCCGCATCATTTCCGCGACCAACCGCAAGCTGCTCGACCTGGTGAAGGGCGGCGCGTTCCGCGAAGACCTGTTCTACCGGCTGCACGTGCTGCCGCTGACGATCCCTCCGCTTGCGGATGCGCCGCGAAGACGTTCCGCATCTGCTGCGGCATTTCCTGGCGCGTTTTGCCGCCGAGGAAAACCGCACCATCACCGGCATCAGCGGCGAGGCCATGGCGCATCTTTCGCAGCTCGACTGGCCCGGCAACATCCGCCAGCTCGAAAACACGGTGTACCGCGCCGTCGTGATGAGCGAGAGCGACCTGCTCGGCCTGTCGGATTTCCCGCAAGTCCTCAATCACGCCGTAACGAACAACGAACTCACGCCCAGCGAACCGCTGATCGTCGCGCCGTCGGCGGCGCCCAGCCTGGTGTCGGGTAGCGATATACCGATCGCTCCCCTCGCTGCGGTTGGCAGCCTTTCGATGCTGAACGCCGACGGCGAAGTGCGGCCGCTCGACGACATGGAGAACGAGATCATCCGTTTTGCGATCTCGCATTATCGCGGCCAGATGTCGGAAGTCGCGCGCCGCCTCAAGATCGGCCGTTCCACGCTCTACCGCAAACTCGATGAGGCCGCGGCCAACGACCCTGCCGAAGGAGACGCCAACTGAGCCGGTCTGCCGGCGGGCGATTATGGCGCCCGCATGGCAAAGATCGTGGCAAACCAACGACATCACTCAGAGGAAGCTTTCGAACCGTGGCTTGGCGGTGACAGACAAAAGGCGGGTGGCGTGGCAAAAACCCAAGACCCGAATGTAAACGGGTAGTTAGTTTGAGGTCAGTTTGTCGTGAGTTGTCCCGCATGGCGCTGGCTGCATGAGAGGGGCACATGTATCGTCTGTGTTTGAACCGTTCTGCGTTTGAACCGTCTTGTGCAGGCGTACGACTGATGAACCGACCGAGCCGGCGCTTCCCGCGCAAGCCGTGACCAACGATTTCTGACGACTGTTCCATGTCGGAGCAGTTTCGCCCAAGGGGGTGTGACGATGCGTGACTGTTCGACGAATCGTGCAGGATTTGACCGCGTACTGATGGCTGTCGCGGCAACCTTCCTCACGGTATCCGCGACCTCGGCACTGGCGGCCCAATCGACCACGCCGCGTGCCAACGCCGCCGAGCTCGCGATCGACGCAGCAGTTCCCCGCCCCGAACCCGCCAACGTGCCGCCGCCGACCATCGGCGACTTCAAGATGGACACCACCGCCACGGTGCCCGACGCCGCCAAGGCGATCGACAAGCCGACCGATGCCAAACCCGCCGAGACCGTCACCGCGCCTGCGATCAGCACGCCCCCGGCGGCGACCGCCGCCGTGCCTGCTGAGCCCTTCAAGGAAGCGCTGAAGTCCAGCGTCGCTGCGGCCGACCAGCCGGTTGCCGAGCGCCTGCGCGATATCATCGGCAGCAAATCGGCGCGCTACTTCGACCGCAAGAACGAGCGTGCCGCCGTCGAAAAGTTCTACACCGCGCGCGACTTCGCGCCGCAGTGGACCCAGGCCGGTCAATTGACCGACAGCGGCAAGGGCGTGATCGCCCGCCTGAAGGACGCCGCCTCCGAGGGTCTCAATCCGGCCGACTATCCCGTGCCGGATTTTGGCGCCGCGACTTCGCCGGACCAGTTCGCCGAGGCCGAACTGAAGCTGACCGCCAGCATGCTCGACTATGCGCGGCAGGCACAGAGCGGCCGGATGCACTGGTCGCAGGTCTCCGCCGATATCCAGTATCCCGAACACCCGACCGATCCGTCGGAAGTGCTCGCCAACATCTCGACCGCCAAGGACGCTTCTGCAGCGCTCGACGGCTACAATCCGCCCCACAAGCTCTACAAGGAACTGAGGGCCAAGCTCGCCGAGCTGCGCGGCCAGGGCGACGGACCGCTTCTGCAGATACCCGAAGGCCCGACGCTGGCCTACAAGGCCGCGACCAAGAAGCAAAGTGAGGTCGCGCCGGAAGATTCGCGCGTGCCGCAACTGCGCGCCAAGCTCAGCGTTTCCGACCACCCGGACAGCACGGCCTACGACGCCAAGGTCGCTGCCGCCGTGCGCAAATTCCAGGAAAGCGTCGACCTGAAGGCGACCGGCGTGCTCGACGACCGCACGGTGAAGGCGCTCAACAGCCCGAAGCGCGACCGCCACATCGACACGGTCCTGGTCAACATGGAGCGCTGGCGCTGGCTGCCGCGCCAGCTCGGCGCTTCCTCGATCGGCAACGCCTACGTCATTCTCAACGTGCCTGATTTCACACTGAAGGTGATGCAGAACGGCGCGCAGGTCTGGACCACGCGCGTGGTGACCGGCAAGCCCGGCAAGCATGCGACGCCGATGCTGACGGAGACGATGAAGTTCATCACGGTCAATCCGACCTGGAACGTGCCGCCGTCGATCATCTACAATGAATACCTGCCGGCCCTGCAGCAGGACCCGACCGTGCTGCAGCGCATGGGCCTGAAGCTCGAGCGCAATCGCGACGGCACCATCCACATTTCGCAGCCGCCGGGCGAGGCCAATGCGCTCGGCCGTGTCCGGTTCAACTTCCCGAACAAGTTCCTGGTGTATCAGCACGACACGCCGGACAAGAACCTGTTCGCCCGCGACGAACGCGCGTTCAGCCATGGCTGCATGCGCGTGCAGAACCCGGATGTATACGCCGCAACGCTGCTCAACATCACGATGCCGAACGAGCGCTATACGCCGGAACGAATCCGCAGCATGTACGGCCGCAGCGAGATCGACCTGAAATTCCCGACGCCGATCCCGGTCAACATCACCTACCAGACCGCGTTCGTGGACGACGCCGGCAAGTTGCAGATCCGCAAGGACATCTACGGCCGCGACGCGATCATGATCGGCCTGCTCAAGAACACCCGCAACAAGGACCTGGAGACCCTGGTCTCGCATGCCCAGCCGAGCTACGCGCGTCCGAAGGACACCCTGCCGGCCGGCGTGAACTTTGCCAGCGACAACACGTCCGGTCCGTCGTTCTTCGAGCGCCTGTTCGGCGGTCCCTCGACCCCGACGCCGCCGGCCTCGGTCGGCCGCCGGCCGCAGCAGCGGTTCACCCGATAATCCTGTTCAGGAAGATTCTCCCAATCAAATCAACGAACTCGCCTTTCCGGCGAGTTCGTTTACGTTAACCATTGTCCATCGCCGCAGGTGGCAGCGGCACTTTTTCGCCACAGTCAACGGGTTAGGTTAAGGCTGACTTGGGGAGCAGGCCGGTAAACCTCGGTTAACCATCCTGCTTTAAGAAAGCGTTCACCCTCTTTTGCCGGGGTCTGCAGAAGAAAACCGTGAACGCTCGTCGACTGGGTGGGCTCATAAGTGCTGGTTGGTTTCGCGCGCCAATACATTCCGTTTGCTTTGCCAAAAGCCGGATATCGGATCGGACTGACGTCGCTGTTGCTGATGGCCGGCGCCGGCTCGGTGCATGACGCGACCGCGCTGAACGAAACCCGCACCCTCTCCTTCCATCACACCCATTCCGACGAAGACCTCACCGTCACCTTCAAGCGCGACGGCCGCTACGACGAAGAAGCGCTGAAAAAGATCAATCACTTCCTCCGCGACTGGCGCAACCAGGACTCGACCACGATGGATCGGCATCTGTTCGATATCCTCTGGGAAGTCTACCGCGACGTCGACGGCAAGAAGCCGATCCAGATCATCTCCGCCTATCGCTCCCCTGCCACCAACGCCATGCTCCGTCGCCGCTCTTCCGGCGTGGCCCGCCATAGCCAGCACATGCTCGGCCATGCGATGGACTTCTACATTCCGGACGTGGCGCTGGAGAATATCCGCGCCGCCGGGCTTCGCCTGCAACGCGGTGGCGTCGGTTTCTACCCGACCTCGGGATCGCCGTTCGTCCACCTCGACACCGGCAGCGTCCGTCACTGGCCGCGCATGACGCATGATCAGCTCGCCAAGGTGTTCCCGGATGGGCGCACCGTCCACCAGTCCTCCAGCGGTCCGATGAAGGGCTATGAGCTGGCCCGCGCCGACATCGAGCGCCGCGGCAATGGCGACGATGCCGCCTCCGTCGGCAAGAAGCCGAGCCTGTTCGCGGCGCTGTTCCGCGGCGGCAAGTCGACCGAAGAGGACGACGAGGGCGCCAGCGCGCCGGTCAAGAACGAGAAGCCCGCTCCGGCGAGCGTAGTAGCGGCCGTGAAATCCGCCGATCCGGTCCCGACCCCGCGCTCGAAGCCGGCCGGCGCGACCATCCAGCTGGCCTCCGCTGACGCGCAGATCGTGTCGACGCCCAAATCCAGAGTCCGAGGCGAAACAGGCCACCGACAACAGGCTTCCGCCGACAAGGCCGAGCCGAAACCGCAGACGCCGGCCGATATCATCAATTCCCGCGGCTTCTGGGACGACATCCCGAGGGAAACGAATCAAGCGACCCCGGCCCAGGTCGCGGCCCTGCGGGCACGCCAGGTGCTCGCCGCCGCCACCGACCAGCAGCCGACCGCCAGCGTTACCGAGACCTTCAACAAGGCGATGGCCTACGCGCCGGCCGCGTCCTCGCCGGTCGACCGCAGCAACATCGTCGCGGCCACCGCGGCGATCCCGCGTCCGTCCCGCCCGGCGCGCAATGCCGGCGCCGCCGCGACCGAAATCAATACCGTGGTCGCCAAGGGCACGCAGGGCCAGGACCCCGTGGTCGCAAACTCGACCCGCCTCGCCGCCGCCCAGGGCAACAACATCTGGATGCGGGTGGTGATGCTGGCGCCGAGCGCGAGCAGCGCGATGTCGACGACGGTGTTGGGCGACACCGAGATGACCCAGATGCGCAGCCATTTCGTCAAGCCGCAGGCCGCGATCGCCATGACCTTCTCGGAAGATCCGATGATGGGCATGAGCTGCGACAGCTTCACCGGAATCGGCGACCGCGCAACTCCCGACGCGGACATTCGTGGTGCGCACCGCCGCGCTGCGCTAGGCGCTGCGCGTCATTGCCGGGCTTGACCCGGCAATCCATCCCCTTCGAACAAGTATCTCGGAGTTTGATGGATACGCGGATCGCTGCGCATGCGCGCCCGAAAGACGCGCTTCGCGCTTTGCCCGCGCTATGAGTCTCGAGACGCCTTACAGCATCCCCAACGCCTGCATGTAGGTCTCCAGAATGGTTTCCTGCTCGGCGCGTTCGTTGGCGTCCTGCTTGCGCATCCGCACGATGGTGCGCAGCGCCTTGGTGTCGTAGCCGTTGCCCTTGGCTTCGGCATAGACGTCGCGGATGTCGTCGGAGATCGTCTTCTTCTCTTCTTCCAGACGCTCGATGCGCTCGATGATGGCCTTGAGCTGGTCTTTGGCGAATTTTGTCGCGGGCTCGTCCTGGACGGCTGCGGCGGCGGGGGTGGCCATCGGGTACTCCTGAATGGAACCAAAAGGTGATGCTGAAAGATCAAGCGCCGCACGCGTTACCGCACGGCGCTTTTTGCAGGATGACCCTCAAGATCGGGCGGCCTTGCGTCAAGGCAGCATCACGCTCATCCACAGCGCGCCCACAGGAAGGTGGACACGCCTCGCCCCGTCATGCCCGGGCTTGATGACCCGGCATCCACGTCTTTGCCGGATATGCGGCAAGCACAGCGTGGATGCGCTTCGCGTCATGCCCGGGCATGACGAAAAGCAATCCAGAATAAGCCTCAATGCCCGGGATGAACCTTCTTCATCGCGGCCAGTTGCTCCGGCGTGGCGGCACCCTGGAATTTCGTCTTCCATTCCTCATAGGGCATGCCGTAGACCGCCTCGCGGCTCTCGTCCTTGCTGACGGCGACGCCCTTGGCGTCGGCCGCTTCCTTCATCCAGTTGGACAGGCAGTTGCGGCAGAAGCCGGCCAGATTCATCAGATCGATGTTCTGGACGTCGGTTCGGCTCTGCAGATGGTCGACCAGCCGCCGGAAAACAGCCGCTTCCAGTTCTGTTCTGGTTTTGTCGTCGATCGTCATGGCTTCGGGTCCTGCGTCATCGGAGATAAGCATATTGTTACCAAGTGGTATTTGTCACAGATTTTGCCATATCTGCGCGCAGAAGTGGCTATCGCACGTCGATTCCCGGTTTCCCATAGGGCGGGAAAGGCGTTCCCGGCCGTTGACAGTTCCCGTCGGGGCACGCGAAATCGTCAATGATTTGATATAGCTTCGCTGCATGACCGGAAAAGATTCTCGCCGCTTGCCCCCCTCCTGTACACGCATCACCGCCGGCCTGATGCCGACGCTTGCGTTGGCGGCGGCCGGCCTGTGGAGCAGCCCGGCGGCGGCCGATTTCAGGCTCTGCAACAACACCTCCAGCCGGGTCGGCATCGCGCTGGGCTACAAGGACGCCGAGGGCTGGACCACCGAGGGCTGGTGGAACGTGTCGTCGCGCAGTTGCGAGACGCTGCTGCGCGGAACCCTTGTCGCCCGCTATCTATTACATTTACGCGCTGGACTATGACCGCGGCGGCGAATGGTCGGGACAGGCCTTCATGTGTTCGCGTGACAAGGAATTCACCATCAAGGGTACCGAGAACTGCCTGGCGCGCGGCTACGACCGCACCGGGTTCTTCGAGGTCGACACCGGCGAACAGCGAGCATGGACCGTGCAACTGACCGAAGCCAACGAGCAGCCCGCGCAGCGCGTGCCGGGCATTCCGGGAACGATGGGACCGGGCGGACCCGGCGGGGTTCCGGGCCTGTCCAATCCAAGCGGACCCGGTCTGCCGCCAGCACCGGCGCCCAGGCAATGAGACGGCTTCGTCGCATCAAGATTCTCGCCACCCTCGGTCCGGCATCGTCGGACAGCGCGATGATCCGGAAACTGTTCGAGGCCGGTGCGGACGTGTTCCGCATCAACATGAGTCACACGCCGCACGACAAGATGCGCGAGCTGGTCAATACCATCCGCAATGTCGAATCGAGCTATGGCCGCCCGATCGGCATCCTGGTCGACCTGCAGGGACCGAAACTGCGGCTCGGCGCCTTCGCCGAAGGTTCGACCCAGCTCAAGAACGGCCAGAGTTTCGTGCTCGATTCCGACACGACGCCGGGCGACAACAAGCGCGTGCAGCTGCCGCATCCGGAAATCCTCGCCGCACTTCGGCCGGGCCATGCGCTGCTGCTCGACGACGGCAAGGTGCGCCTGATCGCCGAAGAAACCTCGCCCGAGCGCGCGGTGACGCGGGTGGTGATCGGCGGCAAGATGTCCGACCGCAAGGGCGTGAGCCTGCCCGATACCGACCTGCCGGTGTCGGCGATGACGCCAAAAGACCGCGCCGATCTCGAAGCCGCGCTGGTGACCGGGGTCGACTGGATCGCCCTCTCCTTCGTGCAGCGTGCCGAGGACGTGCTCGAGGCCAAGCGGATGATCCGCGGCCGCGCCGCCGTGATGGCCAAGATCGAAAAGCCGCAGGCGATCGACCGGCTGGCGGAGATCATCGAGGCCTCCGACGCGCTGATGGTGGCGCGCGGCGATCTCGGCGTCGAACTGCCGCTGGAGCGGGTGCCGAGCCTCCAAAAACAAATGACGCGGATGGCGCGCCGCGCCGGCAAGCCGGTGGTCGTCGCCACCCAGATGCTGGAATCGATGATCCAGTCGCCGGTGCCGACGCGCGCGGAAGTCTCCGATGTTGCGACCGCCGTCTATGAAGGCGCCGACGCCATCATGCTGTCGGCGGAGTCCGCCGCCGGCAAATTCCCGGTCGAGGCGGTCTCGACCATGAACCGCATCGGCGAGGAAGTGGAGCGCGACCCGATCTATCGCTCGGTGCTGACGGCGCAGCGGCCCGAGCCGGAGAACACGGTCGGCGACGCCATTGCGGACGCCGCGCGGCAGATCGCCGAGACGCTGGAATTGTCGGCGATCATCTGCTGGACCTCGTCGGGCTCGACCGCGATCCGGGTGGCGCGCGAACGGCCGAAGCCGCCGGTGGTGGCGATCACGCCCAATCTCGCCACCGGGCGCAAATTGTCCGTGGTCTGGGGCGTGCATTGCGTGGTGGCCGAAGACGCCCACGACCAGGACGACATGGTCGACCGCGCCGGCGCGATTGCTTTTCGTGACGGTTTCGCCAAGGCCGGCCAGCGCGTCATCATCGTGGCCGGCGTGCCGCTCGGCATCGCCGGCACCACCAACATGGTGCGCATCGCCAATGTCGCGCCGGAGGGCGAGACGAAGAAGTGACGGCGTCGCCGTCATTCCGGGGCGATGCGAAGCATCGAACCCGGAATGACGGTGAGTTACTGCAGCGTCGCGTCCAGCGTGATCTTCGTGTTGAGCAGTTTCGACACCGGGCAACCGGCCTTGGCCTTGCCCGCCAGTTCCTCGAACGTTGCCTTGTCGGCGCCGGGGATCTTTGCATTCAGCGTCAGATGCACGGACGTGATCGCAAAACCATCGCCCTGCTTTTCCAGCGTGACGTCGGCCTTGGTTTCCATCTGTTCGGCGGTGAGCTTGGCTTCTCCCAAAATCAGCGACAGCGCCATGGTGAAGCAGGCGGCGTGCGCCGCGCCGATCAATTCTTCCGGATTGGAGCCGGGCTTGCCCTCGAAGCGGCTGGCGAAGCCGTAAGGATAATCATTCAGCGCGCCGCTCTTGGTCGAGATCGCGCCCTTGCCGTCCTTGATGCCGCCCTGCCATTTGGCGGATCCTGATGTCGTCGTCATTGCATGCTCCTGATTGCGGTTGAACCGTCGATAAGCCGCAGGGTGGCAAATGGTTGCGACGAAGTCGTGTCCTCGATCATGATGCGATTTGACGAAATCGCATCATGATCTCATCTCTTTGTTTGAGCATGATCTTTTCGGAAAACCGGTCTCCACTTTTCCGGATCATGCTCTGCGGTGGGCTCAGGCCCCGACCAGTGCCTTTGCCGGCAGCACCGCCTGCACCACGAGGCCGCGGGCGCGGGCGTCCATCACGCCGACGGCGCGCAGCGCCAGCAAGGTGACGGTCTGCACGGCGTCGCGCAGCTTTGCGGGATCGTCGAGGTTCTCGGGCGCCAGCGGCCCGACCAGCGCTTCATGCAACGCGCCGAGCAGCGCGGTGGCGGCGAGCGCCGTATCCTGCGCCGGCAGATGGCCGGCGCGCACCGCGGCGTCGATTCGCGCGGCGATCTCGCCGGAGATTTCGCGGCGGCTGGCGAGCCGCGACGACCGAGACGTCGACATCGACGGGTTCGGCCAGAATGCCCCAGGCGAGCTTGCGCTGCGACAGCACGGTCACGGCCACGGTGGTAACGGCGGCGGCGAGCGCCGAGGACGGCCCCGGCGCGGCATCCGCCGCGCGGCGGATCGCCGCCAGTTCGTCGCGCGAGACCTCGGCGATCAGTTCGGAAATCAGCTCGGCCTTGGAGGGGAAGTAGCGATAGACGGTGCCGGCCGCGACGTTGGCCCGGACCGCGACCGGGGCGATCTGCACCGCCGCCATGCCGCCCTCGGCCGCAGCGTCTCGCGCCGCCGCCAGAATGGCGCTACGCCGCGCCGCTAGCCGCTTCACGACCTGATGGGTTCGCCGATAGACCATGGCGCGCTTCCGTCCCCGGCGCGCCCCTGGGCTCCGCGGAGCCTGCCAGAACGCGCACGCCTTCAACATCTTGAGCAACGAATTGGGTCGCCGCTTTGAAGAAGTGAACACCTATTCAGGGCAGATGACAAGACGGTTTCGCGGCGCCCCCTGGTCGGGCTTTCAAAGCATTAACAGGGCCTCAACGCAGCCCGGCTAGCCTGCGCCGAATAGGCCTCCGACTTGCTACTCGTCCTCTGCGTCGCATCGGCCATTTCGGCATGCCATTCGGGAGAACATTCCATTGCGACGCCAGCTCGCGTTTCTGATTGGTGGTCTGCTGATTGGCGGGATGGCCGCCGGGCTCTTGATACCCGGCGCGCGCCCGATCAACCTGGCCGAGGTTCCGCCGCCATTGCGCGTCGAGCGGTCCTGCACCCCCATATCCGGAAAGACGGCGATCATCGTCGTGCACGGCCAAAGCAATGCGGCCAATTACGGAAGCTCGCGATACACAGCGCGCGAAGCCGTCGACAATTTCGACCCCGCTACCGGCAAATGCTTCGCTGCGGCCGATCCGCTGCTGGGCACCGATGGCGCGGGCGGGAGTTTTGCAACGCGGC
Source organism: uncultured Alphaproteobacteria bacterium (assembly GCA_963783115.1). Taxonomy (GTDB): domain Bacteria; phylum Pseudomonadota; class Alphaproteobacteria; order Rhizobiales; family Xanthobacteraceae; genus Bradyrhizobium. Next base: position 433,378 of record CAWAMK010000034.1, on the reverse strand, counting down.
TCGGCGACATCCTGATCGAGGCCGGGCGTTACGATCGTGTGATCATCGTACCGATCGCCAGAGGCAGCTCTTCGATCTCCTTCCTGAACAACGAAGGAGCGAGCCTGATCACCAACGGCATTTCGAAGCTGAAGGCCGCCGGACTGACGCCGACGCATATTCTATTCCAGCAAGGCGAAACGGATGCGGGATCGACGACGACAGCCGAACAATATGCTTCGCTGCTACATCAACTGGTGAAGCTTTTCCGCGCGGAAGGTTTCGACGCGCCCTTCTATCTGTCAAGCAGCACAAAATGCGGCCCCGTCTATCCGACGAACGCCGCTGCCATTCGTGCCGGTCAACTTTCGGCAATCGATAGCCCCCTGAACATCCACCGGGGACCCGACACCGACACGATCGGAAATGACGGCCGTTCTGACGGTTGCCACATGAACGAGGCCGGCACGCTTGCGAATGCCGCGCTGTGGGCGGCGTTCATCAAGTAGCGAACGATGATTTCAATGCGCCGTGCGCCACCTCTGCCGTCGCCGCGGCCAATTTCGGCGCCGGCTCATGCCGCCACCACGACCCGGCGCGACGCAGGATCAGCGTCGACACCACCAGCGTAGCGGCAAAGCCGGTCGGAATGCCCGTAGCAAAGTAGCAGACGATGAGCGCGGCAACGGCGCCGAGCGCCGGAAGCTCCCAGGCGCGAAAGCCGCTCCGCAATCCGATGCGGACCACGAAGGCGACCGGGATCGCCAGCACCATCATGTCGTACATGAAGAGATAGGGCGTGGTCAGCAGCGCGCCCGCCGCGAGCGCTGCCGCCTTCAGCGTGTAGGGCACGCGGCTTCGCCAGATCAGCGCCATCACCACGGCGACCGAAACCGTGAGCACCCACTGGAATGCCCAGCCCAGCGGTTCGGCGCCGCCAAAGTAGCGCACCATCGCGTAGATGCTCTGCAGCTTCCACCACGGGGCTTTGCCTTCGGTGAGAAAGGCCTGCGAAAATCGCGGCATCTGCTGGAAGAACGCCAGCCAGCTCTCGATGCCGAAGGCGAGCCAGGACGCGGTGGCCAGCACCACAGCAGTAACAGCGGCGCTGACGAACACGCGCCAATGCCCGGCTGCGATCAGCGCGATCGGAAACAGCAGCCCGTATTGCGGCTTGTAGGTCAAAAGCCCGAGACAGATTCCTGCCAGCACCGGCCGCACCGGGATCAGGTAGAGCGCGCCGGCGATCAGCGCCGCGGTGAGGAATCCGTTCTGGCCGACCAGTGCATTGATGAACACCATCGGAACGGCGAGCGCGAGCAGAAAGCCGAAGGGGTGGCCGACGATCGCGCGCATCGCGACGAGAAAAGGCAGGAAGCTGACGACGACCCAGCCGATGAACGCGAGCTTGTAGGGAAGCTGCGCCAGCAAGGACGCGACGAACAAAAACGGCGGCGGATAGTGCCAGGCGAAGTAGCCGACAAAATCCTGGCCGAGCTTTGCGACCTCGACCTGCTTCTGGACGTCCCAGTCATAGGCCTGCGCCGGCAGGCCATCGAGCACCAGGCGGCCGGCCGCCCAGACATTGATGAAATCGGTCGGGATGCCGAGGCCGTCCCGATCGTAGACCCACCATTGCGAGAAATAGGCGTTCCCGCAAAGGGTCAGGTTCGCAACCGCCAGCACCAGGCAGATCCGGACCAGCCACGGCGGAATCGAAGCTTGGTCGCCTGCGGTGTTGACGGTGGAAAGAGAGGCGGTCATGCGCGGTCCTTGCCGGGCGCCGGCTTCCAGGGCGCACGCCTCCAAGCAATAGACCGGGCGGAATTGAGGAAATCTTAAGTTTTGGCTCCATACCCGCAGGTTTTGTGTCGTCCCGGCGAACGCCGGGACCCATACGCCGCGGCCGGCGGAATGGGCACACTGTGAGACGCCTTTGCTGCAACGGCGATCGCAGCAGGTGGCAGAGCGTCTGCCACCACGCCTCATTGATAGATCACGCGGTATGGATCCCGGCGTTCGCCGGGACGACGTGCGACCGTGCAAGCGCCCTACTCCCAGCTCAGCGCGCCGCCGTTCTGATATTCGATCACGCGCGTCTCGAAAAAATTCTTTTCCTTCTTCAGGTCCATCGCTTCCGACATCCAGGGGAACGGATTTTCGGTTTCGGCAAACACCCGCTCCAGCCCGAGCTGCGCGCAGCGGCGGTTGGCGATGAAGTGCATGTAGGTTTCGCACAGCGCCGCATTGAGGCCGAGGAAGCCGCGCGGCATGGTGTCCCGGCCGTAGGCCGCTTCCAGTTCGGCTGCGTCGCGCACCATGGCGCGGACTTCGTCCTGAAACGCCTTGGTCCACAGATGCGGGTTCTCGATCTTGATCTGGTTGATGACGTCGATGCCGAAATTCAGGTGAATCAATTCATCGCGCAGGATGTACTGGTACTGCTCGGCGATGCCGACCATCTTGTTGCGGCGGCCGAGCGAGAGGATCTGCGCAAAGCCGGTGTAGAACCACATGCCCTCGAAGATGACGTAGAAGGCGACGAGATCGCGCAGGAACGCCTGGTCGGCCTCCGGCGTGCCGGTCTTGAAATCGGGATCGTCGAGATGCTGGGTGTGCTTCAGCGCCCACGCCGCCTTGTCGGTGATCGAGGGCACCTCGCGGTACATGTTGAACAGCTCGCCCTCGTCGAGGCCGAGGCTCTCGACGATGTACTGGAAGGTGTGGGTGTGAACGGCCTCCTCGAAGGACTGCCGCAGCAGATATTGCCGGCATTCCGGATTGGTGAGATGGCGGTAGATCGCCAGCACGATGTTGTTGGCGACCAGGCTTTCGGAGGCCGCGAAGAAGCCGAGGTTGCGCTTGATGGCGCGGCGCTCGTCCTCGGTGAGGCCGTCGCGCGATTTCCACAGCGCGATGTCGGCCTGCATCGAGACTTCGGTCGGCATCCAGTGATTGTTGCAGCCGGCGAGATATTTCTCCCACGCCCATTTGTATTTCAGCGGCAGCAACTGATTGACGTCGGCGCGGCAGTTGATCATCCGCTTGTCGTCGACGGACACCCGGCCGCCGCTGCGGTCGATGGCGCCGAGGCCGGTTTGATCGGCCGCGGCGGTGGCTTGCGCCACCAAGGGAAGCGGCATCCGGCGCACGGGTGCTGAGGGTTCTGACCAGTCGAGCATTGTCGTTTCCTTTTCTTGTCTGCTTACTGGCAGGCTTCGCATTCGGGATTGTCGATCGAGCACGCCACCGCGCCGGTCAGATCCGGAGCGGTGGCGGCCGGTGGGACGATGATCGGCGGCTGGCCGACATCATCGTCACGGACGCGACACTGTTGAGCTTGCCGTCCGTTCCCTTCAGCGTCGACTTCTCGACATGCGTCGCGCTGCGCGAGCGCAGGTAGTAGGTCGTCTTCAGTCCGCGCGCCCAGGCCAGCCGATAGAGCGCATCGAGCTTCTTGCCCGAGGGGTTGGCGATATAGAGGTTGAGCGACTGCGCCTGGTCGATCCATTTCTGCCGCCGCGAGGCCGCCTCGATCAGCCAGGCGCTGTCGATCTCGAAGGCGGTGGCATAGAGCGCCTTGAGGTCGTCCGGAATGCGATCGATCGCGCCGACGCTGCCGTCGAAATATTTGAGGTCGTTGACCATCACCTCGTCCCACAGCCCGCGCGCCTTGAGGTCGCGCACCAGAAACTCGTTCACGACGGTGAAGTCGCCGGACATGTTGGATTTGACGTAGAGGTTCTGGTAGGCGGGCTCGATCGACTGCGCGACGCCGCAGATGTTCGAGATCGTCGCCGTCGGCGCGATCGCCATCACGTTCGAATTGCGCATGCCGGATGATTTGACGCGCTCGCGCAGACTGATCCCAGTCGAGCGTCATGCCGCGATCCATCGCGAGACCGCCGCGGGCCTCCGCCAGCAGTTCGATCGAATCGATCGGCAAGATGCCCCGGCTCCACAGCGAGCCGTCGAACGACGGATAGCGCCCGCGCTCGGTTGCCAGATCGACCGAGGCCGAGATCGCATAATAGGAAATCATCTCCATGCTGGTGTCGGCGAAGGCCACCGCCGCATCGGACGCCATCGCGATCCGCAACGCCTGCAGCGCATCCTGGAATCCCATCAGCCCGAGGCCGACCGGGCGGTGCCGCAGGTTCGAGCGGCGCGCTTCCGGGATGGTGTAGAAATTGATGTCGATGACGTTGTCGAGCATCCGCATCGCGATGGTCACGCTGCGCTGCAGCCGCGCTTCATCCAGCCGGCCTTCCCGCACGTGATTGAGCAGGTTGATCGAGCCGAGATTGCAGACGGCGGTTTCGTCGTCGGAGGTATTGAGCGTGATCTCGGTGCAGAGATTCGAGGAATGAATCACGCCGGCATGGCGCTGCGGCGAGCGCAGATTGCAGGGATCCTTGAACGTGATCCAGGGATGCCCGGTCTCGAACAGCATGGTCAGCATCTTGCGCCAGAGATCGGTGGCGCGAACCTGCTTGAACACCCGGATTTCGCCGCGCGCCGCCTTTGCCTCATAGGCCGCGTAGCGCTCGGCGAACGGCTGGCCGTAGAGGTCGTGCAGATCGGGCGTCTCGTCCGGCGAGAACAGCGTCCATTCGCCGTCGGCCTCGACGCGCTGCATGAACAGGTCAGGCACCCAGTTCGCGGTGTTCATGTCGTGGGTGCGGCGGCGGTCGTCGCCGGTGTTCTTGCGCAGGTCGAGAAATTCCTCGATGTCGATGTGCCAGGTCTCGAGATAGGCGCAGACCGCGCCCTTGCGCTTGCCGCCCTGGTTGACCGCGATCGCGGTGTCGTTGGCGACCTTCAGGAACGGCACCACGCCCTGGCTTTCGCCATTGGTGCCCTTGATGTGGGCGCCGAGCCCGCGCACGCGGGTCCAGTCATTGCCGAGCCCGCCGGAATATTTTGCCAGCAGCGCGTTGTCCTTGACCGACTTGAAGATGCCGTCGAGATCGTCGGCAACGGTGGTGAGGAAGCAGGACGACAATTGCGGCCGCAGCGTGCCGGAGTTGAACAAAGTGGGCGTCGAGGCCATGAAGTCGAACGACGACAGCAGATCGTAGAACTCGATGGCGCGCGCCTCGCGGTCGATCTCGCGCAGCGCAAGGCCCATGGCGACGCGCATGAAGAACGCCTGCGGCAGTTCGATGCGGTTGCCGCGCTCATGCAGGAAATAGCGGTCGTACAGCGTCTGCAGCCCGAGAAACTGGAACGCCAGATCGCGCTCCGGCTTCAGCGCCGCGGCGAGCCGCTTCAGGTCGAAGCGCGCCAGATCGGGATCGAGCAGTTCGGCCTTGATGCCGGTCTTGATATAGGCAGGAAAGTATTCGCCGTAGCGCCCGGCCATATCGGCCTGCGAGGCGCTGGTCGGCGTACCAAGCACGAACGACAGCACCTCGGTGCGCAGCTTGTCGAGCAACAGCCGCGCGCTGACATAGGCGTAGTTCGGCTCCTGCTCCACCAGCGTGCGCGCGGCCATCACCGAGGCCAGCGCCAGTTCGTCCTGGCTGATGCCGTCGTAGAGATTGCGTTGGGTCTCGGCGAGCACAGGCGCCGCCTCGACGCCGTCGAGGCCGGCGCAGGCCTCGTTGACGATCAACGCGAGACGCGCGGTATCGAGCGGAACTTTGGTGCCGTTCGCCAACGTCACGTGCAGCACCGGTCCGGACGATGGCTTGACCGATTTGGCGGCTTCCTGCTCGGCACGCTGCCGCGTGCGCTCCTCGCGATACAGCACGTAGGCGCGCGCCACCTTGTGGTGCTCGCTGCGCATCAAGGCCAGTTCGACCTGGTCCTGGACGTCCTCGATATGAAAGGTGCGGCCCTCGCTCATCCGGCGCGACAGCGCGCCGACGACTTCGGCGCTCAGTTGCTCGACGATTTCGTGGACGCGGCGGGACGCTGCCGCGCCGTGCCCTTCGACCGCGAGGAACGCCTTGGTCATCGCAATCGAAATCTTGCTGGCGTCGAATTTCGAGACCGTGCCGTTGCGGCGAATCACCTGCATCGGCGGCTGCGCGCTCGGCGCATCAAGCGATTCGGGACGCAGACTGGATGAACGGAACGGCGTTGGCTTCGCGATCGAGAGAGAGTGACATCAGGAGACCCCGTGGCGATGTTGTTGGGGCTGGATGTCAGAAGACGCTGCTTCAAATGCCCGCGCGCGGAAACGCCGGCATGAGTTGGCAAGCGCCGCCGGGACACCCCGCCCGTGGACGTTTTTTCGGTGTCGCGGCAGGTCTCCTGGCTCGCAGGTCGTCGTTGTCCCCGTGTCTTCCCAATGCGATGCCGCATCAGTGACTTCAGGATTCGGGGACAACTCACTGCTTACAGTTGCGGGGGCAGCGCCGGAATTTTGCGCTTTCGCGCCATCACCGACTTCCCTCTTAGCCACCAAATCTTGCGATCAGGTGGACCGTGACGGCTACATGTGGTGACATTCGCGGCGAAGTGTCAATGGCCTTCCGCGACATGCGCACGAAATCCACATGGTGGGTTCGCCGCGTGACGCGCAGTGACGGGGGCTACGTTCAATTCCCCGTCTGCAATTCCCCAAACCGATCCCAGGTCTTGCCGTTGAAGCGCATGAACTGCATCTGGTCGACCGGCACATGGTCGGTCGGCGACGTGTTGACCTTGATGCCCGGCAGCAGCATCGGCAATTCCAGGTCCTTGATCGAATAGGCCTGCTTCAAAATATTCTCGGTCGACAGGTCGTTGCCGCAGGCTTTCAGCACGGCCTCCAGCACCATCGCGCTGTTATAGGCGTTGACGTAATTGGTGTCGTGCTGGTCGCCGTCGGGAACGTATTTGGTCATGAACTCGCGCCAGCCCTTGACGCCTGCATCGTCCTTCCAGGCGGGATCGTCGGGGTCCTTGACATAGGCGGTGGAGAGAATGCCGGTGCCGGCCTCGACGCCCGCCGGCTCCATCACGGTCGAAATCCACACCGCGACGTTGGAGAGGAACGTCATCGGCCGCCAGCCGATCTCGAACGCCTTGCGGATCGACTGCGCGGCGAACTTTGGTGTCGCTGCGATCACGAACACATCGGCGCCGGATGCTTTGAGCTTCACGATCTGGGAGTCGATGGTCGGGTCCGAGATTTCGTAGGTCGCGCCCGTCACCACTGAATCGTATTTCTCGCCGAGCACGTCCTTCAGCCCGGCGAGATAGTCGCGGCCGAAATCGTCGTTCTGCGAAATGACCGCGAATTTGGCGTTCGGGTTTTTCGAAAGCGCATGGCGCGCGTAGAGCCGGGCTTCGTAGCGGAACGGCGCCTGCACGCCGACGGTGGCCTGCGGAAATTGCGCGATGTCGGCGAATTTCGAGGCGCCGGAGGCCAGGAACAGTTGCGGGATATTCTTGCTCTGCAGATATTTCGCGATCGCGGTGTTATGCGCGGTGCCGATCGAGGAGAAGATCAGCGCGACCTCGTCGCTCTCGACCAGCCGCCGCGTCTGCTCCACCGTCTTCGGCGGCGCGTAGCTGTCGTCGAGCGAGATCAGGTTGACCTTGCGGCCGTTGATGCCGCCGCGCTCATTGACCATCTTGAAATAGCCGACCTCACCCTTGCCGAGCGCACCGAACGCCGACACCGGCCCGCTATAGGGCATGGTCTGGCCAATCTTGATTTCGGTTGCGGTGACGCCGCGCATTTCGGCCGACATCGCGGCGGCAGGCAGCATCAGACAAGCGACGGCGCCCAGCGCGCCAACCCCCGTGACGAAACGCATCGGCTTCCCTCCCCTTGTATCGTCAGCCGCGCTCAAGGGCGCGCGGAGCGGCCGGTATTGCGTTCCGGCGGGAGGGAACATGCCATGACGCCGGGACGGACGCCAACCCTAATCACGGAGGTTCGGATGCTGGGAGATCAGCGGCTTCGGCCGCTTCTCACAGCCGCTTCGCCGTCACGGCGTTCGACAGCAGCGACTGAACACCGGTCCGGTGGAACGGCACGATAAAGAAAAGATAGATTTTGCCGGCGAGGTTATGCACCGAGCAGACCGTCGAGACGACAACGCTCTCCGCATCGCCATCCGTCAGCCGGAGCACCGAGAGCCTGAAGTCGAGGTGCTTGTTGTTGCGGCCCGCGACAATCTCATTGTCGCCAATGAAGAAAATCGGCCACGGACCGATCTTGTCGCCAACGCTGTAGCTCGTACGCACCGCAGGCTTGAGGATTTCGGCGACGGTCGGCGCTTCCAGTCCAAAGCACCTGGCAATGGCATTGCGGGTGATCAACAACGCTTTCATCCAGCGCGGCGTATGGCCGAACAGCGCAAAAAAGATTTCAACGATCGTCAGTCCCCGCCGCGCCAGCGGCACGCGGTATGAATCGTGGAAATAGGCTGACCGGATCAGATCCCGACCCAATGCGCTGCTGGACGGTACGTCGCATTCGGTCACGTGCATGCCGGTCCCCAGCGGGCGAGTCCATAACAGAACGGGCGCATGATGCGCCCGCTCCTAACTCAGTCCGATAACAACCCGGCGCTTACGCCTGCGGCTGCGGCTCCAGGCCGGGGTCCGGATCGGGACGCGGGCGCGGCTTGCCGGCGGGCGGCACGGCGGAGGCGCGCGGCGTGCTCGGCTCCAGCACCGACTCGCGGTTGGGCTTCTTGCCGTTGAGCAGGTCCTGAATCTCGTCGCCGCTCAGCGTCTCGAACTCGAGCAGACCCTTTGCCAGCGTTTCGAGGTCCTGTCGCTTCTCGGTGAGAATGCGCGTGGCTTCGTTGTAGCCCTCTTCGACAAAGCGGCGGATCTCGGTGTCGATCTTCTGAACCGTGGCTTCCGATGCGTTCTGGGTGCGGGATACCGACATACCCAAAAACACCTCGTCCTGGTTTTCGCCGTAGGACACCGTGCCGAGGGCTTCGGACAGACCCCAGCGCGTGACCATCATGCGTGCCAGCCGCGTGGCCTGCTCGATATCGGATGAGGCGCCGGAGGTCACCTTTTCCTTGCCGAAGATCAGTTCTTCCGCGACGCGACCGCCCATCATGATGGCGAGGCGCGACGTCATCTGCTCCAGCGACATCGACAGCTTGTCGCGTTCGGGCAACTGCATCACCATGCCGAGCGCACGGCCGCGCGGAATGATCGTGGCCTTGTGGATCGGATCGGTGGCGACGACGTTGAGGCCGACGATGGCGTGGCCACCCTCGTGATAGGCCGTCAGCAGCTTCTCTTCCTCGGTCATGACGAGCGACTTGCGCTCGGCGCCCATCATCACCTTGTCCTTGGCTTCCTCGAACTCGGCCTGCGTCACCATCCGCTTGTTGCGGCGGGCAGCGGTCAGGGCGGCCTCGTTGACGAGGTTCATCAGGTCGGCGCCGGAGAAGCCCGGGGTGCCGCGCGCGATGGTTTTCAGGTTGATATCCGGCGCCAGCGGCACCTTGCGGACGTGAACCTTGAGGATCTGCTCGCGGCCGACGACGTCCGGGTTCGGCACCACGACCTGACGGTCGAAGCGGCCGGGACGCAGCAGCGCCGGATCGAGCACGTCGGGACGGTTGGTCGCCGCGATCAGGATCACGCCCTCGTTGGCCTCGAAGCCGTCCATCTCGACCAGCAACTGGTTCAGCGTCTGCTCGCGCTCGTCATTGCCGCCGCCGAGGCCGGCGCCGCGATGACGGCCGACCGCGTCGATTTCGTCGATGAAGATGATGCAGGGCGCGTTCTTCTTGGCCTGCTCGAACATGTCACGGACGCGGGAAGCACCGACGCCGACGAACATTTCGACGAAGTCCGAACCCGAGATGGTGAAGAACGGCACGTTGGCTTCACCCGCGACCGCACGCGCGATCAGGGTCTTGCCGGTGCCGGGAGGGCCGACCAGCAGCACGCCGCGCGGAATCCGTCCGCCGAGGCGCTGGAATTTTCCGGGGTCGCGCAGGAATTCGACGATCTCCTGCAGGTCCTGCTTGGCTTCGTCGACACCCGCGACGTCCTCGAAGGTGACGCGGCCATGGGCCTCCGTCAGCATCTTGGCGCGCGACTTGCCAAAACCCATCGCCTTGCCGGCGCCGCCCTGCATCTGACGCGACAGGAAGATCCACACGCCGATCAGCGCGATGAAGGGCAGCCAGGAGACCAGCAGCGAGACGAACCACGGCACGTTGTCGCCGGGCGGCTTCGCGGTGATCGAGACCTTGCCGTCATACAGGCGCTTCACCAGCGTCGGATCGTTGGGCGCATAGGTCTGGAAGGTGGAGCCGTTGGTGAAGGTGCCGTGGATATCCGGCCCCTGGATCACGACGTCGCGAACGCGGTTCTGGTCGACCTCGCTCAACAGCTGCGAGAACGAGATGTCCTGCGAGGACGTGCGCTGACCCGGATTCTGGAAAAGCGTGAACAATGCCAACAGCAGCAAAACAATGATGACCCAGAGGGCGAAGTTGCGCAGATTGGCGTTCATCGATCTTCCTTCGTGGTCGCGCGGATCGCGGCCCTATGTCCTTGGCAGTAACCCTTGAGTATTCTTTGGGTAGTGAGGCGAGAATCCCCGGTCCACTGCCACCCAATCTAGGTGGCGCGCGGGTCAATGCCAAGGGAACCACAAGGGACTATTTAACGCATCTTGAAGCCAATTCCCCGTCAAAAGATCACACAAAAACTGAGGTTTTTCCGGGGTGGTTAAGGCTCTGGGTGCCGATATCTGCCGATATTGCGGTATGTGGACGCCTCTCACGCCCGCCTGCCCCTGCGCGGCGGTGCCGGATCGACATGAATTCGGCCCCTCGCCAGGCTGATCGCTGCCCCGGCCAGCGTCTGTTTCAGCCTCGCCTGCCTCTCACCGTTGGCGATCGCCCGGTCCAGCACCGCCAGCAGCGCTTCGACCTTGCCGAGTTCCGCAGGCCCCTCATGGCCGGCCCGGTCGATGGCGCGTTTGAGCAGTCGCAGCCGGATTTCCTCAGGCAGACCGGCAAATGCGGCAGCGTCGAAACCAAAGCGCGAGGCGTCATCGCGATCGCGCAAGGCGAGATAGCGCTCGGCGCCGTCGGCCAGCACTTCGATCGCCGCATTCGCCCGCGCCAGCCGGGTGGCCAGCCGCGCCAGGTTTCGGCTGTCGCCGCCCTCCTCGGCCAACGCCGGCATCAACGCGCGCAGCCGCGGCCGCGTAAAACTCATGTCGCGATTGGTGGGATCGTCGGCGAACGCGATCTTTGCCCTGCCCAGGGTCGCCACGAGCTGCGATTTCGGAACGTCCAGCAACGGCCGCGCCAGCCACACGCCTTCGCGCTCGGTCTCCCGCGCCATTGCCGCGAGGCCGGCGATGCCGCTGCCGCGCAGCATCCGCATCAACAGCGTCTCGGCCTGGTCGTCGCGGGTATGCGCGGTCAGGACATGGGTCGCCCCGCTCGCCCGCGCGGCTTTCGCCAGCAGCCGGTAACGCGCGTCGCGGGCTGCGGCCGGCAATCCCGTGCTCGGCTTGGCGCCGGTCCAGCGCAGCGTGCGGTGGGGCATGTCGAGCGTTTGTGCGAGGCGCTTGACCTCGCGCGCCTCGCGGGCGGCTTCGGGGCGCAAGCCGTGGTCGACGGTGACCGCCAGCAATTGCGGGCCGCGCGACAGCGCGCGGCGCCAGCGGGCCGCCAGCCACATCAGGGCAAGGGAATCAGGACCGCCGGAGACCGCCAGCACCAGTGCGGGCGCGGCCTTCCAATGCGCGAACAGGTCTTTCGCTTGCTGGACCGAGATCGGCGCGTGGTCGTCGTCAGCCATCATCGACATTGGCATCGCCAGTCTATCCGAGGCCGGAGGCGGCCTCGACCGGCTTCTGCTTTAGCACTTCACGCGCTTCTGCTCACGATCGACGGCGGCTTTGACGCCGGCCGATGCCCGCGGATATTTCCGCGTCACCTCGCCGAGCGCGGCGCAGGCGGCTTCCTTTTCCTTCAGCGCCGCCAGCGACTGGCCGAGCCGCAGCAGGGCGTCGGGCGCCTTGCCGGACTTGTCGTATTTGGTGGTCACGCCGAGGAACGCTTCCGCGGCGTCGCGATATTGCTGGCGCTGAAAATAGCTTTCGCCGAGCCAGTATTGCGAATCCGCCACCAGCGGATCGCTCGGATATTTCTGCGAAAAATTCTTCATGGTCTCTTCGGCCAGCGCATAATCCTTGCGCTGCATGTAGCCGATGCCGAGATCGAATTCGTCCTTCGACGTCGCGGACGGCGGCAGCGTGGTCAGCGCGGCGTTGGCGCCAGGCCCGGGGCCGCGCGGCGGCGGAGCGGCTGCAGCGGGCGGCGGCAAGGCGCCGCCGGAATCGCGCGGACCGCCGAGATTGAGCGGTTCGCCCGGATTGCGCCCGCCGGGCGCGCCGGCCGCGGCTTCACTCGGCATCGGCATCTGGCCGCCGCCGAGCGCGCGCGGCGCGCCGGGGGCGTTGGGATTCTGGTTCGGGTCGAAGGCATCGCCGCGACGGCGGCCGCCGGCCTGCGGGGCTGCCGGGTCCTGCGCGATCGGCGCGGGGGAAGCGACTCTGCGGCTGCTGGTCGTAGCCGGGCTGAGCCTGCGGCTGCCTGGCCCCCCTGTTGCGGATAGCCCTGCTGTTGCGGATAGCCCTGCTGCCCTTGCGGCTGAACAGGCGGCGCCGCGGCCACGTTGGGCTGCGCCACCGGCGGCTGTCCACCCGGCGCAGGCGGTGCGGCGCCGAGCTGGCGCAGCCGCTCTTCGAGCTGCCGGTTGCGGAATTGCAGTTCCTCGTTCTGGCCGGTCAGTTGCCGGAGCTGGCTTTCCAGCCGCTGGATCCGCATCTCCATGTCGGCGTCATCGGACTGCCCCTGGCCCTGCGGATAGCCTTGCTGCCCCTGCGGGTAGCCTTGCTGTTGCTGCGAACGCTCCCACGGGAACGTGATCTGTGCGGATGCAGTCTGCGCGGACAACACCAGCATCGCGGCAATCGCCGCTGCGCCGGCAGCATTGAGGAATCTGGATGACATCTTGCCCTGACGACGAAAACCACGTGTCGAATGAAAGCAGAACACCTTGAGAGAGCCAGTACGCCAGAATTGTGACTGGCATTTCCGACTCGGCTCGCTTCGCTCCGGTATGGTTTAGTATCCGCTACAAGACAAGCCGTCGCGGCCCGACGGGCCGTTCACAAATCGAGGGAGCTCCGTTCATGTACGTGACAGTGAACGGGGTGCGGCTGTTCTTCGATGTCGAGGGCGCGAAGTTTGTCCCCGATGGCCCGGTGATGCGGGAAAAGCCGGTGCTGCTGATGCTGCACGGCGGCCCCGGCGCCGACCATACGATCTACCGGCCCGCCTATTCGGCTTTGGCCGACATCGCCCAGATCGTCTATCTCGACCATCGCGGCAACGGCCGTAGCGAGGACGGCCCGCGCGAGCGCTGGAATCTGGCGCAGTGGGGCGACGACGTTCGCTCATTTTGCGACGCGCTCGGCATCGTCGATCCGATCGTGCTCGGCGCGTCGTTCGGCGGCATGGTTGCGCTGGCTTATGCCACCAGGCATCCGGCTCACCCCTCCAAACTTGTATTGATCAGCACTGAAGCCGCCGGCGGTACCTATCGGGAGCGCCGCGTGGCGCTGTTCGAACGCTTCGGTGGCCCGGAAGTCGGCGCCCTCGCCCGCCGGCGGTTTTTGGAGCCCGAGGCTCCGCTGGATCAGGAGGCGCGCGACGCCTGGCGACGGCTCGCGATACCCGTCTATACCCGCATCCCTCGTGACCCGGACATGGCGCGCCGGGCGGTCAGCCGTCCGGAGGTCGCACTGCACTGGTTTGCCAAACCGGGCGGCGAAAGCGACAGGTTCGACATGTTCCCGGAGCTTGACCGGATCCGGTGTCCGACCCTGGTGATCGGGGGCGAAGACGATCCGATGCACCCGATCGAAAGCCAGGCCGATCTGGCAGCCGCGCTGCCGCCGCATCTCGTGCAGTTCGAAAGGTTCGCCGATTGCGGACACGGCGTCGTGCCCGATGCGCCGGAACGGGCGATGGCCCTGCTGCGGGAATTCATCCTGCGACGCTAGATTAACTTGTTGTTGAACTTCGTTAACAAATGCGAGCATCCGCTTGGAATGCAAGCATAAAGCGCAGTTAAACCGGCGTCTGAGGACGCCGGTTTCTTAAACTCTGCGAGAGACTAACGATCAGGCGCCGGCGTTCAGCACCGTGACGGCGCGGCGGTTCTGCGACCAGCAGGAGATGTCGTTACAGACCGCGACCGGACGCTCCTTGCCGTAGGAGATGGTGCGCATGCGGTTCGCATCGATCCCGCGCGAGGCGAGATAGGTGCGCACCGACTGGGCGCGGCGTGCGCCGAGCGCGATGTTGTATTCGCGGGTGCCGCGCTCGTCGGCATGGCCTTCGATCGTGAACGAATACCGGTTGTAGGTCTGCAGCCACTGCGCCTGCTTCTCGAGCGTGGCGATCGCCTGCGGGCTCAGCTCGGTCTGGTCGCTCTCGAAGAAGACGCGGTCGCCGACATTGACCACGAAATCCTGCTGGCTCCCCGGAGTGGCCGCACTCGCCATCGCCCCATCGGCGCCGACGTTGTTCTTGGCGCAGGCGCCCATCGACAGCGCCACCGCGACCACCGCCGCCAGCTTCCATCCCTGGAGGATACGCATTTGATATTTCATTCGGGAGCCTCCACGCTCACGTTTTCCGACTGTTATCCGGTCTACAGGTCGATGGTTAAGCGAACGTTCCGTCAACCTTGATGGAACCTTGCCGGAGCATATCAAATGCCGACAAACCGTGAAAAGCGACCGCGATAGTTAATGGTTTGTAAATGTGGCGCGACGGTGAAGGCAAGGACGAGCCGACCCAAATCACCGGATTTGGGCCGTTTTCAGCGGCATCGGGAGGAAATACGCCGCCCCAAGGGCCTCACACGCCGCGCCAGGCTTCTACACCAGGCGGCGGAAAGCGCCTTGGGACCGGACCGCTGATTCTCCGGCGGCCCGGCCCGGTTCACGAACTCGGGGCCGTCAACGGACTCTGATAGGCGACAGCGCTGTTCGACCGGGCAGCCCGGGCGCCAGGACGTTCGAACAGCATCCGCCGCTCGAAGGCCGTCGATCGCATCATCGGATAGCGTTCGAAGACCTTTTCCTTCATCGTCTGAAAATCCGCCGCCATTAGGCCGACCGGCTTGAGAAGGCCGGGGAACAAGCGGGGTTCGGCGATGGTTTCGTGCAGGAACACGCGGCGGTAGAACCCCTGATGCTCGGCGCGCACGATCGCGAGCCCGAGATCAGCCTCGAAATATTCGCAAGCCATATAGGCCAGCCGCAGCGTCAGGTAGGGTAGTTCCGGAAACCGCTTGACCTTGTCTGGGTCGGCGACGAACCGCGCGGGATCGATGATGACCTCGCCGCGATCGAGCCTCGGAAACAAGATTTCGCCGAATGCTTCCGCCGAGCAGGACTCCCGCCACTCCGAGGTCAGCACGCTGATCCGAACGGAGCTATAGAGCTCTCCCGACAGATAGACGCCAAATGTCCAGGAATTCGGCAGGTCGTCATATTGGTCGGTGACGCGCTGTGCGGGGGATTCTTTTACCGCGCCCTCGCGAAGGTAGGCGCGATACCGAAGGTTGTAGATCTCTTCTTTTTCTTCCGGGGTTTGCGCTAGACGATAGTCGACTTGATCCAACAGGTCCGAACTTCGTCCGAAGGCCGTAGTAACTGCGGCCGGGGACCTCATGCTGTACTCCTAACGCTTACAAGCAACCTCTACGAGCGAGTAAAGGATTAACAGCTAGTTAACGAGATTGCAAAGCTATCAGCAGTTTATGGTTACCCCGTAGGACTCCGGATAACGTGTATTTTCCCGCCAGACGGGAATCACGCGATGGATCGAGAAACGACCGAAACCAGCAAGCCTTCCGGCGGGCGGCGGCCATGGGAGGCGTTGAGCAGCTGGCGTACCCGCACCGCGGGCACCGGCGGGCTGAACAGATAACCCTGCGCCTCGGTCACCGCGCCATCGGCGCTGATCAGTTCGAGCTGCTCGTTGGTTTCGATGCCCTCCACCGCGACCGACATTCCGAGATCGGCCGACAGCCGCGCCACGCCGCGCAGCAGGGTCAGCGGACGATCGCTGTCGATGCCTTCCAGGAACGAGCGGTCGATCTTGACCTTCTGCAAAGGGAAGTTGTGCAGGTAGCTGAGGCTCGAATAGCCGGTGCCGAAGTCGTCAAGCGAGATCCGCACGCCGAGCGAATGCAGTTGCGAGAGCACATCATGCGTCAACTGCGTGTTGCGCAACAGCGAGGATTCGGTGATCTCGATTTCGAGACGATGGGCCGGCAGGCCGGAGACCTCGAGCGCATAGCGGACTTCGCTCAGCACGTCGCGCTGATGGAATTGCTGCGGCGAGAAATTGACCGCGACGCTGACGCCTTCGGGCCATTTCATGCATTCCATGCAGGCCTTGCGCAAGATCCAGCGGCCGAGATCGACGATCAGACCCATGTCCTCGGCGACCGGAATGATATCGGTCGGAGACACCGTGCCGCGAACCGGATGATTCCAGCGCAACAGCGCCTCGCAGGTGGATATCCGTCCCGACTTGAGATTGACCAGCGGCTGGAAGAACAGCTCGAACTCCTCATTGGCCAGCGCCTTGCGCAGGTCCAGTTCGAGAATGCGGCGGGCTTCGACGACCAGCGCCATCTCCTCACGGAAGAAGCAGAAGGTGCCGCGGCCGTCAGCCTTGGCGCGGTACAGCGCCATGTCCGCATTTTTCAACAGCGTATCGGCGCTGACGCCGGGCGCGGTCATGGCGATGCCGACGCTGGCGCCGATTTCGACCAGATGATTGTCGATCTTGTAGCGCTCGCTCAGGCGATCGACGATGCGCCGGGCGAGGCCCGCGGCATCGTCGGGGGAGTGAATGTTCTGCTGGAACACCACGAACTCGTCGCCGCCGAACCGGGCCACGAAGTCCTCGGGCCGCAGCATCTCGCGCAACCGTTCGGACACGGCGCACAGCAACTGGTCGCCGCAAGGATGGCCAAGCGTGTCGTTGACCTGCTTGAACTGGTCGAGGTCGACGAACAGCAGCGCCGACAATTGTTCGGCGCCCTGCTGGGCCGCCAGGAGATTTCCGATCTCGTCGCGGAAATTGAGCCGGTTCGGCAGCGCCGTCAGTTCGTCGTAACGCGCCAGATGACTGATCCGGGCTTCCGCGTTGCGGCGTTCGGTGATGTCTTCGAGCAGAACGACCGTGCCGCCGTCCTCCATGGCCTGGAACGTCCATGCCAGCGACCGCCCTCGCCTGACGTCGGGATCGGTCGTGATCATCTCGCGGGTCCGCGTATTGACGATCTCCGACAGGATCATCTTGCCGCTCGCCGCCGACATCGAGTTGGAGGCGATGCAGGCCGAGACGATATCCTGCGCGCTGGCGCCGCGATGGACGAGGTCCTCGGAGAAATTCATCATTTCGCCGAAGCGGTGATTCATCACCGCAAGCCTGCCGTCGGCGCGAAACATGCAAAGCCCGTGCGGCATGTTGTTCAACGCCGTGTCGAACTGGCCGGCCAGCGCCGCTTCGCGGAAACTCGACGTCAGCGCCTTGACGAAGATGGCGTGCAGGCTGAGGTTGATATCCTTGAGACCGACGAAGAACAGCATCAGCAAAATGGCGAGGCCGACGTAGTAGAAATCGGCATGCAGCGCCAGCGCCAGCGACATCGGTCCGCACGCCAGCAGGATGTGATACTGGATCAGCTTGGGCTGACCGTAGTTGCGGGCCGCGCCGCCGGCGGTATAGCCGATCGTCACCGCGACACACACCATGTGCGCGACCGCGTCGTCGTTGGCGAAAATGGTGAGAAAGCACCAGATGCCGAGTATCGCCGGCGTAGACCATGGCGCCGGCCGCATAGCGCGGCTCCAGATATCGGGCCTGCTCCAACGTCAGCGGTTCGGTGCGCCGCTCGTATTTGCGCATCTCGAAAGCGCGGATCGTGCCGATGACGATGATGAGTACCGCGCACGGCCACAACAGTTCGTTGCCGGTCTTGAGCGCCGTCAAGACGGCGGCGACGGCGGTACAGACCGAGCCGGCAAACATCGGCCAGAAGTTCTGGCACATCGAATCGATCAGCGCCGCATACAGCGCAGGCTCCAGCTCTTCGCGGCTACCGCGTTTCTTCGGGTCGACCAACTGCATCGGCTGGGCACGCAATTCCTGTTAGGGTACGTAGTTCTACCCCTCTCAGATGAAGTCTTTCTGAGGGAACATCGTTACCGAGACGTTGCTTTTGCCAGGCCCGCGAAAAATTTGCCCGAAAAATCATCAGGCTAGGCAATGTTTGCCGATTAACGACAATGCGCCGCGCGGTTGTGTTCCGTTAAGAGAGCAACGGTGACCAGGCCGGGTCGGAAGCAAAACCGGGCGTTGGCACCCGCAATTCGTTTCGACCTGAGATGTCGACCGTAAATAGCGACGGTCCGCCGTTGCCGCCCGGTTCGCGGAAGAACATCACGACCCGCCCGTTCGGCGCAAACGTCGGACCTTCATTGTGGTAGCCGGAGGTCAGGATGCGTTCGCCCGAGCCGTCGGTCTTCATGATGCCGATCGCGAACTGTCCGCCGCCCTGCTTGGTGAAAGCGATGTAGTCGCCGCGCGGCGACCATACCGGCGTCGAATAGCTGCCCTCGCCGAACGAGATGCGCTGCGCTCCGCCGCCTGTAGCTGCCATCACATAGATCTGCGGCTTGCCGCCGCGGTCGGATTCGAAACAGATCCGGCTGCCGTCGGGCGAATAGGACGGCGAGGTGTCGATCGCCGGCGTATCGGTCAGCCGCGTCGTCGATTTCGAGCGCAAATCCATCACGAACAGGTTGGAGTTGCCGCCCTGCTGCAGGCTCATGATGATGCGCTGGCCATCCGGCGAGAACCGCGGCGAGAACGACATGCCGGGGAAATTGCCGACGATCTCGCGCTGCCCGGTGTCGGTGTTGAGCAGATACACGCGAGGGTCGCCCTGCCCGAATTCCATGTAGGTGATCTCTTGCGTCGACGGCGAGAACCGCGGCGTCAGCACCAGATCGGCGCCCTTGGTCAGATACCTGACATTGGCGCCGTCCTGGTCCATCAGCGCCAGCCGCTTGACGCGGCGCTCTTTCGACCCGGTCTCGTCGACGAACACGACGCGGCTGTCGAAATAGCCCTTTTCGCCGGTCTGCCGCTCATAGACCTGGTCAGAGATGATGTGGGAGATGCGCCGCCAGTACTCTGCCTGGGTGTCGTATTGCTGGCCGGCGAGCTGCTGCTGGGTGTTGACATCCCAGAGACGGAATTCCGCCTTCACGCGGCCGTTGGGCTGGCGCGTCATGCGTCCGATCACCAGCGCCTGCGCGCCGATCTGCTTCCAGCTCTGAAACGTCGGAGGGTTGTCCGGGTTGGTAATGCGCTCGATGAAAGCGGCCGGATCGATCGGCGCGAACAACCCGCTGCGCTTGAGATTGTTGGTGATGACCTGCGCCACGCCGGCGCCGACCTCGGCATCCTGCGGCGTGCCAGCCACAAAGTTCGGGATTGCGATCGGCTGTGGAGCGAATTCGCCCTCCTGAATCGGCACCCGCTTCGGCGCCTGCGCGAACGCATGGGGAGCACCTGCGAACGCGCCAAGGGCGCCCATTCCGGCTACGACCTGCCGGCGGCTCGGGCGGAACGACATGGCGGGCAATCGATCTTTGTCAGTCATGGCTTCAATCTTGCTCTTGTGTGATCGCCAACTCTTGTGAGATCGCCGTTGCAGTGATCGGCGAGCGCAGTCAGGCCTTTTCCTTGAACACCGGCGCGAAATATTTCCATTCGTCGTAAAGCGCCGCCGGCAGCTTGTACGGCTGGCATTCGAGGATCGCGCGCAACGCGCTCTCCTGATAGACGCGAAGATAGGGCGTCCCCGGAACGCCTTCCGGCACCGGCGAACCTTCAAGCATTCCGTCGCGCTTCAGACGAATGGCGAACGCGACCTCGGGCCGCTGCGATTCGATTCCCCCATAGGGCTTCTTCCAGCACCGCTCGACCTGCCGCTGGAACATCGCCCCCCATGTCGCGGAATTATCCGCCGCCGTGCCCTTCGCAAGGCCGAGCGCGGCGTTGGAGTTCAGCGTGTCGTTGGCGACCGCCTGGCGCGACGGGTCGCGCTTGTCGAGCAGCGCCGCGATCTGGCTCTGGTCGAAGTGCCGTTCCACGATCCGCTTTTGCTGCTCGGGCGGCTTGGCTGCAGGCTGCACCGGCTTCGGCGGCGGCTTCTTCTCTTCCTTCTTGATCGCTTCGGCAATCGGATCGGGCTTCACCGGCTCTGGCTTTTTCTCGACCGGCTTCGGCTCTTCCTTCTTCGGCTCTTCCTTTTTCTCGACCACCTTCGGCGGGTCGGGCTTCTTCTCGACCGGCTTCTCCTCGACCTTGGGCTGCGGCGGCGGGGCGGCTTCGGTCACGACCGGCGGCTTCTCGCTGATCTTGCCGACGGCGTCATCGACCGGCTTGGCCTCGGCGACCTTCTCGGCCAGCGGCTTCGGGTTTTCCTTCTTGCCGGTCTTGGTGCCGGCCATGACCTTGGCAAGCTGGTTGGAATCAATCACATCCACCGCGACGGAATCTTCCGGGGTCATTTCAAGTGCCTTGGTCGAGAACGACAGCATCACCCACCCCAGCACGAGCACGTGCAGGGCAACCGATGCCATCACTGTCTTGTCGACCTTGACCTTCACTCGAGCTTTCCCGCTCCACTATCGATCGTCGCGCGCCGTTGCATGCTCAGGAGCCTCCCTCCGGCACGATCACGATGTTCGCCTTGAACCCCGCGGTCCGAATATACCCCAAAAGCTTCATCATATCCGTGTAACAGACGTCTTTATCCCCCCGCAGGTATACCACGCTCTCGGCATCCGAGCGGGTCTCCCGGATCGCCTTGATCTTGGGCAGGAGATCATTGGACGAAATCAGCGTGTCCCCGAGATAGAGCTCGACGTTGGAATTGCACGTACCGCCGGTGCGCTTGACCGACAGCGTCAGCGGTGGGGCGTTGGCCTGGATCTGCTTGCCGCCCGAGGCGACCGGCAGATCGATGTCGATGCTCGACGTCATCATGGGCGCCGCGACCATGAAGATGATCAGCAGCACCAGCATCACGTCGACCATCGGCGTGACGTTGATCTCCGCCATCACGGCGGCGCGACGCCGGCCGCGGCGTCCACCGCCACCGCCGGCCGAACCTGCCATGTTCATCGCCATGATCTTGCTCTCACGATGCGCTCGTCATGTGCCGTCCTCACGCCCGCTCGTCGATCTGGCGGGACAGGATGGCTGAAAATTCATCGGCAAAACCTTCCAGGCGCTGCGCCTGACGATTCACCTCCGACGTGAACTTGTTATAGAAAATCGTCGCCGGGATGGCGGCGATGAGGCCGATGGCGGTGGCAAACAGCGCCTCCGCGATGCCGGGCGCCACCACCGCCAGCGAGGTATTTTTCGAGGCCGCGATCGACTGGAAGCTCGACATGATGCCCCAGACGGTGCCGAACAGGCCGACGAACGGCCCGGCGGAGCCGACGGTCGCCAGCACCAGCAGCCGCCGTTCCAGCCGCTCGACCTCGCGGGCGATGGAGACGTTCATCACCTTCTCGATCCGCATCTGCAGGCCGGCAAAGGAGCGCGACTGGCTCTCGAACGAGCGCTTCCACTCGCGCATGGCGGCCACGAAACACGCCGCCATCGACTGCGTCGGCTTGGCCGACAGCGCGCGATAAAGCTCCTCGATCGACTGGCCCGACCAGAACGCCTGCTCAAAGCGGTCCATGGCGCGCTTGGTGCGGCCATAGAGGAAAATCTTGTCGATCGCGATCGCCCAGACCCAGACCGAGCACGCCAACAGGCCGAGCATGACCGTTTTCACGACCCAGTGGGCCTGCATGAACAGGGCGATCAGCGACACGTCGGCGGAGACCAACGGCAGGGCTGCCGGAGCCACGTCGGCGGGATTCATGAGCGGTATCCTCTCAACGCAAGTGTCCCTATTTCCTCCGGGAGCAATCGGCTGCCGGTTCCACAGCCGCGCGTCGGGCGCGGCGATATGCGCCAGCGCGAAAGCCGCTCTTGGTGTCGCATGGGGGGCCCGCCGAAAGCCGGGCCCTGCTTCCCCTGCCAACATGTCAAAACGAGGGCTATCAGCGCGTCATTCCGTCCCTAACCAAACGCTAAGCTTGGTTAACTTTCGGTTACCAAAGGGAAATCCGATTGCCGGAAAGGGAGGCAGGCCGGGCGGTTACGGGGGCTGATCGTCCGGGTTCCATGCCCGGAAAGGTAGTCCTGTCGGGGTGTCGCGCCCTTCTTCCACTCGCCATCGCTGCGCACCAAGCTCGCCAGAAATCGTAGCCCGCATGAGCGCCAGCGACATGCGGGAACACCTGCCCCGGGGTCGCTTCGCTCGCCCGGGCTACGGCCGCGTGCCTTGTCGCTCTTACTGACGTGACCTAGCATGGCAACCTAAGCAAAATAATCGTGCGGGCCTGAACCGCACCTGCAGGGAGAAAACGATGAAGCCAATCATGATGGCCGCCGCGATCGTTGCCGGCATCGCAGCGCAAGCGGCGAATGCCGCGCCGCTGCCCGAAGCAAAGCCGGATGACGTCGGATTTTCGCAGCAAGGCCTCGCTCGACTCGACGATTTCTTCGCCCGCGAGATCGCCGCCAAGCGCGTGCCCGGCGCCGTGGTCGCGATCGCCCGCGACGGCAAGCTCGTGCAGTACAAGGCCTACGGCCAGCTCGATCCGACCAAGGGCACCGCGATGCCGCTCGATGCCGTGTTCGCGCTGGCCTCCATGACCAAGCCGATGGCCGCCGTCGCTGGTCTGACGCTGATGGAAAAGGGCCGGCTGCCGCTCAAGGCCAAGCTTTCGGACTACTATCCGGCATTCGCCGACATGAAGGTCGGCGTCCCGCAGGCGGATGGATCGCTGAAACTCGATGCGCAGGCGTCGCCGATCTACATCCACGATCTTTACCGGCACACATCCGGCCTGATGTATGGCGGCCGCCCGGACAGTTCGAGTCCGGTGGCGCGTCAGTATCCCGACGGCACCGCGCCGGCGATCGAGGGCGATACGCAGGCCTTCATCGATCGCATGACAAAACTGCCGCTGGCGCACCAGCCGTCCACGGTTTTCGAATATGGTTTTTCGATCGACGTGCTCGGCGCCGTCGTCGAGAAGGTGAGCGAGCAGCGGCTCGGCGAATACCTTGCGAGCAATGTATGGCAGCCGCTCGGCATGACCGACGCCACGTTCCATCCCAACGAGGCGCAACGCGCGCGTCTGGCCCGGCCGTTTCCCAACGATCCGCTGACCGGCAAGCCGCAGGCGATCAAGCTTCTCGATACGCCGACGAAATCCGACTGCGGCGGCGCCTGCGCGTTCGCCACCGTGGGCGACTATGTGCGCTTCGGGCAGATGCTGCTCAACGGCGGCGAACTCGACGGCCAGCGCGTGCTGGGGCCGAAGACGGTGCACCACATGATCTCCAATCAGCTTGGGCCGGAGATCAAGAACAACGTCGCCAATGTCGAACAGCACCGCGCAGGCTTCAGCTTTGGCCTCAGCGTTGCGGTGCGCACCCAGCGAGGGCCTGTCGGCGGTGCCGGGCAATCCCGGCGAGTTCTCCTGGAACGGCGCCTACGGCACGCAGTTCTTCTGCGACCCGAAGGAGCGTCTCGTCGTGGTCGTCGGCACGGCCGCGCCCGGCGAACTTCGCAAGTATTATCGCGAGCAGGTGCAGGACATCGTCTACGGCGCGATGGTGCGGTAGGTCTCCTACGATGACCGTTCGTAGATGGATCAGAGCCCGGATGAGCGCACGCGATATGCGGGTGCACGTCCCGGGTGTCGCTTCGCTCACCCGGGCTACAATTCCTGCGACTGCCGCCCTACGCAGGCATCATCGACTCCGGGCAATTGGTCAGCCGCGCCGGCACGCCGACCGCGGTGCAGCCGGCGGGCACGTCATGCTCGACGAGCGCACCGGCACCAACCTTGGCGAAATCGCCGATGCTGACGTCGCCGATGATGCTCGAACCGGCGCTGAGATAAACGCCTTTGCCGATTTTCGGGGCGCGGTTCGGCTCCGAAGACTTGCGGCCGATGGTGACGTTCTGCAGGATCGTCGCCTCGTCGCCGACCACGGCATATGCACCGATGATGATGCCGGTGGCATGATCGAGAAACACCTGTGTGCCGATCGATGCGGTGGGATGAATGCTGACGGAAAGCTGGTCGGACGACAGGCTTTGCAGCAACAGCGCGAGATCGCGGCGCCGCTTCGCCCCACAGCCAGTTGGAGACGCGCCAGGCCTGCAGCGCGACATAGCCCTTGAAGTTCAAGAGCGGCGGCAGCAGCGTCGTCATCGCGGGATCGTGAAGTGCGATGCTCTGCAGGTCGCGGCTCGCTGCCTCGATCAGATCGGGGCTAGCCGAAAACGCTTCACCGGCCACGCGCGCCAAACGCTCGCGATCGTCCGCCGTCCTGCCGAGCCGCGCGCCGATCTGGTGCGCCAATGCGTGTGCGAAGTCGGGATGATCCAGGATCGCCGATGACAGCGCGGCACCGAATACCGGATCGCGCGCTATGGCGCTTTCCGCTTCGACCCGGATCGTTCGCCAAAGCTGATCGACGGTGAGCTTTCCATCCATGACGGTCGCCCCTGATGAGTGCGTCCGCGCAATATAGGCGGTTCGCAGAGGCGCGCCAGTGCGAGACATGACCGCTCGACTGGCAAATGGCGAACCAACGCCACTCTGAAGTCACTGGATTATCGACGCCCGAACAGTCCGCCCACCACTCCGCCAATCAACGCAACCGGACCGCCAGCAGCGTGGTGGTGGCGTGCGCCACCGCCGCGACGACGGGCCGGCCGGTCGCTATCGGATTTGTCGAGGCTGGCCCGCGCTGCCGAAACAAACTCAGTCAGCAGAGCCTGATGCTGCGATATGCTCAGAAATCCGGTGTTGGGATAGCCGCGCGCTGTCTGCCAGCGTGCGATGACGTCACGGGTCGACTGGTCGAACCTTCCGTTTACCTTGGTATTGAAGCCGAGCCTGGTCAGCCGGCGCTGCACGTCGCGACGCTTACGCTTGTCCAGACCGACCTGATCTTCAGTTTCCTGCGTGCTCTCCTGAACAACGTCCGCCGAATCGGCCGATGCCAGCTGGCCGCGGTCGGTCATGCTCGGGCCGGCCTTCGCAACATTTACGCCGACCAGGATTGCAAAAACGGAGAATGTGAGAATGAAGACGCGCAACGGCTTATCTTCCCTGATCTCTGAGCCGCTTGAAGGCAACTCCGGCTTCGTCTCAGGGCAACTGCTATTTGGATAGGTTTGTTCCATATCCGCGTCGATTGTTACGCTGCAAAGACGCAAACCCATCGCTTTCCAAGCGCTTGAAACAAAGGGTGCAGGATCAGCCACTTCTTGGCGCGCGAAATGCCCACAAAAACAAACCGCCCACCTGCTTTCGCAGATGGGCGGCTGTATCCGCCGTCGGGCGTCATGGGGGCATCACACCCGCGGCTGAACTCTCATGCTTCGACTCAGCCCTGCTGCGGCTGGTCGTTCGGCGGGGTCGGACGCGGCTTGTGCTGCGCCATGAACTGGTCGAACTCTTCCTTGTCCTTGGCGTGGCGCAGGCGATCGAGGAAATTCCTGAACTCGACCTGCTCTTCCTCGAGCCGGCGCAGGGTTTCCGAGCGGTACTCGTCGAAGGCGCGGTTGCCGCTGGTGGGCTGGCCGAAGCCGAAGCCGCCAAAGCCGCGGCTTTCCATGCGGCCGCGCATCCGGTCCATCTTGTACTGCATCCGCTCCATCTTGTTCTGCCAGCGGTCTCCGTTGCTCCAGCAACCCATTTTTCTGCTCCCTAGTGTGAAAAAGAGAAGGGCTAGGCCGATCGGCCACCAGATGATGAAGCCGAGGATGGTCACGGCGATCCAGCCGGGATGCCAGGGGCTTTCAAGCATATGCGGGCGTGGGCGGTAGTTCTCTTCCGTCGTCGGGCCGCGCCATCGATTGACATCTGCGGTGTAGGCCATTTCCCTCTCCATGACGGCGATCACGCCGTTGTGAATGTAAATAACATTTACATACCTAAACCATCCACCGGTTTTGTCAAGCGCGCGGCTCGCCGCACCTCTCGAAAAATTATTTGGGGGTGCCCCAGGGACCTGATGGCGGTACCGGCGGCGGACCGGCGGCTTTGGCTCCGGCCGGCGGTCGGTGGGGAAGCCGAGGCCGCGCAGATAGATCAGCACTTCGGCTTCCAGCAGATCCTCGGGCGACATCGGCAGCTTGCGCCGCGCCGCATCGCCGCGGCCGAACAGCGACGCCACGCCGTGCGCCATCGACCAGATGTGCAGCGCCATCATCATCGCCGGCGGCCGCGGCATGCCGGGCGGCGCCATCGCCGCGAGCCGCTCGGCGGCGGCGCGGATGATGGCGAAGGCGCGCTCGCTGGCGGCCATCAATGTAGGGTTTGCATCGACAGGAATGCCGGATTCGAACATCGCGGAATAGAACGCGGGCTCGTTGCGGGCGAACGCAAGATAGGCCTTCCCGACCCGCTCGAACGCCGACACCGTGTCCGGCCGTCCGTCGTCCCAGGCCTGCGTCAGCAGCGCCTCGAATTGCTCGAAACCGCGCTGGGCGATCGAGGACAACAATTCATCGCGATCGCGGAAGTGACGATACGGCGCGGCGGGGCTGACGCCGGCCATCCGCGCCGCGTCGGCAAAGGTGAAGCCGGCCGCGCCCTTCTCGGCGATCAGGCCGAGCGCCGCTTGCAGCAACGCCTCTTTCAGATTGCCGTGATGGTAGCCGCGTTCGCTGCGGCCTTGTTCCTTGCGCCAGCTCATGTGAACGGCTTTTACATGAGCCGGGTGGAAAGGTCACTTATTTTGCGCGTTCAGGAAGGTTAACGAGTGGATAGGCTCACCGTGCCTTGTGCGCATTGCCCTTCTGCAGTTCCACAAAGCCCTCGGCCGCCTGCTGCACTTCGTCGGAGAAATCGGCCATTTCCTGCACCTGACGGATCTCGATGATCTCGTTCTCGGAAGCCGGGCATTTCTTCGCCCAGGCGATCGCCTCCTCGCGCGACTTGACATTGATCATCCAGTAGCCGCCGAGCACTTCCTTGGCCTCGGTGAAGGGGCCGTCGGTGACAACCGGCTTGCCGGTGGCGAAGGAAACCCGCGCGCCCATCGAGGGCGGGTGCAGCCCGTCGAGCGCGATCAGCACGCCGGCCTCCTGCAGCGCCTCGTTGTATTTCATCATCGCCTTGACCCGTCTCAGGGTCGAGCTGGACGTCCGGCGACGCGGTCTCATAGCCCAGGGGGATCATCAGCATCATGAAGCGCATGGTGGGGTCCTTGTTCGGTTGCCGTCACTTCTTCGCGGCTTGCGCGCGCATCCGCTCTTCCTTCTCGCGCAACTCGGGGGTCAAGGCGTCGCCAAAATCTTCCGCCGCGAACACCTGGCGGATCTCGATTTCCTCGCCATTGGAGAAGGGTGCTCGGCTCATCCATTCGATCGCTTCATCGAGCGATTTGGTGTTGATCAGCCAGAAGCCGCCGACGAGATCGCCGGAGAGCGCGAACGGTCCGCGCCTGACGCTGCTTTGCCCGTTTTCATACCTGATCCGCGCGCCCTTGACGGTCGGGTGCAGGCCCTCGCCTGCTTCCATGACGCCGGCCTTGCACATTCCCTCGTTGAACTTGGTCATCGCCGTGAGCAGCTCCGTGCTCGGCATGACGCCGGCTTCCGAATCCTTGCTGGCCTTCACAATCACCATGAATCGCATCGTCGTTCTCCAGTTGGATCTTTTGGGCCGGCCGCCGTCGCAACCGCCTTCGGCAACAAGACGAACGGCGTTTTACGGCTCCGACATGCCGGGCGAATTATTTACAAGGTAATTGCTCTGCCGCCCCATCCTGTCAGGACTCCTTCGGCACCATCTGGAAATACGGCTCGGCTTCCTGCATCACCCGCGCGAACGAGGGCCGCGCCTTCAGCCGCTCGAAATAGGCCGCGAGATTTGTCTGCGTCTTCTCGAACGGCACCACCATGCTGCCGTAGAACAACGATGGCGCGGCGGCGCAATCGGCGAGGCCAAAATCCTCGCCCGCGGCCCAGCCGCCCTTTGACATCTGCTGTTCGATCATCGCGTAGGATGTCCGCAACTGCGCGCGGGCTTCCTCGACGCCGAGCGGATCCCGCTTGTCGGCGGGCCGCATCCGGTCGATCATGATCTTCTGCATCGGCAGATGGACGTAGAGATCGTAGAAGCGGTCGTGCAGCCGCGTCTGCAAGGCGCTGACCGAAATCGTCGGGAATGAACCGGGTGGGGCCGCGATAATGGCGATCCAGATATTCCACGATGATGCTCGATTCCGGCACCGTCTCGTTCCGCGCCTCGTCGCGCAGCACCGGAAACTTGCCGATACCCCACAAGCTTCACCAGCGCGGCGCGCTCGGCCGGACTGCCGAGGTCGACCAGGTTCGGCGTGAACGGAATATCGTTTTCGTAGAGCGCGATCAGCGCCTTCCAGCAGTACGAGGCCAGCGGGTGGAAATGCAGCGTCAGCGACATGAAATATCTCCCTTTGTAACAAGACGGCCCGCATCCGCGCGCGCCGACATTTGAGCCAAAGATTATTTTGGCGCATCTGGCACCTAGCGCAGGATCGCGACCAACAGGGCATCGAACTGCTGCCGGTTCTCGCGCAGATGGCGGCCTGGGGTTACAAATATCTTCCCGTCAGCGAGGAACTCGGCATCCGCGCGCGGCTGCTCAGCGAGGGCGGACCAAAACTGTGGGCGGAGTTCATGGACGAGCTGCGCGAAGGTCATCTCGGCGTGAAGCGGCGCAAGCGAACCGGACCGTCGGTCGGCGAGCGGCTGCAGGCGGCCTATGAAAGCGTGGTGAATCGAAAATAGTTTTTTAGAGCCCCGCAAGAATACGGAGTTGCGGAGCGTGTGTTGCGCACGCCAGCATGCATACGCAGCCGAAAACCTCAATTCTTCAACGCACCCGTTTTTTCACGGGGCTCTTGTTGGCGCTGCAGCTTCCTGCAGTCCAATTCATACTTCACGAAATGTTAAATCCCGCTCCACAACCTAGAGAGAAATAGAATCGATTTACAACTGTTCCCATTTCGGAACATGCATGGAGCTTGGCTTGTTCAATTCTCAAAAGAAATTGCTCGTGCAGAACGCATTGGCGCAGGCCGCCGCCATCGACAGGTCGCAGGCGGTGATCGAATTCAAGCTCGACGGCACCATCGTCACAGCCAACCAGAACTTTCTCGACGCGATGGGCTACACGCTCGACGAGATCAGAGGCAAACATCACGCATGTTCGTCGATCCGACCGAGCGCGACAGCACCGCCTATCGCGAATTCTGGGCAAAGCTGAATCGCGGCGAGTTTCAGGCCGCGCAATACAAGAGATTCGGCAAGGGCGGCCGCGAGATCTGGATCCAGGCGTCCTACAACCCGATCCTCGACGCCAACGGCAGGCCCACCGGTGTCATCAAGTTCGCGACCGACATCACCGCGGACAAGATCCGCAGCATGGAAGACGCCGGCAAGATCGCGGCGATCAGCCGGGCGCAGGCGGTGATCGAATTCAACATGGACGGCACGATCGTCGCCGCCAACGACAACTTCCTGCGCGCGATGGGCTACACGCTCGGTGAAATCCAGGGCAAGCACCACAGCATGTTCGTGGTGCCCGAGGATCGCGACAGCGCCGCCTACCGCGAGTTCTGGGCAAAGCTCAATCGCGGCGAGTTTCAGGCCGCCGAGTACAAGCGCCTCGGCAAGGGCGACAAGGAGATCTGGATTCTCGCGACCTACAATCCGATCCTCGACGAGACCGGAAAGCCGTTCAAGGTCGTCAAGTTCGCGACCGACGTGACCGAACAGAAGCTGAAGGCCGCCGACAATGACGGCCAGATCGCCGCGATCAGGAAGTCGCAGGCGGTCATCGAATTCAACATGGACGGCACCATCCGCACCGCCAACCAGAACTTCCTCGACGCGATGGGCTACACGCTCGGCGAGGTCCAGGGCAAGCATCACTCCATGTTCGTCGAGCCGGCCGAGCGCGACGCGCCGGCCTACCGCGAATTCTGGGAGAAGCTGAACCGCGGCCAGTACCAGGCGGCGGAATACAAGCGCATCGCCAAGGGCGGCCGCGAGATCTGGATCCAGGCCTCCTACAATCCGATCCTCGACCTCAACGGCAAGCCGTTCAAGGTGGTGAAATACGCCACCGATGTCACCATGCAGGCGGTGTTGCGCAGGAAGGCGGAGAACGCCAGGGAACTGATCGAGCAGGTGGCGGCGGGCAGCGAGGAGATGAGCGCCTCGATCTGCGAGATTTCCGCGACGATGACCAAGTCCAAGGCGAACGCCGCCGAGGCGACCGGGCGGATCGACGCGGCGGATCAGCAATCGCAAAAGCTCAACGATGCGGCGCAGGCGATGGGCGGCATCGTCGAACTGATCGGCAACATCACCGGACAGATCAACCTGCTGGCGCTCAACGCCACGATCGAATCCGCCCGCGCCGGCGAGGCCGGACGCGGATTTGCGGTGGTCGCATCGGAAGTAAAAAACCTCGCCAACCAGGCCAAGCACGCCACCGACACGATCTCGAGGGAAATCGAGCAGCTCAACGGCGTGGCCGGCGATGTCGCGGGATCGCTGACCGCCATCAAGGCGGCGATCGCCGGCGTCAACGAGTTCATCGCCTCCACCGCCGCGGCCGTCGAGGAGCAGAGCATCGTCACCCAGGACATGTCGAACAACATGCAGCGCGCTTCGGCGGAATTGTCGTGATGCGGGGGCATGGCCGCTATGCCCGGAGCCGCGGAGGATTTCCTATTCTCTCGCCCCACGGACACGCCCATGGCCACCTCTCCGCAAAAGACTGCCCTCGTCACCGGCGCCGCGCGCGGCATCGGGCTTGCGACCGCCAAACGCTTTCTCGCCGAGGGCTGGCGGGTGGCGCTGCTCGACATCGAGGGCGAATTGCTGCGCGGCGCGGTCGCCGGCATCGCCGATCCCGACAATACGCTGGAACTGCATTGCGACGTCTCCGATGCGAAGGCGGTGGCTGTCGCCGTGGCGTCGGTCAGCGCCCGCTTCGGCCGGCTCGACGCGCTGGTCAACAATGCCGGCATCGCGGTGTTCGCGCCGCTGCTCGACACCTCCGATGAAGACTGGAGCCGCATCCTGCAGGTCAACCTCACCGGGCCGTTTATCTGCACCAAGGCGGCCGCCCCCTTGATGCGCGAGCATGGCGGCGGCGCGATCGTCAACATCACCTCGATCTCGGCGGTGCGCGCCTCGACGCTGCGCTCGGCCTACGGCACCAGCAAGGCCGGGCTCGCGCACCTGACCAAACAGCTTGCGGTCGAACTCGCCTCGCTCGGCATCCGCGTCAACGCCGTGGCGCCCGGCCCGGTCGAAACCGCGATGGCCAAGCAGGTCCACACGCCGGAAATCCGCGCCGACTATCACGACGCCATTCCGCTCAATCGCTACGGCCTCGAAGAGGAACTGGCGGAAGCGATCTTCTTCCTGTGCAGCGATCGTTCCAGCTACATCACCGGGCAGATCCTCGCCGTCGACGGCGGCTTTGATGCCGCCGGCATCGGCCTGCCGACGCTGCGCGGCGCGCGGCGGAACGGTTGATACCGCGTAGGGTGGGCAGAGCGTAGCGTGCCCACCATCTCTCGACATCACCGATGCAAATGGTGGGCACGTCGCTTTGCTCCTTTGCCCACCCTACAAGATATTCACCGCCACCACGCGCCAGCCGCTCTCGAGCCGGTCGATGCGCGTCAGCGACAGCGGGTCGATCACGAAGCGCAGCGCGTTGCTCGGGCGCAAGATCGAGCGCGATGGCGAGCACGGCGCGGATGGTGCCGGAATGCACGACGAGGATCGCCTCGCCCGCCGGCAGCAGCGCAAGCCCATCGCCGGCGCGCGCGATCTGATCGACAAAACTTTCGCCGCCGGGCGGCCGGTTGCTGGCGGCCGATTTCCAGAATTCGCGATAGGCCGGGCCGAGTTCGCGTTCGAGTTCATCGTGACGCCGTCCGGTCCAGGCGCCAAAATCCTGCTCGCGAAAGGCAGGCTGTTCGGCTGCAACGAGGCCCAGCCTCTCGGCCGTCTCCCGCGTGCGGCGCGCCGGGCTGCACACCGCCAATGCGCCTCCCGGCAGCCTTGCCTTCAGCGCGGCAAAGCCAGCGGCATCGCCGAGATCGGCCGGCGCGTCGGGTCCGTGAATCACGCCGCGCGGCCCATCGACCGGCGCATGACGGATCAGCCAGAGATTCGTCGGCACATTCATGGCTGCGCCAATCTCGCGGCAAGCAGGACGAGGATCGCCGTTTCCGCGACCTGTTCGGCGCCGCCGAGCACATCGCCGGTCTGGCCGCCGATCTGCCGCAGCGCCAGCCACGCGATGCCGAACCCGCTCATGCCCGCCAGCACTGCCGCGTAGAACGCGTTGCTCCACGACAGCGACAACAGCGCGATCAGCAGCGCCAAGGCGCCGGCAACAACCGCCGTCGCCGCATCGGGCTGGCCGGCGTTGCGGGCCAACCCATCCTTGCGCGCATAAGGCAGGTTCAGCGACATCGCCGGCAGGACGCCGCGCCCCAGCGCATGTGCGGCGATCAGGCTCGGCACGACATAGCCGTCCGGGATCGCCGCCAGCGCCGACAGCTTTGCGGCAAAACTCACCAGCAAAATCATGGCGCCATAGGTGCCGAGCCGGCTGTCGCGCATGATCTCCAGTTTGGATTCGCGCGTGCGGCCGCCGCCGAATCCGTCGGCAATGTCGGCCAGGCCATCCTCGTGCAGCGCGCCGGTCAGAATCGCGCTGGCGCCCAGCGCCAGTGCCGCCGCCGCCAGATCCGGCACGCCGATGGATCGCAGGCCGAGACACAGCAATCCAACCGCCGCGCCGATCAGCGCGCCGACCACCGGAAACATCCGGTGCGCGCGCACGAAATTCGGTGGCATCGCGCCATCCGGATGCGGCATCGGCAGCCGCGTCAGGAACGCGACGGCGGTTTTGAAATCGTCGAACCATTCATGCATGGAGATGTCCGGAGAAACAGTCTAGCTTGCGCCCCCTCTCGATGCCTCAAAGAGAATCGCATGCCCTTCGCCAGTCTAGACGACATCCGCACCTTCTGTCGCGACCTGCCCGGCGGCGAACAGCGATTCGCCGATATCGGCCGCACAGCGCCAACAAAATCTGACAAAACCGCCGGGCAGCCTCGGCCGCCTCGAAGAACTCGCGATCTGGCTCGCACAATGGCAGGCGCGCGAAAATCCGCGGCTGGATCGCGTCGCGATCGCCGTGTTCGCCGGCAATCACGGCGTCGCTTCGCGCGGCGTCTCGGCCTATCCGCAGGCCGTCACCGCGCAGATGGTGGCGAACTTTACTGCCGGCGGCGCGGCCATCAACCAGATCGCCAAAGCCGCGACAGCTCAGCTCCATGTGGTGCCGATCGAACTCGAGCGCCCGACGCACGATTTCACGGAGGCCGCGGCGATGAGCGCGGACGAGTTTCTCGCTGCGGTCGATACCGGCTACCGCACCGTGCCCGACGATTGCGACCTGCTGGCCGTCGGCGAGATGGGAATCGCGAACACGACGGCGGCGGCGGCGCTGTGCGCGGCCCTGCTCGGCGGCGGCGCGGCGCGCTGGGCCGGCCGCGGCACCGGCGTCGACGATCGGCGGGCTGGCGCGCAAGCGCGCGGCAATCGAGGCCGCGCTGAACTTCCATCGCGACATCCTCGACGACCCGCTGGCGGTGGCCGCGGCGCTTGGCGGCCGCGAACTCGCGGCGATATCGGGCGCCGTGCTCGCCGCGCGGCGGCGTCACATTCCGGTGATGCTCGACGGCTTCGTGGCGACGGCGGCAGTGCTGCCGCTCGCGCGGCTCAATGCCCGTGCGCTCGATCATTGCCGCGCCGGGCACGTTTCGGCCGAATCCGGCCACCGCGACCTCCTGCGCGAACTGAAGCTCGATCCGCTGCTCGACCTTGGCATGCGGCTCGGCGAGGCGTCGGGCGCCGGGGTGGCGATCCTGCTGGCGCGCGCCGCCCTCGCCTGTCACGCCGGAATGGCGACGTTCGCCGAGGCCGGCGTCGCCGGCGCGGGGGATTGACGAAACCTTGCCACATATCTCAGCGTAACTGGCTGAAGGGCAGTTCGTCTGACGAAGGAGCCGCACATGCGGATGGCGGTCATCAAGGGTGTCGTTGCCATCGCCGCGCTGTTCGCGGCGATCTTGCCCGCGCGGGCCGAAATTCGCATTCTGGCGAGCCCCGGCGGCGCGGTCGGACCGTTTCTCGAACTGTTCGAGCGCGTGCGCCAATCCGGCGAGCGGGTGGTGATCGACGGGCCATGCCTGTCGGCCTGCACGCTGGTGCTGATGACGATACCGGAAGAGCGGATCTGCGTGACCCGCCGCGCGGTGCTGGGATTTCATGCCGCACGCTCGATGGACAGCCGCGGCCGGATGTATGCAGAGCCGGAGGCCTCACGCGAGGTGCAGGCCGCCTATCCAGAGCAGGTGCGACAATGGATCGCCCGCCGCGGGGGATTGACCTCGCGGCTGTTGCTGCTGCGCGGGCGCGAACTGGCCGCGATGTATCCGCGATGCAGGTGAGACGTTGTGGGGTGGGTTAGCGTTGCCGACCTGCCCTACATCATATCCTTCGGGCTGTTCACCATCCACGGGATGCCGAACTTGTCGATGCACATGCCAAAACCGTTGGAGAAGAAAGTCACCCCGAACGGCATCTGCACCGAGCCGCCTTCGGCAAGCGCCTTGAAGCGGCGCTCGGCTTCCGCGGGGTCCTCGACCTGGAGCGCGATGCGGAAACCCTGCGGCTGCTGGAAGTCGCCCGGCATGCCGTCTGACGCCATCAGCACCTCGCCGTCGATGGTGACGTGAGAGTGCATGATCTTGTCCTTCCAGTCCGCCGGGATCGGCATGTCGGCAGGCCCGTCGCCAAACGGCATCTTGGCCTCGATCCGCGCACCGAGCACCTTCTGGTAAAAATTCAGCGCTTCCTCGCAATTGCCGTTGAAGAAGATATATGGGTTGACCTGCATCGGGGGCTCCTTGGGTTGTCGGTGGGTGGCGTTCCCCGGATGCAGCGCAGCACGAAGTGATGCGCTGCCGTTCCGGGGTCTATCGGGGGTCCCGGCTCTGCGTCGCATCACTTCGTGCCGCGCCGCGTCCGGGACATGAGAGACGGCCACGTCATTTCTCGGTGATCCGCTTCAGATTGGCGAGACCGGCTTCAAAATCCTTTCCGATCATGTTGTCCAGGTTCATGAACACCTGGATCAGCCTGGTCATGAAACGCGCCGGACCGTGCATCAGCCATGTGACATGGGTGCCATCGCCCTGCGGCAGCATTGTGAACTCGGCGGTGTTGTGGCCTTCGAACGGCGTGAAGAAATCGAGCTTGATGACAATCCGTTGCGGCGCGGCGGCTTCGAGAATTTCCATGCGGCCGGAACCGACGTTCTTGTCGCCGTCCCAGGCATAGATCGCGCCCTTGCCGCGTTCCGCGCCGTCATAGCTGCGCTTCATCGCCGGATCCTTCTGCTCGTAGGGCGACCAGTTCAGCCATTGATGAAAGTCCGATATCAGCGGAAAGATCCGCTCCGGCGGCGCCTCGATGTCGATCGAACGCTGCACGCGCAGCGTATCCGGCTTGGTTGCGGCGAGAACGAGGACCGCGGCGATGGCGACCGCCAGGATGACGGCGATGATGACAAGGACTTCAAACATGACGAACCCCACACATGTTGCCGCGCGTCAGCGGCGAAACGGGATCAAGGTTTGCAAATTCCGGTCGCGCAGCCACAGCCCACCCCATACCATCAGGCCGAGATAGAGTCCGAACAGCGTGTGCGTAAACAAGGGACTGCCGATCCGGACATGCGAGGCCATCGCACCGCCGAGATAGCCGGTGAGCAGGATGGCGCCGAGGATCGAGGTCGGCGGAATGGAATACAACACGGTGCAGACGATGGTGATGACGCCGAGGCTGCGCGCCAGCGTTTCGCTCGGACCATAGCCCATTTGGTCCATGGTTTCGGTGACCACCGGCCACGGCACCAGCTTGATGGCGCCGTCGATCATCAGGAACAGGATGACGACGCCAGAGAGGATGCGGCCGGTCCAGCGCGCGGACATGGAGACTGGCGGGGTTTCGGCGATGACGGTCATGGCGTATTTCCGTGTCTTGAATGGCGGTTCGGATTCAAGACGAACGGGAGGAGCAGAAGCCGACAAGGGAGGACGAAAATTTCGCGGGACTCTCTTCCCTTCTCCCCTTGTGGGAGAAGGTGCCGGAGCGAAGCGGAGGCGGATGAGGGGTTCTCTCCACGAGTTTGCTTGTTGAGAGAACCCCTCATCCGGCGCTTCGCGCCACCTTCTCCCACAAGGGGAGAAGGGAAGAAGTCACTTCCCCGCCTTCTTGCCGCGGGGCTGGCTGTCGCGCTGCAGGCGGTCGAGGTGCATGCGGATGTGGGCGGCTTCGGCCGAAGTGTTGGCCAGCGCGATGGCGCGGTCGAAGGCGGTGTGGGCTTCGTCGTTGCGGCCGAGTTGCATCAGGAAGGCGCCGCGCACGCCGAAGAAATGAAAATAGTTCGACAGCCGTTGCGCCAGCGGCTCGATCATGTCGAGCGCGGCCTGCGGGCCCTTCACCTTGGATACGGCGACCGCGCGATTCGAGCGTCACCACCGGCGACGGCTGCATGATTTCGAGCGCGCCATAGAGCAGGTCGATCTGGGTCCAGTCGGTATCCGCAGGGGTTTCGGCGCGCGCATGCAATGCCGCGATCGCGGCCTGAACCTGATAGGGCCCGCTGCGGCGATGGCGCATCGCCTTGTCGATCAGCGCCAGCCCCTCGGCAATGAGCGACTTATTCCACAACGAGCGGTCCTGATCGTCGAGCAGGATCACCGCACCATCTGCAGTCAAAGCGGGCCGCCGCGCGGGCATGCTGGATCAGCAGCAGCGCATTCAGCCCCATGATCTCGGGCTCGCTCTGGAACAACCGCAGCAACAGCCGGGCCAGGCGAATCGCCTCCTCGCACAAAGGCGCGCGAATCTCGGCGGCATCGCCGGAGGCCGAATAGCCCTCGTTGAAGATCAGGTAGATCATGGCGGCGACGGAGACGAGCCGCTCCGAACGCTCCACCGCGCCCGGCGTTTCGAACGGCACGTCGGCATCGGCGACGCGTGCCTTGGCGCGCGTAATGCGCTGCTCCATCGCGGCTTCCGAGACCAGAAAGGCGCGCGCGATCTGCTTGACCGTCAGCCCCGAGACGATGCGCAGCGCCAGCGCGATCTGC
Source organism: uncultured Alphaproteobacteria bacterium (assembly GCA_963783115.1). Classification (GTDB taxonomy): domain Bacteria; phylum Pseudomonadota; class Alphaproteobacteria; order Rhizobiales; family Xanthobacteraceae; genus Bradyrhizobium. Next base: position 395,939 of record CAWAMK010000034.1, on the reverse strand, counting down.
TGCGTCGCCGGCAGGTCCGGATGGCAGCAGATGAACAGCAGCCGCAGGATGTCGTCGCGGTAATGCGAGCCGTCTAGCCGCTCGGCGAGCTGCTCCTCGGCATCGTCGAGATCGGAGATCGCCGCGTCATCGGGCAGCGCCTCCTGCTTCTTGCTGCGCCTGATGTCGTCGATCGCGACGTTGCGGCCGACCATGATCAGCCACGCCGCGGGATCGCGCGGCGGGCCGTTCTGCGGCCAGCTCTTCAGCGCGCGCAGGCAGGCGTTCTGATAAGCCTCCTCGGCGGTGTCGAGGTTGCGGAAATAGCGCAACAGCGCGCCGACCGCCTGGGGGCGTGCCGAAGTCAGGGCGGCATCGATCCAGGCGGTATCGGTCACGGCTTGATACTCCCGGGCGTGAAATGGCCGACGGGACGGATCTCATAGGCGCCCCCGGGATTGACCCTGCCGAGATCGCGCGCGACGTCCAGCGCCTCGTCGAGGTTCTTGCAGTCGACGACATAGAAGCCGAGCAGTTGCTCCTTGGTTTCGGCAAACGGGCCGTCCAGCACCAGCGGCGGATCTTCCTTGCGCAGCGTGGTCGCCGCCGTCGTCGGCAGCAGGCGGGCGACCGGGCCGAGGCGGCCTTGTCTGGTGAGCTTGTCCTGCACGACGGAAAGCTTCTGCATGACCGCGGCGTCCTGTTCCTTGGTCCAGGAGCCGACGGTATCTTCGTCGTGATAGCAGAGGATGGCGTAAAGCATGAGGACTGGCATCTCCGTTGTCATGATGACGAACGATTATGCCCGCTGCCGACAGGTGGGTCGAAGATATTTTCTGAGTGTTCCGCCGTCGTCAGGGACCGACGATCACGGGCGGCGGCGGATTGAAATGCCGGTAAGTATGGACGGTCACCTTGGAACAAAGGCTGCACAGGACGAGAACCAGAAGCAGGGTCTTCATCCGCATCCGAAAAATCTCGATCCGGGTCATGCCCTCGCACCGGGCGTTGCGCCAGCAGACCGCCAGCGACACCATTGCGACCGCGGCAAAGAAAGCCGGTATCATCTGACGATGCCCAACGGCGCGGCAATCTGGCGCGCAATTTGCTCGGCGGCGGTTAGTCCGCGCATCTGCCGTCTCCCTTGTTCGACGAAAGGAGGCTAGAGAAGCGGTTCGATCGACGATGTGAGGCGCGTCACGGGGCGTGACGATACGAAAGGGACGGCCGGAAAAATGACAGTGAACAAAGGTGCGCTCGCCATCCTCGTGCATGGCGGGACCGACAACTGGTCGCCGCAGCGCTGGAAGGGCCGGTTCGAGGGCGTCTGCCCGGACCGCGCCGTGCGGCTGCTGCCGAATGATTCCTTTGACCCGGCCGAGGTGCAATACGCCGCGGTGTGGAAGCCGCAGCCGGGCGAGCTTGCCGCCTTCCCCAATTTGCGCGTCATCTTCAACCTCGGCGCCGGCGTCGACGCGCTGATGGCGGACCGCTCCCTGCCCGACGTGCCGCTGGTGCGCGTCGCCGTCACCGATCTCACCGCGCGGATGACGGAATATGTCGTGCTGCATGTGCTGATGCACCACCGGCAGGAGCTTTATCTGCGGGAGTCGCAGCGCGCCAAACGCTGGGCGCCGAAACTGCAATGGGCGGCGGGTGCGGTCTCGGTCGGCGTCATGGGGCTCGGCACGCTCGGGGCCGATGCGGCCGATGCGCTCAAGCGCATGGGCTTTCGCGTGGCCGGCTGGAGCCGCAGCCCGAAGACGATTGCCGGCATCGATTGCTTTCACGGCGAAGCGCAATTCGACGCGTTCCTGCGGCGCACCGACATCCTGGTCTGCCTGCTGCCGCTGACGCCCGACACGCGCCACGTGCTCAACCGCGCGCTGTTCGAGAAACTGAACCGCAACAGCCCGCTCGGCGCGCCGGTCCTGATCAATGCCGGCCGCGGCGGCCTGCAGAACGAAGCCGACATCCTGCAAAGCCTCGACGACGGCACGCTCGGCGGCGCGTCGCTCGATGTCTACGCCACCGAGCCGCTGCCCGTGGACAGCCCGTTCTGGACCCACCCAAAGGTGGTGCTGACCCCGCACAACGCCGCCGATACCGACGCCGACGAAATATCCAGATACGTCGCGGAGCAGATCGCGCGCTTCGAGGCCGGCGGCGCGCTGGATAATGTGGTGGACCGCGGACGGGGGTATTAGGAGATACCGATCCTGCGGGGCGAAAACGCCAGCAGCCCCGCGGCGGCAAACGCCAGCAAGGCGGCCAGTTGAAAGGTCCGCTGGAAGGCTTCGAGGAAGCCGTGGTGCTGCTGCAGGATCTCGAACACCATCAGCACGATCGAAGCAGCAGTCACCGTGCCTAGCGTTCGCGTCAAGAGCACGAGACTGCCGGCGACGCCACGATCCCTGAGCGGCAGTGCGGCCGTGACGATATCCGAATAGGCCAGCTGAAACAGGCCAAGGCCGACGCCCTGCACGATAAGCCCGGCGACACGCAGAGCGGTCGGCGTTTGCTCCGTCCACACGCTGATGAGTACCAGACCCGCGCCAATCGCGACCGCACCGATGATCGCGAGCCGCTCGGCGGAAATCGATCCCCCGACGACGCGGCCGGCGATCGGCGCGGCCAACACCGCCCCTGCCGCGGCCGTGGCCAGGATGGCGCCGTTGACAACCAGCGCGTAACCGGGAACGCGCGCCAGAAAATACGGCACCAGCAGCCAGACCGAGAAGGCCGCAAGATTGGCCAGCACGCTGACGAGGTTGAGCAACGTAAAACCCGGCAGCCTGAGAATGTCGATAGCGATGATCGGACGCACCGCGCGCTTCTCGCGGGCGATGAAGGCGGCAAAAGCCGCGGCCGACAGCAGGGCGAACCAGACGGCGGAAAATTCGCGAACGCGGTTGAGCGCCAGCAGCATCGTCACCAGGCCCAGAACCAGCGCGATGCCACCGATAACGTCAAACCGATCGCCGGCCTGGCGCGGCGGCGATACCGGCAGGCCGCGCAACAACAGCAACGCCGCGACGGCGATGGGAATCCGGAACCAGAACACCGCGGGCCAATCCCAGATCGCGGTCAACGCCCCACCGAGCAGCGGACCCAGCATCCATCCGAACGCCATCATCATGGTGTAGACGCCGAGCGCCCGGCTGCGCCGTTCCTCGCCATAGAGCGACGTCACCAGCGCCGCGCCGCAGCTCAGCACCAGTGCAGCGCCGACGCCCTGCAGGCAACGAAACACCAGCATCGCGCCATAGCTCGGCGAACAAGCGACGAGCAGCAGCGCGGTTGCGCTCCAGACCAGGCCGACCCGAAAGACGACCGCATGACCCACGGTGTCGCCGACCCGCCCGAGTGCCAGCAACAGGCTGGCGTAGGTCAGCACGTAACAGATGACCACCCACTGGATGTCGGCGATACCGAGATCGAAGCCCCGGGTGATCGCAGGGAACGCGATATTCACCGACGTATCGAGCTGCGCCGTGGCCGTTCCCAGCCCGATCATGGCGACCTGCCAGCCCCTGGAGCGAAGCAGGCCGGCCGGCGCTTTGGGAAGATCAGGTTCGGTAATCACGCCGGCGCAAACGTGATCGCGCCATCGGCGTCAACATCGCGCGTCAGCCGCCCGAGCGAGGCCAGCATGTTCAGGTGCGCGAGCGACTCGCCGAACGCCTGGCGCGGATTGGCATACAGCACCCGCGGGAACACTTCCTGCGCAATCGCGAACGCATTGGTCTTTCCGCTGATGACGGAGGCGACGTCGTCGAGCCGTGCCTGATGATGTTCGCGCAGTTGCGCAAGGCGGTCATGAAGCCCGCGAAACGGCAGGCCGTGCGACGGCAGCACCAGCGTGTCCGGCGGCAACGCCTCGAGCCGCGTCAGCGAATCCAGATATTCCTTCATCGGATTGGCCTCCGGCTGCGCCGGCGGCGTGATCACCGATGGCGTCATGTGCGACAGCACCTGGTCGCCCGCGATCAGGATCTTGTCGCTTTCGCAATAGAACAGCGCATGTTCGACCGAGTGGCCACCTGCGGTGATCACGCGCCACTCGCGCTTTCCCATCGCGACCAGATCGCCGTCGCGAATGCGAACGAATTCGCGCGGCGGCCGCAGGCCGAGATATTTCGACGGGCGCTGGGCGGCCATGATCCTCGCCGCATCGTCGTCGGAGGCGCCGTTGCGCTTCATGAAAGCGGCAAATTGCTCGTCCGGCCCCTCCTCGCGCTCATGCCACATCTTCCACGCGTTGAGCCATTCGGCCAGCGGCAGGCGCACCGTGGCTTTCGTTTCCTTCACGAAAAAAGCTGGCAAGGCCGAAATGATCGAGATGCGCATGCGTGAAGACGAGGTTCTGCAACGGACGGCTGCGCAGCAGTCCGCGCCATAGCTTGTCCCACATCTCGAACGTGTCGTCGGTGTTGAAGCCGCAATCGACCATCGTCCAGCCGGGCCCGTTGTCGAGCAGCCAGCAATTGACGTGATTGGGCGCCGCTCGGCATCGGCAGCCGCACCCAGAACAATCCCGGCAGCACATCCGTCAACTCGCCATAGGCCGGCGGGCGCTGGACCGTGAATGTGAGATCATCGGCCATCGCTGTCCCCCGTCCTGCTTTTCATGCTTTTGGGCCGGCGTTCCGGCGCGAACATCATGGCGAGCTTACGCGATTTGAGCGACCCATCAACGCTGGAGAGACTGTTATGCTTTCCACGCAGGCCCCGGCAGCAAAAATATTCCTCTTTTTCCTTGAGCCGCAGCCGCTTTTCCCCGACAACGTCAAGCGCCGCGGGGTGCGTCCCTGCGTCGCGCGGCGTCCCCTGAGCGATTGGGCAAGAACAATAATGGATGCGCTTACTCCCAACTCCGGGCTCAAGCCGGAAGCCGATCCGGAACCGGGGCTCGACCGGCGCACCCGCCGCAATCTGCTGCTGCTCACCTGCTGCCAGGCCGTCGGCCAATCCTGCAACACCATGATGTTTGCGGCCACCGGGCTGTCGGTCATCACCTTCTATCATCATCCCGAGTTCGCCAATCTGCCGGTGACGATGCAGCATCTCGGCGTGATGATCTGGGTGTTTCCGGCAGCACTTCTGATGCAGCGCATCGGCCGCAGCATCGGCTTTCGCATCGGCTCGCTGTTCGGCATGGCCGGCGCGACCGTGATGTGCATCGGGCTGTACACCGCCAACTTCCTCGTGATGTGCGCCGGCGGTCTCGTTCTCGGTTACGCGGTCGCCTGCCTGCAGATGTATCGCTTCGCCGCGGCGGAACTGGTGCCGATCCAATACCGCGCCAAGGCGATTTCATGGGTGACCGCCGGCGGCGTCGCCGCCGCCGTGATCGGGCCGAGCCTCGTGCGCGTGACGCACGACCTGACGATGCCGCTTTACGTCGCGACCTATGCCGCGATCCTGGTGCTGCATGTCATCGTCTTCACGGTCATGTCCTTCATCAGCTTCCCTTCGGTCGCACAGGCGGCTTCGACGTTGAGCCCGGTTGAGAGCGCCGTGCCGCCCCGGCCGTTGCTCGAGATCGCCAGCCAGCCGCGCTTTATCGCCTCGGCGTTGGCCGGCATGCTGGCGTTCGGCACGATGTCCTTCATCATGAGCGCATCGCCGCTCGCGATCGTCGCCTGCGGATTTCCCCACGCGGCCGCCCATTGGGTGATCTTCATGCATGTGCTGGGCATGTTCGTGCCGTCGTTCTTCACCGGCAACCTGATCAACCGGTTCGGCGCCACGACGGTGATGGCCTGGGGCGTGGTGCTGATGCTGATCGGGGTGGCCGCGGCGCTGGCAGGCCTGAGCGAATGGAATTTCCGGATTGCGCTGACCGTCAACGGCGTCGGCTGGAATTTCCTGTTCGTCGGCGCCACCACGCTGGTGACGACGTGCTACCGCCCGAACGAGCGCGGCAAGACCCAGGCGCTCAACGATTTGCTGGTGTTCAGCACGACCGCCACGTCGAGCTTCATGGCGGGCTTCCTCCAGGAACGCTGGGGCTGGCAGCCGCTCAACTGGTTTTCGATGCTGCTGATGCTGGCCGCGGCCTGCGCCGTCGTTGTGGCTTCGCTATCAGCGTCCGACGTTGAGCCCGGCTCACTAGGCCATCCGTCGTCCCGGCGAACGCCGGGACCCATACGCCGCAGCCGGTATGAAGGGCACACGGCGCGACGGCTTCGCTTCCTCAAGCAAGCAGCGGCAAAGCGTCGACGACCGCGCGCCATAGAGAGATCACGCTGTATGGGTCCCGGCGTTCGCCGGGACGACGAGGAGATTAGACGGAGAGATTACTTCGCCCCGCCGAGCATCACATCGAGCGCGCCCTTGACGATGGCTTCCAGTTCCTTGCGCGGCGTCTGCGCGCGGGCGCGGATCGCGATGGTGTGGATGGTCGCGGAGGCGAGCTGGGCCAGCACGGCCGGATCGGCGCTTTCGGGCAATTCGCCCTTCTCCCTGGCCGCCCGGAAACAGGCCGCAAAAGCCTTGTCGAGTTCGACAAAGCCTTCCAGCACCATGGCGCGGATGTCTGGATCGTGCACGGCCTCGGAGGCCGCCGTCATTACCGTGAAGCAGCCGCGCGGACCGGATTCGCCGGACAGATAGATATCGAGCGCCACGGCGTAGATCCGCTCCAGCCGGCGGCGGATCGGCAGTTCATCGCGAAAAATATTGCCCATGGCGGCGCGCGCGTCCTCGCGGTAACGGCGATAGCTCTTGATGAACAGCTCGCGCTTGTCGCCGAACGCGCCGTAGAGGCTCGGCCGGTTCATGCCCGTCGCGGCGGAAAGATCGTCGAGCGAAGTCGCGGCAAACCCATCCTTACGGAAAAGATCGAGCGCCTTGCCGAGCGCGACCTCCGGCTGGTAGGCGCGCGGCCGGCCGCGGCGTTTTGGCGGCACGGGATCGTCGATCCTCGGCACAGGCGGCTTTTTACTTTTTTGTACCATCTCGCAATAAATTCCTTGACCCGATTTATATTATGCGGAACAGTATAAAAATCAATCCCGCCCGGCCTTGCGGCGGCAGGATTGATCAACCGCCAAGGAGGCAACCCATGGACCTTTATTTCTCGCCGCTCGCCTGCTCGCTGGCGACCCGGATCGCGCTGTATGAAGCCGGCGCCGAGGCCAACTATCTCGAAGTCGATCCCAAGACCAAGGTGGTGCGGAACGACGGCTCGGATTTTCGCCAGGTCAATCCGCTCGGCCTGGTGCCGACGCTGCGCACCGACGACGGCACGGTGCTGACGGAGAACGCGGCGATCCTGCAATATGTCGCCGACCGCTTTCCAAAGGCGGGCATTTCCGCCACTTCGGCCGAGGAACGCAGCCGCCTGCATCAATGGCTCTGCTTCATCGGCACCGAACTGCACAAGGCGCTGTTCGTGCCGCTGCTCGACAAGACGGCGCCGCCGGACGCAAAGACCTACGCGCTCGGCAAGAATCTCTCGCGGCTCGACTATCTCGAAAACTACCTGAAGGACCGCGAATTCCTGCTCGATCATTTCAGCGTGGCCGACGCCTACCTCGTCACCATCATCAACTGGACGATGGCAACGCCGCCGGTCGAGCTGGCGAAATGGCCCGTTGTGAAGGCCTATCACGAGCGGCTGCGCGCACGCCCCAGCATCGCGAAGGCCGTCGCCGAGGAGTTCGAACTCTACAAGGCCGAACTCGCGCGGCACAAGGCGGCGGCGTAAGGCAGGTATCTCTCAACACGACGTCGTCCCGGGCTTGACCTCAGATGCGCAATTGCGCATCGGGGGACCCATACCCTGCGGCGTTCGTGGTTAAGGCGGTGGTAGCTGACCTAGAACCAAATCGAGAGGCCGCGGCGTATGGGTCCCGGGTCAAGCCCGGGACGACATCGTCGTTGCCCTCACTCCGGCGGCGCGAGCAAGCGCGCCGTCAGATCGTTCAGCGCCCGGCGAAAGATTCCGGCGTCGTTGCGCGCCCGCGCCAGCACCAGCGCGCCCTGGATGGTCAACAGCGCATCTTCCGTGCGCCGCTGCGCCTGGCTTCGGCTCAATCCGGATCGCCGCAGCAGCTGCGCCAGCGCGGCATGCCAGCGTGCAAAATAATCATCGACCGCTTCGGCAAACGTATCGCGCGCGGAGCCGAGCGCCACCAGTCCGACCAGACAGACGCGATTGCCGGAATGGAAATACTCGTCGACGCCCGCGATCATCGCGGCAATCGCGCGCGCGGGATCGGAAGCTTCGCGCAGCGGAGCATAGATGTTGAGCTCGAACCAAGTATCGATTTCGGCCAACACTTCGGAAGCCATCTGCTCCTTGCCGCCGGGAAACAGATTGTAAAGGCTGCCCTTGCCGAGCCCGGTGGCCTCCGTGATCAGCGTCAGCGACGCGCCCTCATAGCCGTGCGCGCGAAACACCTCGCCGAGCGCGCGCAACACGTCCCTGCGCTCGGCGCCTCGCTTCAGCATGGCGTCATAGCGGGTCCTCGCCCAGGCCGGCGACATCGGCCGGGCGCGGCCCGGGCGCCGGCCAGTGGAAGCGGCGCTCGCTCTTCTTGATCGCGAAATCGTTGATGCTGGCCTCGCGCCGCCGCATCAGGCCGTGCTCGTCGAACTCCCACTGCTCGTTGCCGTAGGAGCGATGCCACTGCCCGGCATCGTCGTGCCATTCATACTGGAAGCGCACGGCGATGCGATTTTGATCGAACGCCCAGAGATCCTTGATCAGCCGGTAATCATGCTCCTTCTGCCATTTGCGGGTGAGGAATGCGACGATTGCTTCGCGCCCCCCGAAGAACTCAGCGCGGTTACGCCAGCGGCTGTCCTCGGTATAGGCCAGCGACACCTTGACCGGGTCGCGCGAATTCCAGGCATCTTCCGCCATGCGCGCCTTCTGCGCGGCGGTTTCACGGGTGAAGGGCGGCAGCGGCGGACGCGACATGGCATTTCTCCGAGATCGAATGATGCCGGGAGATTGTACCGATCGGTACAGCGAGTCAATCCGAAAAAATCACTCCGGCGCCAAGTCAGCTTTCATCAAAAGCCGCAGCGATTTCGGAATCGGCTGCGCCCTCCCATTGCAGATAAAGGCGACGCGCACCGCGGCCTTGACCAGCACCTCGTCGCCGCGCCGCACCTCCTGCGCCAGCGTGATGGAAGCGCCCTTCACCGCAATCGGCCATGTCACCACGTCAAGGACGTCGTCCATCCGCGCCGGCCGCAGGAAGTCGAGCTCCATCGAGCGCACCACGAAGGCAAAGCCCGGCGTCTCCTCCAGCGCCTGTTCGAACAGCGCATGCTGCGAGGCGCCCATCAGCCGCAGATGATTGGTACGGCCGCGCTCCATGAAGCGCAGATAGTTGGCGTGATAGACGATGCCGGAAAAATCCGTGTCCTCGTAATAGACGCGGACCTGCATGTGGTGGCGGCCGTCGCGGATCTCGCCGTCGAGAATAGGTGATATCACTTGCGGTCCCTGATCGCGCTGCAAAGCCTTGCTTTTGCGCAAAATCAGCCCGGCACGCAAGCGCAGCGAGGTTCCGCTACGCCACCGCCGGCCGCGCCGCGCCCAGCGTCACCAGCACGATTTCCGGGGGAACGCCGAGCCGGAACGGCATGATGCTGCAGCCGAGGCCGCCGGAGACGACGACGTCGCAGTTCATCTTGATATGGCCATAGGCGAGTTGCTGGCCGGAAGGCGAGACCGGCGACCAGCCCAGCATCCGCACCTGGCCGCCATGGGTGTGCCCGGAGAGCTGCAGCGCGACGCGCGAAGGCACGCGCCGCGCTATGTCGGGCTCGTGCGCCATCAGAACGACGGGGGCATCGTCGGTGATCTTCGCAAGCGTCGCGCCGAGATCGTCGACGCCGATGCGCTTGAGCGGCCGGAAGCGGCGCGCCGGCATATAGGCGAGCTGATCGCCGAGACCGGCGAGCCAGAACGAATGGCCGTTCTTGCTGAGTTTCCTGGCGTCGTTCTCGTAGACCGGGATGCCGGCGGCTTCCAGTGCGCGGCCGGCGGACGGCAGTCCCTGCCCGTCGCGCTGCACTTCCTTGTCTTCCCACCAGTCGTGATTGCCGAGTACCGCGTGCACGCCGAGCGGCGCCTTCAGGCCGGCCAGCACCGCGCGCCCATTCGGCATCGGGAATGAAGCGCGTCACCTTGCGATGACCGGCCACATAGTCGCCGAGCATGACGACGATATCAGGCTTGAGCGCATTGGTGCGGTCGACGATCGCCTGGACGTGATCGAGCGACATCCAGGGATCGCAGGCATGGAGGTCGGCGATCGCGGCGATCCGGAGCTTGAGGCCCGCCGGCCATTGCGGCGGCGTGATGTGGTATCGCGCGACGCGAAGCCGCACGACCGGGGCGCTGAATCCGTAGGCAGTGGTGGAAACGCCCACGCGCGCCCAGTCCACCCATGGCTTTCAGAAAATGACGGCGAGTTAACATGTCGATCCAATCGTGATGCATCGCAAAGATGGGAATGGATTGGGCCTGAATTGCGGTTGGGTTTGTGCAGATGGTCAGCAGGGCTTCAGCAGCTTCTCACCAGCGTTCGCCGTCAGCGCCCCAGCAGGTCGCGAAAATGCTTGTTCACCGAGGCTTCGCGCTCGATGCGGTCGATCATTTCAGTACCGTGCGCATCAATCAGTGCCAGCATGAACTTGTCGTTGAGCTGCATCACGGCCGGCTTGTCGGATTCGACGCGCAAAACCTCGAGCGCCAGATCGAGCGCGCGATGGGGCCGTCTCTTCGACAGCCGATTGAAGTACATCAATGCTGCCCACGTTGCAGCGGTCTGGTCACGCCGGCTCAATCGCTGCAATGCGCCCCACATCGAAGCCAGTTCGGAAATCGGCATCGCGTCGAGAACGATTTCGGTATCGTCGGGTGTTGTCAGTTCCGACGCCGCCGCACTGAGGGCAGAGTGTGTCAGCGTCTTCGTCGAACTCATTCTTGTTGCACTCCACGGCAGAGCGCCGGCCTTGATCGCGGCCGGCGCGGCATCTGCCCTTAGTGCAGGGTGGCGCTGATCTGGTTCAGGCGTTACCTGCCACACGTTTCCGTGACGCCAGCGGCAGCACATGGTCGCGGGTCAGCGGCGCCAGCGCGATGTCGGCAGGTGCCGCCGGGTCGATCCACATCATCGCCTCGATCTCGGCCTTCGGCGCAATCTCGCCGGTCACCTCGACCTCGTACAGCGCGGCGCGCACCCGAAAACCGGGCTCGTTGGCCGAGATCGCATCGAACTCGCCGAGAGGCCGGATCGAATCCGCAACCAGGCCGCAACCAAGTTCCTCGTCGATTTCGCGCGCGAGCGTCGTGATGTCGTCCTCTCCGGGATCGCGCTTGCCGCCCGGCTGCATGAACGCCGTGGTCCCGCGCTTGCGAACCAGCAGCACGCGGCCTGCTGCATCGCGGATCAATGCCGCAACGATGTCGATCGTACCGGTCATCGTCACTCGTCCTCGCTCTGCCCGAACAACCCGAACTGCGCGGGATCGCGCGCCGGCTCGGCGAGGCCGAGATGACGGAAGGCGTGCGAGGTCAGCAGCCGCCCGCGCGGGGTGCGCTGCAGATAGCCGCACTGGATCAGAAACGGCTCGATGATGTCCTCGATGGCGTCGCGCGGCTCCGACAGCGCCGCCGCCATGGTCTCGACGCCGACCGGTCCGCCGCCGTAATTCAGCGCGATCGTCGTGAGATAGCGCCGGTCCATGGCGTCGAGGCCGGCGGCATCGACTTCCAGCGCGCTCAGCGCGTGGTCGGCGATGGCGCGGTCGATGGAGCTTGCGTCCGCCGCGGAGGCAAAGTCGCGCACGCGGCGCAGCAGGCGGCCGGCGATGCGCGGCGTGCCGCGGGCGCGGCGCGCGATCTCGTTGGCGCCGTCGGGCGTCATGCCGATGTTGAGCACGCGGGCGCCGCGGCTGACGATCTTCTCCAGCTCTTCCTCGGTGTAGAAATTCAAGCGCACCGGAATGCCGAAGCGGTCGCGCAGCGGATTGGTCAACAGCCCGGCGCGCGTGGTGGCGCCGACGAGCGTGAATTTGGCCAGATCGATCTTGACCGAGCGTGCGGCGGGTCCCTCGCCGATGATGAGGTCGAGCTGAAAATCCTCCATCGCGGGATAGAGCACTTCCTCCACCGCCGGGCTGAGGCGATGGATTTCGTCGATGAACAGCACGTCGCGCTCTTCGAGATTGGTCAGCAGCGCGGCGAGATCGCCGGCCTTGGCAATGACGGGACCGGAGGTGGCGCGAAAGCCGACGCCGAGTTCGCGCGCGACGATCTGCGCCAGCGTGGTCTTGCCGAGGCCCGGGGGACCGACGAACAGCACGTGATCCAGCGCCTCGCCCCGCTTCCGCGCCGCCTCGATGAAGATCGAGAGATTTTTCCGCGCCTGCGCCTGTCCGACGAACTCCGACAGCAGTTGCGGGCGCAGCGCGGTGTCGCCGACATCGTCGGAACGGCGCTCGGGCGTGACGATGCGGGAGGGCGTGTTCACTCGCTGCCCCGCTTGTACTTGTTGGGCAGGAGTTCGCCGATGCTCACGACCTTCGGCGCACGGCCGCTGTCGGGGACGATGACCCGCGCCTTGGCGTCATAGTCGTGGATCAGCTCGCGGCAGATGCCGCAGGGCGAGACCACCGCGATCTTGCCGGGCTCGCCGGGCTTGGGATGACGCACGGCGACGATGGTCTCGATGCCATGGTCGCCTGTTCTCGGTGATGGCGCGGCCGATGGCGATCGCCTCGGCGCAGACCGCGATCCGGCCGATATAGGCGTCGATATTGACGCCGGTGACGATACGGCCATCGCGCGTGCGCATGGCGGCGCCGACCTCCTGCCAGTCGTTGCGATAGCGCCGACTGATGGCCTTGGTGGCCGCGTCGATCAGTTCCTGGTCTTTTTGCTTGGCATGCGTTCCTTTAGCGATCGTAGGGTGGGCAAAGGAGCGTCAGCGACGTGCCCACCATCTCCGTTATATCAATGGTGGGCACGCTGCGCTTTGCCCACCCTACGGTCTCACTGTCACTTCGACAATTCCTTCAGGCCCAGCCGGATCAACTGCGCAGTCTCGGCCTTCTCGCCGGCGCTGCGCGAGGCCGCGGCGATCGCGGCCGCCGCCTGCGGCTGGCCGTAGCCGAGATTGACCAGCGCGGAGATCGCGTCCGTCACCGGGCGCGGCGCGCGCTGATCGTCGAGCGCGCCGGCGAGATGCACCACGGCCGGATCGACATTGGCGAACGCCGGCGCCTTGTCCTTCAATTCGGAGACGATGCGCTCGGCGACTTTCGGCCCGACGCCGGGCGTGCGCGATACCGCGGCCTTGTCGCGCAGCGCGATCGCGTTCGCAAGCTCGGCCGGCGGCAGCGTCGAGAGCACGGCGAGCGCGACCTTGGCGCCGACGCCCTGCACGGTCTGCAGCAGGCGGAACCATTCGCGCTCGGTGTCGGTGCGGAAGCCGAACAGTTTTATCTGGTCCTCGCGCACGTAAGTCTCGATCGAGAGCACGGCGGCCTCGCCGGGCGACGGCAGCGCCTGCAGCGTGCGCGACGAGCAATGCACCTGATAGCCGACGCCGCCGACGTCGAGGATCACATAGTCCTCGCCGTAGGAATCGATCAGGCCTTTGAGCTTGCCGATCATAGGCTCGCCACCCTCAGCCGCAGCGCCACGCCGCCGCGATGATGGGCGTGCGTGATGGCGATCGCCAGCGCGTCGGCGGCGTCGGCGGATTTCGGCTCGGCCTTCGGCAGCAGGATCTTCAGCATGACGGCGATCTGGTTCTTGTCGGCATGGCCGGCGCCGACCACGGTCTTCTTCACCTGGTTGGGCGCGTATTCCGCAACCGATATGCCGAACATCGCGGGCGACAGCATGGCCACGCCGCGGGCCTGGCCGAGTTTCAGCGTGGCGACGCCGTCCTTGTTGACAAAGGTCTGCTCGACCGCGGCCTCCGCCGGGCGGAAATCGCCGAGCACGGCGGCGAGCCCCTCATGGATCGCGAGCAGGCGGCTCGCCAGCGGCAGATCGTCCCGCGGCTCGACCGAGCCGCAGCCGATGAAGACGAGCCGGTTGCCCTCGGTCTCGATCACGCCCCAGCCGGTGCGGCGGAGGCCAGGGTCGATGCCGATGATCCGGACGGGTTGGCGAATCGGTGGGGATGTCATGGCGTAGTGATAACGCCTGAGCCGGGTGAACGAAACATAAAGAGAACGGAAATCCCCTGCCGCGCGGTCGATCCTGTCCGAACGATGGCACGGCCACCCATCCATCGTCGTCCCTGCGAACGCAGGGACCCATCGCCGCGGCCCAATTGTTTTGAGCGGCGTCAGTCGTCTCGCTCTTATCGATAGGACAACGCAGTATGGGTCCCTGCGTTCGCAGGGACGACCACTTACCCGCCGTCAATTACCCGCCCATCTTCGCGACCAGCGCGTCGGAAATCTCGAAATTCGCATAGACGTTCTGGACGTCATCGTGCTCGTTCAAGAGGTCCATCAGCTTCAGCAGCTTCTCGCCGGTCTCGTCGTCGACCGCGATCGTGTTCTGCGGCTTCCAGGTCAGCGCCGCCTTGCGGGCTTCGCCGAATTTCGCTTCCAGCGCCTTCGCCACCTCGCGAAAGGTTTCCTGCGAGGCGTAGATCTCGTGGCCGCTTTCGCTTGATATCACGTCGTCGGCGCCGGCCTCGATGGCGGCATCAAGCATCGCGTCGTCGGAGGCTTTGCTGGAATCGTATTCGATCACGCCAGTGTGGTCGAACATGAAGGCGACCGAGCCGGTTTCGCCGAGATTGCCCCCGGACTTGGTGAAGTAGGTGCGGACATCCGAGGCGGTGCGGTTGCGGTTGTCGGTCAGCGCCTCGACGATCACGGCGATGCCGCCGGGGCCATAACCCTCGTAACGGATCTCGTCGTAATTCTCGCTGTCGCCGCCGCTCGCCTTCTTCACGGCGCGCTCGATCGAGTCCTTGGACATGTTCTCCTGACGGGCGGAAATGATCGCCGCTCGGAGGCGTGCGTTCATCGCCGGATCCGGCTGGCCCATCTTGGCCGCCACCGTGATTTCCCGGGCCAGCTTGCCGAAAAGCTTCGACTTCTGGGCATCCTGCTTGCCCTTGCGGTGCATGATGTTCTTGAACTGGGAATGGCCGGCCATGCAGGGGTCTCTTCGGATTCGTCCGGGAGGATGCGGGGTGAAAGCGCGGCCTTATAGGCCGGCAATCGGGCAAAATCAAAGATTTGCGGACGGATTCGGCGACTAAAGTAGCGCCCGCCCTCCGGAATATCAGGCAGTTGTTAACCATGATTTCATGCTCGGATGAGAGGATTTCTTACCGATCCTCAACTTTTACGAGACGTCATGGCCTTCGGTTTCTTCAAAAAGCGGGCGCCGGAACCGACGCTGCCTGCTGCCTCAGCCCAAGGCCCAGCCGGTCGCCAGTTCGACCGAAGCCGCGTCTGCCGATGGCGATTCGGCCAAGGCTATCCTCGAGCTGCTGGAACTCGAACTCGGCGCCATGATCCGCCAGCTCGAACGGGCGGCCAACTCGGTCGCCGGGGGCGCGGAAGCCGCGGCTTCGACACTGTCGACCATCCGCCAGCGCACCGACGCCCTGACGGACCGGACCAGCGCCGCACAGGGCACGGCCACCACCTTTTCGCACGCCGCCGACAAGTTCACCCAGTCGGCGCAGGGGATCGGCTCCCAGGTCCGCGACGCCGGCAAGCTGGCCGACCAGGCCAGCGACGCCGCCCGCGAAGCCAGCGCCAATGTCGACCGCCTGCGGGAATCCTCCGCGGCGATCAGCAACGTCGTCAATCTCATCGCGCAAATCGCGCGGCAGACCACGCTGCTGGCGCTCAATTCCACCATCGAGGCGGCGCGCGCCGGCGAGGCCGGCCGCGGCTTTGCCGTGGTCGCCACCGAGGTGAAGGCGCTCGCGGTGCAGACCCAGCACGCGACCGAAGAGATCACCAAGAAGATCGAGGCGCTGCAGCGCGACGCCGCGGGCTCGGTCGATGCCGTGCATCGCATCTCGCAGGCGATCGAGGCGATCCGCCCGGTATTCGAGAACGTCAACGGCGCGGTCGCCGAGCAGAACGCAACGACCGGCGAGATCGCCGACAACGCCGCCACCGCGTCCAGCTTCATCGTCTCGGTCGGCGACAGCGCCACCGAAATCGATCATGCCACCAAGGAAGCCGAGGCTCCATGGCGAAAGCGTCGCCAAGGCCGGACGCGCCGTCACGATGTTCGCGCAGAAGCTCAAGTCGCGTTGCGCGGTGCTGCTGCGGCAGGGCGAGAAGAAGGCGACCGCCAGGAGCGCCGCAAGGACGAAAGGCTGCCTTGCAGCCTCAAGATCGAAATTGCCGCGCCGCGCGGCGTGATATCGGCACCGGTCTACGAAATTTCCATGGGCGGCATTCTGGTCAGCGGGGCAGACGCCGAAGCGCTGGCGCAGGGCCAGAGCTTCGACGCGACGCTGCAGGATGTCGGCGCCTGCCGGATTCGCATCGTCCAGCGTTCGAAGGCCGGCGCGCACGCGCAGTTCGAAAGGCCGGATACGGCGCTGATCGAGAAGATCGAAGACAAACTATGGTCGATCCAGGACGACAACACCGAGGCGGTGACCCGCGCGATGGAAGCCGGCGCGGCGCTGAAGAAGATTTTCGAGAACGGCATCGACAGCGGCGCGATCTCGATCGAGGACATGTTCGACACCAACTATGTCGAGATCGCCGGCACCAATCCGGTGCAGTACCGCACCAAAATCCTGGACTGGGCCGATCGCGCGCTGCCGCCGTTCCAGGAAGCGTTCCTGGCCAAGGACACGCGGATGGCGTTCTGCGCCATGATCGACACCAACGGCTATCTGCCGGTTCACAACAAGATCTACTCGCATCCGCAGCGGCCGGGCGACGTCGCCTGGAACACCGCCAACAGCCGCAACCGCCGCATCTTCAACGATGCGGCGGGCCTTGCCGCCGGCCGCAACCAGCGCGCCTATCTGATCCAGAGCTACGCCCGCGACATGGGCAACGGCAACACCGTGATGATGCGCGAGATCGACGTGCCGGTCACGCGTCAAGGGCCGCCACTGGGGCGGTTTCCGTACGGCTTACCGGCTCTGAAACCCTTTCGATTCTGATGGAAGTCGCCGCAGCCTGCGGTCAGCGCAGGCTCGCCGGCAGCTCGAACCCTTGATACTCGCGCGTCAGCAGCGCCTTCAGCGCCGGCATGTTCGGCGTCGCATCCCTGGCCGGCATCGGGTCGTTGTCCGCCTTGACGAAATCGGGCGGCGTGCCGGGCAGCTTGTAGAGATTGAAATTGTTGCGACGGGTCGCGAAGTCGGCCTGCAGATAGCCGTCGCGCATCATCAGGCCGGCGGGCGCGACGTAGAAGCCGTCCTCGCGAAACGGGCCGAGAATCGAGAACGTGGTCGATCCCTTGTTGACGTCGCGGCGCTGGCTCGAAAGCCTGATCAGTTCGGTCTGCTCGCCATTGACGGTCACGTAGACCCGTCGCAACGGCAGTTCGGCCGCGTCCTGGGTGACCACGCTGACCAGCACCAGCACGTACTTGCCGATCGCCTGATATTCCGCGGCACTCGACGGCCAGCAGAAATCGATCGACGAGCCGCGCGCCGCGCCTTTCGGCGCCTGCTCCTTGGTGCGGAGAGCGGATTTCTCGAGCCGCTCCGTCATGTCGGCAGGCGTCACTGCCCCTTGCGAGACCGGTCGCTGGGTCAGCGTCTGCGCGCCGGCTGCGGCCGAAGCGAAAAGAGCGAGCGCAACGATCACCAGCCTGCGCATCGCCATTCTCTCCGCGTTGATATTTTTCAGGCCCAGAAGCCGGGCACGGCCGGCTCCAGCCTGCCGCCGGCCCGCACCGGCGCGACGCGCCGCGCGAGGCCGGTGGCGTCATCGGTTTCGACCGCCACACCACTGAGTGTCGCAACGCCCGCCGCCGGTTCGAACCGGCCCGAGGGAATGCCGGTCGTGAAGCGCCGCAGCGGCTCTTCCTTCTGCATGCCGATGACGGAATCATAATCGCCGGTCATGCCGGCGTCGGTCATATAGGCGGTGCCGCCGGCCAGGATCTGGTGATCGGCGGTCGGCACATGGGTGTGGGTGCCGACGACGAGGCTGGCGCGGCCGTCGCAGAAATAGCCGATGCCCTGCTTCTCGCTGGTCGCCTCGCCGTGGAAATCGACCACGATCGCATCCGCCGCCTCGCGCAGCGGACAGGCGTCGAGCTCGCGGTTGAGCGTCGCGAACGGATCGTCGAACGGCGTCATGAAGACGCGGCCGATGGCGTTGATGACGAGCGCGCGCTTGCCGTTCTTGGTATCGACCAGTGCCGCGCCGCGGCCCGGCGTGCCCTTCGGAAAATTGGCGGGACGAACCAGTTTCGGCGCGCGCTCGATGAACACCAGCGCCTCGCGCTGATCCCAGGCGTGGTTGCCGAGCGTGACCGCATCGGCGCCGGCGTCGAGGAATTCCTGATAGATCGCCTCGGTGATGCCGAAACCGCCGGCGGCATTCTCGCCATTGACGACGACGAGATCGAGCGCCCAGTCCCTGACCATGCCGGGCAGATATTCCGCGATCGCGGTGCGGCCCGCGCGGCCGACCACGTCGCCGACGAAGAGAATGCGCAAAGTTCAGCTCCGGAAATCGAACACTTTCTTTTCCGTTAGCACATAATCCAGCGCCACGTCGTGCGGCAGTGCGGGAACGGCTTTTATTTCCTGCACGGAAAAAGCGATGCCGACGGCGGTGATCGGCCTTCACCTTGCGCAAATGGGCAAGGGTGTAGTCGTAATGTCCGGCGCCATAGCCGATGCGGTGGCCCTGACGGTCGAACGCCGCCAGCGGCACCAGCATGATATCGGGAATCGAGTTCTTCCGCCGCCGGCGACGGCTCGAGGATGCCGAGCGGCCCGAGCATCAGCCGGTCGTCGGGCGACCAGGCGCGAAACGCCAGCGATTTTCCGCGCGCCATCACCGCCGGCAGCGCCAGCCTGCGCGCCCTGCTCCGCGAGCTTGCGCATCAAGGGCGCGGGATCGATCTCGCTGCGGATCGGCGAGTAACCCGACACGATCATGCCGGGCGTCGATCGCAAACGGCACGCCGCGCTTGGCCATGGCTTGCGCCGCAGCCGCGCGCTGCTCCTCGCTCAACGCATCGCGTTTCGCCAGCGCGGCGGCGCGAAGGTCGGCCTTCGAGAGGGTTGCCGTCATGCGGGATATCGTTCTGCCGTCATCGCCCGCCTTGTGCGCGATTGCGCACTGGAGCGGCTGATCCAGTATTCCAGAGACGTTCGCAATCAAACAGTGGAGCCGTAGCGTACTGGACACCCGCTTCGCGGGTATGACGAATGCACGCAGGTAGAACCGCAACAAGCAATTAAAGTGCGAAGCCGCGAACGCCGTTGAAGCACTCGATCCCGGAGTTCCCTACGAAAGTAGGTGGGCACCATATGTCCGGGTCCACGGACCCGGCCAGGGACAGTTCCCTAAAGGATCGATAAGGCCCCGGGGATATATGGCTCCTGACGCACGACGCAGCTTCGCGAGACCAATGTAAGGGTTACGGACCCAATCCGCCAGCGCTAACGGACGCCGCCAGCAATAGCCCAACCCTTTCACCCGATCGCGACGCCATTCCCGATGGTGCGGTTCAGCACCTGCGTGGTCTTTTCGATGCGCTCGGCGGCGGCGTTGAGCGCGTTGGCGACGGCGGCTTGCGTCGCCTTGGCGCGGTCGGCGGCGGCGACGCGGACGTTGCGCAGGGTTTCGAGTTCTTCTTCCAGCGCGCGGATGCGCGCGTTGGCGTCGACCAGTTCGTCGCACACGGTGAGCGCGGCCATCACCGTGAGGCGCGCATCGCCGATCTCGCCGAACTTGCCGCGCAGCTCGCCGACGCGCGTTTCCAGGCTCTCGGCGAGTTTCAAGAGCCGCACCTCCTGCCCTTCCTCGCAGGCCATACGGTACTGCCGGCCGTTGATGGTGACGTTGATGTGGCTCATTCATCCTCTCCGGAATCGAGCACCGCGCGGATGGTGCCGATCGCGATATCGAGTTTTTCCGATATCTCGCGGTTGGTGCGCTCCAGCCGCCGCGTCTTCACCAGCGAGCCGTCGAGTTCGTCGGCGAGCCGCGAGCGATCGGCGCCGAGCGCCTGGATCCGGCTCGCCAGTTCGTTCTCGTCGCGGTCGGCGTCGCGCCGCCGTTCCGCCGCGGCCTCGAGCGCATCGAGCGCCATCATCAGGCGCCGCGTAGCGGCGTCGATGTCGACCTGGACGGGCTCGGCATTACCGGCCCCGTTGGTGAGACGATCGCTCATGGGAAGCAGCGCGCACCTTCGCGTAGGCCCGCCGCGCGGCAGCAAAATCCGCGGTTCGGCAAGCGGTTAGAGCGACGAAATTTACGTGGCAAGCGAGGCCGAGCGCAACGCCGCCGCGAAGCTATGCACTGCTAAGCAACTTTTCGCACGCCGAAGCGCGTTTCCCCAGCCTTCCGCCTTGGACTCATGGGATTGAGGTGCTATCCAGCCCCGACTTCCCTTAGGCTCACGCCCGTATTGCGGCCTTCGCCCGGTACGTACCCGCAACCAAGCACCTCATTTCAGGCGGATTTTCATCATGACGCAGGTCGATCACACCCGTATGGCCAATGCGATTCGCGGGCTTGCCATGGATGCCGTCGAGAAGGCGAAATCCGGCCATCCCGGCCTGCCGATGGGCGCCGCCGACATCGCCACCGTGCTGTTCACACAGTTCCTGAAATATCGACGCCGCGGCGCCGGCATGGCCGGACCGCGACCGTTTCGTGCTCTCCGCCGGCCACGGCTCGATGCTGCTCTATGCCTTGCTGTACCTGACCGGCAACAAGGACATGACGCTCGACCAGATCAAGAACTTCCGCCAGCTCGGATCGCTGACGCCGGGTCACCCCGAGAATTTCCACACCAAGGGTATCGAGACCACCACCGGCCCGCTCGGCCAGGGCATCGCCACCGCGGTCGGCATGGCGCTGGCGGAGAAGATGCTGGCCGCTGAATTCGGCAAGAAGGTGGTCGGCCATCACACCTACGTGCTCGCCTCCGACGGCGACCTGATGGAAGGCGTGTCGCAGGAAGCGATCGCGATGGCCGGGCACTGGAAGCTGAACAAGATGATCGTGCTGTACGACGACAACGGCATCTCGATCGACGGCCCGACCTCGATCGCCGATTCGGTCGACCAGGTGAAGCGCTTCAAGTCCGCCGGCTGGGCGGCCGAACTGATCGACGGTCATGATCCAGAAGGCGATCGCAGCCGCCATCACCCGCGCGCAGAAATCCAGCAAGCCGACGCTGATCGCCTGCAAGACCACCATCGGCTACGGCGCGCCGACGCGGGCCGGCACCGCAAAGGCCCATGGCGAGGCGCTCGGCGCCGACGAACTCAAGGGCGCCAAGGAAAAGCTCGGCATCTCGCAGGAAGCCTTCTCGGTGCCCGACGACGTGCTGAAGGCGTGGCGCGAAGCCGGCAGCCGCGGCGCCGCCGCGCGCCAGGAATGGGAAGGCGTTTTCGCCGAGCTCGGCCCGCGCAAGCGCGCCGAGTTCGAGCGGCGGCTGCGGCACGAGCGGCCGGCCGCGCTTTCGAAGGCGCTGCGCGCGCACAAGAAGGCGCTGCTGGAAACGCCGCAGAATATCGCCACGCGGAAATCCTCCGAATCCGCGATCGAGGCGATTGCAGCGGCGATGCCGATGGAATTCCTCGCCGGCTCCGCCGACCTCACCGGCTCCAACAACAACAAGGCGAAGTCGGCGGTGGCGTTCTCGGCCAAGACGCCGAAGGGCCGCTTCATCCATTACGGCATCCGCGAGCACGGCATGGCGGCGGCCATGAACGGCATCTTCCTGCATGGCGGCTTTGCGCCGAACGGCGCGACCTTCCTGGTGTTCACCGACTATGCGCGCCCGGCGATGCGGCTGGCCGCGCTGATGGGCGCCGGCGTCGTCTATGTGATGACCCACGATTCGATCGGGCTCGGCGAGGACGGCCCGACGCATCAGCCGGTCGAGCATCTCGCCGCGCTGCGTGCGATTCCCAACATGCGCGTGTTCCGGCCCTGCGACGCCGTCGAGGTGACCGAGTGCTGGGAGCTGGCGCTCAACCGGATCGACGGCCCGACCGTGCTGGCGCTGACCCGCCAGAACCTGCCGCAGCTTCGGACCAATGCGCCGAACGACAACCCTTGCGCGCATGGCGCCTATGAGCTGGTCGCGGCGCAGGGCGAGGCCAAGGTGTCGCTGTTCGCCTCGGGCTCCGAGGTCGAGATCGCGGTGGCCGCCCAGAAGCAGCTCGCCGAGCGCGGCATCGCGTCGCGGGTGGTCTCGGTGCCCTCGCTCGAACTGCTGCTGGCGCAGCCGGCGGACCGCAAGAAGGCCATCATCGGCAACGCCCCGGTCAAGATCGCCATCGAGGCCGCGGTGCGCTGGGGCTGGGATGCCGTGATCGGCCAGGATGGTGAATTCGTGGGCATGCACGGTTTCGGCGCCAGCGCCCCTGCCAAGGACCTTTACAAGCACTTCGGAATTACCGCCGAGGCCGCCGTTAACGCTGCCCTGAAGCGCTTGGGCTGACGGTTGAGATTGCCGGGAAAAGGGTCTACCTAAACCTCCATCTTGACCGTTCCCGCCCGGCAGAACCGGGCGTTCCGCCGTAAGCCCCTCGTGGAACGTCTCCGCGGGGACGGCGCCAGCTATTAAGGGAGAAACAAGCATGGCAATCCGCGTCGCGATCAACGGATTTGGCCGCATCGGCCGCAACATCCTGCGCGCCATCGCGGAATCCGGCCGCAAGGACATCGAGGTGGTCGGCATCAACGATCTCGGCCCGGTCGAGACCAACGCCCATCTGCTGCGCTTCGACTCCGTGCATGGCCGCTTCCCCGGCACCGTGACCGTCGATGGCGACTCGATCAGCCTCGGCAACGGCAAGATCAAGGTTTCCGCCGAGCGCGATCCGTCCAAGCTGCCGTGGAAGGACGCTCGGCGTCGACATCGCGCTGGAATGCACCGGCATCTTCACCGCCAAGGACAAGGCTTCCGCGCATCTGACCGCCGGCGCCAAGCGCGTGCTGGTCTCCGCGCCCGCCGACAACGCCGACGCCACCATCGTCTACGGCGTCAACCACGACACGCTGACCAAGCGATCACCTCGTCGTCTCCAACGGCTCCTGCACCACCAACTGCCTGGCGCCGGTCGCCAAGGTGCTGAACGACACGGTCGGCATCGAGACCGGCTTCATGACCACGATCCACGCCTATACCGGCGACCAGCCGACGCTCGACACCATGCACAAGGATCTCTATCGCGGCCGCGCGGCGGCGATGTCGATGATCCCGACCTCGACCGGTGCGGCCAAGGCGATCGGCCTGGTGCTGCCGGAACTGAAGGGCAAGCTCGACGGCGTCGCGATCCGCGTGCCGACCCCGAACGTCTCGGTGGTCGACCTCAAGATCGTCGCCAAGCGCGCCACCGACGTCAAGGAAATCAACGCGGCGATGAAGCGCGCCTCCGAGCAGCAGCTCAAGGGCATCCTCGGCTACACCACGGCGCCGAACGTCTCGATCGACTTCAACCACGATCCGCACTCGTCGACGCTCCACGAGGACCAGACCAAGGTGCAGAACGGCACGCTGGTGCGCGTGATGTCCTGGTACGACAACGAATGGGGTTTCTCCAACCGCATGGCCGACACCGCCGTCGCGATGGGCAAGCTGCTGTAACGCACGTCTCGTGTCCCGGACGCGCCGCGGCACGAAGTGACGCGGTGCAGAGCCGGGACCCATTCCAGCGTAGGTCCCGGTTCAGCACAGCGGCACGTCGCGCCGCAGTGCGCCCGGGACAAGAGAGTGACCATGACCAAAACCTTCCGCACCCTCGATGACGTCGACGTAAAGGGCAAGCGCGTGCTGCTGCGCGTCGACCTCAACGTGCCGATGGAGAACGGCCGCGTCACCGACGCGACGCGGCTCGAGCGCGTCGCGCCGACCATCACCGAAATTTCGGACAAGGGCGGCAAGGTCATCCTGCTCGCGCATTTCGGCCGGCCGAAGGGACGCGATGCCAAGGATTCGCTGAAGCCCGTCGCCGAAGCGCTGTCGAAGGTGATCAACAAGCCGGTCGCTTTCGCCGACGACTGCATCGGCGAGGCCGCGGCCAAGGCCGTCGCCGCGATGAAGGACGGCGACGTCCTCTGCCTGGAGAACACCCGCTTCCACAAGGAAGAAGAAAAGAACGATCCGGCGTTCGTCGCGGAACTCGCCAAGCTCGGCGACATCTGGGTCAACGACGCCTTCTCCGCCGCGCACCGCGCGCATGCCACGACCGAAGGCCTCGGCCACAAGCTGCCGGCCTATGCCGGCCGCACCATGCAGGCCGAACTCGACGCGCTCGGCAAGGCGCTGGAAGCGCCGACCAAGCCGGTCATCGCGATCATCGGCGGCGCAAAGGTTTCGACCAAGATCGACCTGCTGGAAAACCTCGTCTCAAAGGTCGACGCGCTCGTCATCGGCGGCGGCATGGCCAACACCTTCCTGCACGCGCAGGGCGTCGGCGTCGGCAAGTCGCTGGCGGAAAAGGATCTCGCCGCCACCGCGCTGCGCATCATGGAAAAGGCCGAGGCGGCGAACTGCGCCATCATCCTGCCCGTCGATGCCGTGGTCGCCTATCACTTCGCGG
Source organism: uncultured Alphaproteobacteria bacterium (assembly GCA_963783115.1). Classification (GTDB taxonomy): domain Bacteria; phylum Pseudomonadota; class Alphaproteobacteria; order Rhizobiales; family Xanthobacteraceae; genus Bradyrhizobium. Next base: position 371,217 of record CAWAMK010000034.1, on the reverse strand, counting down.
CCAACTCGCCCTCGCACGCCTATGGGCTCGACGCGATCCCGGCCGACGGCATGATCCTCGACGTCGGCCCGCAATCGACCGCGCGGATTCATGCCGCGATCGACGACGCCAAGACGCTGGTCTGGAACGGCCCGCTCGGCGCGTTCGAGATGACGCCGTTCGACCGCGGCACCATGGTCGCGGCCAAGCATGCGGCCGAGCGCACCAAGGCGAAGAAGCTGGTTTCGGTCGCCGGCGGCGGCGACACCGTCGCGGCGCTGAACCAGGCCGGCGTGGCCGACGATTTTTCCTATGTTTCGACCGCCGGCGGCGCGTTCCTCGAATGGATGGAAGGCAAGCCGCTGCCCGGCGTCGAGGTTCTGAAACTGCGTTAGTACCGAAATTAGTGGAGCGCCAAAGGCGCGGCAAATACAGGAGAATTTGAATGGCTCGCATTACCTTGCGTCAACTGCTCGATCACGCGGCAGAGCACGATTACGGCGTGCCGGCGTTCAACATCAACAACATGGAGCAGGCGCTGGCCATCATGGAGGCCGCCTCCTCGCTCGATGCGCCCGTCATCATCCAGGCCTCGCGCGGCGCGCGCTCCTACGCCAATGACATCATGCTCAAGCACATGATGGACGCCGTCACCGAAATCTATCCGCAGATTCCGGTCTGCGTGCATCTCGATCACGGCAACGGACCCGACACCTGCATGACCGCGATCCAGGCCGGCTTCACCTCGGTCATGATGGACGGCTCGCTGAAGGCCGACGGCAAGACGGCCGCCGACTGGGACTACAATGTCGGCGTCACCAAGACGGTGACCGACATGGCGCATCTCGGCGGCATCTCGGTGGAAGGCGAACTCGGCGTGCTCGGCTCGCTCGAGACCGGCATGGGCGACAAGGAAGACGGCCACGGCGCCGAAGGCAAGCTGTCGCACGACCAGCTGCTGACCAATCCCGACGAAGCCGTGAAGTTCGTCAAGGAGACCAAGGTCGACGCGCTGGCGATCGCGATGGGCACCTCGCACGGCGCCTACAAATTCACCCGCAAGCCGGACGGCGACATCCTCGCCATGAACGTGATCGAGGAAATCCATCGCAAGCTGCCGAACACGCATCTGGTGATGCATGGTTCGTCCTCGGTGCCGCAGGACCTGCAGGACATCATCAACGCCAATGGCGGCAAGATGAAGCCGACCTGGGGCGTGCCGGTGTCCGAAATCCAGCGCGGCATCAAGAACGGCGTGCGCAAGATCAACATCGACACCGACAACCGCATGGCGATGACCGGCCAGATCCGCAAGATTCTGAAGGAAGATCCGAGCGAGTTCGATCCGCGCAAATATCTCAAGCCGGCGATGGAAGCGATGGCCAAGCTGTGCAAGCAGCGGCTGCAGGAATTCAATACCGCGGGCCAGGCCAGCAAGATCAAGAAGGTGCTGACCACGGCCGAAATGGCCAAGCGTTACACCAAGGGTGAACTCGATCCCAAGATCGCCTGACAAGGTGGCCTAAGGGCCCGCCCGCGCCTCGCAAACACCCCCGGTGCGACGAACGTTTTCTAGGCAATTGCCCGAGAACCGCCTATTTTGGTGCGCAAGGGCATGATGTTTCTGGAGAACTTCGATGAATCTTGCCGACCTCAACAAGGTTGCCCTCGCCATGGTCACCCCGGGCAAGGGCATTCTCGCCGCCGACGAATCCTCCGGCACGATCAAGAAGCGCTTTGACGCCATCAAGGTCGAATCGACCGAGGAGAGCCGCCGCGACTATCGCGAGATGCTGTTCCGCTCCACCGAGGCGATGAGCAAATACGTCTCGGGCGTGATCCTGTACGACGAGACGATCTGGCAGAACGCCAAGGACGGCACGCCGCTGGTCAAGCTGATCGAGCAGTCCGGCGCGATCCCCGGCATCAAGGTCGACGAGGGCACGCAGGCGCTGCCGCAATGTCCGGGCGAACTGGTGACGGTCGGCCTCGACAAGCTCGCCGAGCGGCTGAAGAAATATTACGAGCGCGGCGCGCGCTTTGCGAAGTGGCGCGCGGTGATCGATATCGGCGCGGGCATTCCCACGATGACCGCGATCAGCGTCAACGCGCACGCGCTGGCGCGCTATGCGGCGCTGTGCCAGGCGGCGCAGATCGTGCCGATCGTCGAGCCGGAAGTGCTGATGGACGGCGATCACGACATCGACCGCTGCTATGACGTGACCCAGCGCGTGCTGAACAAGACGTTCCAGGAATTGCGCATCCAGCGCGTCGAGCTCGAAGGCATGGTGCTGAAGCCCAACATGGCGATCTCAGGCAAGAAGTGCGCGAAGCAGGCTTCCGTCGCCGAGGTCGCGGAGAAGACCGTGCGGCTGCTGAAGGCGTGCGTGCCCGCCGCCGTGCCGGGCATCGCCTTCCTCTCCGGCGGACAATCCGACGAGGAAGCGACCGCGCATCTCGACGCCATGAACAAGATCGGCAACCTGCCCTGGAAGCTCACCTTCTCCTATGGCCGCGCGCTGCAGGCGGCGCCGCAAAAGGCGTGGTCGGGCAAGGCCGAGAACGTCGCCGCCGGCCAGCGCGCCTTCACCCACCGCGCGAAGATGAACGCGCTGGCGAGCAAGGGCGAGTGGGAAACCGGCCTTGAAAAGAAGGTCGCCGCTTGAAGACTTGGCCAACAAACCTCTTCCGCCGCGCCCGGCGCCGCGTCTCTATCTCGCGACGCCAGAGGTGGACGATCCGGCGCAGCTCGCGAGCGAGCTTCCGGAGCTGCTGGCCGCGGCCGACGTCGCGGCGGTGCTGGTGCGGCTGAAGCCTGTCGACCAGCGCACCATGATCTCGCGCGTAAAGACGCTGGCGCCGGTGATCCAGAACGCCGGCGCGGCGCTGCTGCTCGACGGCCATGTCGAACTGGTGGCGCGCGCGGGCGCCGACGGCGCGCATCTGAACAGCCTCGCGGCGCTGGAAGATGCCTTGCCGTCGCTGAAGCCCGACCGCATCGCCGGCGTCGGCGGCCTCGCCACGCGGCACGATTCGATGGCCGCGGGCGAGAGTCGGCGCCGACTACGTGCTGTTCGGCGAGCCCGATGCCGGCGGCCAGCGGCCTTCGGTGGATGCGATTGCCGAACGCCTGCAATGGTGGGACGAACTGTTCGAGCCGCCTTGCGTCGGCTTTGCCGCCTCGCGCGAGGAGGCCGCCGAATTCGCGCGCGCCGGCGCGGATTTCGTGCTGGTCGGCGATTTCATCTGGGCCGATCCGCGCGGCGCCAAGGCGGCGCTGACCGATGCCGCCCAGGCGATCGCACAAGCGCATGAAGCCGCGTTCGGAAAAGCCAGGACCAGCCCTGACAAGGCCGGACACGGATAACGCCGGACCATGAAACTGCTGCGTCCCATATCGCTGCTCACGGGCCTCGTGCTGACGACGGCCGGCGCCGTCGCGCAGACCTCGCTGGCGCCGCCTGCTGCGCAACCGCCCGCAGCCGCCTCCGGCCGCAAAGCAGGCGGCGCCGAAGGAAAAGGCACCGCCGGCTGCGAAAAAGCCTGCCGCAACACCAACACCTGCACCCACGACGTCGCCAGGCCCACGGTGACGACCAGGCCCGTGCCTGCGCCGATACCCTCCGACCCACAAATGCCGACGTTCGACGATCCCAACGTCGACAATCGTCTATGGCGCCTATCAGCGTGGCCTCTACAAGACCGCCTTCGATCTCGCGGCCACGCGCGCGCAGTATGCCCGCGATCCCAAGGCGATGACGATGCTGGGCGAGCTCTATGCCAACGGGCTCGGCATCAAGCGCGACTACACGAAGGCCGCCGAATGGTATCAGCGCGCCGCCGACGCCGGCGACCGCGAAGGCATGTTCGCGCTCGCCATGATGCGGCTGTCCGGCCGCGGCGGCGCCACCAACCGCGACCAGGCGGTCAAGCTGCTCGCCTCCTCCGCCAAGCTCGGCAACGCCAAGGCGGCCTATAATCTGGCGCTGCTCTATCTCGACGGCAACACGCTGCCGCAGGATGTCAGGCGCGCCGCCGAGCTGCTGCGCGGCGCGGCCGACGCCGGCAACCCGGAAGCGCAATACGCGCTGGCGACCTTCTACAAGGAAGGCAACGGCGTGCCGAAGGACCTCGACAAGGCGGTGCGGCTGCTGCAGGCGGCGTCGCTGGCCGACAATGTCGACGCCGAGGTCGAATATGCCATCGCGCTGTTCAACGGCACCGGCACGCCGAAGAACCAGCTCGCGGCGATCGCCCTGCTGCGCAAGGCGGCACGGCAGAATTCACCGATCGCGCAAAACCGTCTCGCCCGGGTGCTGGTGAGCGGGCTGGGGGTGCCGGTGGACAAGATCGAAGGCCTGAAATGGCACCTCGTCGCCAAGACCGCCGGCAAGGGCGACCCCGAACTCGACGAGCGGCTCTCCGAGCTCAGCCCGGAGGACCGCGCCAAGGTCGAGGCGGCCGCAAAAAAATGGACCGGCACCACCGGCGCCACAGCCAGCAAATGACGCCTTGACGGCGGCAAATCTGCAGGGCAACCCAGTCGCCAAACCCCTGACGGCATCGGTCCGTTCCCTCCTACCGTAAGCGCGCATCATGCTGTATTCAGCCCTAATCAACGTCATGGTGAAAGCCGCGCGCCGCGCCGGCCGCAACCTCAAGCGCGACCTCGGCGAGATCGAGCACCTGCAGGTATCGCTGAAGGGACCGGCGAACTTCGTCACCAAGGCCGACAAGCGCGCCGAGGAAATGCTGTACGAGGACCTCGCCAAGGCGCGCCCCGGCTACGGCTTCATCGGCGAAGAAGGCGGCAACCGCGAAGGCGCCGACAAGAGCCACACCTGGATCGTCGATCCGCTCGACGGCACCACCAACTTCCTGCACGGCATCCCGCAATTTGCGATCTCGATCGGCCTGCGCCGCGACGACACGATCATCGCCGGCGTGATCTACAACCCCGCCAATGACGAGCTGTACATCGCCGAGCGCGGCAAGGGCGCGTTCCTCAACGACCAGCGGCTGCGCGTCGCCGGCCGCCGCCGGCTCGACGAATGCGTGGTCGCCTGCGGCCTGCCGCATATCGGCCGCGGCGACCACGAGCTGGCGCAGAAGGAAATGGCCGCGCTGCAGAACAAGGTCGCCGGCTTCCGCCGCTTCGGCGCCGCCTCGCTCGACCTCGCCTTCGTCGCCGCCGGCCGCCTCGACGGCTACTGGGAACGCAATCTGCAGCCCTGGGACATCGCCGCCGGGCAGATCATGGTGCGCGAAGCCGGCGGCACGATCACGGATATCGGCGGCAAGGACGATGCGCTGAAGACCGGGCATGTGCTGTGCGGGAATGAGTTCGTGCACGGGGAGTTGGTGAAGATATTGAAGCCGCTCGATAAGTAGAGCGACGGTTCGCCGTCGTCTGCGACCTCTCAACTAAAATATCGAAAACAACCCCATGCACAGTAGCCGCGATTTTACGGTGAGCAATGCCTAGCGCACCGGGCCTATCGCTGGTATGCGCAGCAGTCGCGCGGATCAGGGCTTGGCCGGTCGGCTGACGCGTCAGGCTCTTCCGCCTCCTCCACCTTCTCCCGATCCCCCGCCAGCACGCGCTGCACGCTGACGAAGAACACCGGCACCATCAGCAGCGCCAGGATCACCACCGCGATCATGCCGCCCATGACGCTGGTGCCGAGCGCCTGCTGGCTGGCGCCGCCGGCGCCGGTGGCGATGGCCATCGGCAGCACGCCGCAGACGAAGGCGAGGCCCGTCATCAGGATCGGGCGGAAGCGAAGCGAGCACGCTTCGATCGTGGCCTCGACCAGGGCTTGCCCTGCGCGCGCAGATCCTTGGCGAATTCGATGATGAGGATGGCGTCCTTGGCGGCGAGGCCGATGATGGTGATCAGGCCGACGGTGAAATAGACGTCGTTCGGACAGGCCGCGCATGGTGGCGGCGATGACACGCGCCGCAGATGCCGAGCGGTACCGTCAGCAGCACCGCGAGCGGAATGGTCCAGCTCTCGTAGAGCGCGGCGAGCAGGAGGAACACGCACGAACACCGAGAGGCCGAGCAGGAACGGCGCCTGCGAGCCGGACAGTTTTTCCTGCAGCGACTGCCCGGTCCATTCGTAGCCGAAGCCGCGCGGCAGCTTGCCCGCGAGCCGTTCCATCTCGGCGATGGCGTCGCCGGAGGTGAAGCCGGGTTTGGCTTCGCCGGAGATGCGCACCGCGGGATAATAGTTGAAGCCCGCGATCTGGGTCGGGCCCTTCTGCCACTGCACGGTGGCGAAGGCCGAGAACGGCACCAGCTGGCCGCGGCTGTTCTTGACGTTGTAGTTGAGGATGTCGTCGGCGTTCATGCGGCTGGCGCGGTCGGCCTGCACGATCACGCGCTGCATGCGCCCGCGGTTCGGGAAGTCGTTGATGTAGTTCGAGCCGAGATTGGTCGAGATGGTCTGGTTGATGTCCTCGAAGGTGACGCCGAACGCGCCGGCCTTTTCGCGGTCGATCATCAGGTTGACCTGCGGCGCCGGCGGCAGGCCCTCGACATAGACCTTCTGCAGCACGCGGCTGGCATTGGCCTCCGCGATCAGGCGGTCCGAGGCGGCAATCAGCGCCGGATAGCCCTTCTGGCCGCGGTCCTGCAGGCGGAACGAGAAGCCCGAGGAATTGCCGAGATTGTCGATCGGCGGCGGCTGCAGCGCCGAGATCTTGGCGTCGCGGATCGACGACAGGTCGCGGTTGATGTCGGCGACGATCGCGGCCGCCGAATCCTTCTTGCCGCGCTCCGACCAGTCCTTCAGCGAGATGAAGGCCTGCGCGGTGTTGACGCCCTGGCCGAGGAAGCTGAAGCCGGTCAGGAACGTCACGTTCTCGACGCCTTCACGCTTGAGCAGATATTTTTCGACCTGCTCGACCGCGGCCTGGGTGCGGGCATAGGAGGAGTCGGACGGCGTCTGCACGTCGGTGGTGATAAAGCCCTGGTCGTCGACCGGCAGGAAGCCGCCGGGCAGCCGCACGAACGCCCAGCCGAGGCCGATCAGCAGCACGGCGTAGACCAGCATCAAGCGCCCGGTGCGCTTCAGCGAACCCTTCACGGTGCGCGTATAGCCGCCGCGGGTCGAACTCCAGCACGCGGTTGAACCAGCCGAACACGCCCTTGCGCGCGTGAGCATGGCCGGCCTCGACCGGCTTCAGCAGCGTCGCGCACAGCGCCGGCGTCAGCGACAGCGCCAGCAGCGCCGAGAAGGCGATGGCGGACACCATGGTGACGGAGAACTGGCGGTAGATGATGCCGACCGATCCCGGGAAGAACGCCATCGGCACGAACACCGCCATCAGCACCAGCGTGATGCCGATGATGGCGCTCGATATCTGCGACATCGCCTTGCGGGTGGCTTCCTTCGGCGGCAGGCCTTCTTCGGCCATGATGCGCTCGACGTTTTCCACCACGACGATGGCGTCGTCGACGAGGATGCCGACCGCCAGCACCATGCCGAACATGGTCAGCATGTTGATGGAATAGCCGACCGCCATCAGCATCGCGCAGGTGCCGAGCAGCGCCACCGGCACCACGATGGTCGGGATGATGGTGTAGCGGATGTTCTGCAGGAACAGGAACATCACGATGAACACCAGCACCACCGCTTCGACCAGCGTCATCAGCACCTTGTTGATCGAGGCCTTGACGACGGGCGTGATGTTGTAGGGAATTTCATAGCCGATATTGGTCGGAAAGAACTTTGACAGTTCCTTCATCTTGGCTTCGACGGCGCTCGCGGTCGCGAGCGCGTTGCCGGTCGGCGACAGCAGCACCGAAAGGCCGGCGGTCGGCTTGCCGTCGAGGCGCGTGTTGAACTGGTAGCTGAGGCCGCCGATCTCGATGCGCGCGACGTCGCGCAGCCGCACGGTGGAACCGTCCGCATTGGCGCGCAGCGTGATCGCGCCGAATTCTTCCGGCGAGGAGAGCTGGCCCTTGACCAGCACCAGCGCGGAAATCTTCTGCTCCGGCGTGCTCGGCTCGGCGCCGATGCTGCCGGAGGCGACCTGCGCGTTCTGAGCTGTAATGGCCTTGTTGACGTCGTCGGCGGTGAGGCCGTAGCCGACGAGCTTGGCGGGATCGACCCAGATCCGCAGCGAACGTTCGGTGGAATAGAGCGTGGCGCGGCCGACGCCGGGAATGCGCCGGATTTCGCCGAGCACGTTGCGGATCATGAAATCGCCGAGGCCGATTTCGTCGAGCGAGCCGTCGGTCGAGTTCAGCGTGATGATCTGCAGCACCGCGGAGGACGCTTCCTCGACCAGGATGCCCTGCTGGATCACCGCGCGCGGCAGCCGCGCCTCGACGCGCTTGAGGCGGTTCTGCACCTCGACCGAGGCGGCGCCGGTCTCCGTGCCCGGCACGAAGTTGGCGATGATTTCGACCTGGCCCAGCGAGTCCGAGGTGGATTCGAAATTGAGGATGCCGGAGGCGCCGTTGAGCTCCTCCTCGATCAGCCGCGTGACGCTGTTGTAGAGGTTTTCCGGCGACGCGCCGGGATAGCTGGTCGAGATCGAGATCGAGGGCGGCGCGATGATCGGATATTGCGCGACCGCCAATAGCGGAATCGAGATCGCGCCGATCAGGCAGATGAAAAGCGCGACCACCCAGGCGAAGATCGGCCTGTCGATGAAGAAACTAGGCATGTCGATCTCAGCGCGCGGCTTGCGTCGGCGATGCGCCCGGTATGGTGCCAACCGAGGCATCCGCATCGATCCACGCCTTCGCCTTGACCTTGTCGCCCGGCACGAATTTCTGGAACCCGTCGACGATGACGTGATCGCCGTCCTTGAGGCCCTCGCTGACCAGCCACACGCCATCCTGCACCGCGCCGGTGCGGACCGGCTGCGTCGCCACGCGGCCGTCTTCCTTGACCACGAAGACCTCGCTGCCGCCGCCGGCATCGCGCTGGATCGCCTGCTGCGGCACGGCGATGGAGTCGGAATCGATACCCTGCTCGATCAGGACGCGGACATACATGCCGGGCAGCAGTTCGCGACTGGGATTCGGAAACTGTCCGCGCAACGTAACCTGTCCGGTAAAGGCGTCCACCTTGGCTTCGGAAAACAGCAGCTTGCCGGAAACCGGGTAGACCGTTCCGTCGTCGAGCACGAGGCGGACCTTGGCCGCGTCAGGCGCAATCCGGTCGAGATCGCCGCTGTCGAAGGCACGGCGCAGCTTGTTCATCTCCGAAACCGACTGGGTGAAGTCGGCGTAGATCGGGTCGAGTTGCTGGATCGTGGCGAGACTGGTGGTCTCGTTCTGCACCACCAGCGCGCCTTCGCTCACCAGCGCGGCGCCGACGACGCCGCTGATCGGCGCGCGGATCGTCGCATAGTCGAGGTTCAGCCTGGCGCGCGCGACTTCGGCCTGGCGGCTACCGACCTCGGCCTCGGCCTGGCGCTGGGCCGCGATCGGCCTTTTCGTTCTCGGCCTCGGGCGCCGCGCGCTGGCTGGTCAGCGTCGCGATGCGCCGCGCATGCTGGGCGGCGAGATCGAACGCCGCCACCGCCTTGTCCAGCGCGGCCTGGCTCGCCTGCAGTTCCACCTCGAACGGCTTCGGGTCGATCCGGTACAGGGGATCGCCGGCCGTCACCTCGGTGCCCTGCTGGAACAGGCGCTCGACGATGATGCCGGAGACCCGCGCACGCACTTCCGAAACCCGGGTGGGCGCGATCCGGCCGGGCAGTTCCCGAACGAGGGCGCGAGACTGAGGGCGTACGGTGAAGGTGCCGACTTCGGGTTCGGCCGGAGCTGCCGCCACCGCGGCCACGGCCGTCGGTTCATTGCAGCCAGCCAATAGCGGCGCCATCGCAGCGAACATCACAACGATGCATGCCGATCGCGTTTGTAGTCCGGACATTGAAAGCATTGCCCCAGTTCAAGTTTGAAGCGCGAATTTGATTATTCGCGACATTGTCCAGGAGGACCTCGCAACGGCGACGCCCAAAAAGCTCCTGGAACTCAGTGTTGATGAACACAGGATAAACCGCGACTGCTGCGATGCAATACGATCGCGCGGCGGCCCAATGTCACACAATGCTATCCTGCTGAAATAGCGCTCGTTTTCTGGGGTCACTCGATTGTGAGCCGGGTTCCACGCTCGCGTTAAGGTTTACGGCGAATCGGGAACCCTCGTCGTTACGCCGGGAAATTGCAGCAAATGCGAGCACATGTATCCGCCACGAATCAGCGGGCGTTAACCGGCCGCCTTCAGACGGTAATGACTTACGCCCCACTCGCTGCCGCCGGCGTAGCCGAACAGGCCTGCGGTGGCGAGGAAGAACCAGCGCCAGCGCCGCATCCACAACGCGGTATCGGCGCCATAGACCTCGCGCAGCACGCTTTCGATCTCGTCGCGATGAGCATCGAAATTATCGAGCCAGTCCTGCGCGGTGCGCTGATAATGCACGCCGCTCCAGCGCCATTCCTTTTCGACCTCGAACAGATCGGCATATTGCCGGATCAGATGATGGCTCGGCATCACGCCGCCGCTGAAGAAGTGCTGCGCGATCCAGTCCTCGGCATCGGTGCGGTCGAACAGATAGGCGCCGGAGCGATGGGTGAAGATGTGCAGGAAGAAGCGGCCGTCGGGCTTCAGCCACGCGCCGACGCGCGTCATCAATTCGCGCCAGTTCATCATGTGCTCGAACATTTCGACCGAGACGATGCGGTCGAACCGCGCCTCGGGCGCGAACACGTTCATGTCCTGCGTGATGACGCGCAAATTTGACAGGCCGCGCCATCGGGCCTCTTCCTCGATATATTCGCGCTGCGACTTCGAATTGGAAACCGCCGTAATCAGCGAATGCGGAAACTGCCGCGCCATCCAGAGCGACAGCGATCCCCAGCCGCAGCCGAGTTCGAGGATCGATTGCCCGTCGGCCAGATCGGCATGCTCGACGGTCTGCCGCAGCGCCTCTTCCTCGGCCTCCTGCAGGGTCGAGGCCGGCTCCTTGTAGAAGCACGAGGAGTATTTGCGATTGGGGCCGAGCACGTGGCCGAAGAACGCCGCAGGCACCTCGTAATGTTGGGTATTGGCCGCATCGGTATGTTCGGCGATGGCGCGCGCCGCCATGGCGTCGGCAAACCAGGCATCGCTTTCCGCGTTGCCGGTGGCGAGCCGCGTGGCGGTGCGCGAGCACAGCCGGTGTATAGCGGCGCGGATGATGACATCGGGCAACGGCACGCGTTCGGCGGTGCCGATGACGGTGGAGATGAAGCTCATGCGACCACTCCCTTCGTTGAGGATGCGCCCGCGGATCATGCTTGCGGCAGCCACGGAAAGAACCGGCTGGTGCGCGACTGGTAGTCGCGATAGCGATCGCCGCGCGAGCGCAGCATCTGCGCTTCCAGCGGCGGGATGCCGGTGACGTGGACCAGGATCCAGTACATGAAGATCGGCGCCAGCAGCGCCGCAAAACCCCACGGATAGGACAACGGGTCGACGTACGAAATGCCGATCACGGGATAGGCCAGCCACCCGAACCACTCGAAGAAGTAGTTGGGATGGCGCGACCAGCGCCACAGTCCGACATCGCAGACCCTGCCCTTGTTGGCGGGATCGGTCCGGAACGTCTTGAGCTGCGCATCCGCCAGCGCCTCGCCGGCAATGCCGGTCGCAAGGATCAGCGCGCCCAGATAGTCGGCGAGCCGCAGACCGTCGCCGGGCATATGCGCCGCGACAAAGATGGCGAACACCAGCGGGATCGATCCGAGCCCCTGATTCTGCAGAAAGATGAACATCCTTCGCGGCGAATCGACACCCCATTCCCGGGCAAAGTCGGCATAACGTGGATCGTCCGATATCCCCGCGCTGCGAATCGCAATGTGAACCCCGAGCCGCAACGACCAGATCGCCACCAGCGCCGCCACCAGCCATTGCCGGGCATTGTGCGAGGCGCCCTCGATCGGCCACAAAGCGCTTCCGACGCCAACCAGGCCGAGCGAAAAGGTCCAGATGGTGTCGACCCAGCCGGAATTGCCGGTCCGCTGCTGCACGATCCACGCGCCTGCCATCAGGACCGAAAGCGACGCAGCAATCGCTACCAGCGCTTTCAGATACAAGACCGTCATGAAAATCCCGTTTGGATATTGAACCGTTGCAAAATACGTTGATGTCAAAGCCGGGTTTCAGGCAGAGGTTCCACCAACGTCTACCTGAAATGCCAGCTTCCCGGCTTTTTTCTCCCCGCCGCTGTGCCATATTGGTTCCCCAGCCCGGCTTTCCGTAATGGATGACACCCGCAAATGCCCTCAGGCCACGCCTCCCGCTCCGACATGGAGATCGAACTGAGTAAACTGTCCTCGCCCCGTATTTTTCTGGTGCGGATGCTGGTGTTCCTGGTGCTGTGCGCGCTGGTGGCGGTCGTGATCTACAAGCAGATCATCGCGGCGTTCTTTGCCAATCCGGGCCTCAACGCGCTGATCGGCGGCGTGCTCCTGATCGGCATCATCCTGTCGTTCCGGCAGGTGATCCGGCTCTACCCGGAAGTGGCCTGGGTGAACAATTTCCGTATCGCCGATCCCGGGCTGGCGATCGAGCGGCGGCCCACGCTGCTGGCGCCGATGGCGGCGATCCTCGGCGTCGAGCGCTCCGGGCGGATGTCGATCTCGCAGCAGACCATGCGGCATTTGCTGGATTCGATCGCGACGCGGCTGGATGAAGCCCGCGATATTTCCCGCTACATGACCGGCCTGCTGGTGTTTCTCGGCCTGCTCGGCACCTTCTGGGGCCTGATCGAAACCGTCGGTTCCGTCGGCAAGGTGATCGAGGGGCTGAAGGTCGGCGGCGATTCCGGCTCGCTGTTCGATACGCTGAAGGAAGGACTGGCCGCGCCGCTCGGCGGCATGGGCATTTCGTTCTCGTCCTCGCTGTTCGGTCTCGCCGGCTCGCTGATCCTGGGCTTTCTCGACCTGCAATCGAGCCAGGCGCAAAACCGCTTCTATACCGATCTGGAGGACTGGCTCGCCTCCACCGTGCGCGAATATGGCGACGGCGGCGCCGCCCTCGGCGGCGAACTGCAACACGCGCTGGACCGGATCCGCACGGTGCTCGAGGACAGCGGCGGCGGCCGAAGCACCACCGCGGCGATGGCCAACCTCGCCGAGGCCATCCAGGGCCTGGTCGCGCACATGCGCACCGAGCAGCAGATGATCCGCGAATGGGCCGACGGCCAGGGCGAGCAGAACCGCGAGATCAAGAAGCTCTTGGAGCGGATATCAAAACAGCCCGAGAAGAGCTGACGAAAGTTCGTGTCCCGGACGCGGCGCAACACGCAAGTGATGCGACGCAGAGCCGGGACCCTTTGCGAATAGGTCCCGGCTCTGCGGAGCGGCGTTGCGCGCTGCACCGCGTCCGGGACACGAGAGTGGAGACGTCCAATGGCCCTCGCCCGTTCCCGCCGCAGCGAATCCAGTATGAACTACTGGCCGGGATTCGTCGACGCGCTGTCGACGCTGGTGCTGTCGATCGTGTTCCTGCTGTCGGTGTTCCTGGTGGTGCAGTTCTTCCTGTCGCAGGAGGTCACCGGCAAGGACAAGGCGCTGGAGCAGCTCAACGCCAAGATCGCGCAGCTCAACGACCTGCTGTCGCTGGAAAAGCTCGGCAAGCTCGCGCTCGACGACCAGGTCGGGCAGTTGCGCGCCGGCCTTGCCGCGGCCGAAGGCGAGCGCGACCGCATCAAGGGGCTGTACGAGGGACTGGCCGGCGCCGGCGGCGACGCCCAGGGCCGCGCCAACGAGCTCAACAAGGCGCTGGAATCCGAAAAGACGGTGAGCTCGCGTGCGCTCGCCCAGATCGAGGTGCTGAACCAGCAGATCAGCGCGCTGCGCCGCCAGCTCGCCGCGCTCGAAGAGGCGCTGGAGGCTTCCGAGAAGCGCGACAAGGAATCGCAAGGGCGGATCGCCGATCTCGGCTCGCGCCTGAACGTAGCACTGGCGCAGCGCGTGCAGGAATTGTCGCGCTACCGTTCGGAATTCTTCGGCCGCCTGCGCGCCATTCTGGGCAACCGCCCCGATATCCGCGTCGTCGGCGACCGTTTTGTGTTTCAGTCGGAAGTGTTTTTCGACTCTGGTCAGGCGCTGCTGCTGCCCGAGGGCCGCGCCGAACTGGACAAGCTCGCCACCGCCTTGACCGACCTCGACAAGCAGATTCCGAGCGAGATCGGCTGGGTGCTGCGCGTCGACGGCCACACCGACATGCGGCCGATCAACTCGCCGCTGTTCAAGTCGAACTGGGAATTGTCGTCGGCCCGCGCCATCTCCGTGGTGCAATATCTGGTTTCCCTCGGCGTCCCCGCGCAGCGGCTGGTCGCCGCCGGCTTCGCCGAATTCCAGCCGCTGGACCCGGCCCCCAACGAAGACGCCTACAGGCGCAATCGCCGCATCGAGCTGAAGCTGACGGAGAAGTAAGGCGCGGTAAGCCGACGCGCCGCTCAGCAGCGGAGACGATACCATGACGCGGTCCGAATTCGTCAAGGGCTCGGCGACGTTCCTGGTGGTGATCGTCGCCGGAGTTCTGTCGGAGATCTACCTCGATCGGCATTTTGCGAGCGAGGCCGACAAAGCGGCCTCGAGCGATAGCGCCGAAACGTCATCCGCCGCATGCGTCGAGAAAGACGGCTCGTGGAAGAACTGGTCGTGGTCGAACGTGCCGATATTGTCGCCAAAGTGCCGCGAGGACCGCTGACCGCTCAAGGCGTCATATCCGCCGAAACAGCACGCCGATCGACCAGCACGACATAGGCGATCGCCAAAACGTCGAAGACCCGCGCCGAACTGATGATCGGGACGGAAAGGTGGGCATACCGGATGAGGAGCGCGATCAGCGCCAGCACCACCGAAATCAGAAATAGCGTGAGCGACGGCGGCGTAAGCGCGAAACCTCCGCGACGGTAAGGCATGCCCCTCTCCTGTTCGATTGGAACCAGATGATTAACGGGGCTACAACAGGCACGCGACGTTCTGGTTCCCGCCTTTCGCAGGACACCGTGCCGATAAAGTCAGCATGTGGCTTCTGAGTCGATTAGACGTGTTTCTTGACGCGAAGCAGTCTCCATTTCGCCTGAAAACGCCCTAACCTCCGTCGAACTGCAACCGCGCCAATCGCGCGTACAACCCGTTGGCGGCAACCAGCTCCGCATGCGTGCCCTGTTCGACGATTTTGCCCTGCTCCATCACCAGGATGCGGTCGCAGGACAGCACGGTGGCGAGGCGGTGGGCGATCACGAGCGTGGTGCGGTGGCGCATCAGTTCTTCCAGCGCGGTCTGCACCAGCGTCTCGCTTTCGGCATCGAGCGCGGAGGTCGCTTCGTCGAGCAGCAACAGCGGCGCGTCGCGCAGGATCGCGCGCGCGATCGCGATGCGCTGGCGCTGGCCGCCGGACAGCGTCACGCCGCGCTCGCCGAGCGGCGCCTCGAAGCCGCCGGGCAGCCGGCGCAGGAATTCGCTGGCATGGGCGAGATCGGCGGCGCGCTCGACCTCGGCATCGCTGGCGTCGGGCCGGCCGAAGCGGATGTTTTCGCGCGCCGAGGCCGCGAACACCACCGAGTCCTGCGGCACCAGCGCGATGCGCGAGCGGACGTCGAACGGATCGGCCGATCGGACCGGCACGCCGTCGAGCGAAATCGTCCCGCGCACCGGATCGTAGAAGCGCAGCAGCAGATGAAACAGCGTGCTCTTGCCGGCGCCCGACGGGCCGACGATCGCAACCTTTTCGCCGGCCCTGACCGCAAGCGAAACGTTGTCGATCGCCATCACGTCCGGCCGCGTCGGATAGGCAAAACTGACGTTTTCAAAACCGACATCGCCGCGCGCAGGCACCGGCAGCGCCGCCGGCTTCGGCGGCGCCGTGATCTGCGATTTCACGCGCAAAATCTCGAACAGCCGTTCGGCGGCGCCAGACGCGGCCGAGACTTCGCCCCAGACCTCGCTGAGCTGGCCGAGGGCGGACGCGGCAAACGCCGCATACAGCACGAACTGGCCGAGCCGGCCCGGCGTGATCTGGCCGGTCAGCACGTCGTGCGAGCCGACCCAGAGGATCGCGACCACGCTGGAGAACACGATGAAGATGATGATCAGCGTCAGCACCGCGCGCGCCCGCGTCGAGCTGCGCGCCGCCTCATAGGCCTGCTCGACCTCGCCGCCGAAGCGGGCCGTCGCCATCCGCTCGCTGGTATAGGCCTGCACCGTCCTGATCGCGCCGATCAGCTCGGAGGCGTAGGCGCTGGCGTCCGCCAGCGTATCCTGCGCGTTGCGCGACAGCCGCCGCACCCAGCGCCCGAACGCGACCAGCGGAAGCACGATCAGCGGGATCGCCAGCAGCACGAAGCCGGACAGTTTCGGGCTCGTGATCACCATCATGGCGGTGGCGCCGATGAACAGCATGATGTTGCGCAGCGCGATCGACACCGAGGCGCCGACCGCGGATTTGATCTGGGTGGTGTCGGCGGTCAGCCGCGACACCAGTTCGCCCGAGCGCGCGGAATCGAAGAAGGCCGGCGACAGCGAAACCAGATGCGCGAACACGTCGCGCCTGAGATCGGCGACGATGCGCTCGCCGATCGTCATCACGAGGTAGTAGCGCGACGCGCTGGCCGCGGCCAGCACCGCGACGATGGCGATCATGACGCTGAAATAGCTGTTGATCAGCGCGATGCCTTCGGGGCTGAAGCCGAAATCGATCATGCGCCGGACCGCGATCGGCACCACCAGCGTGGTGATCGCGGCGACCGTCAGCGAGATGAAGGCGAGCATCGCGCGGCCACGATAGCGCGCGACGTAAGGCGCCAGCGCCAGCAGCGGACGCAGTTTTGCGCCCGTCTTGGCCGGCGACTGCGTCAGCTGGGCCTCGATGAAGGCCTCTTCCTCGAGCAGGGCGTCGCGCCGCGGGGGCGCGGGTTTGACGTCTTCAAGCTGTTCCGCTGCGCTCATGAATTCCGACCGGGTTGCCGCCCCCAGATAGGCCCCGCGGACGGCGCTGGCAAATCCGGGAGATTCCCAATCAGGGCTGATACGTAGCTTGTTTTGGCGGGCAGCTTACGTTATAGAGCCGCCAAATCCCGTATCCCCTGACGATTGCGATGGGCGCCGGCGCGCCGAAGGATATGCCATGAAAGCCGAAATTCACCCGAATTATCATACGATTACGGTCGTGATGACCGACGGGACCGAGTATCAGACCCGCTCCACCTGGGGCAAGGAAGGCGACAAGCTGAACCTCGATATCGATCCCAAGTCGCACCCGGCCTGGACCGGCGGTTCGCAGCAGCTGCTCGACCGCGGCGGCCGCGTTTCGCGCTTCCAGAAGAAGTTTTCGGGCTTTCTCAAGAAGGACTGAGGGGTTTCGGACCTCCGCTGCTTCGGCCCAGACATGCAAAAACGCCCCGGTTTGCCGGGGCGTTTTTTGTTGGCAAAGTCCTCTCCGCGTCATTGCGAGCCAGCGGTCGCAATGACGCGGAGAGAATTACTGCTCGAACGCCGCCTTCAGGCGGTTGAGCTGCGGCACCAGCGGATTGCCGATCGGGGCCCGTTCCGCCGGCGGCGTGTGGATCGTGGTGTCGAGCCGGCGGACCTTGGTCTGCAGGCTCATCGAGCGCGCGATCAGGTCCTGCAACTGCTGCGGCAGCTTTTCGATCATGTCCTCGGCGCCGGGATCGGCGGCCGTGAGCTTGACCTTGGTCTTTTCGCGATTGGCCTGGGTCAGCGTCATCTCGCCTTCCTTGACCGCGCGATGCAGCAACAGCCAGGACGCGAGCTGCATCAGGCGGGTGGTCAGGCGCATGCTTTCGGTAGCGTAAGTCAGGCTGACGGAACGCTCGAGCGCCTTGGCCTCGGTGCGACCGTCGCCATCGAGATAGGCGGCGGTCTCCTCGACCAGGTCCATGCCTTCCCGGAACAGGGTTCCGAATGCCGCTGAATTGGTGAGCCGCTCGCTGAACTGAACGAGCGCGGATTCGCTTTGCGAACGGTCCGCCATGGTTAACGCCCTCACGCCACTATTTGCCCCGCCGGCTGTAAACCCCACCGGCTTATGATGAACAAATCATTGCGCTTGTGTCGGCGAGAGTCCAGCGGCAACCGGATTTATGGTTTCCGGCGTATGGGGGCACTAAATAGCCACGCTGCACGCAAAAAAGAGCCGCCGTTTCCGGCGGCTTTTGAAGTTGATAACAGGGAGGCGTCAAACAGAGTGGACAGGAGCCACTCGGTGTCCAAACAAGGACAATGCAAGTCATAAAGGGGAAAGCTTAATCCTTCGTAAACTTGCGGATTTTCTTCAGAGATTATTTGCCATGTCGGCCAGTGGCCGAGTTTTGCAATTGACTCCCTCGTCGTCCCGGCGAACGCCGGGACCCATAGCCACCGGCGCATTTGATCAAGGGAAAGTCGGCCAGCGGCCTGCCACAACGATAGGCCGCGGCGTATGGGTCCCGGCGTTCGCCGGGACGACGTGGTGAGAGATCGGGTTCTAGCATCTCTACGTCTTGAAAAAGCTGTTCGCGGCATCCTTTGACGCGCGCTTCTTCGTGACCGCCTGCTGCAACCGTTCGATCTCCGAATTCATCAGCGCGATGCGCTCGGTCAATTCCTCGACCGACAGCAGCGACAGGTCCTGGCCGATCTCGTGGGTGATTTTCTTGCGCGGCTTGTCGTCATCCTCGATCGCCATGCGTTTCTCCTTGCTCTCCGCGGTTCCCGAAGCGGTTGCCAGCCGGAGCCGGGCTGGCTAATCAGGGGCCGCCTTAAATTCTTAGCGTTTCGCAAGGACAAATCATGGAAAAGCTGCCCGCGCAAATGACCGTCGTCGGCATCAGCAAGCCCGGCGGCCCCGAGGTATTGGTGCCGGAAACCCGTAGCCTTCCGGTGCCCGGTCCGGGCGAAATCCTGGTCAAGGTGATGGCCGCCGGCGTCAACCGTCCCGACGTCGCGCAGCGCTCCGGCGCCTACCCGCCGCCGCCCGGCGCCAGCGACCTGCCCGGCCTCGAAATCGCGGGCGAAGTGGTGGCGCTGGGCGAAGGCGCCAAGAAGCACAAGCTCGGCGACAAGGTGATGTCGCTGGTGGCCGGCGGCGGCTACGCCCAATATTGCATTGCGCAAGACGCGCAGGCGATGGCGGTGCCGTCCTCGCTCTCGATCGCAGGAAGCCGGCGCGATCCCGGAAACGCTGATGACGGTCTGGCACAATGTGTTCGAGCGCGGCGCGCTGAAGCCGGGCGAGACCTTGCTGATCCATGGCGGCTCGTCCGGCATCGGCACCATGGCGATCCAGCTTGCGAAGGCGTTCGGCTCGAAAGTGATCGTCACCGTCGGCTCGCAGGACAAGATCGACGCCTGCCTGAAACTCGGCGCCGACCGCGCCATCAACTACAAGACCGAGGACTTCGTCGCCGTGGTCAAGGCGGAGACCGACAATGTCGGCGCCAATCTGATCCTCGACATGGTCGCCGGCGACTATGTCGATCGCAATTATGACGCCGCCGCGGTCGACGGCCGGATCGTGCAGATCGCGACCCTCAACGGACCCAAGGTCACCGTCAACATCGCCAAGGTGATGGTGAAGCGGCTGACCCACACCGGCTCCACGCTGCGCCCCCGTACGAATGCGGATAAGGCGGCGATGGTCGCGGCGATCGAGGCCAAGGTCATGCCACTATTGCGCGAAGGACGGGTAAAACCGCTGATGGACAGCTCATTCCCGCTGGAAAAGGCCGCCGACGCGCATCGGCGGATGGAGACCAGCGCACATATTGGCAAAATTGTGTTGGCGGTTTAGCCGATCGCAAGTGGAGTGAAGGCGGAAACCCTTTGATTCGCTTCGCTTTCATGTCATTTATCGCGGCTACGCCGACCCGTTCGCTGGGCCGGGAGAATCGTTGGTCGCGGAGTACTGACATTGCGTCTGATCAGGTGCCTTGCGCTGGTTGCGCTGGGCCTCATGATTGTTGCGGTCGCGCCAGCGGCGCACGCCATTGACGCAGTCAGCGTCCGCGGTGACGCGCCCGCCATCGATCTCACCGCCGTCCTCGACCACCAGCGCAGCGAAACCGACCGCATCCAGGTTTCGACCGCGCCGGGAACCGACGGCATCGTCCGCCGCATCGAGGTTCGCGCCCGCGAGGGCGGGCAGAACTGGGTGGTGTTCGCGCTCGCCAACAACACCGACGACCAGCTCGACCGCCTGATCGTCGCGCCGCATTACCGCATCGTGTCGTCGGGCCTGCTGTGGCCGGACCTCGGCCTGTCGCGCATCGCAACCATCACGCCGTCGACCGGCGACCGTCCCGAGCGGCAGGAAAGCGCTACCGCCGACATCTTCCGCATCACGCTCGACCCCGGCGCCGTCATCACCTTCGTCGCCGAACTGCGCACCGACAAGCTGCCGCAGCTCTATCTGTGGGAACCCGACGCCTACAAGGACAAGGTCAACTCGTTCACGCTCTACCAGGGCATCGTGATCGGCATCTCCGGTCTGCTGGCGCTGGTGCTGACCATCCTGTTCGTGGTCAAGGGCAGCATCATGTTCCCGGCCGCGGCCGCGCTGGCCTGGGCGGTGCTGGTCTATATCGGCGTCGATTTCGGCTTCTGGGGCAAGGTGCTCGACATGTCGAACAACGCCGAGCGCGTCTGGCGCGCGGCCGGCGAAGCCATCCTGGCGGCGACGCTGCTGGTGTTCGTGTTCGCCTATCTCAATCTCAGCCGCTGGCATGTGCGCTATGCCCACATCACGGTCGGCTGGCTCGCCTTCCTCGGCTCGCTGGTGGCGCTGGCGCTGTTCGATCCCGCGGTCGCCTCCGGCATTGCGCGCATCTCGCTGGTGCTGATCGCCTTCGCCGGCTTTGCGCTGATCGTCTATCTGTCGACCCACGGCTTCGACCGCGCGGTGCTGCTTGATCCCGACCTGGTTCCTGCTGGTGGTCTGGGTGATCGCGGCCGGCATGACGGTGGCGGGCTCCGTGACCAACGACATCGTCGGCCCGGCGCTGCTCGGCGGCCTCGTGCTGATCGTGATGCTGATCGGATTCACCGTGATGCAGCACGCGTTCGCCGGCGGCGGCGCGACCACCGGCATCGTCTCCGACGTCGAGCGCCGCGCGCTGGCGCTGACCGGCTCCGGCGACCTGATCTGGGACTGGGACGTTTCCGCCGACAAGGTCTTCACCAGCCCGGAGACCGAAAGCCTGCTCGGGCTGAAGCGCGGCACGCTGGAAGGCCCGGCGGCGAAATGGCTCGAAGTGCTGCATCCGCTCGATCAGGACCGCTTCCGCGCCGCGCTCGACAGCGTGCTCGACCAGCGCCGCGGCCGGCTGGTGCAGGATTTCCGCCTGCGCACGCCCGACGGCCATTTCATGTGGTTCGCGCTGAAGGCGCGTCCGGTGGTCGGCTCCGACGGCGAGGTCTCGCGCGTGGTCGGCACGCTCACCGACGTCACCGAGATCAAGAACGCCGAAGAGCGCATGCTGCACGACAGCGTGCATGACAACCTCACCGGCCTGCCGAACCGCCGTCTGTTCATGGACCGTCTCGGCGCGGTGGCCAATTTCGCCAAGAGCATGCCGACGCTGCGGCCGACCCTGATGGTGATCGACCTCGACCGCTTCAAGCAGGTCAATGATTCCGTCGGCATCGCGGTCGGCAACTCCATCCTGCTGACGCTGGCGCGGCGGCTGACGCGCATCCTGAAACCGCAGGACACGCTGGCGCGGCTGGCCGGCGACCAGTTCGGCCTGATCCTGTTGTCGGAGCAGGATCCGGCGCGCATCACCGCGTTCGCCGAAACCATCCGCAAGACCATCCGCGCGCCGATCGCCTTCAACGACCGCGAGATCTTCCTGACCGCTTCGATCGGGCTGGCGCTGTCGGATCCGCAGACGCAGCTCACCGAAGAGATCATCAAGGATGCCGAGCTTGCGATGTATCACTCCAAGCGCATCGGCGGCGACCGCATCGACGTCTACAAGCCCGCGATGCGCGCGCGCAAGACCGACCGCCTGACGCTGGAAAGCGAGCTGCGCCGCGCCATCGAGCGGCAGGAAATCACCATTCTGTACCAGCCGATCGTGCGGCTGGAAGATCGCTCGATCGCCGGTTTTGAAGCTCTGGCGCGCTGGGACCATCCCAAGCTCGGCCGGATGTCGCCGTCGGAATTCATCTCGATCGCCGAGGAAATCGGCCTGATCGTCGACCTCGGCATGTTCGTGATGGACCAGACCGCGCGGCAGCTTTCGATCTGGCAGCGCGCGATGCGCTCGCGCGAACCGATCTTTGCCTCCGTCAACGTCTCCTCGCGGCAGCTGCTGCGCCACGATTTGATCCACGATATCCGCACCGTGCTGTCGCGCTCCTCGGTCGCGCGCGGCACGCTCAAGCTCGAATTGACGGAATCGCTGGTGATGGAAAATCCGGAGCACGCGGCGCAGATGCTGGCGCGGATCCGCGAACTCGGCACCGGGCTGTCGCTGGACGATTTCGGCACCGGCCATTCCTCGCTGGCCTATCTGCAGCGTTTCCCGTTCGACACCATCAAGATCGACCAGTCGTTCGTGCGCACCACCAGCCGCGGCACCCGCCCGGTGATCCTGAAATCGATCATCGCGCTCGCCCACGACCTCGGCATGGACGTGGTGGCGGAAGGCGCGGAGACGGATTCGGATGCGGTCGAGCTCTATCAATTGGGCTGCGAATACGCCCAGGGCTTTGCCTTCGGCGAGCCGATGGACGCCGATGCCGCGATGCGGCTGTTGACGGAAGAACGGCTGGAAGCGGCGAGCTGATTCTCTCGTCGTCCCGGGCTTGACCCGGGTCCATACGCCGGCGGACATCCGCGCGCTGACGCCACGTTGCTTTCGACAATGGCCGCAGCTATGGGTCCCGGGTCAGCCCGGGACGACGGTTTATCTCACCGCCTTCATCTTCTTGAACTTCACGCTCTTCCCATCCGCCTGCCGCGTCGCGATGTAGCCGGCTTCGAGACACGCCTCGCGCTGCGGCATCTTCTCCTGCGGGCTGCGCTCGGTTTCCCACCACGACGCCCGATGCGCGGCGCGCGGCAGCGCGGCGTCGAGGATCTCCTCGATCTGTTCGAAGCTCAGCACGAATTCGGCAAGTTTCTGCTTCTTCAGATAGTCCCGCAGCAGGTCGTAGTCGTTCACCTTTGTCTCCAATGGCGATTTGCAAAAAACCGTCGCTCCCGGCAACGAAGCGTTAACTGATTATCGGATCGCTGTCCCCGTTTAAGGCCGCAACAACGTATCCGGATACATACGGAGAGACTTGGAGCGGTCGATGCTATTCGGACGGCAAAGCGACGTGGCCAGAAAGGGCTGGTTCAGGACAGACTCCGGCCGCCGGCCCTGGCGATTGTCCGCGAAGCTGTTGATCGCGTCGTCGATCGCCACCGTGATCGGCTTCACCGCGATCTGCACCAGCGTCATGCTCGACATGCGCCGCGGCGAGGAAGAACTCGCCCGCCAGACCCTGGAAAATCTCGCTTCCGGCATCGATGCCGACATCAGCCGCAACATCGAACTGTACGACCTTTCGCTGCGCGCCGTCACCAGCAACCTGGTGATGCCGGACGATCAGGGGCGTCAGCAAGGAAATCCAGCACCTGATCCTGTTCGATCATGCCGCCACCGCCAGGCATTTCGGCGTGATCCAGGTCTTCGACGCGCAGGGCAGATTGACGCACGATGCGGCCAGCCTCGATCCGCCGCCGGAGAATCGCGCCGACGAGGAATATTTCAAAGTACATCGCGCCGATCCCGACCTGGGCCTGTATATAAGCCGCCCGATGGTGCGCCGCGGCGCCTATTCGATCGTGCTCAGCCGGCGCATCACCGATGCCGAAGGCGGCTTCCTCGGCGTCGTGGTGGGCTCGATCCGCTTCAGCTATTTCCACGACCTGTTCGGCCGGCTCAACCTCAACCCCGGCGACACGATCACCGTGCTGCGCAGCGACCGGATGATCATCATGCGGACGCCGTTCGATCTCGATGTCATCGGAAAGAATCTGGCGGAGAAGCCAAGCTGGAGCGCGGACAATCTCAAGGCAGGCGCGACCTATGCCGGCGTCGGTCCGGTCGATCCGACGCCGCGGCTTTACGTCAGGAGCGGCAGCACGAACTTGTTCTTCGTGGTGGTCGGAAAGCCGTTGGCGAGCATCCTGAACCTCTGGCACCGTGAAGTGCTGCGGATCGGAACGATCATGACGGTGCTGATCCTGTTCGTGGTCGGCACCACGCTGTTCCTGGCGCGCGAGATCAGCCGCCGCGCCGAGGCCGAGGAGAAGCTGGAGGAGCTGGCGACGACCGATGCGCTCACCGGCCTGAAGAACCGGCGCAGATTCGATTCCGAGATCGATCTGGAATGGCGGCGGGCGGCGCGCAGCAAGACCCCGGTCGCGCTGCTGATGATCGATGCCGATCACTTCAAGGCCTACAACGACACCTACGGACACCAGGCCGGCGACCAGGTGCTGGTCGGCATCGCGATCTGCATTTCGGATTCGGTGCAGCGGCCGGGCGATTGTCCGGCGCGCTTTGGCGGCGAGGAGTTCGCGGTGCTGCTGCCGGGCCTCTCGGCGATCGAAGCCTCTACAATCGCCGAGATCATCCGCCTCAAGGTCGAACAATGGTCGCAAGACCCCGGCGTGACGACCGTCAGTATCGGTGTGGCGAGCATGACGCCGACCTCGTCGTCGAACTGGCGCGACCTGATCGAAGCCGCCGACAGGGCGCTCTACGCCGCCAAGGCCAATGGCCGCAACCAGTCGGTGCTCGCGGCGATGCCGCAGCTCGCGCTGGTGGCTTAGGACGAAGTTTCGTCATGCCCGCGAAGGCGGGCATCCAGTACGCCGCGCCGCATCGGATCAATCATCGATGCCGCGGAATACTGGATCATCCGCCTTCGCGGATGATGACGGCAAGAACGCGGAATGCGCCATTCCCGTCACTTCTCCAGATACTTCTTCATCTCCGCGCGCAGCCCGTCGCGCAGGTCCGCGCGCGCCATGCCGTAGGCGATGTTGGCGCGCAGGAAGCCGGGTTTCGAGCCGCAATCGTGCCGCTCGCCCTCGAACTCCACGCCGTAGAAGTTTTGCGTCCTGGAGAGAGTCTTCATCGCATCGGTGAGCTGGATCTCGTTGCCGGCGCCGCGCTCCTGCGTTTCCAGGATCTTGAAGATTTCCGGCTGCAGGATGTAGCGCCCGGTGATCGACAGGTTTGACGGCGCGGTGCCCTTCGCCGGCTTCTCCACCATGCCGTCGACCTCGAACATGTTCTTGCCGTGGCGCTTGCCGACGCCGCAGATGCCGTATTGATGGGTGAGATCGTCGGGCACGGCTTCCACCGCGAGCAGGTTGGATTTCTCTCCGAGCTTGTTGGCGGCCTCGATCATCTGCTTCAGGCAACCCGGATTGTTCAGCACCAGTTCGTCCGGCAGCACCACCGCGAACGGCTCATCGCCGACGATGTCGCGCGCGCACCAGACCGCATGCCCGAGACCCAGCGGCGCCTGCTGGCGCGTGAAACTGGTGGCGCCGGCCTCCGGCTGGTCGCGCGCCAGAATGTCCTGCTCGGCCTTCTTGTTGCCGCGCGCGGCGAGCGTGGTGTCGAGTTCGAACATCCGGTCGAAATGATCCTCGATCACGCCCTTGTTGCGTCCGGTGACGAAGATGAAATGCTCGATGCCGGCCTCCTTGGCCTCGTCGTACACGTACTGGATCAGCGGCTTGTCGACGATGGTCAGCATTTCCTTCGGCATCGCCTTGGTGGCGGGCAGGACGCGGGTGCCGAGGCCGGCGACCGGGAAGACGGCTTTGCGGATTTTCATGGGATGTCGGGAGCCTTGCTATGGAAAATGCTGGAAATGCGGAAAGTGCTTAGATTGCACGTTGATAGCTGTTTTGCAGCCCTGAACAAAGGCGGATGTATGATGATCAGTCGCGCCCCCTTGCGTGCGCAGGGTGCGACAACAAAATCCCCTCTGTTAAGTTATTGGAAACCGTGACAGGGCCTTCTGGCGCGGGGCTGGTTGCGATGGACGGATACGGCATGGGTCTGATGGAACGCGGCATGAGCAATCGAACCGGCGCGATGCTAATCGCGGCCGCGCTATTGTGTTCCAGCGGACCGTCTCAGGCCCAATCGCAGAACGCCCTCCTCCGGCAACGGGGTTTCGAACTTTCTCGGGCAACATCTTCTCCGGTCCGAAGTCCGCCCCGGCGCCGCAGGCCGCGCCCGGCCCGGACGGCGGCCCGCCACCCTGGACCGGCGAGGACGGTGCCTCCGGCCACCCGCTGATGACGGCGTCCGCGATCCGGGAGGCTGCCGCGAACTTTCCAAATTGCGTGGCCGGGATGTGGCCCGATGCCGCACGGCGCAACATCACCCAGGAAAACTTCCAGCGCTTCACCGCAGATCTCCAGCCCGATCTGCGCATCATGGACCTGATGGATTCGCAGCCCGAATTCACCAAGTCGATCTGGGACTATCTCGACATTCTCGTGAACGACAACCGCCTCGCCAAGGGCCGCGAGATCCTCGCCAAATACAAGCCGCAATTCGACGCGGTGGAAAAGGCCTACGGCGTCGACCGCTACGCGGTCGCCTCGATCTGGGGCATCGAGTTCGAACTATTCGACGCAGATGGGCGACCGCAACGTGGTGAATTCGACGGCGACGCTGGCCTGCGTCGGCCGCCGGCAGGCCTATTTCAAGGATGAATTCCTCACCGCGCTGGAAATCCTCAACCGCGGCGATCTGCGTCCCGAACAGATGCGCGGCTCCTGGGCCGGCGCGTTCGGGCCGACGCAGTTCATGCCGACCGCGTTCAAGCGCTACGCCGTCGACGGCGACGGCGACGGCCGCCGCGACGTCGTCGACAACGCCGCCGACCTGATCGCGTCGACCGCCAACAACCTCAAGAAGGACGGCTGGCAGACCGGCCGCACCTGGGGCTACGAGGTGGTGCTGCCGGAGGGTTTCAATTTCATGCTGGCGGACAAGGCCAAGGCGATGACGATCGCGCAGTGGCAGCAGCAGGGCATGAAGCGGGCCGACGGCAAGCCGTTCCCTGATTCGGCCGAGAAGGCCTATCTGCTGGCGCCGGCCGGCGCGCAGGGGCCGGGCTTCCTGATGCTGCAGAACTTTCGCGTGATCATGAAATACAACCCGGCCGAGGCCTATGCGCTGGCGATCGGCCATTTCGCCGACCGCCTGCGCGGCGGCCCGCCCTTCGTGCAGCCCTGGCCGCGGCAGGAACGGGTGCTGTCGCGGGCCGAACGGCTGGAACTGCAGCAACTTTTGGCCCAGCGCGGCTACTACAAGGGCACGCCGGACGGCCAGTTTGGCGGCCAGACCCGGGAAGCGCTGCGCGGCTTCCAGGCCTCGATCGGCACGCCCGCGGACGGATTTGCCTCCTCCGACGTGCTGGAGCGGCTCAGGGGGCGTTAAGGCCGGTTTTCCGGGGCGAAAGCTGCCCTGAAAACCACGATTTGGCGGAAAGCTTGACGGTTGGGCCGGAACCCCGGTTTATGGGGAAAACCTGCCCGCTTGCGGCCCGATTCCGCTACTATATCTGACGACTTGCCACCCCATTGCGACCCGAGCCGGATGCGAAAGCCAAAGTCCTTTTTGCGCGTGTTCACCGACACCGGCCCGCTGGTGGCGCTGGCGGTTGCGATCGCGCTTCTGATCGGGATCGTGGGTCCGGCGTCTGCGCAGTTTTTCAATTTCGGCGGTCCGCCGCAGCGCCAGGCGCCGCAGCGCGGCGGCGGCTGGTTCGGCGGCGACTTCTTCCAGCCATTCCAGCAGTCGCCGTCCCAGCAGCAGGCGCCGCGCCAGGATTTTTCCCGCGCGCCCGGACTCGGCCAAGCGCGACACGGTGGCTGAACGTAACGTGCTGGTGCTGGGCGACGCCATGGCCGACTGGCTCGGCTATGGCCTGGAAGACGCCTATTCCGAACAGCCCGACATGGGCGTGATCCGCAAGCACAAGACCATCTCCGGCCTGATCAAGTATCAGCCGCGCGGCGAGCCTGCCGACTGGACCGCGGCCGCCAAGGCCATTCTCGCCACCGAAAAGCCCGACGCCATCGTCGTCATGCTCGGCCTGCACGATCGCGTCGCGATCCGCGAGGCGGTCACCGAGAAGAAGACCGAAAAGAAAGACGACAAGAAGGACGCGCGCGGCAAGACGGGCGATGCAAAGCCCAAGCCCGCGACGCAAGCCGGCGGACGCCAAGCCGATGGCAGACCCGAAGGCGAAGCCGGAAGGTTCGACCGATACCGCCAAGCGCGACGACAAGCCGGTCGATGCCGAATTGTCGCCCGACGACGCCGCCGACAACGACACGCCGCAAACCGCGCCCCCGAAAAGAGCGCGCGCTCGGGCGGCGGGCTCTACGAGTTTCGCGACGAGCGCTGGGTCGAACTCTACGCCAAGAAGATCGAAGAGCTGATCGGCGTGCTGAAATCCAAGGGCGTGCCGGTGCTGTGGGTCGGCCTGCCCGCGATCCGCGGCCAGCGCGGAACGTCCGACATGCTGTACCTCGATGCGCTGTATCGCGACGGCGCCGGCAAGGCCGGCATCACCTATGTCGATATCTGGGACGGCTTTGTCGATGAAGCCGGCCGCTTCCTGCAGAAAGGTCCCGACTTCGAAGGCCAGATCCGCCAGCTACGCGCCGCCGACGGCGTGTTCTTCACCAAGGCCGGCGCGCGCAAGCTCGCGCATTATGTCGAGCGCGAAGTGACGCGCCTGCTCGCTGCCCGCTCCGGGCCGATCGCCGTGCCGATCGACCCGGTGACGCCCGACGCCAATGTCGTGCCGGGCCAGCCGGCGCCGCGCCCGCTGGCCGGACCTGTGATGCCGCTGGTGGCCTCTTCCGTCGGCACCGATCAATTGCTCGGCGGTCCCGGCACGCGCCCGGCCTCGGTCGATGCGCTGGCGGCACGTACGCTGGTGAAGGGTGAACCGCTGGCCGCGCCGGCCGGCCGCGCCGACGATTACGCCTGGCCGCGCCGCGAGATCGGCCGCGAGCAGGCCCGAGGCGACACGCCGGTAGCGGCGGCAACGCCGAGCAACGGATCGGCCGCGGCTTCCCCCGCACCACAGCGGCAGCTTCTGCTGCCGCCGCCGCAGCAGACCTTCCAGCAGCCGCGGAGACAGCAGCAATTGCCGCCACCGCCGATGCAGATCCGGCCGGCGCAGAACAACGCGCCGTCGCTGCGCGATTTCTTCGGCGGTTTTGGCGGACCGGCGCCGCGCCCGCCCGGACCGCCACCCGCCGCCCGCCGCGTGGACCGCCGCCCCGGCGCACCGCGCCCGCCGGGCAGCGCGGACGGTCGGCTGAAGTGCCGCCGGGCAACTTGGTCGCGATTCTGATTAGCCAAGACATGGTTGACCGGCGAGGCATGCCATCCGCCCGGTCACAACGCGGTCGCTCGAAAACAAAATATCGAAAACAACCCCATGCAAAGTAGAAATGCCCCGGCACGCAGCCTTCAAGGCTGGCGTCCGGGGCATGGGGTATTCCTGTCTCTTAGCCGTAGTAGCGGAAGCGCGACGGCGGACGGCGCGGCGGGCGCGACATCAGCAGCGCCAGCGCAAATCCGATGCCGCCTGCGACCAGAAGCGCGCCGAGCGGATTTTCCTGAACGGTCTTGGCCACCGCCTGCTGGCCGCTGCGAACGGTGTCGCCGCTGTTGTCATAGGCGTCCTTGGCATAGTTGACCGCCGCATCGGTAGCGTCGCGGGCGGCGTCCTTGGCCTGGCCGTAGAGATTTTGCACGGTGCCGGCGGCCTCGCGCGCGCGGCCCTCGGCCTGGGTCTTCGCATCTCCCGTCAAATCGCCGACAGTGCTTTCAACCTTGCCTGCAAAATCCTTGGCCGAACCGGCAATCCGATCCTTGTCCATCCTGGTCTCTCCTGTTTCCCGGAATATCTGGGGGGCTAACCGGCGAGACCCGTTCGGGTTCCTCAAGCGAAGCGAAATGCCGCGGTTGAGGATTTCAGGCTTAAAGTATCAGCCCGCCATCGACCATGAGGGTCTGGCCGATGATGTAGGACGACAGCGGCGAGGCCAGAAACAGCGCAGCGCCAGCCATGTCGGCGGGCGTGCCGAGCCGCCTCAACGGGAATCCGCTCCAGCGCGCCTTCCAGGCGTTTTGGATTGGCCGTCGTCGCCTTGGTCATCTTGGTGTCGACCAGACCGGGCGCGATGCCGTTGACGCGAATGCCGTTCTCGGCCCAGGCCTCGCCGAGCGTGCGCGTCAGCCCGACCGCGCCGGTCTTCGAGGCGTTGTAGGCCGGGTTGCCCATGGTGGAGTGATAGGCTGCGGTCGAGCTGACGATGATCAGCGAACCTTTGCTGGCGCTCAGCATCGGCTGGAATTTCGTCGCGCACGCCATCAGGCTCATCAGATTGACTTCCAGCACTTTTCGAAAGCCGTCCATCTCGAATTCGCCGCGGCGGTAGATCACCGCGCCCTGCGCCAGCACCAGCACGTCGAGTTTTTCAAACGGCGGCTTCAACGCTTCGATCGCCTGCGCGTTGCTGACGTCGAGCTGCGAAATAGTTCAGCCCTTCGAGATGCGAACCTTCGTCGGGCGAATAGGCAGCCGCGTTCGCGCGGGTGCCGCAGACGGCGACATCAGCACCCTTGGTGCGGAAGGCCTGCGCGATGCCATTGCCGATGCCGCTGGAGCCGCCCACCACCAGCACCTGCCTGCCGCTGAAATCCAGTTCGTTCATCGCTCCGATCCCTCTTGCTGCGTTCTCGTTCGATCGGCCCGCGCCCGGCTTGGTTTGACCTGTCTGCGGATCGGTGCCAGCCTTGTCAATCCTTCGCACACGCGCGCAGCCTTTCATCGTCGGGATACATCATGCCAGATTTCAAACAGCTCAGCCGCTCGGTCAAAGGCCTGACCGTTCTCGTCACCGGCGCCGCCAGCGGCATGGGCCGCGCCACGGCGACGCGTGTTCGCCGCCGAGGGCGCCAACGTCGCCGTCACCGATCTCAACGCCGAGGCCACCCAGGCCGTGGCCGATGAAATCGCCGCGGCCGGCGGTTCGGCAAAGGCATGGGTTCTCGATGTCGCCAACCCGCAGGAGATCATCAAGGTGGTGGGCGACGTCGCGAAGCATTTCGGTTCGCTCGATATCGTCATCAACAACGCCGGCATGTCCACCCGCATGCCGATCGACGACGAAGGCTATGAAGCCGGCTGGGAGAAAGCGCTGGCCGTGATGCTGACCGCGCATCCGCGCATCATCCGCGCTGCACTGCCGCATCTGCGCCAGTCGAAGTGCCCGCGCATCGTCAATATCGCATCGACCGAAGCGCTCGGCGCCACCGCGACGGTCAGCGCCTACTCCGCCGCGAAAGGCGGCGTGACGAGCCTGACGCGCTCGCTCGCCGTCGAACTCGGCCGCGAGGGCATCACCGTGAACTGCATCTGCCCGGGCCCGATACGCACCGGGATCACCGACCGGATTTCCGAAGAGCACAAGACGATCTACGCCAAGCGCCGCACCGCACTCGGCCGCTACGGCGACGCCTGAGGAAGTGGCGCACATGACGCTGAGCCTGTGCCTGCCGGCGGCTTCGTTCCTGACCGGCGCGGTGATCCCGGTCGACGGCGGGCTGATGGCGCGAAATGCGTGACTTCCCGGCCCGGACTGCGTTCGCGCCCGCGTCTGACTTGAAACAGGCGCAATGCGCATGCGCGCGGCAGTGATTTGGATTCCGACGAGTAATTTCTGCAAGAGAGCGGGACACACCGCCCGCCGCATCCTGGAGAGACGCCATGACGGTTACGATCCGGCAGCTTCATCCGCATTTTTTCGGCGAGGTTTCGGGCGTTGATTTGCGCAAGCCGCTGACGCCGCAGGAAGCGGCCGACATCGAGGCCGGCATGGACAAATATGCCGTGCTGCTGTTCCGCAACCAGGACATCACGGACGAACAGCAGATGGCCTTTGCGCTGAATTTCGGCGAGCGGGAAAACGCCCGCGGCGGCAACATCACCAAGAAGGAAGATTACCGGCTGACCACGGGGCTGAACGACGTTTCCAACCTCGGCAAGGACGGCAAGCCGCTGCCGCGCGACAGCCGCGCCCATCTGTTCAATCTCGGCAACTGCCTGTGGCATTCCGACAGTTCGTTCCGCCCGATCCCGGCAAAATTCTCGCTGCTGTCGGCGCGGGTGGTGAACCCGAAGGGCGGCAACACCGAATTCGCCGACATGCGTGCGGCCTATGACGCGCTCGACGACGACACCAAGACCGAGATCGACGACTGATCTGCGAACATTCGCTGATGTATTCGCGCGGCTCGCTCGGCTTTCTCGATTACACCGACGAAGAGAAGGCGATGTTCAAGCCGGTGCTGCAGCGGCTGGTGCGGACGCATCCGGTGCATCGCCGCAAGTCGCTGTATCTGTCATCGCATGCCGGCGCCATTCAGGGCATGAGCATGCCGGAGGCGCGGCTGCTGCTGCGCGACCTGACCGAGCACGCCACGCAGCCGGAATTCGTCTACGTCCACAAATGGACGCTGCATGACCTCGTGATGTGGGACAACCGCCAGACCATGCACCGCGTCCGCCGCTACGACCAGTCGCAGCCCCGCGACATGCGCCGCGCGACGGTGGCCGGCACCGAGCCGACGGTGCAGCAGCAGGCGGCGGAGTAGCGAGCCACAGAACCATCGTCGTCCCGGCGAACGCCGGGACCCATACCGCGTGATCTATCGGGAAGACGCGGTGGATGATGCTGTGCGCTGGTTAAGGTTTGCTGGCGTCAATTGCTCAAGCGAAGCCACTGACTTTCGTGCCCCGCATGTCCGCCGCGGCGATGGGTCCCTGCGTTCCGGGACGACACGTGGTTGAAAAACTTAGGCGTGGCCGGCTTCGTTCGACAGCATGCCGACATCGATGCCGATCTTGCGCAGCGCGCGCTGGTATTTTTCGTCGACGTCGTCGCCGAAGATCAATTCCGCGTCGGCGTCGCAATGCAGCCAGCCATTGTGCTGGATTTCGTTTTCGAGCTGGCCCGGCGCCCAGCCGGCGTAGCCCAGCGCCAGGATCGCGTGCTTCGGTCCGTTGCCCTTGGCGATCGCCTTGAGGATGTCCACCGTCGCGGTCAGGCAGATGCCGTCGTCGATATTCAGCGTCGCGTCCTTGATGAAGTAATCGCTCGAATGCAGCACGAAGCCGCGGCCGGTATCGACCGGGCCGCCCTTCAGCACCTGCATGCGTCTCGGCGTTTTCCGGCAGCTTGATCTCGTCGGCCTTCTGGATGATGTCGAGTTGCACCAGCAGGCCGGGAAAATCGATGCTGCCGGCCGGACGGTTGACGATGATGCCCATCGCCCCCTCGGATGAATGTGCACACATGTAGATGACGGAGCGCTCGAAACGCGGATCGCCCATGACCGGCATGGCAATCAGCAACTGGCCGTCCAGATAGCCGTCGCCGCCGGACGAGATATCACCCAAGCCGGCGGATTTGCGGCGAACGGGTTTTGGCGTTTTGCCTTCAGGGCTCATCCGCAAAGGCCTCTTTTGCTGATTGCATATCCTGATATCGGGTTCGGTTTCTGTCAATCAAGCTTCTGGTATCATTCGGCGGCCGATCACACGCAATTCAATGGTTTACCTCGAAACTAGCCTGTAAAGACGTCCGATGATCGCGATGGTTCCCCTGCGCGCCGGGCTCGGCGTTGCCGCTCTCTTTGTCGCCTGTGCGACGTGCGAGGTCCGCGCCGAGGATGCCTCGCCGTGGCAACGCGACGCACATTCCGCGGTCCGGCTGCTGGCGGGATCGCGCAGCGGCACCGTGCTGCTCGGCGGCGTGGCGATCCAGTTGCAGCCGGGATGGAAGACCTATTGGCGGACGCCCGGCGATTCCGGCGTCCCGCCCCGCTTCGATTTTTCCAAGTCGGACAATGTCGAGGCCGTGACCGTGCTGTGGCCAGCCCCGAAGAAATTCGACGACGGCGCCGGCGGCATCGCGCTGGGCTACAAGCAGCAGGTCGTGCTGCCGCTGCGGATCGTCGCCAAGAACGCCGACAAGCCGGTGACGCTGCGCGCCAGCGTCAGTTACGCCGTCTGCGACAAATTCTGCATTCCCGTCGAAGCCAATGCCGAGCTTGCCTTTGCCAGTGTCGCCAGCACCGAGGACGGCAACCTGTCCGATGCGCTCAATACGGTGCCCAAGCCGGCCAATATCGGCGACCCCAATCCGCTGACCATCCGCGACGTCAAGCGCGACGGCAAGAACAACGTGCTGGTCGACGTGACCGCGCCCGAGGCGCAAGGAGGTCAGCCTGTTCGTCGAGGGGCCGACGCCCGACTGGGCGCTGCCGGTGCCAAAGCTGGTCGAGCAAAGCCCGCCCGGCGTCAAACGTTTTATCTTCGAACTCGACGGCCTGCCGCCCGGCGCCAGCGCTGACGGCGCCGCGCTGAAACTGACGCTGGTCAGCGGCGACCGGGCGTATGAGTTTAACGTCAGTTTGAATTAGCCGTTTCGTTGAACTAGCTTCTCGTCGTCCCGGGCTTGACCCGGGACCCATAACCACCGGCGGCAGTGGCTTATAGAAGGTGTCTGGCAGCAGTGCTTTAACGCACCCGCCGCGGCGTATGGGTCCCGGGTCAAGCCCGGGACGACAACGAGGGAGCTTCCACCCAACCAAATCTTAACGAATGGTTGATACATCCCAGGCATCGCCGCCGCCTCGTGGCGCGTTTTACGGGATGCACCCTTGTGGCCGTGATGGAGACGCAATCCGCAACCGCCTCGCCTGCCGGCGTGACCGCGCGCCTGCGTGGGCTGCTTGGCGGCTCCAGCGAAGCCTCCGTCACCAAGCGGCTGGCCGGCACCATCTTCATCATCCGCGTCTTCAGCGCGGCGCTCGCCTATTTCTCGCAGATCCTGCTGGCGCGCTGGATGGGCGGCTCGGATTACGGCGTCTATGTCTATGTCTGGACCTGGGTGCTGCTGCTCGGCAGCATGATGGATTTCGGCATCTCGGCCTCCGCGCAAAAGATCATTCCGGAGTATCGCACAAGCGGCGAGCATGCGCTGCTGCGCGGCTTCCTCTCCGGCAGCCGCTGGATGACGTTCGCCGTCTCCTCGGTCGTCTCACTGCTGCTGGCCGGCGTGGTGAAGGGATTGTCGCCGTGGATCGACGCCAACGCGATCGTGCCGCTCTATATCGGCTGCCTGACGCTGCCGGCGTTTGTGGTCGCCAACACCCAGGACGGCATTGCGCGCTCGCATGACTGGATGCGGCTCGGCCTGATGCCGCAATTCGTCGTGCGGCAGTCGCTGATCATCGGCCTCACCGCCGGCGCCTTCGTGCTCGGCTTCAATCTCGGCGCCACCGCCGCGATGTGGGCCAGCGCTGCCGCGGTGTGGATCGCGATGATCGGCCAGATGATCGTGCTGAACCGCAGGCTCGGCGGCCACATCGAGGCCGGCCCCAAGGCCTATGATTTCCGCGGCTGGCTCGCGGTCTCGCTGCCGATCCTGCTGGTGGAAAGTTTTTACCTGCTGCTGTCCTACACCGACGTGCTGGTGCTGCAGCAATTCCGCTCCTCCGAAGAGGTCGGCGTCTACTTCGCCGTGGTGAAGACGCTGGCGCTGGTCTCCTTCATTCACTACGCGATGGCGGCGACGACGGCGCATCGCTTTGCGGAATATCACGCGCTAGGGCGACAAGGAACGGCTGTCGGCCTATGTGACGCATGCGATCCAGTGGACGTTCTGGCCGTCGCTGGCCGCAACCGTGATGCTGCTGGCGCTGGGCAAGCCGCTGCTGTGGCTGTTCGGGCCGCAATTCGTCGTCGGTTACGACATCATGTTCATTGCCGCCATCGGCCTTCTGGTGCGATCCGCCATCGGCCCGGTCGAGCGGCTGCTCAACATGCTCGGCCACCAGCACATCTGCGCGCTGGCCTATGCGCTCGCCTTCGTCATGAACCTGATACTGTGCATCGCCCTGGTGCCGCGCTTCGGCGGCCATGGCGCGGCGGCCGCGACCTCGATCTCGCTGGCGTTCGAGACCGTGCTGCTGTTCTGGATCGTGCGCCGGCGGCTCGGCCTGCACGTGCTGGCGTTCGGCAAGCGCTGATCCTTCAAATCGATAGGGCAGCAAAAGCTGCCACATCGTACCAGCGCCCTCAAATACACAAATAAGACATTCTTGTTGCGCCCAGTCAGGACGCCCACGCTGGCAATGCTATATTGTCGGTGGAAACAAAGATCTGACTTCGCGAGATGATTGACCCTCTCTACGTCGCATCAGGCTTCGGCGTCGGCCTGCTGGTCGGGATGACCGGAGTTGGCGGCGGCTCGCTGATGACGCCGCTGCTGATCCTGCTGTTCGGCGTCCATCCGTCGACCGCTGTCGGCACCGACCTGCTCTACGCCGCGGCGACCAAGACCGGCGGCAGCCTGGTGCATGGCTGGTCGCAGAGCATTTTCTGGCCGGCGGTGATGCGTCTTGCCAGCGGCAGCATTCCGGCGAGCATCGTGACCTTGCTGGTGCTATGGCAGCTCGAACTCAATGGCGAGGCCGCGACGCAGCCTGGTCAACCTGGTGCTGAGCTTTGCGCTCACGCTCACGGCGACGTCGCTGATCTTCCGCAAGGCGATCATGGAACGCTACCGCCGGCGGATGGAACGGATCGACGTCTGGATGACCGGCCGCGCGACCGTGATGGTCGGCGTCGCCCTCGGCGTACTGGTTTCGATTTCATCCGTCGGCGCCGGCGCGGTCGGCGTCACCGCGCTGCTGCTGCTCTATCCGCGGCTGCCGATGGCGACGATCGTCGGTTCCGACATCGCACACGCCGTGCCGCTGACGCTGGTCGCCGGCATCGGCCACTGGGCGCTGGGCTCGGTCGATTGGGCGCTGATGGGCGTGCTGCTGATCGGCTCGCTGCCCGGCATCGTCATCGGCAGCTATTTTGCGGTGCGCGTGCCGGAGACGGTGCTCAGGCTGTTGCTGGCCAGCGTTCTGATCCTGGTCGCCGGCAAGCTTGCGATCAACGAGCTGCATCTGGCGAACCCGGGTGTCCCGGCGCTGGCCGGGAGCACCACCCATTAAGAGTGCCTGAGCCACACCCGTGTCCCGGACGCGGTGCAGCGCGGTAGCGCGCTTCGCGGGGGACGTCCCTACTCCGCAGTCCAGCCGCCGTCGATCGACAGATTGGCGCCGGTGATCTGGGCGGCGTCGTCGCCGCACAGGAACAGCGCGAGTGCGGCGACCTGCTCCGAGGTGACGAACTCCTTGGTCGGCTGCGCGTCGAGCAGCACGTCCTTGATGACCTGCTCCTTGGTCATGTTGCGCGCCTTCATGGTTTCGGGAATCTGGTGCTCGACCAGCGGTGTCCAGACATAACCCGGGCTGATGCAGTTGCAGGTGATCTTGAAGGTCGCAAGCTCCAGCGCCACCGTCTTGGTGAGGCCGGCGATGCCGTGCTTGGCCGAGACATAGGCCGACTTGAAGGGCGAGGCGACCAGCGAATGCGCGGACGCCGTGTTGATGATGCGGCCCCAGCCGCGCTTCTTCATGCCGGGCACGGCGGCGCGGATGCCATGGAATGCCGACGACAGATTGATCGCAATGATCGCGTCCCATTTCTCGATCGGAAACTCCTCGATCGGCGACAACGAACTGGATGCCGGCATTGTTGACGAGGATGTCGACCGAGCCAAACGTCTTCTCGCCGAGCGCGATCATTTCGGCGATCTCGGCGGGCTTGGTCATGTCGGCGGGCGAATGCACCGCGCGCACCTTGAAATCCGTCTCGATGCCCGAGCGCTCGCGCTCGATATCGGCCGGCACGCCCATGCCGTTGATGACGACATTGGCGCCGGCGGCGGCGAAGGCCCGCGCATACGCCAATCCGATGCCGCTGGTCGAGCCGGTCACGACAGCGTTCTTGCCTTTTAGTGTACCCATTTCATTCACTCCTGCTTGGCTCCGGGGGACTTGGGACATCCCTCGTCATATCGTAGGCCATCATGGTCTCGCCGGATTGCGGACGCTCCAGCACATCCTTGTGACGCATCGACTCATGAACGTCGCGGACGCCTGCGTTCCAGTGTTCGGTCATCGCGACATGCGAAAAGTCGTAGTCTTTGGATGAAGTTTCGTAGTTCTTGCTCTTGTAGATCAGGTGCACGACGGTGACGGTGTTTTCCTTCGAAGCCTTGCGCAGGAATTCGACCGACGGATCGTTCTTCAAATCATCCGGCAATTTTCCGAGCAGATCGCGCACCGCTTTCCGCGCGTTGTGGAGCTGCTTGTTCTTGTCGGTGCTCATGCGGGTGCGGCTGGAAAAGCGGATATCCTTTTCCCGCTCGGCGGCTTCGAGCAGCGACGTCGGCAGGTCGCCGCGCGCGCTGAACAAGTCGACCTGGAAGATCAGGAGATCGCGGTTGAATTCCTCCTCCAGCACATGGTCGAGCGGCGTGTTGGAGGCGATGCCGCCGTCCCAGTAATGCTCGCCCTCGATCTCGACGGAAGGAAAACCGGGCGGCAGCGCGCCGGAGGCCATGATGTGCTCGGGGCCGATCTTCTTGCCGAGCTTCCTGAACTCGAAATTGTCGAAATATTTGAAGTTGCCCGAGGTCACGCCGACCGCGCCGACGCTGAGCCGCGTCTTCAAATCGTTGATGCGATCGAAGTCGACCAACCGCTCCAGCGTCTTCTTCAGGGGCGCGGTGTCGTAATAGCTCTGCGATTGCGGACTGCCCGGTGGCCACAAGGGCGCGGGCGGAACGCGCGGCGTGAAGAAGCCGGGCACGCCGAAAGTTGCGATCAGCGCGGCAGAGGTTTCGTTGAACAGCGAGCGCGCGCGGTCACCCGGCGTGACGGGATTCCACGACACCGGGGATGACACCATCTCCCAGAATTCTTTCAGCCGGTCGACACGCTTCTCGCCTTCATTGCCGGCGATGATCGCGGCGTTGATGGCGCCGATCGAGATGCCCGCGATCCATTCCGGATCGAATCCGGCGCGACACAGCGCGTGGAAGGCGCCGGCCTGATAGGAGCCGAGCGCACCGCCGCCTTGCAGCACCAGCACGCGCTGCGCCTTGGCAGGCGTGGTCGCGGGCGCGGGGTTGGAATGATCCATCGTGACCGTCAATCAATGGGCATTAAAGACCGGCACCGTGGCGGCAGTTCGCGACGGCGTCAATCGGCGAGATCGAAGCAAGGATCACGCCGAGTTTACCGTTTTGTGACGCGTCGACGCCCGTAACCGGACCTGCTTCAGGTCGATGCCAGGATGAGCGTCCAGAACACCTTGTATTTGACGTTCGGAGCATAGATCGCCGCGATGCCCAATTTTGTGACACCGCTTTTGAGCATATTGGCCTTGTGCGGCGGCGAGTCGCGCCAGCCGGAAAAGGCCTCCGCCAGCGTGTGGTACCCGGCCGAGATGTTTTCGACCGCAACGGTGGCCGGATAACCGGCGGCGCTCGAGCCGTTTATCAAGCGGACCCTTTACATTGTGGTCCATCTTGTTGCGGGCGGCCATCGCCTGCGACTGCTGCTCGGCGAGCCTGGTCAGTTCGGGATCGACCACGACGGTGCCGAGGCCATTGTTCTGGCGGTACTGCGAGATCATGATCGCGGCCGCGACCGTATCGAGCCTGGCGCCGGGTTGCGCCATGTCGAGGTACATCGACGGCTGTTCCGGAATCTTGACGTCGGCCGAGCAGCCGGCCAGCAGCAAAAGCCCGAGTATGGCGGTGGTCGCCCGTTTCAATGCAAAATCCCCCGAATCCAAAGGCTGAATGCGGTCGTTGTTGCATACCAACAGTGGCTGAATGGTGAACGGCGGGGCACGGTCTAGCCCGGAGCGACCCGTCGCGCGATCCGGAGTTCAGTCCTGCGGCCGCAAAAATCCGGTAGCGGCGCGGGCTGCAGGCTGATGATCTCGCCGGCTTGCAGTTCCCGGTCGCGGGGGGCGTCGATCTCGATCACGGTCTTGCCCTCGCCGCCCGAGAGCGCGATTTCCGCGCGCTGGATCGGGCCGAACGAGCGGACATGGCGCACCGCGCCCTCCAGCGAGCCGGTTCCCGCCGGCCCGATCTGCATGTCGTGACGGCGGATGAACAGCTTTGAGGCGCCGGAGGCCGCGCCGTCGGCGGCGATGTTGAGCGGCTGGCCGCCGAGCCGCACCGAGCCGCCGGTAACCTCCACCGGCAGCACGATGGATTCGCCGATGAAGCCGTGGACGAAGGCGGTGGCGGGATTGTCATAGACGTCGCCGGGCGTGCCGATCTGCTCGATATGGCCCTTGTCCATCACCACCACGCGGTTGGCGACTTCGAGCGCCTCTTCCTGGTCATGGGTGACGAAGATCGAGGTGACGTGGATTTCGGAATGCAGCGAGCGCAGCCATTGCCGCAGTTCTTTCCGCACCTTTGCATCGAGCGCGCCAAACGGCTCGTCGAGCAGCAGGATGCGCGGCTCGATCGCGAGCGCGCGCGCCAGCGCGATGCGCTGGCGCTGGCCGCCGGACAACTGGCTGGGATAGCGGTTGGCCAGCCAGTCGAGTTGCACCAGATCGAGCAATTCCTTGACGCGCGCGCGGATCGTGGCCTCGTCCTTGCGGATGGCGCGCGGCTGCACGCGCAGGCCGAAGGCGACGTTCTCGAACACCGTCATGTGGCGGAACAGCGCGTAGTGCTGGAACACGAATCCGACATGGCGCTCGCTGGCGCCGTGGCCCAGCGCATCCTCGCCGTCGATCCGCACCTCGCCGGCGTCCGGCCAGTCGAGGCCGGCGATGATCCGCAGCAGCGTGGTCTTGCCCGAGCCGGACGGACCGAGCAGCGCCAGCAGCTCGCCCTTGCCGACCTTCAGATCGACATTGTCGAGCGCCGCGAACGCGCCGAACTTCTTGACGATGTTTCTGACTTCAATGGTCACTCGGAATCGTCCCTTGTTTGTCCTTCGTCCAGCCGCTGCTCGAGAACCGTCTTCACGACCAGCGTGATCAGGGCCAGCATCGCCAGCAGCGAGGCAATCGCGAACGACGCCACGAACTGATACTCGTTATAGAGGATCTCGACCAGCAGCGGCATGGTGTTGGTCTCGCCGCGGATATGGCCCGACACGACCGACACCGCGCCGAATTCGCCCATGGCGCGCGCGTTGCACAGCAGGACGCCGTACAGCAGGCCCCATTTGATGTTGGGCAGCGTGACGCGGAAGAAGGTCTGCAGGCCCGACGCGCCGAGCGAGATCGCCGCCTCCTCCTCCTGGGTGCCCTGCTCCTGCATCAGCGGGATCAGCGAGCGGGCGACGAAGGGGAACGTCACGAAGATGGTGGCGAGCGCAATGCCCGGCACCGCGAACAGGATGTGGATGTCGCGCGCCTGCAGCCACGTGCCCAAAGTAGCCCTGCGCGCCGAACAGCAGCACGAAGACGAGGCCCGAGATCACGGGACTGACCGAGAACGGCAGGTCGATCAGCGTGATCAAAAACGTCTTGCCGCGGAATTCGAATTTCGCGATCGCCCAGGCCGCGATGACGCCGAACACGAGGTTGAGCGTGACCGAGATCGCCGCCACCAGCAGCGTCAGCTTGATCGCCGACAGCGCCTCCGGCTCGGCGAGCGCGGCGAAATAGGCGCTGATGCCCTTCGAAAACGCCGAGGCGAACACGACGACCAGCGGCAGCACGACGAAGACGGTGAGGAAGCTGACGGCCAGCGCGATGATGATGAAGCGGACGGGTCCGGGCTCGGTGCGCAGGTCCTTTGGCGAGGCAACCGCGCGCGCCCGCTCGCCTGTCTCGCGCTGCGACGGCGGCGAGATCGCGAGATCCGCCGTCGACGCATAGGCCCTCAGCGGCGGCGCCGGCGTCACGAAGCTCGATGGCGTCGTCATCGTCAGGTCCTCAATGCGCGGGAACGCGGGTCTGCGCCCAGCGTTGCAGGCGATTGACGACGAGGATGATCAGGAACGAGGCCAGCAGCATGATGACGGCGATCGCGGTGGCATCGGCATAGCGGAATTCGGACAGCCGGATCACGATCAGCAGCGGCGCGATTTCCGACACGTTCGGCAGATTGCCGGCGATGAAGATCACCGAGCCGTATTCGCCGACGGCGCGCGCGAACGCCAGCGCGAAGCCGGTCAGCAGCGCCGGGATCAGACTCGGCAGGATGACCCGAAACACCGTGTGCCAGCGGTTGGCGCCGAGGCTCGCCGCCGCCTCCTCGATTTCAGGATCGAGATCGATCAGCACCGGCTGCACCGTCCGCACCACGAACGGAATGCCGATGAAGACCATCGCGATGAAAATGCCGATCGGCGTGAACGCGACCTTGATGCCGAGTTCAGCCAGCGGCGCGCCGAGCCAGCCCTTTACTGCGAACAACTGCGTCAGCGCCACGCCCGCCACCGCGGTCGGCAGCGCGAAGGGAATGTCGACGATGGCGTCGAACAGCCGCCGGCCCGGAAAGCGATAGCGCACCAGCGCCCAGACGATGATCGGTGCCCATCACCAGGTTGACGCAGGCCGCCGCAAAGGAAAGGCCGAACGAGAGCTTCAGCGCATTCAGCGTGCGGCGGCTGGTGAGGATGTCCCAGAACTGCCCGGGCGACAGTTCGAGCGTCTTGAGAAACAGGCCGGCGAGCGGGATCAGGATGATGACGGAGAGCCATGTCAGGGTCAGGCCCATGGTGAGCCCGAACCCCGGCAGACTGCTTCGCCGCGCGACCGCTGTGCTCACAAATCC
This sequence comes from uncultured Alphaproteobacteria bacterium, assembly GCA_963783115.1. Classification (GTDB taxonomy): domain Bacteria; phylum Pseudomonadota; class Alphaproteobacteria; order Rhizobiales; family Xanthobacteraceae; genus Bradyrhizobium. The sequence goes on along the minus strand of CAWAMK010000034.1, from coordinate 328,430 downwards.
CCCTGCTTCCGCGACCGCCGGTCTTCGATCAGATCAAACCTGGATCAGATCAATTCTTGTAGATCTGGTCGAAAATGCCGCCTTCGCCGAAGTGATCCTTCTGCGCCTTGGTCCAACCACCAAAAACGTCGTCGATGGTGAAAAGTTCGACCTTGGCGAAGGATTTTTCGTATTCCTTCGCAATCTCCGAATCGCGCGGACGATAGGAATTGCGTGCGGCGATTTCCTGACCTTCCTTGGTATACCAATATTTCAGATAGGCCTCGGCGACCGCGCGGGTGCCCTTTTTGTCGGCAACCTTGTCGACGATGGCGACCGGCGGCTCGGCGAGGATCGACAGCGGCGGCGCCACGATCTCGAACTTGTCCTTGCCGAACTCGCGCTGCGCCAGGAACGCCTCGTTCTCCCACGCCAGCAGCACGTCGCCGACGCCGCGCTCGACGAACGTCACGGTCGAGCCGCGCGCGCCGGTATCCAGCACCGGCACGTTCTTGAAGAGATCGGCGACGAATTTCTTCGCCTTGTCGGCGGAGCCGTATTTCTTTTCCGCAAAGCCCCACGCCGCCAGATAATTCCAGCGCGCGCCGCCCGAGGTCTTCGGGTTCGGCGTGATCACCTGCACGTTCGACTTGATCAGGTCGTCCCAGTCCTTGATGCCCTTGGGATTGCCCTTGCGGACCAGGAACACGATGGTCGAGGTGTAGGGCGCGGCATTGAGCGACAAGCGCTTCTGCCAGTCGGGCGCAATCAGGCCCTTGGCGGCGATGGCGTCGATGTCATAGGCCAGCGCCAGCGTCACGACGTCGGCCTGCAGGCCGTCGATCACCGAGCGCGCCTGCGAGCCCGAGCCGCCATGCGACTGCTTGATCTCGACGCTCTTGCCGGTTTCCTTTTGATAGGCCGCCGCGAACGCCTTGTTGAAATCGGCGTAGAGTTCGCGCGTCGGATCGTAGGACACGTTGAGCAAAGTGTAATCGGCGGCGAATGCCGAACTCGCCCAGAGCAATCCCGCGACGAGCGGCAGAACACGACGGAACATCTCAATCTCCATTCGAAGTGACGGCAGTGTCATCGAAAACACGGAGAGCATAAGTCGCGGCGAAATGATCTTAAGTCAACGAAACCGCATTTCAATGTTTGCGATGTCGCAGCTGCATTGTCCTAGGATGTCCCGCTTCTAGGAACTTTTAGTCGTATGGATGCCGCATTCTCTCTTGGCCTGGCCGCGCCAGCGGCCGGCCCGCGCATCTTCACCGGGCGCCGTCCGGCTCGAGCACGGCATGCAGCCGACCGAATGGTAACCGGAGGCGAGCAGCGGATGCGGCGGCAATTTTGCCATTTTGTAGATTGCCTCGATCTCCTCGCGGGAAACGTTGGCGAACGGGTTGAATTTCAGTTTCGTGCCGTCATCCTCGACAACCGGTATTTCGGCGCGCGCGCCGCCCTGGAAACGCTTGCGCCCGTTGATCCAGGCCGAGAACGGTTTTAGCGCCCGCGCCAGCGGTTCCACCTTGCGGATACGGCAGCAGGCATCGGGATCGCTGAACCACAATTCGCGCTCCGGATCCTCGCGCGACAGCGTCTCTTCCAGCGGCTTGATCGAGCGAACGTCGGTCAGGCCAAGTGTGGCGATCAGCGTGTCGCGATAGGCCAGCGTCTCCTCGAACAGCCAGCCGGTGTCGAGAAAGACCACGGGAATCGCAGGATCGACATCCGCCATCACCTTGAGCAGCGCCGCCGATTCCGTGCCGAACGACGAGACCAGCGCGAGATGCTCGCGGCCGACGGTCTTCAGCGCGGTTTCGATGACCTCCGCCGGCGACGCGTCGCGCAGCGTCGCGATCGAGCGTCTGCGCCGAGTGAAGCATCGCCGCATCCGCGATCGATGGCCGTGCTGTACGATCATGCTCACTGGCCGGCACTCTCCGAATGACGCAACTGCATGCGCCGATTGAACGCGGCGACGCGGCCATCGCCGGTCGGCTGGTAGAATACCGAATAGCGCTTCACGGTCTCGGCGAAGGCATCCGCGTCCGCGTCCTTCTTCACCTCGAACGCGTCGAAGCCGGCGCGCAACATGAACACGAACTGGTCGCGCAGCACCTGGCCGGTGGCGCGCAGCTCGCCGTCATAGCCGTGGCGTTCACGCAGCAGCCGCGCCTGGCTGTAGGCGCGGCCGTCGCGGAACGACGGGAATACCAGCGCCACCGCGGCCAGGCGATCGAGATGACGGCACGAGATCGTCGACCGCGCGGTTGTTCGGCCAGATCACGCCGACCTTGCCGGCGCGCTTCAGCAACGCTTCGGGATCTTCGAGAAGGCGCTGCGCGGACACCAGGATGTCGCCATCACCGGGCAACTCGGCGCCGTCGGCGACATGGACGAACAAATCGGTCGTGATATCGTGCGTTCTTAACGAGTGGCATAGACCCGCTCCTTGAATGGCTCGACGCCCAGGCGCTTCACCGTGTCGACGAACAGTTCTTCGGGACGGTCGCGCAGGGCAAGATAGGCTTCGACGATATCTTCGATCACATCGGCGACTTCCGCATAGGGAACGGCCGGGCCGATCAGCGCGCCCATCTGCGCGTTCTCGTCGGCGCGGCCGCCGATCGTGATCTGGTAAAATTCCTCGCCGTTCTTCTCGACGCCGAGAATCCCGATGTGGCCGACATGGTGATGGCCGCAAGCATTGATGCAGCCGGAGATGTTGATGTGCAGCCGGCCGATCATTTCGGCAGTGTCGTGGTTGGCAAAACGCTTGGTCAATTCCTGCGCGATCGGGATCGAGCGCGCATTGGCCAGCGAGCAATAGTCCAGTCCCGGGCAGGCGATGATGTCGGTGACCAGATTGACGTTCGGCGTCGCGAGCCCAAGCCGATCGAGCGCCCTCCAGAGTTTCGGCAGGTCGCGCTTGGCGACATGCGGCAGCGCCAGATTCTGCTCGTGGCCGACGCGGATTTCGCCGAACGAATATTTGTCGGCGAGATCGGCGACCGCGTCCATCTGGTCGGCGGTGGCGTCGCCGGGCGGGCCGCCGACCGGCTTCAGCGACAGCGTCACGATCGAATAGCCCTGCACCTTGTGCGGGGCGACCGAGTTCTTGCGCCAGCGCTCGAACAGCGGATCGGCCGCGGCCTGCTTCAGCTCGTCCGGCATGTGCGGCAGCTTTTCGTAGGCCGGATAGGAGAAGCGCGAGCGCACCTCCTCGACGACGGAATGATCGAGCGTCAGCCCGCCGCCGTCCATCTGCTTCCATTCCTCGTCGACCTCGCGCGAGAATTTTTCGATGCCGAGTTCGTGGACCAGGATCTTGATGCGGGCCTTGTAGATGTTGTCGCGGCGGCCGTACTGGTTGTAGACGCGCAAAATCGCCTCGACATAGCTCAGGATGTCGCGGCCGTGCACGAACGGCTTGATGGTTTTCGCAATGAACGGCGTGCGGCCGAGGCCGCCGCCGACCAGCACCTCGAAACCGGTCTCGCCGTCGGCGTTCTTGTGCAGGCGCAGCCCGATGTCATGAACCTTGATCGCGGCGCGGTCATGCTCGGAGGCGGTGATCGCGATCTTGAACTTGCGCGGCAGGAACGAGAATTCCGGATGCAGCGTGGTGTGCTGGCGCAGGATTTCCGACCAGATGCGGGGATCCTCGATCTCGCCCGGCGCGACGCCGGCCCACTGGTCCGAGGTGACGTTGCGCATGTTGTTGCCGGAGGTCTGCATGGCGTGGATGCCGACCTCGGCGAGATCGGACAGCGCGTCCGGCAGATCGGAGAGCTTGATCCAGTTGAACTGGATGTTCTGCCGCGTGGTGAAATGGCCGTAGCCGCGGTCGTAGCGGCGCGCGACATGCGCCAGCCGCCGCAACTGTTTTGACGACAGCGTGCCGTAGGGAATCGCGACGCGGAACATGTAGGCGTGCAGTTGCAGATAGACGCCGTTCTGCAGCCGCAGCATCTTGAATTCGTCCTCGGTGAGTTCGCCGGAGAGCCGGCGCTTCACCTGGTCGCGGAATTCGGACACGCGTTCGTTGATCAGCGTGCGATCGAGTTCGTCATAGGCATACATGATGGATCAGCCTCAAGCCGGAAGCAGGTCGATGGTGAGACCCTTCGAGCGGATGCGTTCGCGCAGATTGCCGGGCTTGATCTCGCCGCCGTCCTTGAGTTCGACCGGCGCGATATAGGCGCCGATCGCGCCGACGTCGTCGGCGTTGGCCTCGTTGAGCAGCGCCCGCGCCTCATCGGAGGTGCGCACGATCGCGGCGTCCGACAAGTTCGCCGACCAGCCCTGCTGCGCGGTGCGGTAGATCACGATGCCATCCGAGGTGCGGTTGGCGGTGACCATCGAGGGACCGGTGATCTTGATTTTTTGTTGAAGCGGAGAGGTCATTCAGCGGCATCCAGCAGTTTGGAGATGATTTGACCGGCGTTGGCCTCGCGCCATGGCGCGGAATGCGCGACGACGTCGCCGATGATGAGGATGGCGGGACCGCCATCGATTTTTTCGACCAGCGCCGGAAGCTCTTCGAGCTTGCCGACCACGGCCTGCGCATCCGGCCGCGTCACGCGCGCGAAAATTCCGACCGGCGTCTGCGGCGACCGTCCGGCGGCCAGCAGCCCGGCGCGCACCGACGGCGCCGCCGTCATGCCCATGTAGACCACGATGGTCATCTTGCTGTCCGTCAGCACCGACCAGTCGACGGCATCGGCGTCGGTGCGCCTTGTGCGCGGTCAGGAAGGTGATGCGCAGCGCCTCGTGGCGATAGGTCAGCGGCGCCTCGAACTGCGCGGCGGCGCCGAGCCCTGCGGTAATGCCGGGCACCACCGAATAGGCGACGCCGGCGTCGCGCAACGCCTCGATCTCCTCGCCGCCGCGGCCGAAGATGAAGGGATCGCCGCCCTTCAGCCGCACCGCGCGCTGACCGGACTTCGCCGCCTCGACCAGCAGCTTGTGGATCGCATCCTGGCCGATGCCGGGCTTGCCGACGCGGCGGCCGACCGGAACGCGCGAAGCGTCGCGGCGGATGCGGTCGAGAATTTCAGGTGATACCAGTTCGTCATAGAAAACGACGTCGGCATCCTGCAGCGCGCGCAGCGCCTTGACGGTGAGCAGATCCGGATCGCCCGGTCCGGCGCCGACCAGCGTCACGCGGCCTTCGGCCTTGCCGTCCGCATTCGCGCCGGCGAAGGCGGCGGGATCGGCGATGTCGTTCAGCGCTTTTTCGGCCTCGTCCTTGCGGCCGGCGAGCACCAGCGCACCGATCGGGCCGTCGACCACGCGCTCCCAGAAACGGCGGCGCAGCGGAAATTCGGGAATGCGCGCATGCATCGCCTTGCGGAAGCGGCCGATGAAGCCGGCGAGATCGCCGATGCGCGCCGGCAGCACCGCTTCGATCTGCTCGCGCACGCGGCGCGCGACCACCGGCGACGTGCCGCCGGTGCCGACGGCGACGACGACGTCGCCGCGATCGACGATCGCGGGAAAGATGAAAGTGGAATGCGCGAGGTCGTCCATCACATTGACGGGCAGCCCGACACTCTTGGCGCGCACCGACATTGCCACGCCGATATCGCCCGCGCCGGCACAGAGGATGGCGATGGTGCCGGAGAGTTCCGCAGATAGCGGGTCACCCTCGGCCAGTTCGATCCGCGCGACGTCGTCAGCCGCGAGGCCTGCGAGCTCATGGTTCCCGTCGGTGGCATACCAACGGACCTGCGCGCCGGCGGCTGCCAGCAGCCGCAATTTTGCGCGCGCGAGTTCGCCCGCTCCAACGAGCAGCACCTTGCCGCTTTGCAGATCCAGGAACACTGGCAGGTAGCGCATCTGACACTCGCTTTCCCCCACGAGGGGGTTGACTGAAATTATTTTCTATTTATGTCTCGATCAAGGGCTACAAAGAGAAAATTATTTCTTCTCTATTGCAGCGCAACTTTAGAATTTTTCCACTCCCAAGTCCAAGGCGCAGAGATGCATCTTCTCGACAATGAATCCGGCGGTCACGGGGGGCGGTCCGCAGCCCTGCGCGGAGCATCCTCCGTGCCGAAAATTTTGGCCGATCACGGCCTGCCGCCGCCCTCGATGGACCACCTCGACGAGCTCGAGGCGCAGAGCATCTACATCCTGCGCGAGGCCTTTGCGCGGCTGAAGAAGCTCGCGCTGCTGTGGTCGCTCGGCAAGGATTCCAACGTGATGATCTGGCTGGCGCGCAAGGCCTTCTTCGGCCGCGTGCCGTTTCCGGCGCTGCACGTCGACACCGGCAAGAAATTTCCCGAGATGTATGCGTTCCGCGATCGCTACGGCAAGGAATGGGATCTCGATCTCAAGATCGAGCCCTGCCCGCCGATCGACGCGGTCGATCCGACCCTGCCGCCGGCCGCGCGCTCCGCCGCGCGCAAGACCGAGGGACTGAAGTGGGCGCTCAACAAATACGGATTTGACGGATTGATTGCCGGCATTCGCCGCGACGAAGAGGCGACCCGCGCCAAGGAGCGCGTGTTCTCGCCGCGCGGGCTGGAAGGCGGCTGGGACGTGCGCGATCAGCCGCCGGAATTCTGGGACCAGTTCAACGCCTCGGTGCCGCACGGCGCGCATCTTGCGCGTCCATCCGATCCTGCATTGGACCGAGGCCGACATCTGGGCCTACACCAAGCGCGAAAACATTCCGATCATCCCGCTCTATCTGGCGAAGGACGGCAAGCGCTATCGCTCGCTGGGCGACCAGGACATCACCAACCCGGTGGCGTCGACCGCATCCGACATCGATGAGATCCTGATCGAACTCGACGGCACAAAGGTGCCGGAGCGCGCCGGGCGCGCGCTGGATCACGAGACCGAAGACGCGTTCGAGCGGCTGCGTGTCGCCGGCTATCTCTGACGGATATTAGGTGTGAGCGTCGCCATGAACATGATCCTTCCCGCCAGCGTTTCGGCCATGCCGAACGGCACCATTTCGATGCCAAATGGCACGACGCGACCGCAAGTCCGCATCGTCATCGTCGGCCATGTCGATCACGGCAAATCCACCCTCGTCGGCCGCCTGCTGCACGAGACCGGCAGCCTGCCCGACGGCAAGCTGGAAATGCTGAAGGAAGTCAGCGCGCGGCGCGGCATGCCGTTCGAATGGTCGTTCCTGCTGGATGCGCTGCAGACCGAGCGCGACCAGGGCATCACCATCGACACCACGCAGATCCGCTTCCGCACCCGCTCGCGCGACGTCGTGCTGATCGACGCGCCCGGCCACGCCGAATTCCTGCGCAACATGATCACCGGCGCCTCGCAGGCCGACGGCGCGGTGCTGATCATCGACGCGCTGGAAGGCGTGCGCGACCAGACCAGGCGGCACGGCTATCTGCTGCATCTGCTCGGGCATCAAGCAGGTCGCGGTCGTCGTCAACAAGATGGACCGCGTCGATTTCGGCGCCGAGCGTTTCAGGGAAATCAGCGACGAGATTTCGGCGCATCTGACCGGCCTCGGCGTGACGCCTTCGGCGGTGATCCCGATTTCCGCGCGCGACGGCGACGGCGTCGCCGAACTGACGGCGCGGATCGGCTGGTATCAGGGACCGACCGTGGTCGAAGCGCTCGATGCGCTCGAACCGGCACGGCCGCTGGAGCAGCTGGCGCTGCGGCTGCCGGTGCAGGCGATCTACAAATTCGACGACCGCCGCATCGTCGCGGGCCGCATCGAATCCGGACATCTGACGCGCCGGCGACGAAATCGTCATCATGCCCGCCGGCAAGATCGCAAAGATCAAGACGGTCGAGAGCTGGCCGGTGACGCCGCTCACAGGCAGCCATGGCGCCGGCCGTTCGGTCGGCATCACGCTCGACCGTGAACTGTTCATCGAGCGCGGCGACGTCATCGCGCATGCCGGCGCCACCCCGCGCGACACGCGGCGGATTCGCGCCCGGATTTTCTGGCTGCACGACAAGCCGCTGTCGAAGGGCGACCAGATCCTGATCCGTCTCGGCACCCGCGAAAGCCGCGCCAGCGTCGTCGCGATCGAAAAGGCGGTCGATCCCGGCGAACTCTCCAACGCCGAGACAAAAGCGATCGCGCGCAATCATGTCGGCGAAATCGACATCTCGCTGGCGCAGCCGATCGCGGCCGATCCTTACTCTGACAATCCGCGCACCGGACGGCTGGTGATCGAGGTCAACGGCCGCATCGCCGGCGGCGGCCTGGTGCTGTCGGTCGACGCCGGACAGCGCGCCGTCCCGGTCGACATCGTGCCGGTCGAATCCGCGCTGCGGCCCGAGGAGCGCTCGGCGCGCTTCCATCACAACGGCGCGGTGATCTGGCTGACCGGCCTGCCGGGCTCCGGCAAGTCCACGCTGGCCCGCGCGCTGGAGCGCCGCCTGTTCTCGCGCGGCGGCTCGCCGATCCTGCTGGACGGCGACACCTTGCGCGCCGGCCTCAACAACGACCTCGGCTTTTCGGCGCAGGACCGCAGCGAAAACATCCGGCGGCTGGCGGAAGTCGCGACGCACCTGGCGCGCAACGGCCATATCGCCATCGTCGCCGCGGTATCGCCCGTCGGCGGACGACCGCGCCGCCGCGCGCCGCATCGCCGACACCGCGTTCCGCGAAATCCATGTCGCGACGCCGGCCGAAATCTGCGAGAGCCGCGACCCCAAGGGCCATTACGCCAAGGCGCGTGCCGGCACGCTGCAGGCATTCACCGGCATCGGCAATGATTATCAGCCGCCGGCCCAATGCGAATTGCGGATCGACACCTCGGCGAAGTCGGTTTCGGATGCGACCGACGAGATCGAGCGGATGCTGGCGGAGACCGGCGTGTCTGTTCGACGAACTGGTGGATCTGGCGGCCAATATCTAACCCTTTTTGGGGCCTTCTCATCGACCCGGCTTTGGGGCTAAAAGGGCGGCCAACGCTGCCCTTTTTGGCGCGTTTTTTGCTGCTTCTCACCAGAATGCAGCTTTCAACGCCAATTTCCATCGAGAAAGCCCGTCATGAAACGTGTCGATGCCCACGGATTGAAGATCGCCCCTGTCCTGTTCGATTTCATCGCCAAGGAGGCGGCCCCCAAGACCGGGATTTCGCCCGATGCGTTCTGGGCCGGCGTCGCCGCCATCGTCAAAAAGCTGGGGCCGAAAAACCGCGAGCTGCTCGCCTTCCGCGACGCCCTGCAAACCAAGATCGACGGCTGGCACCGCGCCAACAAGGGCAAGGCGTTCGACATGAACGCCTACACGACGTTTCTCAAGGAGATCGGCTATCTGCTGCCCGAGCCGGCGACGCAGAAGGTCGAGACCGCCAACGTCGACGAGGAGATCGGCAAGATCTGCGGGCCGCAGCTCGTGGTGCCGCTCACCAACGCCCGCTACGCGCTGAACGCGGCGAATGCACGCTGGGGCAGCTTGTATGATGCTTTCTACGGCACCGATGCGATCCCGCACGATCCGAGCGAAGCCGGCAAGGGTTTCAACAAGGCCCGTGGCGACAAGGTGATCGCCAAGGCAAAAGCCTTCCTCGACGCCGCCGTGCCGCTCGCGACCGGCAGCCACACCGACGTCACCTCCTACAGCGTCATCGCCGGTCAGCTCTCCGCGAAGCTCAAGAGCGGCAACGCCACCGCGCTGAAGAAGGCGTCGCAGTTCGCCGGATACCAGGGCGATGCCGTCCGCGCCGACCGCGGTGCTGCTGGTCAACAACGGCATGCATGTCGAAGTGAAGATCGACCGCAGCCACATCATCGGCAAGGACGATCCGGCCGGCGTCGCCGACATGATCCTGGAATCGGCGGTCTCCACCATTCTGGACATGGAAGACTCGGTCGCCGCCGTCGATGCCGAGGACAAGGTGCTGGTCTATCGCAACACGCTCGGCCTGATGGACGGCACGCTCTCGGCGGATTTCGAGAAGGGCGGCAAGACGCTGAAGCGTTCGCTCAACGCCGATCGTGTCTACAAGACGCCCGACGGCAAGGAGCTGACGCTGCACGGACGTAGTCTTCTCTTGATGCGCAATGTCGGCCATCACATGTTCACCGACGCCGTGCTCGACGAGAAGGGCGAGGAGATTCCGGAAGGCCTGCTCGACGCTGCCGTCGCCGGCCTGCTCGCGATCCACGATCTCAAGGGCTCTTCGAAGACCAAGAACAGCCGCACCGGCTCGGTCTATATCGTCAAGCCGAAGATGCACGGTCCCGACGAAGTCGCGCTGACCTGCGAATTGTTCGGCGATGTCGAAAAGCTGCTCGGCCTGCCGGAGAACACCATGAAGGTCGGCATCATGGACGAGGAGCGCCGCACCACGGTCAACCTCAAGGCCTGCATCCAGAATGCGTCGAAGCGCATCTGCTTCATCAACACCGGCTTCCTCGACCGCACCGGCGACGAGATCCACACCTCGATGGAAGCGGGCCCGATGATCCGCAAGAACGACATGAAGGCGCAGCCCTGGATCAAGGCCTATGAGGACTGGAACGTCGACATGGGCCTGATCGACGGCCTGCCCGGCCATGCCCAGATCGGCAAGGGCATGTGGGCGGCGCCCGACAAGATGGCCGACATGCTGACCCAGAAGATCGGCCATCCGCAGGCCGGCGCGACCACCGCATGGGTGCCCTCTCCCACCGCCGCCACGCTGCACGCGCTGCATTATCATCAGGTCAATGTGCAGGCCCGCCAGCAGGAACTCGCCAAGGGCGGCCAGCGCGCAAAGCTTTCCGACATCCTCACCATCCCGATGTCGCAGTCGAACTGGGCGCCCGACGACGTCAAGCAGGAGATCGACAACAACTGCCAGGGCATTCTGGGCTACGTCGTGCGCTGGATCGACCAGGGCGTCGGCTGCTCCAAGGTGCCTGACATTCACGACGTCGGCCTGATGGAAGACCGCGCGACCTTGCGCATCTCCAGCCAGCATCTGGCGAACTGGCTGGCGCATGGCGTCGTCAGCAAGGACCAGGTGATGGAGTCGCTGAAGCGGATGGCCGTCGTGGTCGACAAGCAGAACGCCGGCGATCCGCTCTACAAGCCGATGGCGCCATCGTTCGACGGCGTCGCGTTCCAGGCCGCCTGCGACCTCGTGTTCAAGGGCCGCGAGCAGCCGAACGGCTACACCGAATACATCCTCACCGCGCGCCGCCGCGAGGCGAAGGCGGCGGGCTGATCACGGAGATATGCCACGACGCCGCGGTTCAATGCCGCGGTTCGTGCAGGAACGCTCGCCGCGGTTCCCCGTTGATGGTCCATCTCGAACACAGGGAGATGGACATGGATTGGAACCGGGTTGAAGGCAACTGGAAGCAGTTCAAGGGCGCGGCGAAGGAGAAGTGGGGCAAGCTCACCGATGACGATCTCAACGTCATCGAGGGCCGCCGCGAACAGCTCGAAGGCAAGCTGCAGCAGCGCTACGGCTTCGCCAAGGACCAGATCCGCAAGGACGTGGACGACTGGTTCGGCACCTTGAAGTAAACAGCGCCTTTGCAAGCTTCAAAAGCCCCGGCCTTGGCCGGGGCTTTTTTGTGAGGACTCGAAGGCTAGAAAACCGCCAGATATTTCAGCAGCGAAATGATGCCGATGATGATGACGACCACGCGGGCGATCTGTTTGGCGCGGCCGTCGAGCGGCAGCATGTTGATCAGATAGAGCACCAGGATGATGACGAGGAAGGTGATCAGGATACCGATGAGTACCGACACGGGGGGCCCCTTTGCTTGCGACGCCTGAATGACTCAGAGCATGGGTTGAGAACCGCGCGGGCCGTCCAAAGTTCCCCAAGCCGGAACCCGCCGGGCAAACTTTCGGATTTTTCACGTAATAACAGACACTTACTCGTCAGTATTAGTACGGTTCGCCATACTGTCCAAGTCTTTACCGTTTTCCTCCCCAATGCGTGCAGATCCAGGGGAAACATCATGAACCGTCTGACCGTATCGGCGCTGCTGAAGACCGTTATTTTCGTCACCTCCCTCTGTGTGGTGATCGGATTTTCGCTCAACGCCTGGGACGCCTGGGGCCGCCTGCAGGCTGCGAGCCGCATGGCGCAAGTCGCCGATGCCTCCGCCAACATGTTCAAGGCGATGCACAATTTGCGCACCGATCGCTCGACGACCAACCGGCTGCTGAATGCCGACGGGTCGATGGACGCCGAAATCGAGAAATATCTGCGCAACATCCGCGACACCGAAATGCCGGCGATGAACAACGCGCTCGGCCTGCTCGGCAGCATCGAGTTCGCACAGCAGGCGACGCTGGTGCCGGAGTTCGACAGACTGCTCAAGACGATGACCACGCTGCAGAAGGAATTCTGGGAAGCGATGGCCAAGCCGAAGGCGGATCGCCGGCCCGCGCTCGCCAAGGAATACATGGACACGACGAGCGCGATGCTCACGACGCTCGACAAATTGTCCGGTACGCTTGCCGCCGCCGTCAACCACCAGGATGCGACGATCGACCAGTTGCTGGCGATCAAGCAGATCGCCTGGCTGCTGCGTAACACCGCCGGCGAAGCCTCGTTGATCGTCTCGGTCGGGCTCAGCAGCGGAAAGGTCACGCCGGAGACGAGGCTTGCCTATACCAAATATAGCGGCGGTATCGACGCCGCATGGAGCGCGCTGGAACTGACCGCGTCGGGAATGCAGCTGCCGCAGGCGATCTCCAGCGCGATCGCCGCGACCAAGACCGCCTATTTCGAGCCGTCATATCTCGCCCTGCGCGACCGGCTGCTGAACCAGATTGCCGCCGGCGAGAAAACGGAACTGAACGCGAACCAGTGGACCCCGGTCACGGTCGGCCGCCTCGGTGCGGCCGTCACCGTCGCCGAAGGCGCGCTCGACGCCGCCAAGGATCACGCCGCATATCTGCGCGCCACGGCCCAGCGCTCGCTGGTGACGCAGCTCGCGCTGCTCATCGGCGCGCTGGCGCTCGCCGTCGGCGCCCAGATGCTCGTTGCCCGCCGCGTCATCACCCCGCTGCACAGCATGCGCGACGCCATGCTGAAGGTCGCGGCCGGCGATCTGCAGGTCGATACCGGCTACGCCGCGCGCAATGACGAAATCGGCGCGCTGGCCGGCGCGCTGGAGACGTTCAAGCAGCAGGCAGCCGACAAGGTCCGGATCGAGGCGCAGGAGCGCGAACGCAATGCCGGCGCCACGTCGCGGCAACAGGCGATCGAGAACTATGTCGGCGAGTTCGAAGGCATGGTGCGCGAGACCCTCAACCAGCTCGGCGATGCCTCCGGCCAGATGCGGACCACCTCGTCCGGCCTGTCGACGATCTCGCGCCAGACCAACGAGCGCGTCCAGGTCGCCGAAAAGGCGTCCGGCGAGGCCGCGATGAGCGTCGACACGGTGGCGGCGGCTTCCGCGGAGCTCTCCTCCTCGATCAACGACATCAGCCAGCAGGCGGCGCATGCGGCCGGGATCGCCAGCCGCGCGGTGAGCCAGGCGCGCGACACCGACGGCACCGTTCAGGGCCTCGCCCAGTCGGCGGGCCGCATCGGCGAAGTCGTCGGCCTGATCAACACCATCGCCGCGCAAACCAATTTGCTCGCACTCAACGCCACCATCGAGGCCGCCCGCGCCGGCGAAGCCGGCCGCGGCTTTGCGGTGGTCGCCTCCGAAGTCAAATCGCTGGCGAGCCAGACCGCGAAGGCGACCGAGGAAATCTCCGAGCAGATCGCGGACATTCAGAAGGTCGCCGGTGAAGCCATCGACGCCATCAAGAATATCGGCGGCATCATCGGCGAGGTCAACGAGGTCGCCACCGCAATCGCCGCCGCCGTGCAGCAGCAGGGCGCCGCCACGCAGGAGATCACCCGCTCGACGCAATTCGCAGCCCAAGGCACCAAGAACGTCTCGGAAAACATCAACGGCGTGAAGGCCGACGCGGATGCGGCGGCCGCCGCCGCCGAGGACGTCAAGCAGGCCTCGCATACGCTGGAAACGCAGAGCCAGCAGCTCGGCAATCAGGTGACGGATTTCCTCGGCAAGATCCGCGCGGCTTGATCGCTCCGCTTGCGGATGCTCGGTCGCCCTTGCACCCGGGCATCCATCACACTTTCACAAGACTCCTGCGAAGACCCGCACCCCGACCTGGCCCGGTCAAGCCCGGCGCGACGAAGCAACATTCACTCCCGCGCCACGACCGGCACGCGATTGTATTTGGCGCTGACCTTTTCCGAAGCGGGCGAGAAATTCACTTCGGCGCCGCGGCGGTCGGCGCTGCGGCCGGCGACCAGCAGGCCATTGTCGCCGGCGACGATGTCGCCCTTGCGCAGCGTCGGGTCGTACTCGATCTTGACCGGCGCGAGACCGATCTGGTCCTTGCCGTTGCAGGTGCAGCCCGAGACGAGTTCGTTGCGGAAGCGAAAGGCGTTCGGCAGCTCCGAATAGGACTTTCCGTTGTCCGCAGTTGCGTTGTCGATGGTGCTGCCGGAAAACACCTTGGTTTCGCTTGCCGGACAAAAACTGTTGCAGCTCGCCGCGCGGCTCGCATTATCAGATCCGGATACCGGGAAATAACGCCCGTCGCAGGTACGCACGCAAAACGCCTGGCCACCGCCGCTGTAGCGCACGCGGCCTTCGCCACGCGGCGTATAGACGCGGCCTTCCACTTGGCCTTCCACCTGGCCCTCGTCGCTGAACGGCATCGAGATGTACGGCTGGTGCCGCGGGCGCGCGACGCCGCCGAACATTTGCGAGAAGAAATCCTGGGCCTGCGCGGCCGGCGCCAGCGCGCTCGCGCCGAGCAGCACGACTGCCGCCCATGTTTTTCCTGACCGCATCAAGCTACTCCTCTGCAACACAACGCGTCCGTTCAGTTGATCTTCAGTTGATCCGCGACACCGTCAGATTCATCGCCTGGCGGCCCGTGGACGTGGCCGCGACCGGGCGCGGATGCGCGTTGCCCGGGCGCGCGGTCCTGCTGTCGCCGCCGCGCGCCATGACCGGCGCGTGCTTCGGCAGCACCACGACCTTGGCGCCGACCTCGACGCGGCTGAACAGATCGGCGACATCCTCATTGGTCAGGCGAATGCAGCCGGACGAGACGAACTTGCCGATCGTCGAGGGATCGTTGGTGCCGTGGATCCGATAGACGCTGTTGCCGAGATACATGGCGCGCGCGCCGAGCGGATTGCCCGGGCCGCCGGCCATGAAGCGCGGCAGGTAAGGCTGGCGCGCGATCATCTCGGCCGGCGGATGCCAGTCCGGCCATTCCGCCTTGCGGCTGACGGTCTGCACGCCGGCCCAGGTAAAACCGTCGCGGCCGACGCCGACGCCGTAGCGCATGGCGCGGCCCTGGCCGAGCACGTAATAGAGCGTGGTATTGCCGGTATCGATGATGATGGTGCCGGGCGCTTCCGTCGTGCTGAAGGCGACGACGGCGCGGCGAAGCCGCTCGGGCGTCGCGCTTTCGTCCGAGGCGATGATCTCGTCGGCGGGATAGCCGTTCGGCTGGGTCGCCGCATAGCCAAGCGTCTGTGCGCTCGCCGCGCCCGACATCGCCACCGGCGCAGCGAGGATGGCGCTGACGAGGACGAGCGCGCTGGCGACGCGCGACGAAGGCCGGCGATCTGAAAACTGTGTCATGGGACTGCCCCGTTGGAGATGTGCATCGCGTGATGCTCTGCTGCAACAAACGCGGCCGCAGGCCGGCGGTTCCGGGGCCGCGTTGTGGCGCGTCAAAGCGGCGGCGCGCCGCTTCCGAGGATGGAACCCTGATCGACCGCGCGACGTTATGGTGCGTCCGGTCCGCGACATCGCTTTGCCGTGTCATCGCCGCTTCGGCAGGGGAAAACCATTGTGAGCGTTATTCCGACCAAGCCTTCGCCCGCCAAGCCTTCGTCCGAAAGCCGTCGACGACCAAACCTCTGGCGGCCAAATCGCCGCCGACAAAACCGCTGCCCGGCGAACGCCCGCTTCCCAGCGCGCACGAAGGCACCCCCGTCCCCGACAGCAAGGGCGAACTGCCGCCGGTGATCCGCCGCACCGAAGTGGTGGCAATCGCCCTCGTCGGCCTGCTGATCATCTGCATCATCGCCGGGCTTTATCTGGCCAAGGCATTCTTCCTGCCGATGACGATGGCGTTCATCGTCGGCACCATGCTGTCGCCGGCCGCGGGCTTTCTGGAACGTTTTGGGATTCCGCGCTCGCTCGCCGCCGTGCTGATTGTGACCGCGGCCGGCGCCGGGGTTACCTTCATGATCGGCCTGATCGCCTCGCCCGCGATGGAATGGGCCAGCAAGCTTCCGGAACTCGGCGCGATGCTCAAGGAGAAGATGCATGTGTTCGACCGGCCGCTGGCGCTCTGGCAGGAACTGCAAGGCATGATCGGCGGCTCAGATTCGCTCTCGGCATTCCATATGCCGAAGTTCGACTGGGTGGCACCCACGCTGGAATTCCTGTCGCCGACCTTTGCCGAATTCCTGCTGTTCGTGGCGACGCTGATCCTGTTCATCGCAAGCTGGCGCGACCTGCGCCGGGCCTTCATCATGACGTTTGCCGAGCGCACGGCGCGGCTGCGGACGCTACGCATGATCAACGAGATCGAGGAGCATCTCGGCAACTATCTGCTGATGGTGACCATGATCAATGTCGGCGTCGGCGTGATCACCGGCGTGATCTGCGCGGCCACGGGCATGCCCAACCCGGCCGGCCTCGGCGCGCTGGCGGCGGTACTGAATTTCATCCCGATCATCGGCCCGGTGGCGATGTTCGCCGTGCTGGTCGTGGTCGGCCAGGTCGCCTTCCAGAGCATCGGCGCAGGACTGCTCGCGCCGGCGCTGTTCGCGCTGATGACGTTCCTGGAAGGCCACTTCCTCACGCCGATGATCGTCGGCCGCCGGCTGGCGCTGAACGCGCTCGCGGTCTTCATCGCACTCGCGTTCTGGACCTGGCTGTGGGGCCCGATGGGCGCGTTTCTGTCGTCGCCGCTGCTGATTGTCGCACTGGTCGTGAAGGAGCATTTGATGCCGTCAGATGCGCCGCAACTTCCCGAGGATTAGCATTGTCTGCCACTGGAACTTCCAACCCGACGCGGCGTTTGTTCCACACCTGACTTTCGTATCCCGGGAGCTTTCGATGTCGATGACCAACGGCGACGCCGCAATCAAGAAATCTGACGGACAAAGCCACCCAAGAACGCCTCGAAAAGGAAGTGAACGCCGTGAAAAATGATATCGCAGCCCTGACCGACCAGATCACCGACGCCATCAACAGCTTTGCCGGCACCGCCACCAAGCAGGCGCAGCGCGGCTACAAGCAGGTTCGCGCCAATGCGGAGCATGCGGTGGACGACATGTCCGAGCGCGGCAGCGCGATGATGGATGCCGCACATGATGCGGCGTCCTCGATCGGCGAGACGCTGGAAGACGCGATCACCGAGCGTCCGCTGGCGACCGTGGGCATCGCGCTCGGCCTCGGCTTCCTGATCGGCTTGACCTGGCGCAGGTAAGTTTTAGCGCAGGTCGTATAGGCGCAGATGATTGCGGCGCCGATGGTGTTGACGGTGCGTCAAGACGCGCCTGACGCCTCGGCGCCGTTGCGCATGACGGCCTGGTTGGTTGACGTCGTTTTCAGATCGGCTTTGGATCGAGGCTTAGACATGTTTCAGCGATTGATCGATGACTTCAAGGATTCGACCGGCACGGCGTTGCGGCTGACCTCGCTCGCCGCAGCGGCGGCGGTGGCGCTGCTGGTGACGACCGGGTTTCTGTGCGCGGCAGCCTTCGTGTTCGTGCTGCAGAAATACGGTCCCGTGGAGGCCTGCCTCACCGGCGCCGCCATCTTCTTCGTGGTCACGCTGATCGCGGCCGGCTGCTACATGGTGCGCAAGCGGCAGATCGAAGCGCGGGTCGAACAAGTCGCGAGGACGGCGAAATCCACCGCGCAGACCATGCTGGCCGACCCGATGCTGGTCGCCGCCGGCGTCCAGGTGATCCGCGCCATCGGCGTCAAGAAGCTGATTCCGATCCTCGCGGTGGGCGGACTGGCGCTGGGCTTCTTTGCGAGCCGCGCCGGCACAGGTGATGCCACCGAAGCGCCGGCGGAGTAGCCGCGCCGGTCGGGTAAAGGGAAATAGCGACCCAACCACTACTGGCATCTCCGCCACCGGGTCGCGCAAATGCGCGCCCGATGACAGGCTCCGGCGGGGATCCAGTATTCCAGAGACGCCCGAGCTCAATCGAGAAGCCGCATCGTACTGGATCGCCCGATCAAGTCGCGGCGATGACACCTTGCGGATGACAGCTTGGAGAACGACGGAAAGCCCGCCTCGATCAAGTCACGCAGCGGCCGGGTTCGAGCAGCTTGGCGACCTCGGTCAAAACGCTGACGGGGGGTTCGCAGGCGATCGCTCGTTTCGTGGCAGCGGGCCTGTGAAGGTTCCGGACGGTTCCGCACCTCTTCGCCAGCCTTGGGAGCTTTGGTCCCCGGCATCTGGGCGACGGGAACACGCACGACCACGGACGTGTCGGGAAGGCCGACGCTGCGGATCGTGATCGTCTCGGTGGGAGTTTGCGCGACCTTGAGTGCCACGCGGTCGGCCTTCGCGGTGCGATTGATTTCCCCGGCCGGCTCGGTGGAAGCGAGTTGAGAGCCGCCGATCAGGTCGTGGCCGGATGCGAGTTGCACCGCGCCGAACGTCCCGGAGACGGCGAGAGTGGCTAAAATTGCCTTGAAAATCTGTGACATGCTGGCCTGTCCCTCGCCCCGTGGCGGTCACAAACACAACACGGCGCGGGCCAAAGCGGGTCCGACGCGTCCCGATCACTTAACCGTGTACGAAAATATTTGCAGGCCGACGGAACGACTTTGGGCGTCCGGAGTCATCCCGGCAGCCGGTTATTCCCCCTGCCCCATTGACCGGCGACGTAGGGCGCGACCGTGGTGATGCCGGTCGCGCCCTGCTTTTTTTTAAGCGAGCTTTTTCAACGCACGATCCAACAGATCCAGCCGGTCCTGCCCCCAGAAGATTTCGCCCGAAGGAAGCACGTAGCTCGGCGCGCCGAAAACGCCGGCAGTTAGCGCGTCCTGCGTATATCTCTCATACAGCTCGTCCAGTTCAGCGTCCGAAGGACCGCCTGTGCGAAGCGCGGCGGCGTCGAGACCGGCGCGCTGGGCGGCGGATGCCATCGCGGCCGGGTCGGCCAGCGTCTCCTCGCGCTCCCAAAGCGCGCGCCCCAGTTCCAGCGACAGTTTATGCGCGTTTTTGCCCTGCAGCTTGGCCGCGATGACAAGGCGGACCGCCACAGCGTCGTCGCTGGGAAAATGCTTGGGTTCGAGATGGATCGGAGCGTCCCGCACCTCGCGCCAGCGCTTCAATTCCATCATCCGGTAGGACTGCCGCTGCGGCGAGCGCTTCGGCAGCGGCAGACCGCCGGTCTGCTCGAAGATCGGCCCAAACTTGCACGGCTTGACGTTGACGGTCGCGCCGTGGCGGGCGGCTATCTCGGCAAACGGGCCGCTGCCGAGATAGGTCCATGGCGAGTTGAGCGACAAATAGTAGTCGATGGTGACGGGCATGATCGTGATTTTTCCAGGCAAGCGGATGTGCCGCAAGCGGGCGCTTGCGGATGAAGGTCCGCATCCTTAGGGCAGAGCGCCTTCAGTGCAAGGCGTTCGTGATCTTATGATCGAGATGACCGGTCTTGTAGTCGCGGCGAAGCTGGCTCAGCGCCGTCTCGTTCAAGTTCGGAAAAACATCGCTGAGCTTGTCGGTTGGCGGATAACCGGCGGCAAAACCCTGCCCGTAAATCTTGCGCAACGTGCCGATCGGGGTGGCGCCGTGCTTGTGGCCGATTTCACCATCCTGTTTGCGGTTGTCGGGACCTGCCTTGCTCATGTGCTCTCCCCTTGTGTCGGTCTGGAAACATCCTCCCATCGGGGCGGAATGGCAATCGTGCAGTGCAGCGGGGGAATGAGAGTGCCCTCGCCCGCATCTCCTCGCTCGGCTTCACATCCTCCGAGCGGCTGTAGATCGCGACCGCCACGATCAGCACCAGCGTCAGCGTACCGAACAGCGCGCGGTAGGCGTCCTCGGTGCGGGCGCCGCTCGACAGCGGCTCGAACGCGCCGATGATGATGCCGGACAGCGTCTGCATGCAGGCGACGCCGAGCATCACCGCCGTGTTCATGGTCGAGATGCCGCGGCCGATCAGCCGGTCCGGAAAGATGCCGCGGCCATGCGTCATCACCATGGTGCTGGACGCCGAGAAGAAGCCCATGACGATGATGACGGTGACCGGCAGCCACAGCGGCGGCTGCGAAAACACCGCCAGCGTCGCGAGCAGGCCGACGATCACCAGCGTGCCGCCGATCGCAATCCCCTTGCGGGTGTCGAGCCGGCGGTCGAGCGGGCCGAAGGCGAGCATGCCGACCTGGTAGGCGATCACGGCGCAGAGCAGCACGTTGCCGGCCGCGATCGGGCTCAGGCCATGCACCTCGCGCAGGAACGCGCCGCCCCACAGGCCCTGCACGGTGAAGGTGCAGGCATAGTTGCAGAAATTCAGCGCCAGGATCGGCTTCAGGCGCGGATTGCGCAGCACCTCGAGCATGCCCCTCGAGCATCTCGCCTGATGGCTCCACCTTGCGGGAGAGGAAGGGATGGCCCGGCGGCGCGTCGCGCACCACCAGCCAGATCGCGACCGTCGCCAGCGCGATGAAGACGACGACGGCGCCGAACGCCGGCCGCCAGCCGATGTCCTGCGCGGCCCAGGCGAGCGGCGTGGTGGCGGCGAGATTGCCGATCAGGCCGATCGACAGCACCACGGCGGTGAGCGTGGAAAAGCGATCCGGCGGAAACCAGCGCGAGATGAGCACCATGCTGCCGATCAGCATCACGCCGCAGCCGGCGCCCATCAGCACCCGGCCGGTCAAGAGCACCGGCCAGCTCGGCGCCAGCGTGAACATCGCGCCGCCGATGGCGGCGAGCATCAGCATGCCGACGACCGTGTAGCGAGGCCCGAAGCGGTCGAAGAAGAAGCCGCAGGGGATCTGCATCGCGGCAAAGCCGAAGAAGAACGCGCCGGTCAGCGCACCCAGCGCCTCCGGCCCGATGGCGAGGTCGCGCATCAGGTCGAGGCCGATGGTGACGTTGGAGGCGCGGAAAAAATGACTGGCGACATAGGCGGTAGCCATGGTCGCGACGATGATCAGGCCCCGGCGGTAGGGGAAAGGCCGCTCGGCGGACTGCATGAGATAAAGGCGTTTCCGGTATCTTTTATTGTTTCTGCCGCAAGCCTATGCGGGCGAAGAGCGCAGTTCAACCGGCAATCACGCCTTCTGCAACGCCAGCGTCACGCCGCCGAGCACCAGCACCATCGCGACCACTTCACGCAGACCGAGCGGCTCGCCCAGGATCAGGGCCGCGAGATCACGCCGATCAGCGGAACCAGCAGCATGCCGGTCGAGGCCGACGACGGCGGCAGGCGGCGCAGCGTCTCGAACCAGGTGAGATAGCAGATGCCCATCGGCACCAGCGTCATGTAGATCTGGCAGGCCAGCCCGCCGGCCGTCAGCGCGCCAAAGTTCGGCTGCTCGAAGGCGATGCCGAGGATCAGCATCGCGAGGCAGCCGAGCCCCACCTGCCAGGCGACCACGACCAGCGGCGGCATCGGCAATGGCGTTCGGTTCAGAATGTTGCCGATCGCAAACAGGATCGCGGCGGATAACAGCAGCACGATCCCGACGATCCGCCCGCCATCGACGGAAAGGCCGTTGCCGCCAAGCAATATCGCGAGCCCTCCGAAGCCGAGCAGGATGGCTGCGATATCGGAAAACCTCGGCCGCGTGCCGGCCAACGGCCAGGCCAGCAGTATGGCCCAGATCGGCATGGTGTAGACGATCAACGCGCCTTCGCCGACCGGCACGAACTTCATCGCGACCGTGCCAAATCCCATCCAGGCGAAGACGTTGGTGAAGGATGCGAACAGCAGGCGCGGCACCGCCTCGCGCGGGACGTCAAGGGCCTGCCCCCGCGCCTTCGCGATCGAAAACAGGATCACCGCGCTCACCACGCCGGCAAGTCCGCGGGAAAACAGCGGCGGCCATTGCTGAAGCAGGATTTTCATCAGCGGCCAGTTCAGCGCCCATCCGAACGCGGTGACGCCGAGACAGAGAAAGCCGATCCATTTGTCGCGCCGCGCCGCATCCATGGCGGTTTCTTAGCAGGCTGGAATCGGCTGCTCCATCCCGCCGCGCACATGGCTCACACGTCAAAAAAAATCCGGCGCGCCTTGAGCGCGCCGGAAGTCCGACCAGCTATGAACTCGAAGCTGGTGGCCCGAGCCAGGGGGAGGTGCCTGGCCGCGAAGTGGAAGCTCCGTACGCTCGCCGCGCCCAACGAGGGCCGACGATGAATTTCGATCCAAACGCTACTCCCGGACAGGAATTCGAAACGTGATCTGGTTCACAGCGCCTGGACACAGGAACGTGTCTGCGGCCGAACCGCGACGGCAGCAGATACCGTCTTTCTCAACTACCTCTTCTCAACTCTTGCGAATACCCTTCGCGCTCGCCCATGCGGGCGCCAGCGCATAGCCAACAAGGGAATTGTCGCGGCGCCTACCACGAGCCCGACGACGCCCGAGATCGCCGCTTCGGCGATCCACGAAAGGAGCCCGGCTGCCGGCGGAAAGATTCGGGCCGCCGCCTCTTCCGCCGCGTGAACGGCGTGCTGGATCGCCGGCGGGCCAAACTCCTCCAGGCCATGCAGGACGATGCCGCCGCCGACCCAGACCATGGCTGCCGTGCCGACCACGCTGAGCACCTTCAGCAGCACCGGCATGCTGCGGACGATGCCACGGCCGACCGCGCGGCCGACTTGCCGTGCCGCCCCGTGCCAGCGCCAGGCCGACATCGTCGGCCTTCACGATCAGCGCCACCACGCCGTACACGGCGGCGGTGATGCCGACGGCCACCACCGCCAGCACCAGCGCCTGCTTCCAGATGCTGCCCGCGGGAAGCGCTGCGAGCGTGATCGCCATGATCTCGGCGGAGAGGATGAAGTCGGTCTTGACCGCGCTGGCGACCTTCTCGTCTTCGACCGATTTTGCGTTCAACGCCACGCTGCCGAGCTGCGCCTCATGCTGCTTCGCGCTGTGCGGCATCACGGCCTCGAGGACCTTTTCCACCCCCTCGTAGCAGAGATAGGCGCCGCCCAGCATCAGGATCGGCGTGATCGTCCAGGGCAGGAAATAGCTCAGCAGCAGGGCCGCGGGCAGCAGGATCAAGAGCTTGTTGCGCAGCGAGCCCGCCGCGATCTTGCCGACGATGGGAAGCTCGCGCTTCGGCTCGAATCCGATCACGTAGCCGGGCGTCACGGCCGTATCGTCGATGACGACGCCCG
Organism: uncultured Alphaproteobacteria bacterium; assembly: GCA_963783115.1. Taxonomy (GTDB): domain Bacteria; phylum Pseudomonadota; class Alphaproteobacteria; order Rhizobiales; family Xanthobacteraceae; genus Bradyrhizobium. The sequence goes on along the minus strand of CAWAMK010000034.1, from coordinate 305,110 downwards.
CGGCCTTGACGCCCGCCTTGGCGGCCTGGCTCGCCACATCGTCGAGCGACGCCGCGGCGACCTTGGCGATCGCTGCGACATCATCGAGCAGGCCAATCAGCCCGACACTCATCGACCGTTCCTTCCGTTGTTCGCAAGGGCTTCGTTTCACCCGCCCCTTGAGGGGGCGGGTCGGCTTGCGTTCGCGAAGCGAATGCAAGACGGGGTGGGGTGACAGCTTCGACTCGGGCGCTGTTGGACGTGGAGAGACCGTCACCCCACCCCGCCGCGCTCGCGATGCGAGCCGACCCGCCCCCTCAAGGGGCGGGAAGGAAGGCCCTCGCCGCTTTCGCTGCTCCACTCATCATCGCCAACAAAAATCCGGCGCGCCCCATGGGAGCGCGCCGGATCATTTCTACACTACGCTACCGCACTTCAACTAGCCGGTGGCGGCCCGCGGCGCGCGGTTGCGCGAGTTGCGCTGGAAGAACAGCGCCTGGCTGGCAACTGCCGAGACCATCGCCGGCTGGAACGGTTTTGAGATCAGGAACGCCGGCTCCGGGCGTTCGCCGGTCAGGAAGCGCTCGGGGTATGCGGTGATGAACACCACCGGCACCTCGAACACGCGCAGCAATTCATTGACCGCATCCAGTCCCGACGAGCCGTCGGCGAGCTGGATGTCGGCGAGGATCAGGCCGGGCTTCTTGTTCTTGGCCAGCGCCACCGCATCGGCATGGGTGCGGGCGACGCCGATCACGTTATGGCCGAGATTCTTCACGAGGCTCTCGAGATCCATCGCGATAAACGTCTCGTCCTCGATGATCAGGACGTCGGTGGCGATTTCCGCCGCCATCTCGCGGCCGGCGGTGTCGGTCAGCGCGCGCGTCTCGGGAATATCGACGTTGAGGATGAAGGACACCTCCTCCTCGGAGAAGCCTTCCAGCGAGAGCAGCAGGAACGCCTGCCGCGGCAGCGGCGTGATGTTGGAAAGCCTGCGCTCCGGCGGCAGCGCCAGCGTCGTGACTTCAGGATTGTCGTTGAGCGAGACCGAATTCCAGATCTGGGTGAAAAGCTTGAACAGCCCGGCGCGCGGGCCGTGCTTTTCGTCAAGCAGCGAGGCGTCCTGCAGCAGGGCTTCCAGCATGGCCCCGACATAGGCATCGCCCGAGGCCTGGTTTCCGGTCAATGCACGGGCATAGCGCCGCAAGAGCGGCAAATGTTCAGCAACGAGCTGTGATCGGGACATCCCCATTCCATCCTTTGTCTTGGGCTGCATTTCGCCCATACGTGCTACTTAGGGTCTCAGCCGCGCGGACGTAACCATAAAGCGCCGCGCCGGGGGTCTATTTTAGATTTTGGCGGGGGGACCCTGTTCCCCCTGTCACCGCGATTACTCACGGGCAACCAAAAAGTTCCAAAAAAAGTTCCCCGATTTCGGAACCATCCGCGGATATTCGAATTAGCCTTCACGTATAACGCGAAAGGCCTAGGCCCAATTTCGAGGTAACCTCTTGAAAGTACAGAGAATTAACTCTCGGGGAAGCGTGGATGAGACCATGAAGGAAGTAAAAAAGCAGGGCGGGCTTAACGCCGAGATCCAATCCAGGATCGGGCATCAGCTCCGCGCCATGTACGACGACGTGGTCCGACAGGGCGTGCCGGACCGCTTTGCGGAGCTAATCCGGAAGCTCGATGGGCCAGAATCGGCGGCGGCCCAGATCGACGATCCCGACAAAAACCGACGGGAGGGACTAATGCCTCTCACAGACTCTCTCCGCGACGACATTTTGGCGTCGGTACCCAGCCTGCGCGCGTTCGCGATCTCGCTCTCCGGCAATGGCGACCGTGCGGACGATCTCGTGCAGGAAACGCTGCTGCGTGCCATCGCCAATATCAACTCGTTCCAGCCCGGCTCGAATCTGCCGGCCTGGCTGTTCACCATCCTGCGCAACCTGTTTCGCTCCGACTACCGGAAGCGGCGGCGCGAGGTGGAGGACGCCGAGGGCAATTACGCGAAAACCCTGAAGACCCAGCCGGCGCAGAATGCGCATCTGGAATTCGAGGAATTTCGTCACGCGCTCGAAAAGCTGCCGCAGGACCAGCGCGAAGCGTTGATCCTGGTCGGTGCCTCCGGCTTCTCCTACGAGGACGCCGCCGCCATCTGTGGCTGCGCGGTCGGCACCATCAAGAGCCGCGTCAACCGCGCGCGCTCGAAATTGTCCGCGCTGCTCTATGTCGACGGCGCCGAGGATTTCGGACCCGACGAAACCGTGCGTGCGGTGATCGGCGGCAACGGCGGATGATGCAATCGAAATGACACGGAAAAGGCGGCCTCAACGGGCCGCCTTTTTTGTTGGATAGTTTCGTAGATGGGTACCGGCGACTACACGACGGCGCGCGGCGTCAGTGCAGCCCGCCGAACATGTAGATCAGCACGAGAATCGGCAGGGGAATGCCGAGCATCCACAGCAGCAGATAACGTCCCATGATTGAACTCCGTCGATCGTTGATTTCGATGCTCAATAATGCGTGACGGTGGAGTGGAGTTCCCGAGCTCGCCACACACGCAGTCGCCCCTGCGAACGCAGGGGCCCATACCGCGTGATCCATCGATGAGCTACGATGGTTGACGCTCTGCTTTATTTCAGCACTTGCGCGCGCTCGCCAAGGCAGAGCCTTTTCCAGCGTGCCCTGCACACCCGCCGCGGCGTATGGATCCCTGCGTTCGCAGGGACGACACCGGAGAAGGAGCAGCAGCGGGGACTACCTGACCGGCCGCACAGGTGCGGTAATCTGCTCCGTCCGTTCGCGCTCGGTCATGTCGACGACGGTGACCATCGGCGCGGTGAGTTCGTAGACGTAACTGACGTCGGTGAAATAGCGCTTGGCGGTGCCGCCGAGCGCTTCGGGCGCAACGCGGTCGAGCAGGATCAGGCCGAAATCCGAGTCCTCGCGCCGTGTCGCCGCGCTGGTGTTGAACTCCTCCCAGCGGAAATGGAAGGTCTGGTCCGGCTCCTCGCCGGTGACTTCCCATTTGGCTGTTATGTGCGGGTGCTTGCCGACCAGCGACAGGCCCTCGTCGGAATGCGAGGCCAGTTCGAAGAACAACAGCGACAGCGACTGCGCGGCGCGCGCGCTGACCGCGATGTCGGGACCGCTGACCGCGATGCGGTCGGCATGCGGGATCGCGCGCGACTCGAACAGGCCGCGGAGCTTGACGCCCTGCCACTGGCTCTCCGAGAGCAGCGTCACCACGTTCGACATCGCATGAATGCGGCCGATCAGGAGGTCACGCGCGACGTCCATGTCGGCGCCGTGCCGCAGGGTGCGCGTCACGATCGACTGGATCACGGCGAGGATGTTCTTGACCCGGTGGTTGAGCTCGTCGATGACGGCGGTCAGCCGCCGCTCGAAACCGATCCGCACCTGGATCTCGCGGCTGAGCCGCAAATTGTTATAGGCGACGTAGCCGAACAGCCCGCAGACGATGCCGGTGAGCGCGATGCCGATCGCCGCCACGATGATCGCCGTCTGCTGCGCGCGCTGCACGGCATTGTTCTTGCCGTAATAGCCGAGCGACCAGTCGCGCCCGCCGAACGTCACCGTCCGCACCACCGACGGCGGCGGATCGCCCGCCTTGACCGCCCGCAGACGAGATCGCGCCCTGGTCGCTGGCGACGTATTCGTCGCTGGCGTCATCGGGGTCCTTCAGCACCACCGAAAACAGCGCGCGGTCGTCGTTGGTCAGCATCAGCGGCGACAATTCGTAGGAAAAGGTGATGAAGCCGGCGGGCTCGGAGGTACCTTCCTTCAGAACCGGCGACGCGAGCACGAGGCCGATCGGCCCGTCCTTCCGCAACAGCGGTATCGGGTTCGACGCCACCGGCTTGCCGCTGGCCGCCGCCTGCGCCAGCATCGGCCCGATCACCGAGTGACGGTCATAGGCGCGGCCCGGATAGCTCAGCGTATCCGCACTGCGCGGTTCGAGGTCCATCAGGACGTCGAGCGGCTTGTCGATCGCCTTGATGTCGAGCGGCTGGTCGTCGAAATCGCGGATCGTCGGGTTGGTGAAGCCGGCGCTCTTCAGCTCCGCCTGCGCCGCCGCCAGGTCGGCCGGCTGAAGCCGCGCGATCCAGAACGCGGTCACGAAATCGGTCTTGAAGGCATAAATCGCCGAGCGCAGCGGCTGCAGCATGTTGGCTTTCACCACCGATGGTGCGCGAAACAATCCGGACGCAACGCGTGCGAGCAATTCGCGCTCGGTCAGGCGGTCCTGCACCAGGCTGGCGTGCACGTCGATGGCGCGCGACAGCGCGATACCGTCGATCGCCAGCTCCTGTTCGTGGACGCGATAGGCCGCGAGACCGGAGAGCAAAACTCCGATCAGCGCGATAAAGCCGATAATGAAGCCCAGCCGAACCACTCGCTTACTCGAAAATGAAATGTTGGCGAAGACGTATCGGAAGCATCTCGTGGCCTGCCGGGGCAGAGGCACATGGCGATAGCGCGAAGGCCAACCGCGGCGAATATGACGGAGCGTTCATCAGCACGCAACTGACAGGTTGGCAGCGAGGTAAACAATACGGCCACCGTTAACGCTGATTTGGCGGGGCCAGAGATTGATAATCTGACAATGCCGATTTGGTTCCAGCGCGACGGAAAAATTTGCGGAGCGCGGCGGCGGACCGGATATTAATGTTAACGCGCGGCGCATTCGGCCACTGGCCTGAGTCCGCGCGCCTCGCTTCGCCGTTTATCTCGACCGTTATCTTGCTGATCTATCCGGCTTTGGCCTTCGCCGGCGGGCGCAGGCCGCCCTTGGTCTCGATGAAGCCGATGATGCGATCGAGCCCCTCGCTCTTTTTCAGGTTGGTCATCACGAACGGCCGCTCGCCGCGCATCCTTTTCGCGTCGGTCTCCATCTTTTCCAGCGACGCCCCGACATGCGGCGCGAGGTCGATCTTGTTGATCACCAGCAGGTCAGAACGCGTGATGCCGGGCCCGCCCTTGGACGGGATCTTGTCGCCGGCGGCGACGTCGATCACGTAGATCGTGAGATCGGCGAGTTCGGGCGAAAACGTCGCGGCGAGATTGTCGCCGCCGGATTCGATCAGCACCAGATCGAGATCGGGAAACTTCGCGCGCATGTCGGCGACCGCGGCGAGGTTCATCGAGGCGTCCTCGCGGATCGCCGTGTGCGGGCAGCCGCCGGTCTCGACGCCGGCGATGCGGTCCGGCGTCAGCGAGCCCGAGCGCACCAGGAACTCCGCATCCCATTTGGTGTAGATGTCGTTGGTGATCGCGGCGATGTCGTAGCGCTCGCGCATCGACTTGCAGAGCAGGTCCATCAGCGCGGTCTTGCCGGAGCCGACGGGGCCGCCGATGCCGATGCGGAGCGGGCCGTGGGATTTAGACATGTCGAACATTCCCCCATCTATCGTCGTCCCGGCGAAGCGCACGGGACCCATAACCCCGCGTGATCTATCGATAAGGCAAATGGCCGATCGCCTTCTGCCGTAACAACGAGCCGCTGGCTATGGGTCCCTGCGTTCGCAGGGACGACGGGAAGAGCCGTCGTGCCTCATGACCGGAACAGCCTCGTATATTGCGTCTCGTGGCGCAGGCTGGCGAGATCGGCGCGGAAGGTGGCGCTGCCGAGATCGTCGAGCGAGGCTGCAAGCGCGCGCTTCGCGGTGGCGGCGACATCGGCTTCGAGGCTCGCCAGAATGCGCTGGCTGTCGGTCTGCCCGAGCGGCACCAGCCGCGCGCCGGCGGAAATCCAGTTCGACACCACGGCATGCAGGAAGGCGTGCATCGCCGGCGCCAGAGGGACGGCGTGCGCCGCGCTGACGATCCCGACGGCTGATGGGATAGACGATCGCGCCATCGCAAGCGGCGACCAGTTCATCGAGCCCGTCGCACGTCCAGGCCGAGCGCGCGATCTCGATGAAGGCGCGGCCCTGCGTCGTGGTCTCGAGCTGGCGCTCGCGCGAGGGCACGAAGGCGGCGGCGAGTTCGGCGATCTCACGCAGCGCCACGTCGTCCCCGCCGATGCGGCGCGGTGCGCCTGCGCCAGAAACACCGCGTCGCAAAAGCCCGAGCCGTCGCCGAGCATCGCGGCCAGCCAGCCGCGCAGCGACGCGGCATCCGAGATGTCGCCCGCTTCCACCGCCCACTCGATGCCGCTGGAATAGGAGAACGCGCCGACCGGAAACGACGGCGACAGCCAGGTCATCAGGCGATAGAGCGACGCCGCCTCATCCGCGTTCATTCCGCTGCCCGCGCCGGGCAGCGCGCGCTCACTTGTGGTCATGAGCATGGGAAGTGATCGTGGTCGCAATGTTCGTCGTGGTGATGGTGCTCACCATGGTCGTGATCGTGACCACCGTGGTGGTCGTGATGACCATGATCGTGATCATGCGAGGAATGGGCATGGGCTTCGGCATGGGCATGCGAGGAATGTGCATGTGCATGCGCGTGGGCTTCCGGCGCATGGGCGTGACTGCTCGCATAGGCGCCGCCTTCGGGATCGAACGGCGCCTCGATCTCGATGATGCGCGCGCCCAGCCCCTTCACCATCGCCTCGATGACGTGATCGCGGCGGATGCGCAGGCCTTTCGGCATGATCTGGGTCGGCAGATGGCGATTGCCGAGATGCCAGGCGACCCGGACCAGATGCAGCGGATCGGCGCCGCGGATTTCGAGCAGCGGCTCCGCGGCGGCCACCACCTCGATCAGCCGACCGTCTTCCAGCACCAGCGCATCGCCGCCGCGCAGCGCGACGGCGTTTTCCAGATCGAGCAGGAATTCCAGCCCGCGCGTCCCCGTCATCGCCATCCGCCGCCGGTGCCGGTCGTCGAAATCGAGCACGACGGTATCGGCCGCGGATTGCGTCCAGCGATGCTGGCCCAGGACTGTTGTCGCGCGGATCATGTCAGTCTGCTCAAGGTCACGTCAGAGCTTCTCCACCTTGCCGTCGCTGATGATTTCGATCACCGTCGGCGCCGTCTTCATCTGCGAGGAATATTCCCGCCACACCTTCATGTGCGGCGCCGGCCATGCGCATTGAGGTCGTCGCGGGTTTCCCAGCGCTCCACCACCACATACAGATTGGGATTGTTGACGCTGACATGGCCATCATAGGAGAGGCAGCCCTTCTCCTTGAGCGTTTCGGCGGTACAGGCCTTGTGTCCCTTGATGAAGTCGTCCTTGTTTTCCGGCTTCATCGGCGTGGTGGCGATAACGTAGATCATGAGTTGTTCTCCCTCGGCTTTTCTTGATTAGCGGACGTCGACCTTTTCGGGCGTGATCACTTCGATCTTCGGCGGCGCGCTCATGCATTTCACGGCGACGCGGCCGAAGGTCTTCATGTGCTCCATGCCACGATGCGGCACCAGCGCCTCGGCATTTTCCCACTGCTCGACGAACACCATCTTGGCGGGATCGGTGACGCTTTCATGCAGGTCATAGGCGATGTTGCCCGGCTCCTTCCGGGTTTCCTTGATGCAGGCGGTGGCGGCGGCGATGAAATCGGCGCGCGTTTCGGGCTTGATGGTCAGCGTGGCAACGACGTAAATCACTTCGATCCTCCCGGACTTTTGTTCTGGCTTTGATCGCCCGGGAAAGACGCGATCACGCAACCATCTACGCGATACATGAAATACCGCTGCGCCATGGGCAGCACCTCGGCCGGCGCGCATGTCAAAAGCTCGCCGTCTGCACGCACCTCATAGGTCTCGGAATCGACCTCGATTTTCGGGGTGGCGCCGTTATGGATCATGCTCTTCTTGGAGATGCCGCCGCGGGTGTTTTTCACGGGATAGAGCTTCTTTTCGATGCCGAGCTTGCGCGCCAGGCCGCCCGTGATGGCCGCCTTCGAGGTGAACACCACCGACGACGCCGTCAGCGATTTTCCGTAAGCCGCGAACATCGGCTGGTAATGCACGGGCTGCGGCGTCGGGATCGAGGCGTTCGGATCGCCCATCGGCGCCGCCACGATCGAGCCGCCCTTGATGATGCAGTCCGGCTTGACGCCGAAGAAGGCCGGCGACCACAGCACGAGATCGGCGAGCTTGCCCTTCTCCACCGAGCCGATCAGTTTCGAGACGCCGTGCGCGATCGAAGGGTTGATGGTGTATTTGGCGATGTAGCGCTTGACGCGGAAATTGTCGTTGTCGTTGCCCTTGTCCTCCGGCAGCGCGCCGCGCTGCTTCTTCATCTTGTCGGCGGTCTGCCAGGTGCGGATGATGACTTCGCCGAGCCGGCCCATCGCCTGCGAGTCCGACGACATCATCGAGAGCGCGCCGAGATCGTGCAAAATGTCTTCCGCCGCGATGGTCTCCTTGCGGATGCGGCTTTCGGCAAACGCGAGATCTTCCGCGATCGAGGGATCGAGATGGTGGCACACCATCAGCATGTCCAGATGCTCGTCGATGGTGTTGCGCGTGAACGGCCGCGTCGGGTTGGTCGAGGACGGCAGCACGTTCTTCAGGCCGGCGATCTTGATGATGTCAGGCGCATGGCCGCCGCCGGCGCCCTCGGTGTGGAAGGCGTGGATGGTGCGGCCCTTGAACGCCTTCACCGTGTCCTCGACGAAGCCGGATTCGTTGAGCGTATCCGAATGCAGCATCACCTGGATGTCGTAATCGTCGGCCACCGAGAGGCAATTGTCGATCGCGGCCGGCGTGGTGCCCCAGTCCTCGTGCAGTTTCAGCGCGCAGGCGCCGCCCTTGATCATCTCGACCAGCGCGGCCGGGCGCGAGGCGTTGCCCTTGCCGGAAATGCCGAGATTGACCGGAAACGCATCGAACGACTGGATCATCCGTCCCATGTGCCAGGGCCCGGGCGTGCAGGTGGTCGCAAACGTGCCGTGCGACGGCCCGGTGCCGCCGCCCAGCATCGAGGTGACGCCAGACATCAGCGCGTGCTCGATCTGCTGCGGGCAGATGAAATGGATGTGGCTGTCGAAACCGCCGGCGGTGAGGATCTTGCCTTCGCCCGCGATGATGTCGGTGCCGGGGCCGATCACGATGGTGACGCCGGGCTGGATGTCGGGATTGCCGGCCTTGCCGATCGCGGAGATCATGCCTTCCTTGATCGCGACGTCGGCTTTGACGATGCCCCAGTGATCGACGATCAGCGCGTTGGTGATGACGGTGTCGGCCGCGCCCTGCTTGTTGGTGACCTGCGACTGCCCCATGCCGTCGCGGATCACCTTGCCGCCGCCGAACTTCACCTCCTCGCCGTAGATGGTGAAATCCTTTTCCACCTCGATGATGAGATCGGTATCGGCCAGCCGCACCTTGTCGCCGGTGGTGGGCCCGAACATGTCGGCATAGACGGAACGTTTGATTTTTACGCTCATAGTTTCCCCTGCACGTCGCCGCGAAAGCCGTAGATGACGCGCTTGCCGGCGAGCGCGACGAGTTGCACGTCGCGGGTCTGGCCGGGCTCGAAGCGCACCGCGGTGCCGGCGGCGATGTCGAGCCGCATGCCGCGCGCTTTCTTGCGATCGAATTTCAGCGCGGGATTGGTTTCGAAGAAATGGTAGTGCGAGCCGACCTGGATCGGGCGGTCGCCGGTGTTGGCGACGGTGAGCGTCACCGTCTTGCGGCCGGCATTGAGTTCGATCTCGCCGTCCTTGATGAAGAGTTCGCCGGGGATCATCGCTCTTACCTCGCAATACACCACGGCGTCATGGCCGGGCTCGTCCCGGCCATCCACGTCTTGGCACCGGGCTCGAAGGACGTGGATGCCCGGGACGAGCCCGGGCATGACGACGTTGATAAGTCCGCGCGCGTCACCGGATCGGCTCATGCACGGTGACGAGTTTTGTGCCGTCCGGAAACGTCGCCTCGACCTGGATGTCGTGGATCATCTCCGGGATGCCGTCCATGCATTGCGCGCGGGTGATGACCTGCGCGCCGGATTGCATCAGTTCGGCCACCGTGCGGCCGTCGCGCGCGCCCTCGACGATGAAGTCGGAGATGATGGCGATCGCCTCGGGATGGTTGAGCTTGACGCCGCGCTCCAGCCTGCGGCGCGCCACCATGGCCGCCATCGAGATCAAGAGCTTGTCCTTTTCGCGGGGAGACAGATTCATGCGAGCACTCTGGTGATTTGACCTAGTTGAGCCACAGCCGGGGCAGCGCCACGCCGCTGGCGCGGCCGAGCACGGCCATCATATCGGCGCGGAGCCGCGCCGCATCTTGGGCACAGAAGCGCGCCATTGCAAATCCATTCCAGCGAGGAGATGCCGACCTCGCCGCCGAACGATTCCGATGCCTCGCGGATCCGCTCCACCAGCGCCTCGTCGCCCGGCACGATCAGCGCGGTGCCGATGGCGACGCCGCCGTTGGCAATGGCCGGCCGCGCCAGTTTTTCGCCGATGTCGCCGTCGAGCCGGACGGTTTCCGCAAACACCAGCCTGCCGCCGCGGCGCAGGCGCCAGCGGTCGACGAACTCGCCATGCAGCATCTTCTCGCCCATCGCGGCGCGGCCGAACACCACGATTTCGCAGAGCAGAAGCGAGGCGTCTTCGGCCAGATCGATATCGATGCGCCTGACGATCCGCGCGCGGTCGAACAGGATGGTCTCCTGCGGCAGCCAGGCGAGATGCGCGCCGGCTGCTGCCTTCAGCGCGATGTCGAGTTGCGCGGCAGGTCCGGGCGCGCGATAGACCTTTTCCGCCGCCGCCGTCGTCAAGGTCAGCCGCGCGCCCTCGCCTGCCGTGATATCGATATCGAAACGATCGCCGCCGGCGATGCCGCCGGCCGTGTTGACGAACACGCCCGACAGCCCCTCCTGCTCGGGCGAAGGAAAGCGCACGCGCAGCGAGCCGGATTCATGCAGATCGCCGCGGCGGGTGACGCCATCCTGCAGATGCACGCCGAACCGCACCGCGCCCTGGGCGCGGTTGGCCGCGAACGTCGCTGAACTCGCGCGCGTGCTGTCGGTCCGCATCCGTCCCCCAAATGCAACGCCCGATACGGCCTTACAGCGCCATCTGGCGGCTGATCTCGGCGGGATCGAGGCTGGCGCGGTCGCAGGCATATTTCACCGCGCCGCGGTCCATGACCGCAAAATTGTCGCCGAGCTCGCAGGCAAAGTCGAGATATTGTTCGACCAGCACGATCGCCATGTTGCCGAGGCTGCGCAGATAGGTGATGGCGCGGCCGATGTCCTTGATGATCGAGGGCTGGATGCCTTCGGTCGGCTCGTCGAGCAGCAACAGTTTCGGCCGCATCACCAGCGCGCGGCCGATCGCCAGTTGCTGCTGCTGCCCGCCGGAGAGGTCGCCGCCGCGCCGGCCCAGCATCGTGTTCAGCACCGGAAACAGCGAGAACACGTCGTCGGGGATGTTGCGGTCCTCGCGCTTGAGCGGCCCGAAGCCGGTCTTGAGATTTTCCTCCACCGTCAGCAGCGGAAAGATCTCGCGGCCCTGCGGCACGAAGCCGATGCCGGCCCGCGCGCGCTCGTAGGGTTTGAGGCCGGTGATGTCGTGACCTTCAAGGGCGATCGAACCGCCCGATATCGGGTATTGCCCGACCATCGCGCGCAGCAGCGAGGTCTTGCCGACGCCGTTGCGGCCGAGCACGCAGGTCACCTTGCCCGGCTCCGCCGACAGCGAGACGCCGCGCAGCGCCTGCGCCGCGCCGTAGTAGAGGCTGATGTTGTCGACCTTCAGCATGGTTCAGCGCCCCAGATACACTTCGATCACCCGCTCGTTCGACGAGACCTGATCGATGGTCCCCTCCGCCAGCACCGTGCCTTCGTGCAGGCAGGTCACCTTGACGCCGAGTTCGCGCACGAAGGTCATGTCGTGCTCGACGACCATGACCGTCTTTTCCTTGTTGATTTCCTTGAGCAGCTCCGCGGTCTGATGCGTCTCGACGTCGGTCATCCCGGCGACCGGCTCGTCGACCAGCAGCAGCTTCGGATCCTGCGCCAGCAGCATGCCGATCTCGAGCCACTGCTTCTGGCCGTGCGACAGGCTTCCGGCCAATCGGTTGCGCGCATCGGTCAGGCGGATGGTTTCCAGCACGCGGTCGATCCGCTCGGCTTCGTCCCGGCTGCCGCGCCAGAACAGCGTGCCCTTGACGCTGTGATCGACGTTGAGCGCCAGCAGCAGATTGTCCTCGATGGTCTGGCTCTCGAACACCGTCGGCTTCTGGAACTTGCGGCCGATGCCGAGTTCGGCGATGCGGGTCTCGTCCAGCCGCGTCAGGTCGGTCATGCCGTCGAACAGCACCGTGCCCTCGTCCGGCTTGGTCTTGCCGGTGATGATGTCCATCATCGTGGTCTTGCCGGCGCCGTTCGGGCCGATGATGGCGCGCATCTCGCCGGGCTCGAGCGTCAGCGACAGATTGTTGATGGCGTGAAAGCCGTCGAACGAGACGTGCACGCCGTCGAGATAGAGCAGCGCGGAAGTGGTCCTTCCCTCCATGACACTCATGCGCTCACTCCGCCGGCTCTCGGTTCGCCGACGCCGTCTTCGCGCTCGGCGCTTTCGGCAATGGCCGATAGTTGTTTTGCCTTCCGTCCCTCCCACCATGCGTTGAAGGTGCCGATGATCCCCTTCGGCAGCAGCAGCGTCACCAGGATGAACAGCGCGCCCAGCATGAACAGCCAGTACGGCGCCAGCGGACCCGACGTGAAGACGGTCTTGGCGTAATTGACGACGACGGCGCCGAGCGCCGCGCCGACCAGCGTGCCGCGGCCGCCGACCGCGACCCAGATCACCGCCTCGATCGAATTGCCCGGGCGCGAATTCGCCGGGATTGATGATGCCGACCTGCGGCACATAGAGCGCGCCGGCGACGCCGGCCATGCAGGCCGACAGCGTGAACACGAACAGCTTGTAGGACTCGACGCGGTAGCCGAGGAATCGCGTGCGGGATTCGGCGTCGCGGATCGCGATCAGCACCTTGCCGAGTTTCGAGGTCACCACCGCGCGGCAGATCAGGAAGGCGACGATGAGCGCCAGACAGCTCAGCAGGAACAGCGCGGCGCGGGTGCCGTCGGCCTGCACGTTGAAGCCCAGAATGTCCTTGAAGTCGGTCAGGCCGTTGTTGCCGCCAAAGCCGAAATCGTTGCGGAAGAACGCCAGCAGCAGCGCGTAGGTCATCGCCTGCGTGATGATCGAGAGATAGACGCCGGTGACGCGCGAACGAAACGCCAGCCAGCCGAAGCAGAATGCCAGCAATCCCGGCACCACGAGAACCATCAGCGCCGCGAACCAGAACATATCGAAGCCGTACCAGTACCAGGGCAGGCTCGGATAGTTCAGGAACACCATGAAGTCGGGCAGGATCGGATTGCCGTAGACGCCGCGGCTGCCGATCTGGCGCATCAGGTACATGCCCATGGCGTAGCCGCCGAGCGCGAAGAACGCGCCGTGGCCGAGCGAGAGAATGCCGCAATAGCCCCAGATCAGGTCGATCGAGAGCGCGAGAATGGCGTAGCAGGCGTATTTGCCGAACAGCGCCACCAGATAGGTCGGCACCTGAAACATCGAGCCGGCCGGCAGCAGCAGGTTGGACAGCGGGATCAGCACGCCGAGGCCGGCGACCACCAGGATGAAGATGGAAGCGCTGCGATCCAGCGAACGCGTCAGAAAATGCGGCGTCATGCTTCCACCGCCCGGCCCTTGAGCGCGAACAGGCCGCGCGGCCGTTTCTGGATGAACAGGATGATCAGCACCAGAATGGCGATCTTGCCGAGCACGGCGCCGGCCACCGGCTCCAGGAACTTGTTGGCGATGCCGAGCGTGAAGGCGCCGACCAGCGTGCCCCAGAGATTGCCGACGCCGCCGAACACGACGACCATGAAGCTGTCGATGATGTAGCTCTGGCCGAGGTTGGGGCTGACATTGTCGATCTGCGACAGCGCCACGCCGGCGATCCCGGCAATGCCCGAGCCGAGGCCGAAGGTCAGCGCATCGACGCGCGAGGTGGCGATGCCCATCGAGGCCGCCATGCGGCGGTTTTGCGTGACCGCGCGCATCTCGAGCCCGAGCGCGGTGTAGCGCAGCATGGCGAGCAGGATGGCGAACACGGCCAGCGTGAAGCAGAGGATCCAGAGCCGGTTATAGGTGATGGTGATCTGCCCGAGTTCGAACGCGCCGCTCATCCAGGAGGGATTGCCGACCTCGCGGTTGGTCGGGCCGAACATGGTGCGCACCGCCTGCTGCAGCACCAGCGAGAGGCCCCAGGTCGCCAGCAGCGTTTCCAGCGGGCGGCCATAGAGAAAGCGGATGATGCCGCGTTCGATCAGGACGCCGAGCGCGCCGGCGACGATGAAAGCCAGCGGCACCGCGATCAGCAGCGAATAGTCGAACAGGCCGGGATAGCGGGTGCGGATGACCTCCTGCACCACGAAGGTGACGTAGGCGCCGATCATCACCATCTCGCCATGGGCCATGTTGATGACGCCCATGACGCCGAAGGTGATGGCGAGCCCGATCGCGGCCAGCAGCAGCACCGAGCCGAGCGACAGGCCGTACCAGGCGTTCTGCACCATCGACCACATCGCAAGATTGCTCTGGATCGAGGCGATCGCGCTGGTCGCGGCGCGCGCGACGTTGGGCGGCACGTCGCTGGGCAGGCCGGTCAGCAGCGCCATCGCCTCCTGGTCGCCCTTTGCCTTGACGACGGCAACGGCTTCGAGCTTTTCCTGCTCGGTCGCGTCAGGCTTGTAGAGCAGGATGGCCGCGCGGGCCTCGGTGAAGGCCGCCTTGGCGGCCTTGTTGGTTTCCTTGGCGAGCGCGCCGTCGATGACGGGAAGCGCGCTCTCCTCGTGGCTCTTGAACACCGACTGCGCGGCAGCGATCCGCTTGGCGGGATCGGGCGACGCCAGCGTCAGGCCGCCGAGCGCGGCTTCCACGGTGCGGCGCAGGCGGTTGTTGAGGCGGACGGCAGCCGCGCCATCCGGCAGCTTGTCGACGGCGGCGCCGGTGGCGGCATCGATGATCTTGCCGTCGGCTGCCGGTGACGAAAACTTTCTTGGATTCCGGATCGGCCGACAGCCGGCCTTCCTGCAGCGCGCTGATGATGGGAAAGGCGAGCGGATTGCCCGACGTGGCGACCACGCCGACCGCTTCGTCGGTGTCGGAAAAATCGTCATTGGCGAATTTGGCGACCGCATCCTCGAACGGACCCGCCAGCGCCGGCACGGCGAAGGCTGCGGTCAGAAGGATTGCGAGCAAGGCCGCGCGAAAACGGTCGAGAAAATTGGCAGGCACAATACGACCCCGGCAGGAGTGTGGGGAGAAGGCGGCGGCAGCGCCGCCTTCTCCGTTCTTGCTTGGAGTACTCTTGGTAGTTCTCTTGGAAGTTTCTTGTTACGTCAGGAGATCATGATCCTGTCGGATCAGATCGGGATCAGGAGCCCTGACCGCCGCACTTGTTGGTCTTGGTGTTGTAGTTGCCGCACTTCTTGCCGACCCAGTCGCCGATCAGGTCCTTGGAGCCGTCGAGCTCCTTCGACCATGCGTCGCCGGCCACGAGGCCCGGGGTCTTCCACACCACGTCGAACTGGCCGTTGGCTTTGATTTCGCCAATGAACACCGGCTTGGTGATGTGATGGTTCGGAAGCATCTTGGAGGTGCCGCCGGTCAGGTTCTTGGCTTCGATGCCGGGCAGCGCGTCGATCACCTTGTCGGCGTCGGTCGACTTCACCTTCTCGACCGCCTTGACCCACATGTCGAAGCCGATGACGTGTGCTTCCATCGGATCGTTGGTCACGCGCTTCGGATTCTTGGTGTAGGCCTGCCAGGCCTTGATGAACTTCTCGTTGCCCGGATCCTTGATCGACTGGAAGTAGTTCCAGGCGGCGAGATGGCCGAGCAGCGGCTTGGTGTCGATGCCGGCGAGTTCTTCTTCACCGACCGAGAACGCGACAACCGGAATGTCGGTCGCCTTGATGCCCTGGTTGCCGAGTTCCTTGTAGAAGGGAACGTTGGCGTCGCCGTTGATGGTGGAGACCACGGCGGTCTTCTTGCCGGCCGAGCCGAACTTCTTGATGTCGGCCACGATCGTCTGCCAGTCGCTATGACCGAACGGCGTGTAGTTGATCATGATGTCTTCCTGCTTGACGCCCTTCGACTTCAAGTAGGCTTCGAGGATCTTGTTGGTGGTGCGCGGATAGACGTAGTCGGTGCCGGCCAGCACCCAGCGCTTCACCTTCTCGTCCTTCATCAGATAGTCGACCGCGGGGATCGCCTGCTGGTTCGGCGCGGCGCCGGTGTAGAACACGTTGCGCTCGGACTCCTCACCCTCGTACTGCACGGGGTAGAACAGGATCGAATTCAGCTCCTTGAACACCGGGAGCACGGACTTGCGCGACACCGAGGTCCAGCAGCCGAACACGACCGAGACCTTGTCCTTGGTGATCAGCTCGCGCGCCTTTTCGGCGAACAGCGGCCAGTTCGAAGCGGGGTCGACGACGACGGCTTCGAGCTTCTTGCCCATCACGCCGCCCTTCTTGTTCTGCTCGTCGATCAGGAAGAGAACGGTGTCCTTCAGCGTGGTTTCGCTGATGGCCATGGTGCCGGAGAGCGAATGCAGGACGCCGACCTTGATGGTCTCCTGCGCCTTGGCGCTTGAAAATGAAGAGAGGCCCAAAACCAGGCCGGCGGTGGCGGCCAGCCAGCGACGGCGGCTCATCGTCGCTATATCGTGAGTCAATTGAGTAAGCATGAGGTGTCATCTCCCTGACGCAGGCGTTAGACGCTGCGAACGGCCCCAACGGCCGCCTGCGTTAAGGGAATCGCAAGAACCATGCCATTGGCAAAAAACGGGATAAGCCCATCTAATCGTTTTGGAATTCGAAGCGTGCGGAAAATGACCGTAGCCAATCTGCTTATTTTTTAGACCGCAGAAATGTATGCTTCGGCGGCAAACTATCTAAATTTTGTGCATATCGCCGTAATTTGGCTAAATTTCTTGCACGAATTTTGATCGTTTGGGTTGCTGGCGGGCGGTCGCGGCCGTCGTCCGGCTGAGCAATTCCTTAACTGCGCGGGCAATATGCGCGGAATTCGCCTTGAAAGCGCCGCGCAGGTCAGCCATATGAATGACGTGACCTTGAGAATCATCAGGTCCTTGCGAGCCGCGTGTTCTGATCCCGTTTTCGGTTTCTGGCTTGCCCCTTTCAGCTAGCAAAACCGACGCCCCAAACACGCGGGTGTCTCTGACACCCCCTCGCGCGCTCCTGGCCGAACCCGGTCGGGCGCCTGCCTTTTTGATGGAAAGAACCCTCTTTTGACCTCCTTTCAGGATTTCGGCCTTGCCGAGCCCATTTCGCGCGCTCTCAAGGAAGAAAATTACCACACCCCCACCCCGATCCAGGCCCAGACCATCCCGCTCGCGATTACCGGCCGTGACGTCGTCGGCATCGCCCAGACCGGCACCGGCAAGACCGCGGCGTTCGCGCTGCCGATCCTGCACCGCATTCTGGAAAACCGGATCCGGCCGCAGCCCAAGACCTGCCGCGTGCTGGTGCTGTCGCCGACCCGCGAATTGTCGGGCCAGATCCTCGACAGCTTCAACGCCTATGGCCGCCACATCCGCCTCTCCTCGACGCTGGCGATCGGCGGCGTCCCGATGGGCCGCCAGGTCCGCTCGCTGATGCAGGGCGTCGAGGTCCTGGTAGCGACCCCCGGCCGCCTGCTCGATCTCGTCCAGAGCAACGGGCTGAAGCTCGGCCAGGTCGAGTTCCTGGTGCTCGACGAAGCCGACCGCATGCTCGACATGGGCTTCATCAACGACATCCGCAAAGTCGTCGCCAAGCTGCCGATCAAGCGGCAGACGCTGTTCTTCTCGGCCACCATGCCGAAGGACATCGCCGAACTCGCCGAAGCCATGCTGCGCGACCCCGCCCGCGTGGCGGTGACGCCGGTGGCCTCGACCGTCGATCGCATCACCCAGCGCATCATCCAGGTCGATTTCTCGGCCAAGTCGGGCGTGCTGGCGCAGCTTCTGAAGCAGGAACCGGTTGACCGCGCGCTGATCTTTACCCGCACCAAGCACGGCGCCGACAAGGTGGTGAAGACGCTGGAGAAGGCCGGCATCTCAGCCAACGCCATTCACGGCAACAAGTCGCAGAACCACCGGGAGCGCGTGCTCGCCGCGTTCCGCACCGGCGAGATCCGCACCCTGGTCGCCACCGACATTGCCGCCCGCGGCATCGACGTCGACGGCATCAGCCATGTGGTGAATTTCGATCTGCCCAACATTCCGGAATCCTATGTCCACCGCATCGGCCGCACCGCGCGCGCCGGCGCCGAAGGCGTTGCGATCTCGCTGGTCGCGGGCGCCGAGGAGATGGGCTATCTGCGCGACATCGAGCGATTGATCCGGATCACGTTGCCGCGGGAAGACCGCCGCACGCCCGGCAGCCGCGACGCCGCGCCGGCCGCTTCGCAGCGCCCCGCGCAGCAGCATCGCGGCGGACGCTCCGCACCGCGCGCCCACACTGCCAGGTCCCAGGACTCCAGAGGAAACGAGTCCCGGGGACATGAAGCGGCACCGGGCTCAAAAGGCCCTCGCCGTCCCCGCCGAGGTGGTGGTAGTAAGGCCGCGCCGCAGCCGAACCGGCAAGACCAGCCGCGTCCGACGCAGCAGGCCGGCAAGAGCCAAGGCGGGAAAAGTGAGGGCATTCAGGGCGTCGCCTTCTTGCATCGCGAGAGCCGTCCGAATACTCAACCCAACCGTACCCACCGACCGCAGCGCTAGTCTCGATCGACCTGGAGACCACCATGGCTAAAGAAGAGCTGATCCAGTTCGAAGGACTGGTGACCGAAATCCTCCCCGACGCACGCTATCGCGTGCAGCTCGATGCCGGACACGAAATCGTCGCCTACACCGCCGGCAAGATGAAGAAGAACCGGATCAAGACGCTGGCAGGAGATCGGGTCACGATCGAAATGTCGCCCTACGATCTGGAGAAGGGCCGCCTGATCTTCCGTCACAAGGACGAGCGCCCGAACACCGGCGCCCCGCGGGGCGGACCACCGCGCGGCGGCCAGTTCCGCCGCCGGTAAGCGTACCTCTGACATCGCCAAGAGCGCGCCCGACAGGCCCTGTCGCGCGCGAATGCGGGCGGCTGGCCGGCCGAATCAAAAAATCGTGCACGTCAGGATTGTTTTGAACGATGCAATCGAATAATATTGTCCATCGATTTTCGGCCGGACGACATTAGCTATCCACCGGTACAGCCGGTTTAGACGCTGACGACCCTTCCAAAAATTCGATCTCACCAGCCCATCGAAGGGTGGGCTACGACTTGTATATCTGAGAAGGGACTACCCCAGTGAGCATGGGAACCGTGAAGTGGTTTAACGCAACCAAGGGCTATGGCTTCATCCAGCCGGATGACGGCGGCAATGACGTGTTCGTGCACATCAGCGCTGTCGAGCGTGCCGGTCTTGGAACGCTTCGTGAAGGCCAGAAGATCTCCTACGAAATCGTGGCAGATCGCCGCTCTGGCAAATCTTCGGCCGACAATCTGCGCGCCGCCGGATAACGATTCCCCGGGACGCTGGCGACAGCGTCCCGGGCAATCGCCACTGATTGAGCCGAAAGGCCGCGCCCATTGCGCGGCCTTTCGTTCGTTCGAGGCCAGGCGATACCGGCTTCGACGAACAGCCGCGGGCTGCGCCATGCCCCACGTAGTAAAGAAATCGTAACCCGCAGCGCCTGAAATCGGCGCGCCTCCGGGATTGGCCGGTTTTTCGGCAATCGAATTAAGCCGCACTTAGGAAGGCTGTGGCTACGATCGCGCGCTTTTGGATAGCCAGGGGGCGCGCTCGTGCCAATTCGTCTTCAGCAGTACCTTTCCCGTTTCCGCCGCGACAAGCGCGGCAACGTCGCCATCATTTTCGCGATCGCAGCGATCCCCTTGATCTCGGCGATCGGTTGCGCGGTGGACTACTCGCAGGCGACCCGAATGAAGGCAAAACTGCAATCCGCGGCAGACGCCGCGAGCATTGCCGCGCTTTCGCAGAAGTCGCCCGGCTTCCTTGCCGCTTCGGTCATGACCGGCAACGGCGTCGTCGCCGCCGGCGTTACCGACGCGACGAACGTCTTCAATGCCAACATGGACGGGGTCACCGGCTACCAAAACCCGAACGTCAACATCACCGTAACGAAGACCGGGATCAAGCTCGCCGCCAGCGTCACGTTCTCGGTCGATGTGCCGACAACCTTCCTGAAGGTGATCAATTTCAGCAAGCTGACGGTATCGGGCCTTTCGAGCTCGGCCGCCACGTTGCCGCCGTACCTCGATTTCTACCTGACGCTGGACGTCTCGGGGTCGATGGGCCTGCCGTCGACGCCCGCCGAGCAGGAACGGTTGGGCCGGATCAACCCGGACAACTGGGTCCAATACCGCACCCCGTCCGGCGTCAGCTGTACCCTGGCCTGCCATTTCGCGCCGCAAAACAGCGCGTGCAAAGATCCCCCTGTCACGCCCCCAACCAATCCGAACGCCAATCCGGCGATCACCGCTAGCGTATACCCAGCAGTACAACACGAACAATTATTGCATGGGCTATATCTATTCGCGCCTCAACCAGACCGCGCTCAACAATCTCCTCAATCAGAGCTCGACCGTCGTCCAACCCAGAAGCAAGTTCCCGGTCTTGCCGGTAACGATGCTCCCCGACCTGAATAACTACGGTTACTCCGGGCACGCCGAATTCGCTGATCACAGGAAACACCAAGAGCCAGTCGGACAGCCTGACGGCGGTTGCGTCCTGCCCGACGGATGGCACCGACAACTGCATTCAGTTGCGCCTCGACGCGGTCGGCTACGCCGTGACCGAAGTTGTTCGAGACCGCGAACACCTCAGCGAAGGTCACCAACCAGTTCCGGATCGGGCTCTATCCGTTCATTCAAAAACTCTACTCCTATTTTCCGCTGACCACCGCCATCAACGGATCTCCCACCGCGCCCGGCACCATCAACTACGCCGCCGCGAACCTTGCCACGCTGCTCGATACGAATATGGATTCAAACCTCGGCTCCGGCGGCACGCATATCGATACCGCGCTGACTTCGGTCAACGGCCTCATCTCGAGCGGCAGCGGCCCCGTCGGCGACGGCAGCACGGCGACCACCCCGCAGCCTTATGTCTTCCTCGTCACCGACGGCGCGCAGGACAACCAGACCAAAGGCGTTCCCAATGGCGGCTGGTCGGGCAGCAACCAGGCCACCACGATTGATAAACAGAACACCCTGGCGACCGTTCCCCAATGCGAAACCCTCAAGAACCGCGGCATCATCGTTTCCGTGCTCTATATTCCCTATCAGCCGGTCTCGCCCGTGGTGACGAGCTTTGCCGGCAACGAAGACACCTATGCCAACAACAACATTCCGTACATTCCGGCCAGCCTGAAGAAATGCGCATCGCCTGGCTTCTTCTACACGGCGAACTCACCCACCGATATCACCGCGGCGCTGAACGCGATGTTCAACCACGCCCTGCAGACCGCGCATATTACGAACTGATCCCGGCAGGAGGGCCCGGTCGCCGGGCCCTCCAACGGCCGCCTGCGCTTCGTCTTCAAGACCGAACAGCGCCCTTCCCCCTTCGCTGCTCCCCTACAACACAGCCTCGCCGGCTGATGCCTGCACGGCGCTGAGCGCCAGGTTCGCGGCAGGCCATTGAAGGCCGTAGCTCGACCGCTCATCCGCCTGGCCCGCCACAGCCTTCTCCAGAGAGCACGTAGCCCCCGAAGCGGCGGCGCAGGGTGGCATCGTTTGGAATCAACAATCGATCGCCATCCATGCGAGGCGCTGACGATCCCGTGCAGCGCAGATACGCTTTGGGCGACGTCGCAGACGCCCGGACACAAAATATCGAAAACAACCCCATGCAAAGTAGAACTGGACCCTGGCTCGCAGCCCTCCGGCTGCCTGGGTCCGGGGCACCAGACGGTCCGCCGTCACAGCCAGCCTGACCGACCTCATCCAGCTTCTAAAGCCCGCGATGGTGTCGGCAGAGGCGCCTGTCATGTTTCGGAAACGGAGAATGCCGGCCGCGTCCTGCACCAACGCAATGCTGCGTTCGGAGCCGCTGTCAACGCAGCGGCGGAGGCTCGGGCTGGCCCGGCCGAAGCCGAACCGCTACGCCCCGGCAATGCCGCGCGCCCTCATCCACGGACGAGAGGCGCGGTGAACGGTGAAACTGTTACGAAGTTGGTTCGAAACCGCCTGCCGTCACAACGGTGTCGCACAGTTCGAGAAGCCGGCCGTCGGATAGGTAACGCAGAGAACCAGGCGCGGGCGCGTATAGGAGACATCCCTGAACGTCAGGCCGGTCTTCGACAGCATATAACCGACCGCGGGCGTATACTTGTAGCTGACCTCGCTCCAGACCACGAATGTCCCCTTGGCCACGGCAATCGTGGACGGCAACGTCACAACCGTACCCGGCGTATGAGGCGGCGTTCCGGAGATCGTGACATTGCCCGCCCCGTCGATCGCCAACTCCTTGCTCCACTGAACGCGAGCGGCCCCCGACGAGGCGTCGATGTACACCTGGGTGACGTAGGATACCAGCGGCAGGCCCGGATAAGGCGTCATGATGGCCTTTGCCGCCTGACCGAAGCTCTTGAGATCGGCATCGGCCACGGTCATGCTCTGCGACGTCAGATCGGAAAGCGTTCGCGCCACCTGGGTGGCCTTGCGATCCACCGATATCGCCGACGAACATTCGACCACGCCGAAGTACAACGCCACCATGATCGGAAAGACCATGGCGAATTCGACGGCGGCGAGACCGCTGCGATCGGTCCACAGACCGCGCAGGCGAAGCGACATATTCTGCATCTGGGATACCATCATCGCATCACGGCTCTACATGAAAGGCGGCGGTCGCGGAGAGCAGCCGCTTGCTGCCGTTGAGATTTCCGATGTCGTAGCCGAGCCGGGTGACGAACAGCGGCCATTGGTAGAAGGCGCGAACCACGATGGTGTTGGGAGAGCCCGATGGCGGCAGGGTATAGGCGAAGGTTCCGGTCAAGCTGCCGGCGACGATCGGGTCGGTGATCGTGATCGATGCGCCCGGCGCAAAGGACGTGATGTCAACGGTAAGATTGCCGAGATTGCCCTGGCAATTGAACATCACCTTGATGCGGTCGCACAGATTTTGCTTGAAGTCCGCTTCGGTCATGGAGGTGTTCTGAGCCTGACGGGTGAGGATCAGGCGCGCGCTTTCCAGCGTCGCGTTCTCCAGGAGCTGACCGGCAAAAAACACGATCGCCGTTTCGAGAATCGCAAACAGCATGCAGAAGAACAACGGCGCGACGAGCGCGAACTCGACGGCGGCCGAGCCTCGCCGGTTGCGGCGGAAGCGGCCCAAAATGCTTCTGGCAGGGGCTGTTGCAACGGCAGGTGACGACATCAAAAAATCCCCGGACGGCAGCGATATCTGCCGGCCAGAACTACCTGAAAGTGATTGTGGAATGGTTTCGTCGCATCGAAGCAGAGCGGACCGGGCCGCTAAGGAAGCGTTAACCATCGATTGCTTCAGCCGGGATCGGTTCACCGACGAGGTCACGGCTGGAGGGCCGGCGGCTGTCGCCGTGCGTACAGGGCCGAATGTTTTCGAGCAGGACTACGAGAATTTCGGCGCCGACCTGATCGGAGCCGAACGGGATCAGTTCTACTTGCCGCCGGCGCCGCTGGCTTGGCCGCTGAGCGTTCCGGCCTGGTCGATCGCCGATCTGAAGTAGGTCTCGCCGTCGCCGAGCGTAATCCTGCGCTGGCAGATCGGCATGCAGCTGTACGATTCGCGTTCGACGCCGCGATAGACGGTGACGAGCTGATCGGTCGGACCTTCGACCTGGATCTGGCGGTCCACCAGCACCTCGCCGGCGCGGTCCATGGCGATGAAATTGGTCGCGCCGTAGCCCTTGCCGGTGACGACGATGATGCCGCCGCTCTGCAGGGTCACGTCCGCAATCAGCGGGTTGCCGACCACGATGGTGGAGACCTTGGCGGGAAGCTTCACGAGCTTCGCCTGATCGACATAGACGGCGATACGGTCGGGATCGGGCGCGGCCAGCGAGACGGCCGGCCACAGCAGGAGGCCTGCGGCGAGGGAACGAAATCCAAAACGCGCGCGTGCGCGAGTACGCTGGGACTTGAACGACATCTTTTACCCCGGGGCATCAACAAGCCGGCAATGGCGATACGCAGCGGCACCGGCGCCCGACAAGGTGAATCTGACGACAATTCATGAACAAAGGGAAAATAGGCCCCGAAATGAGGCAAGAAATCCGCACCCAACATGGTTAATAAATCGTGCAGCTATTTGCGGAACGGATAGGCGATTTGTCCGATGATTTCGCGGGGAAACGACGACTGATCGTCCACGCCATATTGGTCCGGCAGCGTGCCTTCCGGCATCCGGAACGTCCCGAACAGGATATCCCAGAGCGGAAAGGTGCCGGCGAAATTGGTGTCGCCGCCCTCCTCGCGGGAGGTGTGGTGCCAGCGATGAAACACCGGCGTCGCCAGCACATATCTGAACGGGCCGAGCGTCCAGTTGAGGTTGGCGTGAACGAACGCCGAATGGAAGATGTTGAACGGCCCGAGCCAGAGCATCACGCCCGGCGAAATGCCGGCGAGCAGCAGCACGACATCGACCCCGATGGTGCCCAGCAGCAGGTTGACGGGGTGAAAGCGCGCCGCCGAGATCCAGTCCACGTCCTCCGACGAATGATGGATGGCGTGGTATTTCCAGAACCCGCCGCCATGGAACATGCGGTGCAGCCAGTACATCATGAAATCGGCCGCGACCAGGAACAGGATCGCCTGCAGCCACAATGGCAGTCGCGACAGCGGGCCATGGCCATTGTCGTAGAAGGCGATCAGTTCGTCGGCGTCGCGAAGGCCAAACAGCAGAGCGGCGCCGAGCACCAACAGCGCGATGCGGAACACGCGCGCAAACAGCGGCACCAGGAACCAGTAGCAGACGTCGGTGACGAGTTCGCGCTTGCGCCACCACGGCCTGCCCGGATTGCAGGCCCAGAAATGCGCCAGCACCGAGAACACGAGCGCCAGCGCGATCGTGACCGGCACCACCTTCGCCAGGGTCTGGCCGAGCATCTCGAGGATTTCGGTCGGCAGGTTCATCCGGCCCGGGTATCAGAATCCGGGCGCGCCCTCAATCGGAACGGGACCTCGGCGACCGGCCGGATCAGTCGGCAGCGTATCAGTTGGGGGTACGAACGTGCAGCACGGCGTTCTGGTCGGCGTAGACGCGCCGCCAGCCGCCGGTGCGATCGAGCAGGCCGACCGCCGGCGTATGCGGCGTCAGCAGCACCGCGTCGATGTCCCATTTGCTGAGCATGTCGAGGAGTTCGTTGACGTCCTTGAGCTGCATGGCGCGGTAAAAGGCGATGTCGAACGCTTCGCCGTAGAGTTCGGCGCGTCCGTCGACGAATACCGGGATCTGCCGCCAGATCAGATAGCCGCCGAACGGGAGATCGTTGAGAACCCGCTTCGGGTGATACGCCCGCATCGCTTCGACCGCCGCCGCCGGCGCCTGGCTTTCGGGCACGGCCATGGCGGCGTTGGCGGCGAGCAGCCACGTCCAGCCGCCGAGCAGCGAGCATGATCGCGGCCATCACCGGTGCCGGGGCGCTCGGCGCGGGCGGTCCAGGCCGGCCGCAGCGCGAACTGCGACGCCACCGGGGCCAGCACGACGATCGGCAGCAGCAGGGCAAATATCTCGAAGTTCCTGATGTGCGCCAGCGCCATGTGCAGCAGGCCGAGCACCAGCGCGATCCGCGGCGGCGTCAGCTTGACCCCGCTGTACAGCGCGCCGCCGATCAGCGGCGAGGATCGCCAGTTCGAACGGGCCGAATTTGCTGAAGTCGGCCGGCATCCATTCATAGATCAGATGCAGGAGTTCGCCGAGATCGAGGATCTTGCGTGCGGCCAGGATCGATCCCCACCCGTAGGGCGTGGCGCAGCAGGCCGCCAGCGCCGCGACGCCGAACGCCGCCCAGCGCAGCGCCAACGGCTTTCGCAAGGCGCGCTCCACATTCCACAGCGCATCGAGCGCGAACGCGCCTGTCAGCACCAGGCCGAACACGAATCCGCCGTGCAGGTTGGCCCACAGCGCGATCAACGGCAGCAGCCATGGCGACGGCGCCTGGCCGCGTTCGCTCGCCGACATCAGCCCGTACGCCCATGCCAGCATGACCGGCAGCACCAGCACATGCGGGCGCGCCAGAAAATGCCCGTACGAAAGCATCAACGCCGCGATCGCGACGCCGACCGCCCAGACGGCCGGAATGCGGCGGCCGAGAATGTGCGTGAGCAATGCGAAGGTCGCGGCGATGCCGCTCGCTGCGAGAACCACCGGCCCGGTCCAGCCCGCCAGATTGTAGCTCGTCGCATACAGCACCTGCGCCAGCCAGGACGACGACATCCACGGCTCACCCGCCTTGGTGAAGGAGTAGATGTCGACGCGCGGCACCGCGTGGTGATCGAGGATCCACTGGCCCACGACGATCTGCCAGTAGGTGTCCGAATCCGTCAGCAGCACCGGTGCGCCGAGCAGCACCAGCACCAGCGTGTAGACGCCAATTCCGACCCAGAGCCATGCCGGCACCTGGCCCGCGATGGAGGACTTTCCGACTGGATGCCGCGCATCAACGCCCGTATTCATGCCGGCCGCCCGCGCAGGATTGGAAAAGCACGGCGATATCCCCGACGCCGGAACGAGCGGACCAACCCGACAGCATCGCCCTCATCGGTCAGCCTCCGCCGCGCACGTAAAGGATGGCCACATCGTCGGTATAGACCCGCCGCCAGACGCCCAGATGGTCGAGCAGACCCACCGTCGGCGTGCCCGGCCGCAGCAGCAAGCCGTCGATGTCGTATTCCTCGAGCAGACCGAGGAATTGGCTGACGTCATTGCGCTCCAGCGCGTTGTAATAGGCCATCGTGAACTTTTCGCCGTACAACTCGGCCCGCCCGTCGATGAAGACGGGCATCTGCCGCCAGATCAGGTAGCCGCCGAAGGCGCGGTCGTTGAGAACGCGCCGGAGATGTGCGCCTTGACGGCTTCGACCGCGGCGGCGGGCGACTGGTTGTGCGGCGGCGAATACGTCCGCTGCGCCACGACGGTCCAGGTCGAGATGGCGAGCGCCGCGGCCAGCACCGCCGCCGAAACAAACGTCACCCTGCCCGATCGGACCGGCTGCAGCCCCAATTGTTGCGACACCGGCGTCAGCACGACGATCGGCAGCAGCAGCGCGAATATCTCCAGATTCCGGCCATGCGAGAGCGCCATGTGCAGCAGGCCGAGCACCAGCGCGATCCGCGGCGGCGACAGCTTGATGCCGCGATAAAGCGCGCCCGCGATCAGAGCGAGGATCGTCAACTCGAACGAACTGGGCTTGCTGAAATCCGCCGGCGCCCATTCGCTGAGCAGCCGCAGCAGTTCGCCAAGATCGAGAATCCTGCGTGAAGCGAGGATCGATCCCCAGCCGTAGGGCGTGACGCAGCAGGCCGCCAGCGCGGCCAACCCGAACGCGGCCCAGCGCAGCGCCAGCGGCCTGCGCTGCGACGGCTCCGCGTTCCATAGCGCGTCGATCGCGAACGCGCCCGCCAGCACCAGACCGAACACGAAGCCGCCATGCAGATTGGCCCAGAGCGCAATCAGCGGCAGCAGCCAGAGCGAGGGCGGCTGACGCCGCTCGCTCGCCATCATCAATCCGTGCGCCCAGGCCAGCATGAGCGGCATCACCAGCACGTGCGGACGCGCCAGAAAATGCGGCATCGACAGCACCACGGCCGCCAGCGCGACCAGGACCGCATAGGTCGGCGGAACGCGCCGTTCCAGGATATGAGCCAGCAGCGCGAAAGTCGCAGCGATGCCGCCCGCCGCAACCGCGACCGGCCCGGCCCAGCCGGCCAGATTGTAGCTTGCGGCATAAAGCACTTGCGCCAGCCAGGATGATGAAATCCAGGCCTCGCCGGGCATGCTGAAAGAATACACGTCGACGCGCGGCATCGCCCCGTGATCGAGAATCCACTGGCCCACGGCGATCTGCCAGTAGGTGTCGGAATCGTTGAGAAGCCCGCTGCTGGCGACCAGCAGAAACGCGTACAGGCCGACGCCAAGCCACAACCAGGCCGGGACCTGGCCGAAGCCGGAGACCTTCACTTCGCGAATTGTCGTGGCGTCGATGCTCATGACACGTTTCAGCCCGGCGCCGTAGCGCGCGATTGGTTCAAGCCGGCCCCCATTTCCCGTCCCCTGCGCGTACCGGCATGCGTCGTTACTGGATCACGCACTACTGACGGAACGGATAGGCCAATTGCCCGCCGAACTCGGTCGGTACTTTCTGATCGTCATCCACGCCGTAATTTTCTGGCAGCACACCCTCCGGCATGCGGAACGTACCGAACAGGATGTCCCACAGCGGGAAGGTGCCCGCGAAATTGGTATTGCCGCCTTCTTCGAGCGAGGTGTGATGCCAGCGATGGAAGACCGGCGTGGCCAGCACGTATTTGAACGGGCCGAGCGTCCAGTTCAGGTTGGCGTGGACGAAGGCGGAGTGGAAGGTCGTCAACGGCCCGACCCACAGCATGATGTTGGGAGAGATGCCCGCCATCAGCAGGATGACGTCGACCAGGATCGTTCCGACAAAAAGATTGACGGGATGAAACCGCGCCGCCGAGATCCACTCCAGATCTTCCGAGGAATGATGGATGGCATGGTATTTCCAGAACCCGCCGCCGTGGAACATGCGGTGCAGCCAATACAGCATGAAGTCGGACGCAACGAGGAACAATATCGCCTGCACCCAGAGCGGCAGCGTGGACAACGGCCCATGGCCATTGTCGTAGAATGCGATCAGGTCGTCGGCCTCGTGAATGTTGAAGACGACCGCCGCGCCCAAGCACCAGCAAGCCGATGCGCAAGATCCGTCCGAATACGGGGACCAGGAACCAGTAGCAGATGTCGGTGACGAGCTCGCGCTTGCGCCACCAGGGTTTGCCCGGATTACAGGCCCAGAAGTGCGAGAGCGCCGTGAACACCAGAGCGACCGCGATCGTGATCGGCACGACCTTCGCAATCGTCTGTCCTACGACATTGATCACTTGCATTGACAAATCGGACATGACGACCTCGTTCAAACGGAGACGTCAGGGGTATCCGGTTGCGCTTAAAGAGCCGTGAATGAAAGCGGCCGACCGATACGCTGCGCAGGCGACGAACGGCCGCCGCGAATTTACGTGCATTTGATCGAACGACTTAATGCCATGTTTACTGTGCCCAACAACTGCAAGTTCCATGCGTTTTTGCGCGGTCGAATTAACTGGGTCGAAATTGTCGCACCCCTACGGTCACGGCATGGTCACGGTGCTGAGAACGCCGGAGAGACCACAGTTAAAGTTCGACCAGCCATGTGTACACAGGAGCTATCATCAATGAAGAATCTGGTTTCGCGTTTCGTGAAGGATGAGTCCGGCGCCACCGCCATCGAGTACGGCCTGATTGCCGCCGGCATCGCGGTCGCGATCATCAGCGCCGTCAACGGCCTCGGCACCAAGCTGTCGAGCAACTTCGTCGCGATCTCGAACTCGCTCAAGTAAGCGACGTCGCGAGAACGAACGTCAAAGGCCCCGGCTTGCCGGGGCCTTTATTTTTTGGCCAGGCGTGCGCCGGAATCGACATGCCGCCGACCGCAGGCCGTTCGAACGCTCCGCTTTCCGGCGTTTCCCGATTGTTCACTTCTCGTGGCTAGGCTCCGCCAAGGCCTGGACCCCGGGTCAACCGCAGCCTCGCGTGAACCCATGATCCTCGACACCGCCCGCCTCCTGCTGTTTCCGGCCCTGATGGCGTTCGCAGCCGCGAGCGACCTGTTCACGATGACGATTTCGAACCGGGTGTCGCTGGCGCTGATCGCCGGCTTCGTGGCGCTCGCGGTGCTGGGCGGCATGGGCCTGCACGACATCCTGATGCATTTCGGCGCCGGCGCAGCCGTTCTGGTGGTGGCCTTTGGCTGCTTCGCGATGGGATGGGTCGGCGGCGGCGACGCCAAGGTCGCGGCCAGCGTGGCGCTCTGGTTCGGTTTCGACCACCTGCTCGATTACCTGCTCTTCGTCTCGCTGCTCGGCGGAGCGCTGACGGTGCTGCTGATTCAATTCCGGCAATGGCCGCTGCCTTCGCTGCTGGCGGGACAAGCCTGGCTGGACCGGCTGCACGACAAGCAGAGCGGAATTCCCTACGGCATCGCGCTCGCGCTCGGCGCGCTGATCGTCTATCCGGAGACGGAATGGATCAAGGCGATCGACCTCGCTCACCTCGCGATGCGCTGATCCGGGCGCGCTAACTTTCCGTTAAGGCAATTTACACACGCCTCATTAACCATGCTTTGACGAATAGCTGGTCAACTCCCTTTACGGCGGCGGATGCGTCGCAGCGTAATGTGGAAAGTGAAGCGTAATGAATACCGCACGCATTGCAGTCCTGGCCATCGCCATCGGCGCCGGCGGCATTGCCGCATATCTCGCCAGCGGGTCCAGTGACAAGCCTGCGCCGGCCCAGCCGGTCGTGCAGATGCAGACCGTCGATATTCTCGTCGCCAAATCGGACATCGGCCTCGGCCAGTCGGTCAAGCCGGACGATCTGCAATGGCAGGCCTGGCCGGCCGACGACCGCCAGCAGCAGCTTCATCAGCCGCGCCAGCAAGGCCGACGCCATCAAGGAGATCACGGGCTCGATCGCGCGCTCGCCGTTCATCGCGGGCGAGCCGATACGCGAGCAGAAGCTGGTGAAGGCCGATGGCTCCGGCTTCATGGCGGCGATCCTGCCCCAGGGCTACCGGGCGGTTTCCACCGAAATTTCGCCGGAGACCGGCGCCGGCGGCTTCATCCTGCCGAACGACCGCGTCGACGTGCTCCTTACCAAGCGCGACAAGAACCCCGACGGCAAGGGCGCCGACGTCGCCGTCTCGGAAGTCATCCTCAGCAATATCCGCGTGCTCGCGATCGACCAGGCGCCGAAGGAAAAAGAAGGCTCGAGCGCATTGGTCGGCCGAACGGTCACGCTCGAGCTGAAGCCGGAGCAGACCGAGACGCTCGCGCGCTCCCGCCAGAGCGGCACGCTGTCGCTGGCGCTGCGCAGCATCGCCGACATCAAGACCGACGAGAAGCCGATGGAACTGACCGACAAGCGCGGCGAGAGCCTCAACGTCATCCGTTACGGCGTTGCCAGCCAGCAGACGATGCAGAAGTGACGAAGGACGCACGACATGAAGTGCAGGGATATTCAGCCGATGATGCGAACGTTCATCGTCCGCGCCCTGTCGTTTTCCGCCGTGGCGGCGCTCACGCTCAATCCGGCGCTGACGCCGGTGATGGCGAGCGACTATCGCACCGCCGCTCCGGTCACCACCGACGGACAGATGAACGCGCGGTTCGTTTCGCTCGGGATCGGCAAATCGTTCGTGATCGACCTGCCGCGGGAGATCAAGGACGTGCTGGTCGCCGACCCGAAGATCGCCAACGCCGTGGTCCGCTCGACCCAGCGCGCCTACGTCATCGGCGCGGCGGTCGGCCAGACCAACATCATTTTCTTCGATTCCACGGGCGCCCAGATCGCGGCCTACGACATCGCGGTCAAGCGCGACCTCAACGGCGTGCGCGCCGCGCTGAAGCAGTCGCTGCCGAATTCGGACATCTCGATCGAGGGCGTCGGCGACGGCGTGGTATTGAGCGGCACCGCGGCGAGCCCGATCGAGGCGCAGCAGGCCGCCGACATCGCCGCCCGCCTCGTCGGTGGCGACGCCAAGGTCGTCAATTCGATCGCCGTCCGCGGCCGCGACCAGGTGATGTTGAAAGTCACGCTCGCCGAAGTCCAGCGCTCGATCATCAAGCAGCTGGGCATCGATCTCAGCGCCAACCTGACCTACGGCACATCCGTCGTTAACTTCAACAACAACAACCCGTTCACCGCCAACAGCGGGCCGCTCGTCCCCGGCAACGCCCTTGCCGGGAGCTTTCGGCGCGATGCCATCCGTGCAGGCGACGCTGCGCGCGATGGAAAGCGCCGGCGTGGTGCGGACCCTTGCCGAGCCCAACCTGACTGCCATTTCCGGCGAGTCCGCAACCTTCATCTCCGGCGGCGAATTTCCGATTCCAACCGGCGTGACCTGCCAAACGACAGCGTCAGGCGGCCTCGGACAATGCGTCCAGACCGTCAGCTTCAAGAAATTCGGCATCTCGCTCAACTTTACGCCGGTCGTGCTGACGGAGGGACGGATCAGCCTTCGCGTGATGACCGAAGTGTCGGAAGTCTCGACCGAAAACGCTTTGCAGGGCGGCTCCGGTGGAACGACGATCCCCTCGATCAAGACCCGCCGCGCCGAGACGACGCTGGAAATTCCGTCCGGCGGTGCGATGGCGATGGCCGGGCTGATCCAGGAGCAGACCAAGCAGGCCATCAACGGCCTCCCCGGTCTGTCGCAAGTGCCGGTTCTCGGCACGCTGTTCCGCAGCCGCGACTACGTCAACAACCAGACCGAACTGATGGTTCTGGTCACGCCCTATGTGGTGCGCGCAGTGGCGCAGAAGGACCTGTCGCGGCCCGATGACGGCTTTGCCGCCGCCTCGGACCCGCAGGCCGACCTGCTCGGCAGCGTCAATCGCATCTACGGCGTTCCGGGCCGCGTCGAGAAGGCACGGAATTATCGCGGCACCTACGGCTTTATTACGGACTGAGGCGGGACGATGACACCGAAGATCAAATCAAACAAGTCCGCCGATTCCAGGCGCGCGCTCTGCGTGGCGGGAGCGCTGATCGGTCTTTCCGTGGCGCTCGGCGCCTGCAAGACCACCACCACCGACGTGGTGACGACGGCGGGCGTGCCCGACGACGTATCGCCTGCGGCATCCGATCGCGATCCAGGAAGCCGATCGCTCGATCGTGGTTTTCGTCGGCCGCGGACGCGGCGGCCTTTCCGCCGCCCAGCGCGCCGACGTGATGTATCTGGGCCAGACCTGGATGCGCGAAGGCACCGGCATCATCAGCATCGACGTGCCCGTCAGCACGCCGAACGCCCGGGCGGCCGAAGATTCGTTGCGCGAGATCAAGGCGACGCTTGCCGCCGCCGGCGTGCCGCCGCGCGCCACCAATGTCCGCCAGTACCGCCCCGAAGATCCCAGGCACATGGCCGCGATCCGCCTCAACTATCCGAAGATTTCGGCGGTGGCCGGCCCGTGCGGGCTGTGGCCGGAGGATCTCGGACCGTCGGTCAACAACAAGAGCTACTTCGAAAACAAGTCGTATTACAATTTCGGCTGTTCCAATCAGCGCAATCTGGCGGCGATGGTCGACAATCCGTCGGATCTCGTGCAGCCGCGTCCCGAAACCGCGGCCTACGCGCCGCGCCGCCACGTAGCCTTCGAGAAATACCGCAAGGGTACCTCAACCTCGACCATCTATCCCGAGGCCGACAAGGCCAAACTCAGCGATACCGGCAAATGATCACTTACTCGCGCCAAGATACAGAACAGCCGCCGGAAAACGAGGCGCCGTCCACCGAGGACCACATCGCGCCGGCACCGCGGGTGTCGGTGCAGGCTTTCTGCGAGACGGTGGAAACCGCGGCTGCCGTGCAGTCGGCGGGCGAAGACCGCCGCCTCGGCAAGGCTCACCTCAAGATCCAGATGGGCGGCATGGCCGCCGCCGTCGAGGCCTACCGTTCGGCCCCGACCCCGAACGTCATCATCCTGGAGACCGAAGGCCGCAACGACATCCTGCTCGGCCTCGACCAGCTCGCCACCGTCTGCGACGCCGGAACCCGCGTGATCGTGATCGGACGCATCAACGACGTCATGCTCTATCGCGAACTGGTGCGCCGCGGCGTCAGCGACTACGTCATCGCCCCGGTCAACGCCATCGACGTCGTGCGCTCGATCTGCAGCCTGTTCTCGTCGCCGGAAGCCAAGGCCGTCGGCCGCATCATTGCCATCGTCGGCGCCAAGGGCGGCGTCGGCGCGTCCACCGTCGCCCACAACGTCGCCTGGGCGATCGCGCGCGATCTGGCGCTGGATTCGGTGGTCGCCGATCTCGACCTCGCCTTCGGCACCGCCGGGCTCGACTACAATCAGGACCCGCCGCAGGGCATCGCCGACGCGGTGTTCTCGCCCGACCGCGTCGATACCGCGTTCCTCGACCGCCTGCTGTCGAAATGCACCGACCATCTCAGCCTGCTGGCGGCGCCGGCGACGCTCGACCGCGTCTACGATTTCGGCGCGGAAGCGTTCGATTCGATCTTCGACACGCTTCGCACCACCATGCCCTGCATCGTGCTCGACGTGCCCCATCAATGGTCGGGCTGGACCAAGCGCGCGCTGATCGCGGCCGACGACATCCTGATCGTCGCGGCGCCCGATCTCGCCAATCTGCGCAACACCAAGAACATCTTCGACCTCTTGAAGACGTCGCGGCCGAACGACCGCGCCCCGCTCTATTGCCTCAACCAGGTCGGCATCCCGAAGCGTCCGGAGATTCCCGCCGCCGAGTTCGCCAAGGCGATCGAAAATCACCCGATCGCCACCATCCCGTTCGAGCCGCAAATCTTCGGTTCGGCCGCCAACAACGGCCAGATGATCGCGGAAATCGCCGCTACCCATAAGACCACCGAGATGTTCCTGCAGATCGCGCAGCGGCTCACCGGCCGCGGCGAGACCAAGAAGCCGAAGAGTTCGTTGCTGTCGCCTTTGATCGAGAAGTTGCGGGCCAAGAAGTAAGTCGCCCGCGTGGAGTACCATCGTGTTCGGTAAGCGTAGTGATAGCGATACGCGGGTAAAGCCCGCCATTCAGGCGCCGGAGCCGGCCTCCAGCGCCGCGGCAGCACCGCGCGAGATGGCCGCGCCGGCCGTGGCCTCGCCGCCGATCGCGCCAGCGAAGGCGCCGCCCGCCCCCGCCATGGAGGCGCGGCGCTCCGACAATTACTACCAGGTCAAGGCGACCATCTTCGGCGCCCTGATCGAGGCGATCGACCTTGCCCAGCTCGCCAAGCTCGACGGCGAGTCGGCGCGCGAGGAAATCCGCGACATCGTCAACGAGATCATCGCGATCAAGAACATCGTGATGTCGATCGCCGAGCAGGAAGAACTGCTCGACGACATCTGCAACGACGTGCTCGGCTACGGCCCGCTGGAGCCGCTGTTGTCGCGCGACGACATCGCCGACATCATGGTCAACGGCGCCGGCACGGTGTTCATCGAAGTCGCCGGCAAGATCCAGAAGACCGGCATCCGCTTCCGCGACAACCAGCAGCTGCTCAACATCTGCCAGCGCATCGTCAGCCAGGTCGGCCGGCGCGTCGACGAATCCTCGCCGATCTGCGAC
Organism: uncultured Alphaproteobacteria bacterium; assembly: GCA_963783115.1. Taxonomy (GTDB): domain Bacteria; phylum Pseudomonadota; class Alphaproteobacteria; order Rhizobiales; family Xanthobacteraceae; genus Bradyrhizobium. The sequence continues at coordinate 269,739 of CAWAMK010000034.1, read as the reverse complement.
GCCCGCCTCGCCGACGGCTCCCGCGTCAACGCCATCGTGCCGCCGCTGGCGATCGACGGGCCTTGCCTCACCATTCGTAAGTTCAAGAAGGACAAGCTGACGCTCGACCAGCTGGTCAAGTTCGGCGCGATCTCGCCGGAAGGCGCGCAGATCCTGCAGATCATCGGCCGCGTCCGCTGCAACGTGCTGATCTCGGGCGGTACCGGCTCCGGCAAGACCACGCTGTTGAACTGCCTGACCCAGTTCATCGAGGAGGACGAGCGCGTCATCACCTGCGAAGACGCCGCCGAACTTCAGCTGCAGCAGCCTCACGTGGTGCGGCTGGAAACCCGGCCGCCCAACATCGAAGGCGAAGGCCAGGTCACGATGCGCGAACTGGTGCGCAACTGCCTGCGTATGCGCCCCGAACGCATCATCGTCGGCGAAGTCCGCGGACCCGAGGCATTCGACCTGCTGCAGGCCATGAACACCGGCCACGACGGCTCGATGGGAACGCTGCACGCCAACAACCCGCGCGAAGCCTTGTCACGCTGCGAATCCATGATCACCATGGGCGGCTTCTCGCTGCCCTCGCGCACCATCCGCGAGATGATCTGCGCCTCGATCGACGTCATCGTGCAGGCCGCGCGCCTTCGCGACGGCTCGCGCCGCATCACCCACATCACCGAGGTGATGGGCATGGAAGGCGACACCATCATCACCCAGGACGTGTTCCTGTACGACATGGTCGGCGAAGACGCGGACGGCAAGATCATCGGGCGGCACCGCTCGACCGGGATCGGACGTCCGCGGTTCTGGGAACGGGCGCGATATTACGGCGAAGAGAAGCGGCTTGCGGCCGCGCTCGACGCCGCCGAAGTCATCGAGAATACGTGAGGAGGCCATGACCATACAGACGCTCGCGCTGGCGTTTCTCGCCGCCACCGCCCTCGGCGGCCTGGCCTGGGTATTCATCTATCCGTCGCTGTCGGGCGAGCGGAAGGCCGAATCCCGCCGCGCCTCGATCGCACGTTCCGACGCACCGGCGCGCCAGGCCGAGAAAACCCAGCGCTCGCGCCGCGAGCAGGTCGAGGGATCGCTGAAGGAGCTCGACGCCCGGCGCAAGAAGGAGAAGTCCGTCCCGCTCGGCCTGCGGCTCGCCCAGGCCGGCCTGGGTACCTGGACCACCCAGAAATTCTGGATCGTGTCCGGCATTTCCGGCGCGGTCGGCGGCGTCCTCGCCTTCGTGGTCGGCGGCAGCCCGCTCGGCGCCGCCGTGATGGCTTTCGGCACCGGCCTCGGCCTGCCGCGCTGGGCGCTGAACTTACCTCAAGAAGCGGCGCGAGAAGGCCTTCCTGAAGGCGCTGCCCGACGCCGTCGACGTCATCGTGCGCGGCATCAAGGCCGGACTGCCGCTGTTCGAATCGATCAAGGTGGTGGCGGCCGATGCCCCCGAACCGCTCCGCAGCGAGTTCAGCGCCATCATCGAAACCCAGACCATCGGCATGCCGCTCGGCGAAGCCTGCGCGCGGCTCTTTGAGCGGATGCCGCTGCCGGAGGCCAACTTCTTCGGCATCGTCGTCGCGATCCAGCAGAAGTCGGGCGGCAACCTCTCGGAAGCGCTCGGCAACCTCTCCAAGGTGCTGCGCGACCGCAAGAAGATGGCCGAAAAGATTCAGGCGATGTCGACGGAAGCCAAGGCCTCGGCGAGCATCATCGGCGCGCTGCCGCCGGCCGTGATGCTGCTGGTCTGGCTCTCGACGCCCGACTACATCGCGCTGCTCTGGACCGAGCAAATCGGCCAGTTCATGCTGGTGTGCTGCCTCGGCTGGATGGGGATCGGCATCATGGTCATGAAAAAAATGATCAACTTCGACTTCTGACGGTGCAGCCATGATCGATTTTCTCATCACAAAGATGCACGACGCGCGGTTCATGACCATGCTGCTGGCCGCGATCGCGGCGAGCGCGACCGCGTACACCCTGATCATGCCGCTGTTTGCCGGCGAAGGCCTCGCCAAGCGCATGAAGGCGGTTGCCAGCGAGCGCGAACGGCTCCGGCAGCGCGAGCGCGAACGCCTCGTCAAATCGGAAAAGGTGTCGCTGCGGCAGAGCCCGAAGCAGCTCGTTTCCAAGGTGGTGGAAGATCTCAACCTGACCAAATGGCTGGCGCAGGAGGCGGCCCGCGACAAGCTGATCATGGCCGGCTACCGCGGCCACGCCCCCTACGTCACGTTCCTGTTCGCCCGCGCGGTGACGCCGGTCGTGCTGTTTCTCGGCACGGCGCTCTACGTGTTCGTGATCATGCAAATGGACAAGTCGCTGACGGTCAAGCTCGGCATCTGCATCGGCGCCGCCTATCTCGGGCTGCAGGCCCCGATGCTGTTCCTGAAGAACGCCATCAGCAAGCGCCAGCTCCAGATCAAGCGCGCGTTTCCCGACGCGCTCGACCTGCTGCTGATCTGCATCGAGTCCGGCATGTCGGTGGAGGTCGCCTTCCGCAAGGTCTCGACCGAAATCACCGGCCAGTCGATCGCGCTGTCGGAGGAATTCGCGCTGACCACGGCGGAATTGTCCTACCTGCAGGACCGCAAGAATGCCTACGAGAACCTCGCCAAGCGCACCGGCCTCGAGGGCGTGAAATCGGTCTGCCTGGCGCTGATGCAGTCGGAGCGCTACGGCACCCCGCTCGGCCAGAGCCTGCGCGTGATGGCGCAGGAAAACCGCGACATGCGGATGACCGAGGCCGAGAAGAAGGCGGCCGCGCTGCCGCCGAAGCTGACCGTGCCGATGATCCTGTTCTTCCTGCCCTGTCTGTTCATCGTCATTCTCGGACCGACCTACATCAAGCTCCAGATGATGCATTGAGTCACGACCGCTCGGAAATCCGGTTCCCGCTTTGCGCCGAAGATGCGCTGGATCATCTGGGTAAGACGGGGTGAGGTGATTTGGTGACGCGGAGCCGGTCAAACCCTACCGTCGTCCCGGGCTTGACCCGGGACCCATGACGCCGCGGCAGTTGATTTGCTCGCTGGCGTGATCCGTCTTCCAGCAACGACGGCCGCGGCGTATGGGTCCCGGGTCAAGCCCGGGACGACAGCGAGTTTGCGGCGGCTACATCCACATCGCCAGCGCCAAAACAGGCCGGGCGCGCTGCGCCGCCTGTTGTCCGGGATAGCTCAGGAAATAACGGTTCGGGCTCAGTCGGGCCGGTTGAGGGCGGCGACCGGAACGGTCGCCTTGCCGCCGGGCGGACGCGAATTGTCCTTGTCCTTGCGGTTCAGCATTTCCCGCAAATACGCCACGTTGGCGGCCGCCTCATCGGCCGGCAGATCGCCCTTGGCGATGGTCTCGGCTTCCGCGAAGCGGCCCTGCAGGCCGACCACGAGCGCCAGGTTCTGGCGCACCCGGCCGTCGGCGCGGGGATTGGAATAGGCGCGGCGCAGCGTTTCCTCCGACTGCGGCAATTCCCGCGTCAGCATGTAGGACAGGCCGAGATTGGACAGCACCGAGGGCTCTTCCGGCACGATCTTCAGCGCGCTCGCGTAATAGCGGCGCGCCTCCTCGTGCTTGCCCATCTTGTCGAGCGTGGTGCCCTGCACCGAAAGAATGCGCCAGTCGGGATTGGCGGGCGTATGGGCGCGGCTGAGCACGTCGAAGGCGGCCTGCGAATTGCCGTTGTCGGCGAGCGCGCGGCCGTAGGCGGCGAGCAGCTCCTTGTTGCCGGGATGGGCGATGGTGGCCTGTTCGAGCACGGCGGCGGCCTGCGCGCGCTGGCCGGTGGCGCGGAGCGCCTGGCCGTAAGCCAATGCCGCTTCCGCATCCTTGGGGTTGGCGCGGTATCGCTCGCCATAGACCTCGGCGGTGCGCTGCGGATCCTCGGGAGCGGCCTGCGCCTTCGAAGACGATGAAGAGGTCAGCGACCCCGTCACGTCGGACATGGTCTGGCAGCCGCCAAGGCCGGCGGCGAGCATCGCCGTCACGGCCGCGGAGCAGAGGAACCGGAATCGGCAGGAATCCGGCATGGCTGGACTGTCGACGCATGGCACTTCAACTCGCGGGAAAGGCTGACGAATGCAGCCAGCAATAGACTGTTAACCCTAACGGCCGGTTAATCGGCCGTGCTATGCCAGCCGCATCACCCTGCCCGTCCCCTCCGCGCGAGACCCGCATGCCATCCCCGTTCGAGACCACCCCCGACGCCGCCGCCATTCCGATCCTTTTCGCGACCAAGACGACATGGGCCGGCATCGCGAAGGAGCTTCCCGAACCGGCCCGGCAGTTCGCGGCGGCCAACGACTTCACCGCCAAGCCCGGCAAATGCCTGACGCTGCCCGGCCCCGACGGCAAGATCGCGCAGGTGGTTTTCGGCCTCGAGGACGAGAGCAGCAAATCCCGCGACCTGTTCCGGCCCGGCGCCCTGCCCGGCCTGCTGCCATCAGGCGTCTATCGCTTCGCCAATGCCCCGCATGATGTGCGGCTGGCGACGCTGGCGTTTGCCCTCGGGACCTACCGCTTCGGCCGTTACCGCAAGAACGATGCGCCCGACGTCCGCCTGGTGCCGCCCGACGGCGTCGATGTCGCCGATATCGCGCGGATGGCGGAGGCGGCGGCACTGGCGCGCGACCTGATCAACACGCCGTCGAACGACATGGGCCCGGAAGAACTGGCGCAGGCGGCGCAGGCGCTGGCGACGCGGTTCGGCGCGACGTTCAACTGCATCGTCGGCGACGAACTCTTGAAGCAGAACTTTCCGCTGATCCACGCCGTCGGCATGGCCTCGACGCGCGCGCCGCGCCTGATCGATCTGAGCTGGGGCGATCCTGCGCATCCCAAAGTGACGCTGGTCGGCAAGGGCGTCTGCTTCGACACCGGCGGCCTCGACCTGAAACCGTCCAGCGGCATGCTGATCATGAAAAAGGACATGGGCGGCGCCGCCAACGTGCTGGCGCTGGCGCAGATGGTGATGGATGCCAAGCTGAAGGTCCGGCTGCGCGTGCTGATCCCGGCGGTCGAGAACGCGGTGGCCGGCAACGCCTTCCGCCCGCTCGACATCTTCAAGTCGCGCAAGGGGCCGACGGTCGAGATCGGCAACACCGACGCCGAGGGGCGGCTGGTGCTGGCCGATGCGCTGGCGCTGGCGGACGAAGAGAAGCCGGACCTGCTGGTCGACCTCGGCACCCTGACGGGCGCGGCGCGGGTGGCGCTGGGGCCGGATCTGCCGCCGTTCTACACCAATGACGATGACGCTGGCCGAAGCCGTCGCCCTCAACGCGAAAGGGGAGAACGATCCGCTGTGGCGCATGCCGCTGTGGCCGCCCTATGATTCCTGGCTGGATTCCAAGACCGCCGACATCAACAACGCGCCGTCGGGCGGCTTTGCCGGCTCGATCACCTGCGCGCTGTTCCTGCAGCGCTTCGTGACCGATGCGAAGAGCTGGCTGCATGTCGATATCTACGGCTGGACGCCTTCCGCAAAGCCCGCGCGCCCCGAAGGCGGCGAATGCCAGGCCGCGCGCGCGATCTACAAGCTGCTGAGCGAGCGCTATGGATGATCCGCGCCTGACGCCGGCACGGCCGGACCTCGCCGCAAAGTATCTCGAAGGCAAGGTGAAGGCCGCGCGCTTTGTCGACGGCGAGGAATTTTGCGTGCGCGACGCCATCGCGCCGCTGCGCGAGGGACCTGCGGCCGATGCCATGCTGGCGACGCAGGCGCTGAAGGGCGAGCGCGTCACGATCTATGACCGTGACGGCGAAGGCTTTGCCTGGGGCCAATTGAACGGCGACGGCTATGTCGGCTGGATCCCGGATGCCGCGCTGGCCCGGCCCGCGGCAGCGCCGACGCACAAGGTCACGGCGTTGCGGACGTTCGCCTTCCCCGGCCCCTCGATCAAGCTGCCGCCGATCGAGACGCTGCCGATGGGCGCGCGCGTCACGGTCGCCCGTGAAGACGGCGCGTTCGCCGTCACGAGCGAAGGCTGGTATCTGCCGCGACGGCATGTCGGCGGCCTCGACGCGATGGAAAAGGATTTCGTCGCGGTCGCCGAACGCTTCGTCGGCACGCCCTATCTCTGGGGCGGCAAGAGCTCGCTCGGCATCGACTGCTCCGGCCTGGTCCAGGTTTCGCTGAATGCCGCCGGCACCGGCTGCCCGCGCGACAGCGACATGCAGCAGGATGGCTTGGGGCGGGCGCTTGAGGCGGCGGAGATGAAGAAGCTGCAACGCGGCGATCTGGTGTTCTGGAAGGGACACGTCGCGATCGTGCGCGATGCCGAGACCATCGTGCATGCCAACGCGCATCACATGGCGACGGTGATCGAAAGCACGCGCGAGGCGATCGCGCGGATCAAGGCGGCCGGCAGTGAAGTGACGGCGATCAAGCGGCTGTAACCACACCCTCCACTGTCGTCACCCGCCTTGGCGCTATTGCGCACTGGGGCGGGTGACCCAGTATTCCAGAGGCGTCAGTTATAGAACCGATAGGCCGCGGCGTACTGGTTCCCCGCCTTCGCGGGGATGACGACTTTTGGTGTGGCTCCGGCTTATGGCTCCGGCACGGCCTCGATGCGGAACGCCGCGGCGAACAACGCGCGCGTATAGTCGCTCTTCGGGTTCTTGAAGAGCTCCGCGGCGGGGCCCTCCTCCACCACCTTGCCGTGACGCATCACGATCAGATGGCTCGCCAGCGAGGCGACCACGCGCAGATCGTGCGAGATGAACATGTAGGTCAGATCGCGCTTGCGCTGCAGTTCGCGCAACAGGTCGACCATCTGGGCCTGGAACAGCATGTCGAGCGCGCTCGTCGGCTCGTCCAGCACGACGAAATTCGGCTCCAGCACGACCGCGCGCGCGATCGAGATGCGCTGGCGCTGGCCGCCGGAGAATTCGTGCGGATAGCGGATACGCGTCGCCGGATCGAGGCCGACATCCTGCAGCGCCTTGACGACGCGCGCCTCGCGCTCTTCGTAGGACAGCGACTTCTGATGCACGGTCAGGCCTTCGGCGACGATATCGCCGACCGACATGCGCGGGCTCAGCGCGCCGAACGGGTCCTGAAACACGATCTGCATGTCGCGGCGGAACGGCAGCATGTCCTTGAAGCGCAGGCCCTGGATGTTCTTGCCGAGGAACACGATCGGCCCTTCGGAGGAAATCAGCCGGAGCAGCGCCAGCCCCAGCGTGGTCTTGCCCGAGCCGGATTCGCCGACGACGCCGAGCGTCTCGCCCTTGCGCACCGCGATGCTGACGCCGTCCACCGCCTTGATATGGCCGACGGTCGAGCGCAACAGCCCGCGCTTGATCGGAAACCAGACCTTGAGATTGTCGGCCGACATCACCACCGGCTCGTTCGGCCGCGGCGGCGCCGGGTCGGGCTTGGGCTCGGCCGCGAGCAGCGCGCGGGTGTAGGCGTGCTTCGGCGCGGTGAACACTTCCTCGACCGGCCCCTGCTCGACGATCTTGCCCGAGTTCATCACGCAGACGACGTCGGCGATGCGGCGGACGATGCCGAGGTCATGGGTGATGAACAGCATGCTCATGCCGAGCCGCTGGCGGATGTCGGCGAGCAGCGCCAGGATCTGCGCCTGCACCGTGACGTCGAGCGCGGTGGTCGGTTCGTCCGCGATCAGCAGATCCGGCTCGTTGGCGAGCGCCATCGCGATCATGACGCGCTGGCGCTGGCCGCCGGACAATTGATGCGGATAGCTCTGCAGCCGCGTTTCGGGATCGGGAATGCCGACCTGGGTCAGAAGCTCCAGCGTGCGCGCGCGCGCCGCCTGTCCGCCGATGCCGCTGTGGAGGGAGAGAATCTCGCCGATCTGCGCCTCGATCGTGTGCAGCGGATTGAGCGAGGTCATCGGCTCCTGGAAGATGATCGAGATGTCGTTGCCGCGGATCTCGCGCATCTCGCGCTCGCCGGCGCGCAGCAGTTCGCGGCCCTTGAAATGAATGGTGCCGGAGGGATGCGAGGCCGCGGGATAGGGCAACAGCTTGAGGATCGAGAGCGCGCTGACCGATTTTCCCGAGCCGGACTCGCCGACCAGCGCCACGCATTGTCCGCGCTTGATCGAGAACGAGACGCGATCGACGGCGAGCGACTTGCCGAACGCCACCGAGAGATCGCGGACATCGAGCAGGGGCTGGTTGATGGCATCCATGCGACTATCCCCGCGAGAACGTCTTGCGCGGATCGAACGCGTCGCGCACGGCCTCGCCGATGAAGATCAGCAGCGACAGCATGATCGCCACCGCGAAGAACCCGGTGAAACCGAGCCACGGCGCCTGCACGTTGGCCTTGCCCTGCGCCAGCAGTTCGCCGAGCGAAGGCGATCCCGGCGGCAGGCCGAAGCCGAGGAAGTCCAACGCCGTCAACGTCATCACCGAGGACGACACGATGAACGGCAGGAACGTCATGGTCGCCACCATGGCGTTCGGCAGCAGATGGCGCAACATGATCACGCGATTGGACACGCCGAGCGCCCGCGCGGCCTGGATGTACTCGAAATTCCGTCCGCGCAAGAATTCGGCGCGCACCAGCCCGACCAGCGAAACCCAGGAAAACAGCAGCAGGATACCGAGCAGCACGAAGAAGCCCGGCACCAGCACCGAGGACAGGATGAGCAGCAGATAAAGATAGGGGATCGAGCTCCAGATCTCGATGAAGCGCTGGAACAGCAGATCGACCCAGCCGCCGAAATAGCCCTGCACGCCGCCGGCGATGATGCCGATGATCGAGGACAGGATCGTGAGCGTGAGACCGAACAGAACCGAGATGCGGAAGCCGTAGATCAGGCGCGCCACCACGTCGCGGCCCTGGTCGTCGGTGCCGAGCCAGTTGTATTCGAGATCGCGGCAGCCCTTCAGCCCCTTCTTCTGCACCACCGCCTTGCACTGCTCTTCCGTCAGCATCCAGGTCGGCCGCGACGGCGCCGGCGTCGGCAGATCGAGATTATGCGTGGAGTAGGAATAGCGGATCAGCGGCCAGACCATCCAGCCGCCCTTGTCGGCGATCAGCTTCTGCAGAAAGGGATCGCGATAGTCGGCGGTGGTCTCGAAATCGCCGCCGAAGGTCGTCTCGGAATAGCTGACGAAGGCCGGCCAATAGAGCTTGCCGTCGTACTTGATCATGAAGGGCCGGTCGTTGGCGATCAGTTCCGCGAACAGCGAGACGATGAACAGTATGAGGAAGAGCCACAGCGACCAGTAACCGCGGCGGTTGGCCTTGAAATTCTGCCAGCGGCGGCGGTTGAGCGGCGACAGCGCAAATGGATGCCGCGTCACCGGCACGGCGGTGCCGAGCGGCGACTGCGTCGAGGTCTCGACCGGCTGCGGGGCCAGCATCGTCATCAGACCTCCCGCGCCTCGAAATCGATCCGCGGATCGATCCACATATAGGTGAGGTCGGAGACCAGGCCGATCACGAGGCCGACCAGCGAGAAGATGAAGAGATTGCCGAACACGACCGGATAGTCGCGGTTGAGCACGCTCTCGAAACTGAGCAGTCCGAGCCCGTCGAGCGAGAAGATGGTCTCGATCAGCAGCGAGCCGGAGAAGAACGCGTGGATGAAGGCGCCGGGGAAGCCCGCGATCACGATCAGCATGGCGTTGCGGAAGACGTGGCCGTACAGCACCTGGCGCTCCGTGCAGCCTTTGGCGCGCGCGGTCATCACATATTGCTTCCTGATCTCGTCGAGGAACGAGTTCTTGGTCAGCAGCGTCATGGTGGCGAAGGCGCCGAGCCCCATCGCGATCAGGGGCAGCGTGAGGTGCCAGAAATAATCGATGATCTTCCAGTACCACGGGAAGTTCGACCAGCCGTCGGAGGTCAGGCCGCGCAGCGGGAACCAGTTGAAGAACGAGCCGCCGGCAAACAGGATGATCAGCAGGATCGCGAACAGGAAGCCGGGGATCGCAAAGCCGATGATGATCACGGCCGAGGTCCAGGTATCGAAGCGCGAGCCGTCGGCGACCGCCTTGCGCACGCCGAGCGGGATCGAGATCATATAGGTGAGCAGCGTCAGCCAGAGCCCGAGCGAGATCGAGACCGGCAGCTTCTCCTTGATGAGCTGGATCACGCTGGTGTCGCGGAAATAGCTCTTGCCGAAATCGAAGCGGGAGAAATTCCACACCATCAGCGCAAAGCGCTCGGGCGCCGGCTTGTCGAAGCCGAACTGCTTTTCGAGGTTCTTGATGAATTCCGGATCGAGCCCCTGCGCGCCGCGGTATTTCGAATTGACGGCATCGGCGCGACGCGCCGGCCTGGGGCGTCCGGCCGGCAAAATCGCCGGTCGAGGAGCCGGAGATGCGCGAGGAGCCGCCGGTGTCGGCGCCGGACAATTGCGCGATCACGCGATCGACCGGGCCGCCGGGCGCGAACTGCACCACCACGAAGGAGACGAAGAGAATGCCGAGCAGGGTCGGCAGCATCAGCAGGATGCGTCGGGCGATATAGGCGGCCATTATTGCTTCGCCTGATCGAGTTTGCCGGCCTTGGCGGCGTCATGCCACCAGATGACGCGCTCTCCGGACCCCGATGCATCGATCTGATAGCGCGGCAGGTTCTGCGGGCGGTCGAAGATGTCCCAATAGGCCAGCCGGTGAGTCTTGTTGTACCATTGCGGCACCCAGTAGCGCCCGGCGCGGAAGACGCGATCGAAGGCACGGCAAGCGACCGTCAGCTCGGCACGGCTGTCGGCCGCGATGATCTTTTCGATCAGCGCGTCGATCGCGGGGTTCTCGATTCCAGCGAGATTGTACGAGCCTTTGGTCTTGGCGGCTTGCGAGGCGAAGTAGGCGCGCATCGAATCGCCGGGTGTCGTCGACATCGAGAAGCGCGTGATCGTCATGTCGAAATCGAAATCCTCCACCCGCGCGCGGTACTGCACGGCATCGACCATGCGCGGGCTGGCCTCGATCCCGAGCGTGCCGAGATTCTTGATATAGGGCGCGTGGTGCGGATTGAGCGAAGGCTCGTCGTACAGGAACTCGATGCGAAACACCTCGCCGGCCGGCGTCATCCGCTTGCCGTCCTTGACGGTGAAGCCGGCTTCGTTGAGCAATTGCTGCGCCTTGCGCAGCAGTGCTGCGATCCTGCCCCGAGCCGTCCGAAACCGGCGGCACGATAGGGCTGGCCGAACACTTCGTCGGGCACCTGGCCGCGGAACGGTTCGAGCAGTTTCAGTTCGTCCGGCGAGGGCGCACCTTCCGCCATCATGTCCGAATTCTGGAACGGCGAATGCGTCCGCGCATAGGCGTCGTACATGATGGTCTTGTTGGTCCACTCGAAATCGAAAGCATTGGTCAGCGCCTCGCGCACGCGGGGATCCCTGAATTTGTCGCGGCGCGTGTTGATGAACCATCCCTGCGCGCCCGACGGCCGTTCGTCCGGCACCTGTTCGCGCTTGACGCGGCCGTCCTTGATCGCGGGAAAGTCGTAGCGCGTCGCCCAGATGCGCGCGGTGAATTCCTCGCGAAACAGATAGTTCTTGCCGGTGAAGCCTTCGAAGGCGACATCGCGGTCGCGATAGAATTCGTAGCGGACCACGTCGTAATTGAAGTAGCCGCGGCAGACCGGCAGGTTCGCGCCCCACCAGTCCTTGACGCGGTCGTATTCGACGTAGCGATTGACCTCGAACCTGCCGACCTTGTACGGCCCGGACCCCAGCGGCGTATCGAGCGTCGATTCGTCGAACGGCTTCGTCTCATAATATTTCTTCGAGAAGATCGGCAGTCCTGCGACATAGAGCGGCACGTCGCGCGCGCGCTTCTCGGCAAAGCTGACGATCACCGTCGCATCGTCGACGGCCTCGGCGCCCTTCACGTCGCGCATCTGGACCTGGATCAGTGGATGGCCCTTGGCCTTCAGCGTGTTGATCGACCAGGCGACGTCATGCGCGGATGATTTTCGAGCCGTCGTGAAATCTCGCCTCGGGGCGCAGCGTGAAGCGGTAGGTCAGCTTGTCCGGCGAGATCTGCACTGATTTCGCGACCAGCCCGTACATCGCGTCCGGCTCGTCGCCGGCACGCGCCATCAGCGCGGCGAAGGTCAGGTCCATGCCCTGCGCGCCCTCGCCCTTGAGAATGTAGGCGTTGAGCGAATTGAAGGTCTGGTAGGATTGATTGTAGTTGCGCGTGGAGGGAATGGTCGAAAACAGGCCGCCCTTGGGGGCGGCGACGTTGACATAGTCGAAATTCTTGAAATCGGCGGGGTATTTCAGATCGCCGAACGCCGAAATGCCGTGCAGTTCGGCGCCGGCCGCTTCCGAAGCAAGCAGCCGCCCTGGCCGCAGAAGGCTCAGCGCGCCTGCACCGAGGCCGAGGACGTGGCGGCGGGAGAATGGCGCCATGCGCGAATGATCCTTCAAGAGCGCCTGCCGTTCCTGGCAGCCTTCTCCGCATCGTACCACCAGATGTCGGGGAAGGCAGACAGGCCGTATTTCGGCATAACATCCGGACGGCTGAAGCGATCCCAACGCGCGGTGCGCTGCTTCGAATAGGTCCACTGCGGCACGACATAGTGATTCCACAGCAGCACCCGGTCCATCGCCTTGGTCGCCGCGATCAGATCCTGCCGGTCCTTCGCGAAGATGACGCGCTCGATCAACTTGTCGATCGCCGGATTCTTGATCCCGACATAGTTGTCGCGATCCGGCTGTGTCGGCGGCATTGGAGCCCCAATGCTCGCGCTGCTCGTTGCCCGGCGACAGCGACTGCCCCCAGGACGAGATCGTCAGCATGTCGTAATCCCAGTTGCGAAGCCTGTTCTGATACTGGATCGCATCGACCGCGCGAACGGAAACCGAAATGCCGATCCGCTCCAGCGAAGGCTTGTAGAACAGGGCGACACGTTCGAAGGCCGGATCGTCGGCGCGCGCCAGGAGTTCGATCGTGAACGGCTCGCCGCTGGCGGCATGCACGAGCTTGCGCTCGCGGATTTCGAAGCCCGCTTCCTTCAGCAGCTTCAGCGCCTGCTGCAGATTGCTGCGAACCGCTTCCGGGCTGCCGCCGACCGGGTTGGAATAGGCAGTCGTGAAGACCTCCTTCGGAACCTTGGTCCCGCACGGTCTCGAGAATCTCCAGCTCCCTTCCGCTGCGGAAGCCCGGTCGCCATCAATTCGTCGATGCCGTGGAAATAGCTGCTGACCCGCGCGTATTGTCCGAAGAAGAGCTGCTTGTTCATCTCCTCGAAGTCGAACGCGAAATTCAGCGCCAGCCGCACCCGCGGATCGGCAAACTTGCCGCGGCGGGTATTCGGCACGAACGCCTGCATCACGCCGGACCTGCTGTTGGGAAACTCCTCCGTCAGCACGCGCTTGTCGTTCACGGCGGGGAAGTCATAGGCCGTCGCCCAGTTCTTCGCGCTGTTCTCGAGGCGAAAATCGATCTGGTCGCCCTTGAAGGCTTCGAGCGCGACCGTCGCATCGCGGAAATAGTCGTATCGAAGCTCGTCGAAATTGTTGCGGCCGATATTGATCGCGAGGTTGCGTCCCCAATAATCCTTGACGCGCTCGAGCGCGATCGACCTTCCGGCGACGAATTCCTTCACCCGGTAAGGTCCGGACCCAAGCGGAACTTCCAGCGTGGTCGACGAGATATCGCGTTGGCGGCCCTCGCGGTCGGTGCCTTCCCACCAGTGCTTCGGCAGCACGGTCAACTGGCCGACGATCAGCGGCAGTTCGCGGTTGCCGGGACCGTCGAAGACGAACTTGATCTCGCGGTCGCCCAGCTTCTCGGTCTTCGTCACGTGGCGATAATAGGCCGAAAATTGCGGATGGTGTTTCTTGAACGCCTCCAGCGAGAAGATCACATCGTCCGCGCTGACCGGCTTGCCGTCGTGCCATTTGGCTTCCGGCCGCAGCCGATAGATCACCCAGGAGAAATCGGCGGGATGGCTGACCGCCTCGGCCAGCTCGCCATATTCGGTCGACGCCTCGTCGAGCGAACTCGTGGTCAGATTGTCGTAGATTTGCTGGATGCCGCCGGCGATGACGCCCTTCACGCCGGCAACCACCACGTTGAAATTGTCGAAGGTACCGAACGCGGCGTTGCGGACCGTGCCGCCCTTGGGCGCGTCCGGATTGACGTAGTCGAACCGTTTGAAGTCGGCCGGGTATTTGATGTCGCCGAACAGCGACAGCGCATGCCGCCACGCCGGTTCGGTTGCTTGCGCCTGTGCCGGAGCGATCCCGAGGTTGGGGGCTAGTCCGAGAGCGGGGGCCATCGCGGCGACTGCGCCGCCCTGGAGGAGATGTCGTCGGGTGATTGCCAAGTCAGAATTCCTGTTGCTGACGCCAGTTACGTTGCCGTCGCCGTCCGCCGCCCCGACACGGACACCGCAAGCCAACGAGGCCGAGCTAGTGAGGCCCCAATATAAGGCAAGGATTCGACAAATTACGTTGCTTTTTCCTCATGATAACAGCCCAGACGCCGTCGCCGTGCGGCGAAACGCCCCGATAACAACACCGCGAGCCGCACAAACGAACGGCCAGGCAATGCCTGGCCGTCAACGCGTAAGTCCATGCCGGACCGGCGAAATCTTACTTCGCCGCAGTCGGCAGCGGCTCCGGCTTGTCCGAAACCGAGTTCAGATAGGCGATCACGTCGGCGCGCTCGCTGTCTTTCGGGATGCCGGCGAAGCCCATCGCCGTGCCCGGCACGAAAGCCTTGGGGTTGGTGAGGAACTTGTTGAGGTCGTCAAAGGTCCAGTTGCCGCCCTTGCCCTTCATGCCGGCCGAGAAATTGAAGCCGCCACGACCGGCGCCCTTCGGCTCGCCGACGACGCCGTAGAGGTTCGGGCCGACGCGGTTCGGGCCGCCCTTTTCGAAGGTGTGGCAGGCCGCGCACTTCTTGGCGGCGCCGGCGCCCTTCTCGACGGAGGCGGTCTGCAGCAGTTTTTCGATCGGCTCGGAGGGGGCCGCAGCTTCCTTGGCGCCTGCGCCGTGCGAAGCGTCTTCCTTCACGGCGATCTCGAAGCCCGGCTTTTCCGGCTTCACGGGCGCGAAAATCGCGTGGGCGGCAAAGCTCGTCACCAGGAGGACGAGGCAGGTGGCGAGGATGGCGCCGATAATCTTGTTGAGTTCGAAGGAGTCCATAGTGGGATCAGGCTCCAGGCCGGAAAGGTCGACTGAAGGCCGGCAAACGGCCGCGGATGCGCATCAGGAATCAGCCTTTCGCGCCGCACCCTCAGCAGCGTTGAGATATCGGTTTGCCCGGGCTCTGGCAACCCGTATAAACGCCCCGACTTTCCGCCAGTCCCCCATTATTTCCGGCCTGTTCTCGCTGCGCCGGGCGACCGCGTTCCGGATGACCGAAACCCGCATTCTGGTGCTGATTCCCGCCCGCATGGCGGCGACCCGCCTGCCCGGCAAACCGCTGCTCGATATCGGCGGCCTGCCGATGATCGTCCATGTGCTGCGGCGCGCCGAGGAGGCCAAGATCGGCCGGGTGGCGGTCGCCACCGACACCCCCGAGATCGCCGCCGCCGTGAAGGCCGCCGGCGGCGAGGTGGTGATGACCCGCGGCGATCACCCCTCCGGCTCCGACCGGATCCATGAGGCGATGCGGACGATCGATCCCGACGGCCAGGCCGAGATCGTGGTCAACCTGCAGGGCGATTTCCCGACCATCGCGCCGGACATGATCCGCGCGGCGCTGCCGCCGCTCGACGATCCCGCCGTCGATATCGCGACGCTGGCCGCGCAGATCCATACCGCAGGAAGAGGACCAGGCCCCCAGCGTGGTGAAGGCGGTCGGCTCGCCGATAGGCCCGAACCGGCTCCGCGCACTCTATTTCACCCGCGCCACGGCGCCTCATGGCGACGGGCCGCGCTACCACCATATCGGCCTCTATGCCTACCGCCGCGCCGCGCTGGAGCGGTTCGTGGCGCTGCCGCCCGTCGCCGCTGGAGCAGCAGGAGAAGCTCGAGCAGTTGCGCGCACTGGAGGCCGGGATGCGGATCGACATCACCATCGTCGACAGCGTCCCCCGCGGCGTCGACACCCCGGCCGACCTCGAAACCGCCCGCAAGATACTAGCCAAGGCCTGACCGGCTGCCTAAAAGGCCCGCCATGACCAAGAAGCTCAAAATCGCATTCCAGGGCGAGCCCGGCGCCAATTCCCATATCGCCATCGTCGAGGCCTATCCGGACGCCGAGCCGTTGCCGTGCCCGACGTTCGAGGACGCGCTGGCGGCGATCTCCTCGGGCGAGGCCGATCTCGGCATGATCCCGATCGAGAATTCGGTCGCCGGCCGGGTCGCCGACATCCATCATTTGCTGCCGCAGTCCGGCCTGTTCATCGTCGGCGAATGGTTCTTGCCGATCCACCATCAGCTGATGGCGCCGCGCGGCGCAAAACTCGCCGACATCAAGACCGTCGAGAGCCACGTTCACGCGCTCGGCCAGTGCCGCCGCATCATCCGCAAGCTCGGCATCAAGCCGATCGTCTCGGGCGACACCGCCGGCAGCGCCCGCATCGTCGCCGAGCGCGGCGACAAGCATTGCGCGTCGATCGCCTCGCGGCTCGCGGCCGACATCTACGGCCTCGACATCCTCGCCGAGGACGTCGAGGACGAGACCCACAACACCACGCGCTTCGTGGTGCTGGCGCGCGAGGAGAAGTGGGCCGAACAGGGCTCCGGCCCGCTGGTGACCACTTTTGTTTTCCGGGTGCGCAACCTTCCGGCCGCGCTCTACAAGGCGCTCGGCGGCTTCGCCACCAACGGCGTCAACATGACCAAGCTGGAAAGCTACATGGTCGACGGCGAATTCTTCGCCACGCAATTCTATGCCGACGTCGACGGCCATCCCGAGGACAAGGGCCTTGCGTTCGCGCTGGAGGAACTGAAATTCTTCTCGCGGGAGTTTCGGATCGTCGGCGTGTACCCCGCGCAGCCCTTCCGCGCGACGTTCAGCGATAAGGCGGAGTGATCCGGCACACGTCTCCACGCGTCGTCCCTGCGAACGCAGGGACCCATAGCCACCGAACGCAATTGCGTTAGAAGGTATCGGCGATACTGCTCATCGATGGCACGCGGTATGGGTCCCTGCGTTCGCAGGGACGACACCGTTTACGCCGCCGCCTTCTTCGCCAGACCAAACGCATCCGCCAGCAGGCTGTACGACTTCTTGCGCGCGTCGTGGTCGTACACCGCGGTGATGATCATCAGTTCATCCGGCTTGCCGGCCGTGATCATCGGCTGCAGCTTCGCCATGATCGTCGCCGGGCTGCCGACGAACAGGCGCGAGCGGTTGCGCGCGATCGAGGCGCGCTCGGCGTCCGAGTAGTGGATAGGCCAGCGCCTCCTCGACGCTCGGCAGCGGCAGATATTGGCCGCGATCGCGGCGCAGGCGATTGAGGTCCATCGAGGACGCGAGCTTTTCGGCTTCCGCATCGGTTTCGGCGGCGACCGCCGCGACGGCGAGGATGCCTTGCGGCGTCGGCGCGCCAGGCCGACGGCTTGAAGTGGTTGCGGTAGTTGGTCATCGCCGCGACCGCGTCATAGGACGCAAAATGATGCGCGAACGCGAAGCCCATGCCGACCTGCGCCGCGAGCTCCGAGGAGTAATCGCTCGAGCCGAGCAGCCAGATCGGCGGCAGCGGCGTGTCGTCGGGCATCGCCACCACATTGTTGTAGGGATGGCCGGCCGGGAAATCGCGGGTCTCCCACATCACCAGTTCACTGCAGCCGTTCGAGAAAGTCGTCGCCCTCGCGGCGGTCGAGCCGGCTGCGCAGCGCATGCGCCGTGGCGCCGTCGGTGCCGGGGGCGCGGCCGAGGCCGAGATCGATGCGGCCGGGAAACAGCGCCTCCAGCATCTTGAAGCGCTCGGCCACCACCAGCGGCGCGTGGTTGGGCAGCATCACGCCGCCGGAGCCGACGCGGATATTCTTGGTCACCGCCGCGATCTGCCCGATCATCAGGTCGGGCGCCGGGCTCGCCACCGAAGCCAGGTTGTGGTGCTCGGCGAGCCAGTAGCGGACATAGCCGAGCCCATCGACATGGCGCGCCAGATCGATGCTGTTCTGCAGCGCGCGGGCCGGGCGGGTGCCTGTGGTGACGACGGAGAGGTCGAGGACTGAAAGCGGGATCATGGATCTAAACTAGTGCGGCCGGAGAGCGCGACAAAGGCCCGGCCGGCGCAGATCAGGCCCGCGCTTGTGGGTAAAGGGCGAGTCGCTCGACAGCCGCCGTGTGGGACAAAATAACACGATTTTATGAAATTGGCCACCTTCCCACCTGACTATTGCAGCTGCTACGCGAGCATGACTATTAATATCAAGCATATGATATTTATCGCATATTCTAGTACCGACGACTGGCCCACCCAAAATCTAATTGGTCATATTTTTGAACTTACGCAACAATATTGGGCAAATTCCCACCTTTGATGGGCTGTCTGGGAAGCCGCGTTTGGCCTATTTTAGCTCCTCGCCGCTACGTCTGACGTCTGCCGCCTTCTGGAGCCTTGTGAGTGCCATGACCGAGACCACGCCCGCTTTCGACGGCCACCGCGCGCTGCACTCGCCAAGAATCTCCTTCGAGTTCTTTCCGCCCAAGACGGAAGAGATGGAACGGAGCCTGTGGGAGACCATCAACCGGCTGGCGCCGCTCACCCCCAATTTCGTGTCGGTGACCTATGGCGCCGGCGGATCGACCCGCGAGCGCACCCACTCGACCATCGCCCGCATCCTGAAAGAGACCAGGCTGACCCCGGCCGCGCATCTGACCTGCGTCGGCGCCTCGCGCGGCGAGATCGACGACGTCGTCGGCCGCTATCACGACGATCGGCGTCCGCCACATCGTGGCGCTGCGCGGCGATCCGGCCACCGGCATCGGCACCGCCTATCGTGCGCATCCCGACGGCTACCAGACCTCGCCCGACCTGATCGACGGCATCAAGAAGCGCTATCCGGACATCGAGGTTTCGGTGTCGGCCTATCCCGAGAAGCATCCGGAGAGCCCGACCTCGACGCCGACATCGACACGCTGAAGGCCAAGGTCGATGCCGGCGCGACGCGCGCCATCACGCAGGTGTTCTTCGATAACGATCTCTACTTCCGCTACCTCGATCGCGTGCGCGCCCGCGGCATCGATATCCCGATCGTGCCCGGCATCATGCCGATGCACAATTTCAAGCAGGCGCGCAACTTCGTCACGCGCGCCGGCACCATCGGTGCCGGACTGGCTGGCCGAAAAGTTCGAAGGCCTCGACGACGACGCCGAGACGCGCAAGCTGGTCGCGGCCACCGTCGCGGCCGGCCAGGTGCAGAAACTGGCCAAGCACGGCGTCGACACCTTTCACTTCTACACCATGAACCGCGCCGACCTCGTGTTCGCGATCAGCCATCTGCTCGGCATCCGCCCCAATGGCGCACAGAAGGCCGCCTGATCCGATGAGCGTATCCGATTTCGCCCAAGCGAACCGCCCTGCTCGCCGCCGCCCGCGAACGCATCCTGGTGCTCGACGGCGCCATGGGCACCATGATCCAGGGCCTGCAATATGACGAGGCCGCGTTTCGCGGCGCGCGTTTTGCGGATTTCCACCGCGACGTCCGCGGCAACAACGACCTGCTGATCCTGACGCAGCCGAAGGCGATCGAGGACATCCACGCCGACTATCTGCGCGCCGGCGCCGACATCGTCGCCACCAACACGTTCTCCTCGACCTCGATCGCGCAGGCCGACTACGACATGTCGGACCTCGCCTATGAGCTGAACCGCGACGGCGCACGGCTTTGTCGCAACGCGGCCGAACGCGTCACGGCCGAAGACGGCAAGCCGCGCTTCGTCGCCGGCGCGCTCGGGCCCGACCAACCGCACCGCCTCGATCTCGCCCGACGTCTCCAATCCCGGCTATCGCGCCGTCACCTTCGACGATCTGCGCAAGTCCTATGGCGAGCAGATCAACGGCCTGCTCGACGGCGGCGCCGACCTGCTGCTGGTCGAAACCATCTTTGACACGCTGAACGCCAAGGCGGCGCTCTACGCGATCGCGGAGATCACCGAGGAACGCGGCATCGACGTGCCCGTGATGATCTCCGGCACCATCACCGACAAGTCCGGCCGCCTGCTGTCGGGGCAATTGCCGGAAGCGTTCTGGAATTCGGTGCGGCACGCCAAGCCTGTCACCATCGGCTTCAACTGCGCGCTCGGCGCCGAAGATCTTGCGCGCGCATATCGCCGACATCGGCCGCGTCGCCGATACGCTGGTCTGCGCCTATCCGAACGCCGGCCTGCCCAACGAGTTCGGCCAGTATGACGAGAGCCCGGAATACATGGCGCGCCTGATCGGCGAGTTCGCCGAAGCCGGCCTCGTCAACATCGTCGGCGGCTGCTGCGGCACCACGCCGGACCATATCGCGGCGATTGCCGCCGCCGTCGCGCCGCACAAGCCGCGCGCTCGTGCCCACGATCGAGCCGCGGCTGCGGCTCTCGGGCCTCGAGCCGTTCGAACTGACGCCGGCGATTCCGTTCGTCAATGTCGGCGAGCGCACCAACGTCACCGGCTCGGCGAAATTCCGCAAGCTGATCACGGCGGGCGACTACACCGCCGCGCTGGCAGGTGGCGCGCGACCAGGTCGAGAACGGCGCCCAGATCATCGACGTCAACATGGACGAAGGCCTTCTGGATTCGGAAGCCGCGATGGTGACGTTCCTCAACCTCGTCGCCGCCGAGCCCGACATCGCCCGCGTGCCCGTGATGGTCGACTCCTCGAAATTCAACGTGATCGAGGCCGGCCTGAAATGCGTTCAGGGCAAGCCGGTGGTGAACTCGATCTCGATGAAGGAAGGCGTGGAGAAATTCATCCACGAGGCGCCAGATCGCGCGCCGCCATGGCGCCGCCGTCGTGGTGATGGCGTTCGACGAGGCCGGACAGGCCGATACGTTCGCGCGCAAGACCGAGATCTGCAAGCGCGCCTACGACATCCTGGTCGATCAGGTCGGCTTTCCGCCGGAAGACATCATCTTCGATCCGAACATCTTTGCGATCGCGACCGGCCTCGAAGAGCACAACAATTACGGCGTCGACTTCATCGAGGCGACGCGCTGGATCCGCCAGAACCTGCCGCATGCGCATATCTCCGGCGGCGTCTCCAACCTGTCGTTCTCGTTCCGCGGCAACGAGCCGGTGCGCGAGGCCATGCACTCGGTGTTCCTGTATCACGCCATCAAGGCCGGCATGGACATGGGCATCGTCAATGCCGGGCAGATGATCGTCTATGACGACATCGATCCCGAACTGCGCCAGGTCTGCGAGGACGTCATCCTCAACCGCGACCCCGGCGCGTCCGAGCGGCTGCTGGCGCTGGCGGAAAAATTCCGCGGCAAGGAGAAGCAGACCAAGGAACAGGATCTCGCCTGGCGCGAATGGCCGGTCGAGAAGCGGCTGTCCCACGCGCTGGTGCACGGCATCACCGAATTCATCGAGGCCGACACCGAGGCCGTGCGGCTGACGGTCGAGCGGCCGCTGAACGTGATCGAAGGCCCGCTGATGGCCGGCATGAACATCGTCGGCGACCTCTTCGGCGACGGAAAGATGTTCCTGCCGCAGGTGGTGAAGTCGGCGCGCGTGATGAAGCAGGCGGTCGCCTATCTGATGCCGTTCATGGAAGAGGAGAAGGCGCGCAACCTCGCCAACGGCGTGACCAGCAGCGGCGGCCGCAACGCCGCCGGCAAGATCGTGCTCGCGACCGTCAAGGGCGACGTCCACGACATCGGCAAGAACATCGTCGGCATCGTGCTGCAATGTAACAATTTCGAGGTCATCGACCTCGGCGTCATGGTGCCGGCCAGCAAGATCATCGAGACCGCCAAAGCCGAAGACGCCGACATCATCGGCCTGTCCGGCCTGATCACGCCCTCGCTCGACGAGATGAGTTTTCTGGCCGGCGAAATGGAGCGGCAGGGCATGAAGATGCCGCTGCTGATCGGCGGCGCGACGACAAGCCGCGTCCATACCGCCGTCAAGATCGACCCGAACTACAAGGGCGGGCCGGTGGTGCATGTCAACGACGCCAGCCGCGCCGTCGGCGTGGCGTCCTCGCTGCTGTCGCCCGAGCGGCGCGAGGCCTATGCCGCCGACATCCGCGCCGAATACGCCAAAATTTCCGCGGCGCATTTCCGCGCCCAGGCCGACAAGAAGCGGCTGAAGCTGGCGGTTGCCCGCGCCAATGCGGTGAAGGCCGATTTCGCCAAAACGCCGCCGAAGAAGCCGGCATTTCTCGGCATCAGGAGTTTCGACGCCTACGATCTCGCGGAGCTGGCCGAATACATCGACTGGACGCCGTTCTTCCAGACCTGGGAATTGACCGGACGCTTTCCGGCGATCCTCGACGATCCCAAGATCGGCGAAGTCGCGCGCTCGCTCTATGACGACGCGCGCAAGATGCTGGATCTCATCGTCAAGGAGAAATGGTTCACCGCCCGCGCCACCATCGGCTTCTGGCCGGCCAATGCCGACGGCGACGATATCGCCGTCTATGCCGACGACAGCCGCAAGAAAAAGATCGCGACCTTCCACACGCTGCGCCAGCAACTGGAGAAGCGCGAAGGCCGCTTCAACGCCGCGCTGTCGGATTTCATCGCGCCCGCGTCCTCCGGCGTGCCTGACTATATCGGCGCCTTCGTGGTCACCGCCGGCATCGGCGAGGACGCGGTCGCCGACCGCTTCAAGAACGCCAATGACGATTACTCCTCGATCCTGTGCAAGGCGCTGGCCGATCGCCTCGCGGAGGCCTTTGCCGAGCGGATGCATCAGCGCGTCCGCAAGGAGTTCTGGGGCTACGCGCCGGACGAGGCGCTGGCCGCCGAACGAGCTGATCCTCGAACAATATGCCGGCATCCGCCCCGCGCCCGGCTATCCCGCGCAGCCCGACCACACCGAGAAGGCGACGCTGTTCTCGCCTGCTCGATGCCGAGAACACCGCCGGCGTGACAGCTGACCGAGAGCTTTGCGATGTGGCCGGGCTCGTCGGTATCGGGGCTTTATTTCTCCCATCCCGAGAGCTTCTATTTCGGCGTCGGCAAGATCGAACGCGACCAGGTCGAGGACTACGCCGCGCGCAAGGGCATGAGCGTGGCCGAGACCGAGCGCTGGCTGGCGCCGGTGCTGAACTACATTCCCGTCGCAGGAGGCCGCGAAGGCGCCGGTGGGCGGAGATCGTCCCCGCCAACGACGTTACCTCCCATCCGCCCGGCTGCACCTGCGCCGTGCATCTGGCTTGGCGGAAGAAAGCCGTCGGCGCGGGCTGATCTTACTTCCTTCCCTTCTCCCCTTGTGGGAGAAGGTGGCGCGAAGCGCCGGATGAGGGGTTCTCTCGGCCGGGGTGCTCGCGGAGAGAACCCCTCACCCGTCTCAATCGCGCTTCGCACGATTGATCCACCCTCTCCCACAAGGGGAGAGGGGAAGAGAAGTGCGGAGTCTCCCATGAAATTCTTTTCCTTCTGGCGATCGCTGGCGAGTTTTCGCGTGCGGATCGCGCTCAATCTGAAAAATGTGCCGGCCGAGGTCGATCTTCGTCGACCTCGACGCCGACGCGCATCGCGATCGCCGACTATCGCAAGATCAATCCGCAGATGGCGCTGCCGGCGCTGGTCGAGGATGACGGCACCACGCTGTTCCAGTCGCTCGCCATCCTCGAATATCTCGACGAGAAATATCCCTCCCCGCCGCTGCTGCCGGCCGATCTCAACGGCCGCGCCCGCGTTCGCGCGCTGGCGCTGATGGTGGCGTGCGAGGGACATCCGCTGCTGGTGCCGCGGGTGCGGCGCTATCTCGACCACGAACTCAATCTGCGCGACGCGCAGCAGGCGGCATGGCGGCGGCACTGGACGGTGGAAACGCTGGCCGCGCTGGAAGGACATCTGGCCGATCACAAGGACACCGGACAAATTCTGCCATGGCGATGCGCCGACGATGGCCGATATCTGCATGGTCGGCCATGTCAGCGTCGCGGTGACGCAGCAGATCGACCTGAAAATCTATCCGACGGTGAAGCGCATCTTCGAGACCGCAATGGCGCTGCCGGAATTCGCCAAGGCCCATCCGCTGGCTCAGCCGGATACGCCCGAGGCGATGCGGGTGAAGCGGTAGGTCCGTAGGGACCTGCGCCTCCTCCCGGCTGCCGGGTCGGCCGACCGCATAGCCAATCGGCAAAATCGCCATATCGCGCGGGGAACCCGGGGTTTCCTGCCGCGTTTGCATTGGGTTATCCTGTGACCTGACTGCCAAGCAGCTCCCTACAAGAAGGATTTCGGATGCCGGAAATAGCAATTCCGACGCCGCATCACGTCGATTGCAGCCTCTCCACCCGCCCAAAATCCCTTCTTCGCAGCATTTTGAGGGACGCCACCGCCGCAGACCATGCGCGGCTCGATGCCACGCTGGGCGCCCACGACCTCTGCACGGTGCCGGGTTATCGCCGTTTCCTGGAGATCAATGCCGCGGCCCTGCTGCCGCTCGAGCGTTCGCTGGAACAGGCCGGCGTCCGCACCGTGCTGCCGGACTGGGACGATCGCGCGCGGAGCGACGCGATCCTTAGCGACCTCGCCCGGCTCGGCGGCAGGGCGAACCCGCTAGATGCGCCCGAACTTGCCGGCCGCTCCGCCATGCTCGGCACGCTGTATGTGCTGGAAGGATCCCGCCTCGGCGCAGCCTATCTGCTGCGGACCGTGAAAGCGTGCAGCGATCCGCTGATTTCAGGCACGACCGATTTCCTCGGCCACGGCACGGGCCGGCATTTCTGGCCGCAATATCTCGCCGTTCTGGAAGCCCATGCTGACGAACTTGCCGAGGACGATGTCGTCCGCTCGGCGCGCGCCGCCTTCGATCTCTTTGCACACGCGGCGGCGTCGTCATGAACCGGCCCGTCGACCTCACCAATTGCGACCGCGAGCCGATTCATATTCCCGGCAGCATCCAGCCGTTCGGCTTTCTGCTCGGCCTGCAATCTGATTTCACGGTCTGCATGGCTTCCGAGAACGTCGCCGACTATCTCGGGCGCGACTACGCAGACGTTTTCCAGCGCCCGATCGAAGAGGTGCTTTCGAAAGCCGCGGTCGAAGCCATCCGCGCCCGCGTCGATTATCTTGCCGGGCCGGACGCCAGCGAACGGATCTTTGGGGTGCCGCTGCAGGACGGCGGCAAGCCGTTCGACATCGCCATCCATTTCTCCGGCGTCTACCTGATCATCGAGGCGGAGCCCTCGGTGATCGAGCACGACACCAATTCGGGAGAAATGGTCCGGCTGATGGTGAGCCGGATCCGCAAGACCAAGGGCGTTACGGAACTGGCGCAGGAAGCCGCGCGCCAGCTCAAGGTGCTGAACGGTTTCGACCGCGTGATGGTCTATCGCTTCCACCCGGACGGATCGGGCGAGGTGATCGCCGAGGTCGCGGCCTCCGGACTGGAGCCGTTTCTCGGGCTGCACTATCCGGCCTCCGATATTCCGGCGCAGGCACGCACGCTCTACACCCGCAACTGGCTGCGCATCATCGCCGATATCAACGCCAAGCCGGTGCCGCTGGCCTCGACCGCGACCCACAGCGCGGCGCTGCTCGACCTCTCGACCTCGACGCTGCGGTCGGTGTCGCCGATCCACATCGAATATCTGCAGAACATGGGCGTCGGAGCATCGATGTCGGTGTCGATCCTGCGCGACGGCAAATTGTGGGGCCTGTTCGCCTGCCATCATTATTCGCCGCGGCACATCTCGTTCGAGCGGCGCACCGCCGCCGAGCTGTTCGGCCAGATGTTTTCCTGGACCCTGGAAACCCGCGAGCGCGAGGCGACGATGGCCTATGAGACGCGCGCGCACCAGATTCAGGAGCGGCTGATCGAGGCCGCCGCCGGCCACGAACACAGCCAGCGCGCCATCGCCGACTTCATCGGCGACTACCGCAAGATGATCGAGTGCGACGGCATCGCGATCTGGTCCAATGACGAGATCACGCTGTCGGGCGAAACCCCGACCGAGCGCGAGGTGAAGGACCTCGTCGGCTTCATCAACCGCACCTCGCCGGGCCGGATCTGCGCCAGCGCCGAGATCGGCAAGATCTACGCATCGGGCGAATCGTTCCGCGACCGCGCCGCCGGCTTCCTCGCGATCCCGATCTCGCGCACGCCGCGCGACTGCCTGATCTTTTTCCGCCGCGAGATTTTGCGCAAGGTGAACTGGGCCGGCGCGCCCGGCAAGGTCTATGCCTCGGGTCCGCTCGGCCCCCGCCTCACCCCGCGCAAGAGCTTTGAGCTGTGGCAGGAGACGGTGCACGGCCAGTCCGCGCCGTGGACCTCGGCCGAGCTGCAGATCGCGGAAGGGCTGCGTATCACGCTGCTCGAAGTGATCCTGCAGCTCGCCGATCTGGCCGCCCGCGAACGCAAGGGCGCGCAGGAGCGGCAGGAGCTGATGATCGCCGAGCTCAACCACCGCGTCCGCAATATCCTGAGCCTGGTGCGCGGCCTCGTCACCCAGAGCAAGGACACCGCGGGGAGCATCGAGGAATTCGCAGGCGTGCTGGGCGGGCGCATCCAGGCGCTGGCGCGCGCCCACGACCAGATCACCAGCCTGAACTGGGCGCCGGTGGCGATCAAGGCGCTGGTGGAATCGGAAGCCGGCGCCTATCTCGGCGCGCGCGCGGACCGCATCGAGATGACCGGGCCCGAAGTCGCGCTCGATCCCAAGGCGTTCGCGACGCTGGCGCTGGTCGTCCACGAGATGATGACGAACTCCGCCAAATATGGCGCGCTGGCGGATTCGACCGGCAAGGTCGAGATCGCCTGGAAGCTCGACCAGAGTTCGAGTCTGGTGATCGACTGGAAGGAAAGCGGCGGCCCGCCGGTGCAGCCGCCGTCGCGCCGCGGCTTCGGCACCACGATCATCGAGCGCTCGATTCCGTTCGACCTCAAGGGCGACGCCGAACTGCGCTTCGATCTGCTCGGTGTGCACGCGCACTTCGTGATTCCCGGCCAATTACGTGGAGATGGTGACCGCCATGACCGGCGTCGCAACCAAGGTGGAGGCCGACAATCGGCGCCGCCGCGCCTGTCAGGGACGGCGCTGATCGTCGAAGACAATCTGATCATCGCGATGGCCGCCGAGGTGATCCTGCTCGAACTCGGCGCGCGCCATGTCGGGACCGCGGCGTCCGTCAGCCAGGCGCTGTCGTCGATCGATCGCGAGAAGCCGGATTTCGCGCTGCTCGACCTCAACCTCGGCAGCGAGAACAGCATCCCGGTCGCCACCAGGCTGACCGAACTGAAGGTGCCCTTCATGTTCGCCACCGGCTATGGCGAGCGAGCGCCGATCCCGGCCGAGCTGTCCGCCGCTCCCGTGGTGCAGAAGCCGTATACGCGCGAAGTCGTCGAAGCGGCGCTGGTCCGGCTGCGGGAAGCGATACCCGTGAAAGATTAGTTCTTCGGCGGATCCAGCGCCTGCACGATTTCCTGGAACGGCGGCAGCGCCTCGCAGCGCGCCGAATGCGCCTTCAGCGCCGGATAGCGATCGTCGAACAGCGCCGGATGCGCCTCGCCGACGAAACGCAGCACGCAGCCAACCGCGATATCGGCGTGGCCGATGTTTTCGCCGAACCAATATGGCGTCTTGACCGCGGCGCGCTCCTTTTCCAGCATTTCCAGCACGCCGGAGATCTGCGCCGTACAGCGCTCGACCCAGAGATCGAGCTGCCTGTCCTTGCGCAGCACGCGCTCGTACAGCAGGCTGACGCCCTTGTCGCCGAGGCCCATCGCCAGCGCGCAAATCCGCAAATGCCGCCGCCGCGTGTCGCCGCGCGGGGCGATCATCGCCTTGTCGGGGCCGACGCGGTCGTCGAGATAATCCAAAATCATCGCGCTCTCGATCAGCGCCTCGCCGTCATCCAGCACCAGCGTCGGCACCCGCCGCAGCGGATTATAGGGCGCGATCTTGTCGGCATCGCCGAAGGTCGACCACGGCCGGTGCTCGAAGGCGATGCCGTAGAGCCGCATGGCGATGGCGACGCGGCGGACGAAGGGGGAATCGTATTGGCCGATCAGGAACATGGAAGATGTGCTCCCGGTCTGTCCTGACCGGGCTTGACCCGGTCATCCATCTACTTTGAAGTGCTCATATTGAAGGTGAATGGATGCCCGGATCAAGTCCGGGCATGACGAATTGAAACCGAGAAGGACGACATGTTGTCATCTCCACTACGCGTCCTGCTCACGCTGTTCTTGCTGACGCTCGCCGCCTCGGCTCATGCCCAATCCGCCCCGGCCGGCTTCCAGTCGCCGTCGAAAAACATCACCTGCCAGTATTTCGACTACGACAAGCAGAACACGCTCCGCTGCGACATAGTCAGCGATGGAGACAAAACCGCGCCGCCCCGCCGACTGCGAACTCGACTATGGCGGCGCCTTCGAGATGAACGCCAAAGGCCCCGCCGCCCGCATCTGCCACGGCGACACCGTGATGGACCCGCGCCTGCCCGTGCTCGGCTATGGCGAGGTGTGGCAGCGCGGCGGCTTTACGTGCACGTCGGAGCAGACGGGCGTGACGTGCTTCAATGCGGAGCGGCGCGGGTTTTCGCTGTCGCGGGGGAAGCAGGAGATCTTCTAAGCGATACTCGACGTCATGCCGGTCTTACTCCGGACATACCAGACGTCGTCTCGATTCTACCGCGACAGGCTGGATACTGGGTCGCCCGGTGACGACGGCTGAGTGAGCGCTTGCCTTACTCAATCACCGGCACATGCTTCGCCACATCGCGCGGCACTGTTCCGTCGAGCCTGGGATCATTCACCACTTCGACCTGCCGGCGGAACGGGCGAAAGCCGGAGCGCTGGTAGAACGCGAGTGCCGAGGGATGATCGAGGGTGCAGGTGTGCAGCCAGAGGCGCTTGATCGGATGCGACCATGCGATCTCCTGCGCGCGGTTCATCAGCCAGCGGCCGGCACCGGTGCCGACGAGTTTTTCGGTGAGCCCGAAGGATACGATCTCGCATTGCCCGGGTTCGCGAAAATCCATTTCGAGCAGGCCCTCGTCGCGGCCCTCATGGGCGAGCGCGTGCATTTCCATCAGCGGCGACTGGATAATCTCGGCCAGTTCGGCATCGGGCATTCGAATGCGCGAGACCCACAGCCATGGCAGGCCGACGCGGCCGTATAGATCGCGATACCAGTCGAGCGCGGGGGCATTGACGTGCCGTATCGTCCACGCGCCCGCGGGATCGGGACGCGGCACAGGGCGCGCCGTCATTTCCAGATGCGTCGTGACAGCGGCAATCTTGCCGTTCGGAACGTCGGAATAGCCGTCGGGCAGGATCATTCCCAATTACTCCCCTTCATCGCTCGCCAGCACGCCCTTCACCGCCCGCGCCCAGCCGGCGAGCTTGCGCTCGCGCGTCGCGGCGCTCATCGCCGGCTTGAAGCGGTGTTCGAGCCGCCAGTTGTCGGCGAATTTGGCGGGCTCGGGATAGACGCCGGCCTGCAGCCCCGCGAGATACGCGGCGCCGAGTGCGGTGGTTTCCTGGATCATCGGGCGATCGACCGGCGCATCGAGCAGATCGGCGAGGCGCTGCATGGTCCAGTCCGACGCCGTCATGCCGCCATCGACGCGGAGCACGATGTTGGCGGCCTTGCCGCCCGGCCAGTCGGCGCGCATCGCGGTCGCGAAGATCGAACGTCTGGTAGCAGACGCTTTCCAGCGCGGCATGCGCCAGTTCGGCGGGGCCGGTGTTGCGGGTGAGGCCGAACAGCGCGCCGCGCACGCGGGGATTCCAGTAGGGCGCGCCGAGGCCGACGAAGGCCGGCACCAGATAGACGCTCTGGGTGGAATCGGATTTGTCGGCGAGCGGACCGGTCTCGGAGGCCTGCTTGATGATGCCGAGCCCGTCGCGCAGCCATTGCACGGCGGACCCTGCGACGAAGATCGAGCCTTCGAGCGCGTAGGTGCGCTTGCCGTTCAATTGATAGGCGATGGTGGTGAGCAGCTTGTTCTTCGAGGCGACCGGCGTGCTGCCGGTGTTGAGCAGAGCAAAGCAGCCGGTGCCGTAGGTCGACTTGATCATGCCGGGCTCGAAGCAGGCCTGGCCGATGGTCGCGGCCTGCTGGTCGCCCGCGATGCCGGAGATGGCGATCGCGCCGCCGAACAGGCTTTCGTCGCTGTCGCCGAATTTGGCGGAGGAGTCCTTCACCTCGGGAAGCATGGAGCGCGGCACGCGCAACAGCTTCAGAAGATCGTCGTCCCATTCGCCGGTGTGGATGTTGAACAGCAGCGTGCGCGAGGCGTTGGTGGCGTCGGTCGCGTGAACACTTGCCGCCGGTCAGCCGCCACAGCAGATAGCAATCGACGGTGCCGAACATCAGCTCGCCGCGGCCGGCGCGTTCGCGCGCGCCCGGGACGTGGTCGAGGATCCAGGCGACCTTGGTGCCGGAGAAATAAGGGTCGATGATCAGGCCGGTCTTGGCCGAAATATTCGGCTCGTGGCCTTCGCTCTTGAGCCTGGCGCAGATGTCAGCGGTGCGGCGGTCCTGCCAGACGATGGCGCGGTGCACCGCCTTGCCGGTCGCGCGGTCCCACACCACGGTGGTTTCGCGCTGGTTGGTGATACCGATCGCGGCGATGTCCTTTGCTTTCAGGCCGGCCTTTTCCAGCGCTTCGCGGCAGACGGCGATCGTCGAGGTCCAGATATCCTCGGGCTCGTGCTCGACCCAGCCGGAGGCCGGAAAGTGCTGCGGGAATTCAGCTTGCGCGGTGGCGGCGATGGAAATGTCGCTGCGGAACACGATCGCGCGCGAGGATGTGGTGCCCTGATCGATGGCCAGCACGAAGGACATGACGTTGCTTCCCCGGGAAGGTTTTGGTGGTGGAGAGGCAAGCGGATTGGAAGGCGGAGGTCAATATCTCCCCGTCGTCCCGGGCTTGACCCGGGACCCATACGCCGCGGCCTCTCTATCTTGCGCCGGGGCTAATTTCTTCTCGCCAACCGACGACGGTGGTTATGGGTCCCGGCTCAAGGCCGGGACGACAAGTGGATAGATCGCGGCGCGAAAGCTACGTCGCGGCGGTCGTCACGCCGCCGTCGACCACGATGGTCTGGCCGGTCATGAAGGTCGAGGCATCGGACGCCAGATACGCCACCGCGCCGGCGATTTCTTCGGGTTCGCCGATGCGGCGCAGCGGCGAGCCTGACGTGCGGCGCTTGAGGTTTTCCGGGTCTTCCCACAGCGCGCGGGCGAAATCGGTTTTGACGAGGCCCGGCGCCACGCAATTGACGCGGACGCCCTTCGGGCCCCATTCGCCGGCGAGGCTGCGGCACAGCGCGAAGTCCGCCGCTTTCGAAATGCCGTAGGCGCCGATCACGGTGGAACCGCGCAAGCCGCCGATCGACGAGATGATCACCACCGAGCCGTTGCCGCGCTCGGCCATCTGCGGGATCGCCAGCGCGCAGAGCCAGATGTTGCTCTTGACGTTAGAGCTCATGATCTTGTCGAAGGCCTCGTCCTTGATGTCGAGCAGCGGGCCGTAATACGGATTCACCGCGGCGTTGCAGACGAGGATGTCGACCTTGCCGTAATGTTTTGTCGTGCCCGTGATCAGCCCCTCGACTTCCTCGCGGCGCGAGATGTTGCAGGGAATGACATGGGCGTCGCCGCCGGCCTTCTTGATGCCTTCCGCGACTTCGTGGCAGGCGTCGGCCTTGCGGCTGGAGACCACGACCTTTGCGCCGAGCTTGGCGAGCAGTTCCGCGGAGGAACGGCCGATGCCGCGGCTGGAGCCGGTGATGACGGCGACTTTTCCGGTGAGATCGAACGGGGTGTTTTTCATTGTTGTTTGCTCCCTGACTTGCGTCCCGTCATTCCGGGGTCGCGACGTCATAGCCGCGAGACCCGGAATCCACGCTGCCGTTGGCGCAAGAGCGATGGATTGCCGGGTTCGATGCTCGCGCATCGCCCCGGAATGACGTAGGGTGCTTGCTCTACACCAACCCGCCCGCGTCGGTGACGCGGCGGAGGTGGTAGTCGGTGTCGCCAAAGGTGTTTTCGATCATGGTCAGCCGCTTGAAGTAGTGACCGATCTTGGCTTCCTGGGTCATGCCGATGCCGCCGTGGAGCTGGATCGACTGCTGGCCGATGAACTTGCCGGACTTGCCGATCTGCACCTTGGCGGCGGCCACTGCCGTGGCGCGCTCCTTGGCGCTGTCGAAATCGGCCGCCATGGTCGCGAACATCGACATGCTGCGGGCCTGTTCGAGCGCCACGAACATGTCGGCGGCGCGGTGCTGCAGGGTCTGGAAGCTGCCGATCGGCACGCCGAACTGCTTTCGGGTCTTGAGATATTCGACCGTCGATCTTCAGCGATTCATCCATCGCGCCGACCGCTTCCGCGCACATCGCGGTGCGGGCTTCGTCCACCACGCGCTCGACCAGCGCGCAGGCCGTTCTCGGGATCGCCGATCGCAGCATCCGCGCCGACCTCGACGCCGGTGAAGGTGATGTCGGCGGCATGCAGGCCGTCCTGGGTCGGATAGCCCTTGCGGGTGACGCCCTTGGCATCGGCCGGCACGAGGAACACGCCGATGCCCGACTTGTCGGTGCGGTTGCCCTTGGTGCGCGCGGTCACGATCAGCGTGTCGGCGTTCTCGCCGTTGAGCACGACGAATTTTTCGCCGTCGATGACCCAGCCCGAACCCTTCTTCTTGGCCGTGGTCGAGACATCGCCGAGGTCGTAGCGCGAGTTCTTCTCGAGCTGGGCAAAGGCAAAGGTCTTGCTGCCGTCGACGATGCCGGGAATGTGCGCGGCCTTCTGCTCGGCCGATGCGCCATGGCGCAGGAAGCCGCCGCCGATCACGACGGTCGCCAGATACGGCTCCAGCACCAGCGCCTTGCCGAGCGCCTCCATCACGATCATGGTCTCGACCGCGCCGGCCCCGATGCCGCCGTCGTCTTCCGCGAACGGCAGGCCCGAGCAGGCCCTGCTCGGCCAGCTTGCTCCAGACGGTCTTGCTCCAGCCGCCCTTTTCCTTCTGGTACTTCTTGCGCGCATCGAAATCGTAGGAGTTGGTCAACAGACCGTCGATGCTTTCCTTGAGAAGGCGCTGCTCCTCGGACAAATCAAAATCCATGTTCTTTACTTTCTCTCGACTTCAATCGTGGTCATGCGCCGGGCTGAGCTCTCGATCTCATCCCCCGCGAGGCGGGGGATCCAGTAATCGCAGGCGTTCATCGTAACCACGACGTCGCGGCGACTGGGTCCCCCGGCCTTCGCAGGCGGGGCGACGGTGGTAGTGAGACTAAAGCCCCAGCACCGCCTTGGTGATGATATTCCGCTGGATCTCGTTGGAGCCGCCGTAGATCGAGACCTTGCGGTTGTTGAAGTAGCTCGGCGCGATCTGGGCGGTCCAGTCCATGGTCTCGTTGGTGCCGTCATCGCCATGCACGTCGTAGGGCGCGGCGAACGGGCCGATCACTTCCATCAACAATTCGGTGGTGGTCTGCTGGATTTCCGAACCCTTGATCTTCAGCACCGAGGACGCCGGGTTGGGCTTGCCCTTGCCGTGCTTGCCTTCGTCGGCGACGACGCGCAGCTGCGTGAGTTCGAGCGCCTTGAGCTCGATCTCGCAGGCCGCGAGCTTTTCGCGGAAACCCTGGTCTTCCAGCACCGGCTTGCCGTTCTGCTCGACCTTGGAGGCGAGATCCTTGATGCGGCGCAGCCGCTCCTTGGAGACGCCGACGCGGGCGATGCCGGTGCGCTCGTTGCCGAGCAGGAATTTTGCGTAATCCCAGCCCTTGTTCTCCTCGCCGATCAAATTCTCGACCGGCACCTCGACGTCGTCGAAGAACACCTCGTTGACCTCACGGCCGCCGTCGATGGTCTCGATCGGGCGCACGGTGACGCCCTTCGACTTCATGTCGAACACGATGAAGGAGATGCCCATCTGCTTCTTCGCATTGTTGTCGGTGCGGCACAGGCAGAAGATCATGTCGGCGTGCTGGGCCAGCGTGGTCCAGGTCTTCTGGCCGTTGATGATGTACTTGTCGCCCTTGCGCTCGGCCTTGGTCTTCAGCGACGCGAGGTCCGATCCGGAGCCGGGCTCCGAAAAGCCCTGGCACCACCAGTCGTCGACATTGGCGATGCGCGGCAGATACTGCTGCTTCTGCTTCTCGTTGCCGAAGGTGTAGATGACCGGGCCGACCATGCTGACGCCGAAGGCGAGCGGCGCCGGCGCCGGGTGCATCTGCAGTTCTTCGTTGAAGATGTAGTGCTGCACCGAGGTCCAGCCGGTGCCGCCATATTCCTTCGGCCAGTGCGAGCAGCCCCAGCCCTTCTTGTTCAGGATGCGCCACCAGGCGACCATCTCGTCCTTGGAGAGATGACGGCCTTCGACCATCTTCTTGCCGGGTCTCCGGCGGCACGTTGTTCTGGAAGAAGCTGCGAACTTCCTCACGAAACGCGATTTCTTCCTTGCTGAAAGCGAGATCCATCGGATCCTCCTGTGAGCGAATTACCGTTAAGTTACGCGAATTCTTGTCTCTCGTCGTCCCGGCGTAGGCCGGGACCCATAACCACCGTCGTTAGTTGTTGCGAAAGCCGTCTCCCCATGTGCCCCAAATCTGGGCCGCGGCGTATGGGTCCCGGCTCTAGGCCGGGACGACGGCGGAGTGTTAGGAACGACCTCCTGATGCGGCTTGTTTCGGTAGTGCGGCGGGTTGTTGTTGCATGCGCAATTCGTGGCGCGACAATTTTCCGACCGGCGTGCGCGGCAGTTCGTCGACGAAATCGACCGCGGCCGGGATTTCGTGCTTGCCGAGCTTGCCGGTGAGGAAGGTGCGCAGTTCGTCCAGCGTGAACGGCTTGGCGCCGTCGCGCAGCTTGATGAACGCCTTCGCCGCCTCGCCGCGATAATCGTCGGGGATACCGATCACGATCACTTCCTGCACGGCCGGATGCGTATAGATCGCCTGCTCGATCATCTGCGGATAGACGTTGAAGCCGCCGGAGATGATCATGTCCTTCTTGCGGTCGACCAGATAGAAGTAACCGTCATTATCCATGTAGCCGATGTCGCCGGTGAGGAAGCGGTCGCCGACAAAAGCTTCGGCGGTTTCCTTCGGCCGGTTCCAGTAGCCCTTGGTGACGTTCGGGCCGCGAATGCGGATTTCGCCGGCTTCGCCGATCGGCATCAGTTTTGTCGGGTCTTCCAGCGACACCACGTCCATCTCGATGCCGGGCAGCATCAGGCCGATCGAGCCGGGCTTGTCCGGCCCTTCCTTCGGATGCGCGGTGCCGGGCGAGCAGGTTTCGGTCATGCCCCAGCCGCTCTTCAGCTTCATGCCGACGCGGCTTTCCAGGATGCGTGCGACCTCGACCGGCAGCGGCGCACCGCCGGAGCCGACACTGACCAGCGAGGACAGATCGCGCTTGTCGAGATCGGGAAGGGCTGCGATCGCGATCCACATCGTCGGCACGCCGGGAAACGCGGTGGCGCGCTTGACCTCGATGTCGCGCATCACGGCGTCGACGTCGAAACGCTGGTGCAGCGAAATCAGATTGCCGCGCCGGATCGACGACAGCAGCACCACCGTCAGCGCGTAGATGTGAAACAGCGGCAGCACGCAGATCACGCGCTCGATCGCATTGCGTTCGAGGCGCGACGGCTTGCCCCAGACATCATAGACCGAAACCGCCGAGGTCAGATTGCCGTGGCTCAGCATCGCGCCTTTCGGCAGGCCTGTGGTGCCGCCGGTATATTGCAGCAGCGCGACGTCATCGGCTGACATCGCGGGCCATTGCGAAGGCTTTGCCGCGCCTTCGGTGAATTGCCGGTAGGTGATGATCTTCGGGTTATCGGGCAGCGCGGTCTGCGGCGTTCCGACTTTGCCCCACTGATCGTCCTCGCAGACAATCAGGCGATCGAGCAGTCCCTTGTCAAGGAACTTCAGCGCGGTCGGCAGCAGCGCCGAGAGGTTGCTGGTGACCAGCACGCGCGCGCCGGAGTCGGAAAGCTTGTGCGACAGCGCGATCTCGCCGTCGAGCGGCGACAGATGCACAACGCGGGCGCCCGCCTTCAACGCCCCGAAGAAATTAACGGGATGGTCCGGCGAATTGCCAAGGAACAAGGCGACCGAACTGTTCTTGCCGTAGCCGGCGCGAAGGAAGGCGCTGGCTGCCGCCTCCACCAGCGCTTCGAGTTCGTCGTAGCTGATCGGGCGGTCGCGGAATTCCAGCGCGGGGCGCGCGCCGAACTCGGCCGCGGCCGCCGACAACAGGTCCGGCAGCGTGCCGCGCGCGATCGGATCGTCCCAGCGGACGCCTTGCGGGTAGAACTGCTCGCCGGGATGGGTCATGGCGTCGTTTGCAAATTCTAGAGAAATTCTAGAGGTCGTCATTCCGGGATGGCCCGAAGGGACAGGCCCGGAATCCACCAAGCCGCATCCTCTGCGGTGAGATGAACTCCGGGCTCATCACTTCGCGATGCCCCGGAATGACGCGTGGTGGAACATCAAGCCGCCTTTGACTTCTCGGCCAGCGACGCAAACGTCTTGCCTTCCGCGGCGAGGCGCTTGAGCAGCGGCGACGGTTCGAGCGACGGGTCGTTGGTCTCCTTGGCGTAGTAGGAGAGACGATCGGCGATGTGCTTGAGGCCGACGGTATCGGCCCAGAACATCGGGCCGCCGCGGTAGATCGGCCAGCCGTAGCCATAGAGCCAGATCACGTCGATATCGCTCGGCCGCGCCGCGATGTTCTCTTCGAGGATGCGCGCACCTTCGTTGATCATCGGGTACATCATGCGCTCGAGGATTTCGTCATCGCTGACGGTGCGGCGCTTCTTGCCGAGCTTCTGCAGCGTCTCGTCGATCACCTTCTCGACATCGGGATCGGGCAGCGGCGAGCGCGAACCGCCTTCATACTTGTAGTAGCCCTTGCCGGTCTTCTGGCCGAAGCGGCCGGCCTCGCACAGCGCGTCCGCGATTTCCGACTTGATGCCGCGGTCTTTCCGCGAACGCCAGCCGATATCGAGGCCGGCGAGATCGCTCATCGCGAACGGGCCCATCGGCATACCGAACTTGGTGACGACGGCGTCGACCTGCTGCGGCAGCGCGCCTTCGAACAAAAGCTTCTCCGACTGCTTGCCGCGCTGCGCCAGCATGCGGTTGCCGACAAAGCCGTCGCAGACGCCGACCACGGCCGGTACCTTGGCGATCTTGCGCGCGATCGACACTGCCGTCGTCAGCGCATCCGGCGCGGTCTTGTCGGCGCGCACGATTTCGCACAGCTTCATCACGTTGGCCGGCGAGAAGAAGTGCATGCCAAGCACATCCTGCGGACGCTTCGTGACTTTCGCGATCTCGTCGATGTTGAGGTACGAGGTATTGGAAGCCAGCACCGCGCCCGGCTTGGCGTGCTTGTCGAGCGCCTCGAACACTTCCTTCTTTACCGCCATGGTTTCGAACACGGCTTCGATCACCAGGTCAG
Source organism: uncultured Alphaproteobacteria bacterium (assembly GCA_963783115.1). GTDB lineage: Bacteria > Pseudomonadota > Alphaproteobacteria > Rhizobiales > Xanthobacteraceae > Bradyrhizobium. The sequence goes on along the minus strand of CAWAMK010000034.1, from coordinate 232,310 downwards.
CGTCCTTGACGTTCTCCAGACCGACCTTGCCGTCGATCAGCGCCATGCGCTTGGCGGGCGCGTCCGCCGGGATGCCGCCGCGCGCGGCGGTGGCTTCCCAGTTCTTCTGCATGATGCCCATGCCGCGCTTGAGCGCTTCGTCGGTGGTTTCGATCAGCGTGACCGGAATACCGGCGTTGGCAAAGGACATCGCGATGCCGCCGCCCATGGTGCCGGCGCCGATGATGGCGACGCGGTCGACCTTGCGCGACTTGGTGCCGTCAGGAACGCCCGCGATCTTCGAGGCTTCGCGCTCGGCGAAGAACGCATAGCGCTGCGCCTTGGACTGGTCGCTGGACACCAGCTTGAGAAAGCCTTCGCGCTCCTTCTTGAGGCCTTCATCGAACGGCAGTTCAATCGCGGCGCGAACGGCGTCTGCCGCGGCGAACGGCGCCTCGAGCCCGCGCGCCTTCTTGGTCATCGCGGCGACCGCGTTGGTGAAGATTGAAATATCGGCCTTCGCCGCCGCCAACTTGGAATTGTCGTCGCGCAGCTTGCGCAGCGGACGCTTCTCGGCGACCAGCTTGCGGGCAAAGGCTTCACCGCCCGAGACCCTGTCTTCGACGATTTCCTCGATCAGGCCGTTCTTGAGCGCTTCCGCTGCACTGATCGGATCGCCGCCGACGATCATCTTGACCGCCATTTCGGGGCCGACCGCGCGCGGCAGACGCTGCGTGCCGCCGGCGCCCGGCAGCAGTCCGAGTTTCACCTCGGGCAGGCCGAGCCGCGCTTCCTTGACGGCGACGCGATAGTGGCATGCCAGCGCAACTTCGAGACCACCGCCGAGCGCGGTGCCGTGGATGGCGGCAACGATCGGCTTCGGCGAATTTTCCATCAGCACGAGCACTTCGGCCAGACCGGGCGGCTTCGGCGGCTTGCCGAATTCGGTGATATCGGCGCCGGCGATGAAGGTGCGGCCGCCGCAGGTCAGCACGATGGCCTTCACCTCGGGGTCCGCGATCGCGCTCTTCATGCATTCGAAAATACCGCCGCGCACCGCGGCGCTCAGCGCATTGACCGGAGGGCTGTCGACCGTGACGATGGCGATGACGTCATGACGTTCGAGTTTTACCACTTCACTCACGGCACTCTCCCTGGATCGTTTGTGCTCTGGATCGTTTGTTAGATCATTTGTTCTTGGATGCCACACAACTTGCGTTGAGTCGCTACGGCCATTTTCATCGATTTCGCACTGCGAAATTTAATTCCACATCTTGACATGGAGGGTTATTTTGAAGCACGTCCGTTGTCAACGAGCTCATCAGCAGTAACGGGTAATGAAACGTCCAGGGAAAAAGGTGGCGACCGATCGCAGCTTCGTCGTCGCGCTTTCCCGCGGACTTGATGTGTTGCGCGCATTCCATCCCAACGACGGGCTTCTCGGCAATCAGGAGATCGCCGCCCGTACTAATTTGCCGAAGCCAACCATTTCCCGGCTGACCTACACCTTGACCAAGCTGGGCTATCTTACACCCGTTCCGCGGTTCGAGAAGTATCAGCTTGCGCCATCAGCCATGGCGCTGGGGTATGCCGCGCTGGCCAATCTCGGCGTTCGGCATTTGTCCGAACCTTATCGTGAAGAACTGATGCGCGAGACCGGCGGCGCCGTCGCGGTCGGCGGACGCGATCGTCACAGCATGATCTATTTCGGGCAGAGCCGTAACGGGTTGCTCGGCGTGCAACTCGACGTCGGTTCGCGAGTACCGATCGCGACCACCGCGATGGGACGCGCCTATATCTGGGCACTGCCCGACGACGAGCGCGCCGCTCTGTTGCGCGAACTGCGCGACCATTATGGCAGCCGTTGGTCGCGAATGCGCGACGGCATCGAACGCGCGGGTGAAATGGTCGCGCGTCAGGGATTCACGATCTCCGCAGGTGAATGGCAAGACGATGTGCACGCGGTAGGTGTGTCATTGAAGCTGAGCGACGGAACCGGACCCTATGCCTTCAATTGTGGCGCACCCGCCTTCCGCTTCACGGAAGATCGCTTGATCAACGACATTGGACCGCGCCTTGTGACGATGGTAAGGAACATCGAGGCAGCGCTGGGCGGCGCAGCGCCGCAATCCAAAAAAGCAGACAACAAAAAACTAAAAGCAGGAGGAAGAGTTGCACGTTTGTCCGAGGGGATCAGATAGCGTTCATCATGACTGGCGAAAATCTTCGACCGGTCGTTCCCGCTCCGTGATCACGGCAGGCGGGACGCGATGACGCAGGCACAACTCGCGCAGGGGCACGCTCCCCTGCTCGCGGTTCGCGACGTCAGCGTCGTGTTCGGCGGCATCATCGCGCTGAATGGCGTATCCTTCAACATGAACAAGGGTGCCATCCTCGGCCTGATCGGGCCGAACGGCGCCGGCAAGACCACGCTGTTCAACTGTCTCTCCCGGCTCTATCAGCCGTCTGCCGGCGATATCCTGATGGAAGGCGCGAGCATCCTGACGCGTCCGGCGCACAAGATCGCCGAGATCGGCATCGGCCGCACCTTCCAGAACGTCGCGCTGTTTCCCAATCTTTCCGTGCTCGACAACGTCCGCGTCGGCACCCATGCGCGCACCTCGAGCGACATCATCTCGGACTCGCTGAGACTGGCCTGGGTTCGCCGCGGCGAGACCGAGACCAACAAGAAGGTGCACGAGATCCTCGCCTATCTCGATCTCGAGAGCGTCGCCCATACCGTGGTGTCGGGCCTGCCGTTCGGCACCCAGAAGCGCGTCGAACTGGCGCGCGCGCTGGCCGCCGACCCGAAGATCCTGCTGCTCGACGAGCCCGCCGGCGGCCTCAACCATGAGGAAGTCTACGTGCTCGGCGACCTGATCCGCCGGATTCGCGACGAGCGCCACATGACGGTGCTGCTGGTCGAGCATCACATGGGTCTGGTGATGTCGATCGCCGACCACGTCGTCGCCCTCAACTTCGGCCGCAAGCTGGCCGAGGGAACGCCGGCCCAGGTCCAGGCCGACCCGGATGTCATCAAAGCCTATCTCGGGAGCAAGGACCAATGACCGCGATGCTCAACATCAAGGATCTGCGCGCCTATTACGGCCAGGTCCAGGCGCTTCATGGCTTGAGCTTCTCGCTCAATGAGGGATCGCTGACCACGCTGCTCGGTGCCAACGGCGCCGGCAAGACCACCACCCTGCGCGCGATCTGCAACATGGTGCGCTCGACCGGCGCAATCGAGTTCGAAGGCAAGGCGCTGTCGGGCAAGTCGACCGAAAACGTCGTCCGCCTCGGCATCGCGCATGTGCCGCAGGGCCGCGGCACCTTCACCACCATGACGGTGGAGGAGAACCTGCAGCTGGGCGCCATCACCCGCAGCGACTCGAAGAACATCGTTTCCGACATCGAGCGCATGTACGCGCATTTCCCGGTGCTGAAGGAACGCCATACCCAGCAGGCCGGCACGCTGTCGGGCGGCGAGCAGCAGATGCTCGCGGTCGCCCGCGCGCTGATGCTGCGTCCGCGGCTGATGCTGCTCGACGAGCCGTCGTTCGGCCTGGCGCCGCTGATCGTGCGCGATCTGTTCAAGATTCTCGGCAAGATCAACCGCGAGGACAAGGTCACCATCCTGGTGGTGGAGCAGAACGCGCAGCTGGCGCTGGAACTCGCCGACCAGGCCTATGTCATCGAAACCGGGCGGATCGTGATGTCGGGCAACGCCAAGGACATCGCGACCAACGAAGACGTCCGCAAATCCTATCTCGGCTACTGAGGAGCAGGCCATGGAACTGTTTACCAACCAAGTCCTGGCCGGCATCGCCACGGGCGCGATCTACGCCTGTATGGCGCTCGCGGTCGTGATGATCTACCAGGCGATCGACCATCTGAATTTCGCCCAGGGCGAAATGGCGATGTTCTCGACCTTCATTTCCTGGCAGTTGATGCAGTGGGGCATTCCCTACTGGTGGGCCTTCCTGCTCACGCTGATCATCTCCTTTGGCGGCGGCATCCTCATCGAGCGGCTGTTGTTCAAGCCGCTCGCCAAGGCACCGATCCTGACCAACGTCGCGGGCTTCATCGCATTGTTTGCGATCGTCAACTCGGTGGCCGGGCTGATCTGGGACTTCACCATCAAGCAGTATCCGTCGCCGTTCGGATCCTCGCCCTTCCTCGGCAGCCAGCTGATCTCGACCCACCAGGCCGGCATGATCGGCGTTACGCTGCTGCTGCTGATCCTGTTGTTCCTGTTCTTCCAGTACACGCGGATCGGTCTTGCGATGCGCGCCGCCGCCTCACTGCCTGAATTGGCCCGCTTGGTCGGCATCAACACCTCGTGGATGATCGCGCTCGGCTGGGGCATGGCAACGGCGATCGGCGCGATCGCCGGCATCCTGATCGCACCTGTCGTGTTCCTGGAGCCGAACATGATGGGCGGCGTGCTGATCTACGGATTTGCCGCGGCCGTTCTTGGCGGCCTGACCTCGCCGCTCGGCGCCGTGCTCGGCGGCTTCCTGGTCGGCATCTTCGAAAATCTCGCCGGGACCTACATTCCCGGCGTCGGTAACGAGCTGAAACTGCCGATCGCGCTTGCGCTGATCATCACCGTCCTGGTTGTCAAACCGGCAGGCCTCCTGGGTCGGCCCATCGTGAAGCGAGTTTGATCATGAGCGCTGCTGAGGAAGTCGTCACAGAAGCACCGGCCGTCGAGGCCGTTCCGAAGCGGGCCATGACGCTCGGGCTGGGCACCTCGCTGGTCGTGCTGGCCGCGCTGATACTCGTGCCGCTGTTCGTCAAGAACTTCATCATCTTCCAGATGACGATGCTCCTGATCTACGCCCTTGCCGTGCTGGCGCTGAACATCCTGACCGGCGGAAGCGGTCAGTTCTCGCTCGGCCAGAGCGCATTCTACGCCGTCGGCGCCTATACGTCGGCGATCCTGATGGAACATGTCGGGATGAACTACGCGCTGACGCTGCCGATCGCGGGCATCATCTGCTTTGCCTTCGGTTTCGTGTTCGGCCAGCCGGCGCTGCGGCTCTCCGGCGTCTATCTGGCGCTGGCGACCTTTGCGCTTGCCGTCGCGATGCCGCAGCTGCTCAAGCTCGGCTTCTTCGAGCATTGGACCGGCGGCGTGCAGGGCCTGGTGGTGACCAAGCCGGATGCGCCGTTCGGCCTGCCGATGTCGCAGGACATGTGGCTGTATTACTTCACGCTCGCGATCGGGATCGGGATCTATATCGCCTCGGTCAATTTGCTGCGCTCGCGTTCGGGCCGCGCCTTCATGGCGATCCGCGACAACGAGATCGCGGCATCCGCCATGGGTGTCGACGTCGCGCTGTACAAGACGCTGGCGTTCGGCGTCTCGGCCGGCATCACCGGCGTCGCCGGCGGGCTCGGCGCCATTGCGGTGCAGTTCGTGGCCCCCGATGGTTACACCATCACGCTCGCGATCTCGCTGTTCCTCGGCATGGTCGTCGGCGGCGTCGGCTGGCTGCCGGGCTCGATCGTCGGTTCCGCCTTCATCATCTTCGTGCCGAACATTGCCGAAGGCATCTCCAAGGGTCTTTCCGGCGCCGTATTCGGCGTCCTCCTGTTCCTCGTCATCTTCCTCGTGCCGCACGGCGCCAGGCAGGTCGCGATGGTCGCCCAGCAGATGCTCGGCAAAATGAAGAAGAACTAAGAACCCTAATAAAAAACTCTGGAGACACTATGCTTTCAACACTACGGACCGCCGCATTCTCGGCGGCGGTCACTGCTATCGCTTTCGCCCCCGGCAACGCCCTCGCTCAGAAGAAATACGATACCGGAGCGACCGACACCGAGATCAAGATCGGCAATATCATCCCCTACAGCGGGCCCGCCTCCGCCTACGGCTTGATCGGCAAGACCGAAGAAGCCTATTTCAAGATGATCAACGACAAGGGCGGCATCAACGGGCGAAAGATCAACTTCGTCAGCTACGACGATGCCTACAGCCCGCCCAAGGCGGTCGAGCAGGTCCGCAAGCTGGTCGAGAGCGACGAGGTGCTCGTCGTGTTCAACCCGCTCGGCACCCCGTCCAACACCGCGATCCAGAAATACCTGAACAGCAAGAAGATACCGCAGCTGTTCGTCGCCACCGGCGCCACCAAGTGGAACGACGCCGAAGGGCTTTCCGTGGACCATGGGATGGCAGCCGAGCTACCAGAGCGAAGCGCAGATCTATGCAAAATTTCTGCTGAAGGAAAAGCCGGACGCCAAGATCGCGATCCTCTATCAGAACGACGACTTCGGCAAAGACTACCTCAAGGGCACCAAGGACGGGCTCGGCGCCAAGGCCTCCTCGATGATCGTCATGGAGGAAAGCTACGAGATTTCGGAACCGACCATCGACTCGCACATCGTCAAGATCAAGTCCGCCAATCCCGACGTGCTGCTGATCTATGCGACGCCGAAATTCGGCGCGCAGACCATCAAGAAGACCGCCGAACTGGGCTGGAAGCCGCTGCAGATCATGACCAACGTGTCGGCCTCGGTCGGCGCGGTGATGCAGCCGGCCGGCTTCGAAAACTCCCAGGGCGTGCTGTCAGCGGCTTACGCCAAGGACGCGGCCGATGCGCAGTGGAAGAGCGATCCCGGCATGGTGAAGTGGAGCGAGTTCATCGACAAGTACATGCCGGGTGCCGACCGCACCGACAGCGCACTGGTCTATGGCTATGGCGCGGCACAGACTCTCGCGAAGGTGCTGGAGATGTGCGGCGACGACCTCTCCCGGGCCAACGTCATGAAGCAGGCAGCAAGCCTGAAGGACTTCGTGCCCGATACGCTGCTGCCGGGCGTGAAGATCAACACCTGCAGCCACCGATTTCGCGCCCATCAGCCAGTTGCAGATGCAGCGTTTCAAAGGCGAAAAATGGGAGTTGTTCGGCGACATCATCAGCGGTGACGTCGCCTCGCAATAAGACTGATTTCGAACCGAGCAGGAAGCCTTCGCGACGCACGTCGCGGAGGCTTTTTGCTGGCAGGTCACAAGCAGGCCAAAGCCTGCCTGTGACACCTTCGCCACGTTAATATTCCGCAACACGGCACACCCGATCGCAACGCCCCACGATACCGTCGCGGGGCTTTTTGTTGCTGGATGCCGCCGAAAGGTATTCAATACCGATGCAAGAGCCGCAAAGCGCTCCGACACAAAAACACCGGCACATTCACCGATCCTAGGGAGATCAAACGATGCTCGTTACCCACATGCGCTTGGGAGCCATTGCGGCTGCCCTCGCATTGCTTGCCGCATCCTCCAGCGGCGCATTGGCACAAAAGAAATACGACACCGGCGCCTCCGATACCGAAATCAAGATCGGCAACATCATGCCCTACAGCGGACCGGCTTCCGCCTACGGCGTGATCGGCAAAACGGAAGAAGCCTATTTCAGGAAGATCAACGCCGAGGGCGGCATCAACGGCCGCAAGATCAACTTCATCAGCTATGACGACGCCTACTCTCCGCCGAAGACGGTGGAGCAGGCGCGCAAGCTGGTCGAGAGCGACGAAGTGCTGATCGTCTTCAACCCGCTGGGCACGCCGCCGAACACAGCGATCCAGAAGTACATGAACTCGAAGAAGGTGCCGCAACTGTTCGTCGCGACAGGCGCCACCAAATGGAACGATCCAAAGGAATTTCCCTGGACGATGGGCTGGCAGCCCAACTACCAGAGTGAAACCCAGATCTACGCGAAGTACATTCTGAAGCACCACCCGAACGCCAAGATCGGCATCCTCTACCAGAACGACGACTACGGTAAGGACTATCTGAAGGGCTTCAAGGACGGGCTCGGCGCCAAGGCGCGCATCGATGATCGTCATCGAAGAGAGCTATGAAGTCTCTCAGCCGACGATCGATTCCCACATCGTCAAGCTGAAGTCGAGCGGCGCCGACGTGTTCATCAACATTACCACGCCGAAGTTCGCGGCTCAGGCGATCAAGAAGAACGCCGAGATCGGCTGGAAGCCGCTGCACTTCCTCAACAACGTCTCGGCCTCGATCGGCAGCGTCATCAAGCCGGCCGGTTACGAAAATGCACAGGACATCATCTCCTCCGCCTACCTCAAGGACCCCACCGACAAGCAGTGGGAAAAGGACGCGGGGATGATCGCCTGGAATCAGTTCCTGGATAAGTATTATCCGGAAGCCAACCGCGCCGACGCTTCGGTGATGTATGCCTATACCGTCGCCCAGGGCCTCGTGCATGTGCTGAAGGCATGCGGCGACGACCTGAGCCGGGCCAACATCATGAAGCAGGCCGCCAGCATGAAGGATCTTGAACTCGGAGGTCTGCTCCCGGGCATCAAGGTTAATACGTCGGCGACCGACTTCGCTCCGATCTCGCAGGTGCAGCTGCAGAAATTCAAGGGCGAAACCTGGGAGCTGTTCGGCGAAATCCTGTCGGGTGACGTCGGCGGTTAATCCCGCAAGCCTACTAAAGCAGCAGCCCCTGCGGCTTTGCCGCAGGGGCTTTTTGTTGTGACGTTTTCGCCAAGGTGGTAAGCACGCGACACTAATAGAGCTTCGTTCAAGGGGCCGGACGACCAACGTTGTTTAAATGAAAAGGGAGAGACAGAAATGTCCACAATGAAAAAACTGGCGGTTCTATCGGCGGCGGCTGGATTGCTCGCGGCGTCGTCGAGCAGTGTGTTCGCACAGAAGAAATACGACCCCGGCGCGAGCGATACCGAGATCAAGATCGGCAACATCATGCCGTACAGCGGTCCGGCCTCTGCCTATGGCGTGATCGGCAAGACCGAGGAAGCCTACTTCAAGAAGGTCAATGCCGAGGGCGGCATCAACGGCCGCAAGATCAACTTCATCAGCTATGACGACGGCTACAGCCCGCCGAAGACGGTGGAGCAGGCGCGCAAGCTGGTCGAGAGCGACGAGGCCCTGATCGTCTTTAACCCGCTCGGTACGCCACCGAACACGGCGATCCAGAAGTACCTGAACTCGAAGAAGGTACCGCAACTGTTCGTCGCCACCGGCGCCACCAAGTGGAACGACCCGAAGAACTTCCCCTGGACGATGGGCTGGCAGCCCAACTACCAGAGCGAAACCATCATCTACGCAAAATACATCCTGAAGAATTTCCCGAATGCCAAGATCGGCGTGCTCTTCCAGAACGACGACTACGGCAAGGACTACCTGAAGGGCTTCAAGGACGGCCTCGGCGCGAAGGCCGCCTCGATGATCGTCATGGAAGAGAGCTATGAAGTCTCCGAACCGACGATCGACTCCCACATCGTCAAGCTGAAGGCGTCGGGCGCCGACGTGTTCATGAACATCACCACGCCGAAATTCGCGGCGCAGGCGATCAAGAAGAACGCCGAGATCGGCTGGAAGCCCACGCACTTCCTCAACAACGTCTCGGCCTCAATCGGCGCCGTCATGAAGCCCGCCGGTTTCGAAGCCGGCCAGGGCATCATCTCCTCCGCCTACCTGAAGGACACGTCCGATCCACAGTGGAAGGACGACGCCGGCATGAAGGCGTTCGATGAATTCCTGACCAAGTATTATCCGGAAGGTAACCGGATCGATGGATCGGTCATGTTCGGCTACACGGTCGCGCAGGGACTCGTTCACGTTCTCAAGGCGTGCGGCGATGACCTGACGCGTGAGAACGTCATGAAGCAAGCCGCCAACATCAAGGGCCTCGAACTCGGCGGCCTGTTGCCCGGCATCAAGGTCAACACCAGTGCGACCGACTTCGCGCCGATCTCGCAAGTCCAGTTGCAGAAGTTCAAGGGCGAAGCCTGGGAGCTGTTTGGTGAGATCCTGAACGGAGACGTCGGCGGCTAGTTATTTGAAACACCAATCGGCCCATTTCACAGGGCCGCAGCCCTCGCGGGGACATCCCGCGGGGGTTTTCTTTTGCCGCGTTTGGTTGGATAACCACCGTTCCCGTCCATAGCCGCCGTTGCCATCATGACCGACCGACGTCCTCTCTTGCGTGCGATCTTTGACGCGGCTGTCGCGGCAGCCCATCCCGACGTCGTGCTCGCGACGCATCTGCGGCCCGCACCGAAAGGCCGCGTGATCTGCCTTGCCGCCGGCAAGGGCGCGGCAGCGATGGCGGCGGCCGCCGAACGGCACTACCTCGACACGCTCGGGCTCGATCCGGCACGGCTGACCGGTCTTGCCACCACGCGCCACGGCCACGGCGTGCCGACGCGGCGCATCAGGGTGATCGAGGCCGGCCATCCCGTGCCCGACGAGGCCGGGCTGAAAGCCGCCGATGAAACGCTGCGTCTCGCCGCCGAAGCGACCGCAGACGACCTGCTGCTGGTGCTGTTGTCCGGCGGCGGCTCGGCGAACTGGATCGCGCCGGCTGATGGCGTTTCGTTCGCGCAGAAGCAGCAGGTGAACCGCGCGCTGCTGCGTTCGGGCGCGCCGATCGGCGAGATGAACATCGTCCGCAAGCATTTGTCGCGGATCAAGGGTGGCCGGCTGGCCCGCGCCGGACAGCGCGCCGCCGAGATCGTGACGCTGGCGATATCGGACGTGCCGCATGACGATCCCTCCGCGATCGCATCGGGGCCGACGGTGCCCGATCCGAGCACGCTGGCGGACGCCCGCGCGCTGGTGGCGCGGTACAATCTCACGGTTGACGATGCCGTCAGGCGCGCGCTGGAAAATCCTGACAACGAGAGCTGCAAGCCGGGCGACACCGCGTTTGCCCGCGCGCAATTCGAGATGATCGCAAAGCCCAAGGCCTCGCTCGATGCGGCCATCAAGGTCGCGAAGGATGCCGGCTACGAGGTCTTAGGCCTCGGCGCGGACCTCGAGGGCGAGGCGCGCGAGGTAGCGGCCGAGCATGCGCGCATGGCGCTGAAGGCACGCAGCGAAGGCAAGCGCATCGCGATCATTTCGGGCGGCGAACTCACGGTGACCGTGCGCGGCAACGGCCGTGGCGGGCCGAACCAGGAATACGCACTGGCTCTGACTGACCTCCTGAAGGACAGCCCCGGCATCGTGGCGCTGGCCGCCGACACCGACGGCGCCGATGGCGGCGCCGGCAGCGCGACCGATCCGGCCGGTGCCGTGATCGACCAGACCACGTTTGCGAAGATGAAGTCGCTCGGCCTCTCGCCCGCGGCCTATCTCGCCAACAACGACGCCACCGCGTTCTTTTCCGCCACCGGCGATCTGCTGCTGACCGGCCCGACGCTCACCAACGTGAATGACGTCAGGGTGATCCTGGTCGACCCTGCCTAGGTTTTTTGTGCATCGCACGGCATCCTTTGCGTGTTAAAATCACGTTAACGCCCTGTTGAGCAAGTTGCGAGGAAACCACACGCACTTACCGTTATCGAACACGCGATTCACCAGCCTGGGCTTTAATGGCCGCGCTCCCGGAGAGGAATGCCGCCAGTAGCGGCTGGGGAAACGCCATATGACCGATCGCGGCCACACAACCGCCTCGCAGCCGGCACCCATGAGCGCACGGCTCGAAGAGGCGATCCACCATCTAGCACTCGGGATCGTCATTTTCGACGAGAAGCGTGAAGTCGTCTTCTGCAACGCGCGCTACGGGGAAATGTACGGGCTGTCGCCTGAACAGGTAAAGCCGGGCACCCCCACCAGCGAGTTGATCCGGCATCGGCTGAATCTGGGCTTGAAGGTGACGGTGGCCCCCGACGACTACATCCGTCAGCGCGTCGGCCGCGACATCGCACTCGACACCACGGTGCAGGAATTCACCGACGGCCGCATCATCGCCTACACCGTGCACCCGATGCCGGGCGGCGGTGGCATGGCGACCCATGAGGACATCACCGAACGCGAAGAGCTCAACGCCCGGCTGAAGACGCAATACGAACTCGGCAGGGCGCAGGAGGAGACGCTGCGCGTCCGGAATTTTCAGTTCGACACCGCCATCAACAACATGTCGCAGGGCCTGTGCTTCTTCGATTCCGATCACCGCCTGATCGTCTGCAACGATCGCTTTGTCGAGGTCTACAATATCCCCGCCGACCGCGTTCATTCCGGCATGAAGCTGACCGAGATCGTCGACCTGCGCATCCAGGCCGGCAGCTTCCCGGCCATGACGCGCGAGGAATACATCCGCTGGCGCAACGACGTTGCGGTTTCCAACGAGGCAAAGGACAGCACCGTCGGATTGCAGGACGGACGCACGATCAAGATCCGCCATCGGCCGATGCCCGGCGGCGGCTGGGTGGCTACCCATGAGGACATCACCGAGCAGCGCCGGTCCGAGATCAAGATCGAATACATGGCGCACCACGATTCGCTGACCGATCTGCCCAACCGGGTGTTGTTGAACGACCGGCTCGAACAGGCGTTGGCCCGGGTTCAGCCCGGCGACATGGTGGCGATCCATCATCTCGACCTCGACCAGTTCAAGGCCGTGAACGACACGTTCGGCCATCCCTGCGGCGACAAGCTGCTCAAAATCGTCGCCGAGCGGTTGCGCGGCCTCGCCGGCGAGACCGATACCATCGCGCGCACCGGCGGCGATGAGTTCGTGATCGTGCAGGCTGGGATTGCCGACCCCACCGAGGCGACATCGCTGGCGCAGGGCGTCATCGACGCGCTGAGCGAGCCCTATGACATCGGCGGCCAGCAGGCCGTGATCGGCGTCAGCATCGGCATTTCGGTCGGCCCCGGCGACGGACCGAACCCCGACAAATTGTTGCGCAACGCCGACCTTGCGCTCTATCGCGCCAAAAGCGACGGCCGCGGCACGTTCCGCTTCTTCGAGCCCGTGATGGACCTGCAGATGCAGACCCGCCGCATCATGGAGCAGGATCTGCGCAAGGCGCTGCCGGCAGGCGAATTCGTGCTGCACTATCAGCCGGTCGTCAACCTGGCGAGCAACGAAATCAGCGGCCTGGAAGCCTTGATCCGCTGGAATCATCCGACCAAGGGGTTGATCTCGCCAGCGACCTTCATCCCGCTGGCCGAGGAGATCGGCTTCATCGTCCCGCTGGGCGAATGGGTAATCCGGCAGGCGTGCGCCACCGCAGCGCTTTGGCCCGAAGACCTTCACGTCGCCGTCAATATTTCAGCGATCCAGTTTCGCAGCCCCGGCCTGATGCAGGTGATCAATAGCGCGCTCGCCGCTTCCGGCCTCTCGCCGACGCGGCTGGAGATCGAAATCACCGAGAGCGTGTTGCTTCACAACAAGGAGGCCACACTCGCAGTGCTGCATCAGTTGCGGGCGCTCGGCATCCGGATCGCGATGGACGATTTCGGCACCGGTTATTCGTCACTGACCTATCTGCAGAGCTTTCCGTTCGACAAGATCAAGATCGACCGTTCGTTCGTCAAGAACATCACCGAGAATTCCAGCTCGCTAACTATCGTGCGCGCGGTTGCCGCGCTCGCCAACGGCATGGGCATGACGGCGACCGCCGAGGGCGTGGAAACCGCCGAACAGCTCCGCAGCATCGCTTCCGAAGGATGCACGGAGATGCAGGGCTTTCTGTTCAGCAAGCCGCTTCCCGCCGCCGAAATCGAGCGGCAGTTCCTGGCGGGGCGCGGAAAGCGCGATGTTCAGGGACGTATCGTCGCGGCGTGATCGCTTGCCGCAGTCGCTCAAAATTCGGCGGCGATCTTCGTCAGCATCTCCAGCAGCGCAACCCGGTTGGCCGGACCCAGCAATTCGTTGAGCCGCGCCTCGTGCTTGGTGGCGACCAGCTTTTTGGCGCGCGCCAGCACCGCCCTGCCCTTGTCGGTCAGAGCCACAATGTGCGAGCGGCGGTCGTTGGTCGAGCGCATCCGCGCGCACAGGTCGCGGCTTTCCAGCGCATCCAGCATCGATACGAAGTTCGGCCGGAGAATGCCGAGCGTGTTGGCGATTTCGGTCTGGTTGCGCCCGGGATTGCGGTCGAGCAGCAGCAGGACCGAGAATTGCGCCGGCGTCAGCTGCAACGGCGCGACGCAGCGCAGAAAATCCTCGAACACCTTGAGCTGCGCGCGCTTGAGCGAATAGCCGAGCAGTTCGGCCAGTTCGCCGAGGTGCAAACCGGCATTGTCGGCGGCGCCGTCGGCGATCTCCCGGCCGTTGCTGCGCGGCGGCTTGACGGCATCGGTCGCTGCCTTGGAAACTGTCATCGCGTGAGGCTCGTACCCGAAACGAAGGCCCGGTCGATGACCGGCCTTGATGTTATATTTGATAATTGTTATCAAACATATCAAAATATCGGCGGCTTTCAACTGCCGAGACATAGCATGGCCGGGGGACCGCGCGAGGCCGGGCCGGCGACGCTTGAGGGGGAGCGCCAGTCTTGAACACCACGATCATGCTGTTCCTGCTGCAGGACGGCATTACCAACGGCGCGATCTACGCGCTGCTCGGACTCGCGCTGGTGCTGGTATTCGCCGTCACGCGCGTGATTTTGATTCCGCAGGGCGAATTCGTCACCTATGGCGCGCTGAGCTACGCCGTGCTGGCGACCGGCAAGGTGCCGGGCACCGCGTGGCTCGCGATGGCGATGGGCCTGGTCGCCCTTGCGCTCGACCTGTTCGACGCGCGTCGCTCGCTTCGGCTCAGACGGATCTTGCGTTCCCTCGCCCTCAACATCGTGCTGCCCGCCGCCATCCTGGCCCTGACCTATGGCCTGGCCGGGCCGAAAACCCCGATCGCGGTCAACATCGCGCTGTCGCTGTTGATCGTCGCGGCGATCGGATTGTTCCTCTATCGCATCGCGTTCCAGCCGCTCGCGCACACCTCGGTGCTGGTGCTGCTGATCGCCTCCGTCGGCTGCCACCTCGCGCTGCAGGGCCTTGGGCTGGTGTTCTTCGGCGCCGAGGGCCTGCGCGGCCCGGCGCTGTCGAACGCGGCGCTCACGATCGGTCCGTTGCGCTTCACCGGCCAGAGCCTTGCGGTCTACGGGCTGACGATCGCCTTCATCATCGCGCTATGGCTGTTCTTCGGCTTCACGCTGATGGGCAAGGCGTTGCGCGCGACTGCCGTCAACCGGCTCGGCGCCCGCCTCGTCGGCATCCGCACCACGCTGTCGGGACAGATCGCCTTCCTGCTGGCGTCGCTGATCGGCGCGATTTCCGGCATCCTGATCGTGCCGATCACCACGCTTTATTACGACACCGGATTCCTGATCGGCCTGAAAGGCTTTATCGCCGCGATCATCGGCGGTCTCGTCAGCTATCCGCTGACCGCGGTGGCAGCCCTGATCGTCGGCAGCGTCGAGGCCTTCTCCTCGTTCTACGCCAGCAATTTCAAGGAGGTCATCGTCTTCACGCTGATCCTTCCCGTGCTGGTGCTGCGATCGCTCGCAGCGCCCGCGGTCGAGGAAGAGAAGGACTGACGGCGATGCATCAGCGGCTTCCTGTCCTCATCTTCGCACTCGTCATGGCGGCGATCCCGTTCATCCCGGGCATCCCGCCGTTCTGGATCGTGCTGCTCAACAATATCGGCCTCGCCGCCCTGGTGGCGATGGGGCTGGTGCTGCTGACCGGCGTCGGCGGACTCACCTCGTTCGGCCAGGCCGCGTTCTGCGGCTTCGGCGCCTACACGACCGCAGTGCTGACGACGGCCTACGGCTTTTCGCCGTGGCTGACGCTGCCGCTCTCGCTGCTGGTCTCCGGCGTCGCCGCCGTGCTGCTCGGCATCGTCACGGTGCGGCTGTCCGGCCATTATCTGCCGCTCGGCACCATCGCCTGGGGCATCGGACTGTTCTATCTGTTCAGCAAGCTGGAATTCCTCGGCCGCAATGACGGCATATCCGGCATTCCGCCGCTCTCGATCGGCAATTTCAAGATGCTCGATCCCGGTACGATCTATTTCGCGATCTGGATCGGGGTATTGATCTCGGCCGTGCTGACCATGAACCTGCTGGACTCCCGCACCGGTCGCGCCATCCGCGCGCTGCGGCGCGGCCATATCGCCGGCGAAGCCTTTGGCGTGCAGACGCCGCGCGCCAAACTTCTGGTGTTCATCTATGCGGCGGTGCTGGCGGGATTGTCCGGCTGGCTCTACGCACACTTCCAGCGCGCCGCCAACCCGACGCCGTTCGGCGCGCAGGCCGGCATCGAATATCTGTTCATCGCCGTGGTCGGCGGCGCCGGCTATGTCTGGGGCGCGGTGCTCGGCGCCGGGATCGTCGTGATCCTGAAAGAGGTGCTGCAGAGCTATCTGCCGTATGTCTTCGGCGGCCAGAGCCAGCTCGAAACCATCGTGTTCGGCATCCTGCTGGTGGTGCTGCTGCAACTGGCGCCGACCGGGGTCTGGCCGTGGCTGATGGCGCGCCTGCCGTTCAAGCCGGGCCGCAAGGTGCTCGATACGTCGCTTCCCCTCGCGAGACGCGAGCGTGCGCCGGCCTCTGCCGCCGCGCTGCTGCAGATCGAGAAAGCGCGCAAACAGTTCGGCGGCGTGATCGCCGTCAACGACGTCTCGTTCGATGTCGGGGCGCGCGAGATCGTGGCCCTGATCGGGCCCAACGGCGCCGGCAAGAGCACGACCTTCAACCTGATCACGGGCGTGCTGACCACGACCGGCGGCACCATCTCGGTGCTCGGCCACAAGGTCGACAACGCCCCGCCGCAGGAAGTCGTCAAGCTCGGCGTCGCGCGCACCTTCCAGCACGTCAAGCTGGTGCCTGACATGACCGTGCTGGAGAACGTCGCGATCGGCGCGCATCTGCGCGGGTCCTCCGGCGCGATATCGAGCATGTTGCGGCTGGACCGCGCCGACGAAGCGAGGTTGCTCGCGGAAGCCGCGCGCCAGATCGAGCGCGTCGGCCTCGGCGACCAGATCGACCAACTCGCGGGCAGCCTGTCGCTCGGCCAGCAGCGTATCGTCGAGATTGCCCGCGCGCTTTGCGTCGATCCGCTGCTGCTGCTGCTCGATGAGCCGGCGGCGGGATTGCGCCATATGGAGAAGCAGCGGCTCGCCGCACTCCTGCGCCAATTGCGCGACGGCGGCATGTCGGTGCTGCTGGTCGAGCACGACATGGGTTTTGTGATGGATCTCGCCGATCGCATCGTGGTGCTGGATTTCGGCACCAAGATCGCCGAGGGCACGCCGGCCGCGATCAAGACCAACCCCGACGTGATCAAGGCCTATCTCGGAGCCACCGCATGAGCGCGCTGCTATCCGTCTCCGACGTGCACGTTTCCTACGGCAAGGTCGAAGCCGTGCGCTCGGTATCGCTCGACGTCGCCGGCAACGAGATCGTCACCATCATCGGCGCCAACGGCGCCGGCAAGAGCACGCTGTTGAACGCCGTCATGGGCGTGCTGCCGCTGAAGGGCACCGCCGTCTTCGCCGGTAGCGACATGGCCCCGCTCGACATCGAAGATCGCGTCGCGGCAGGGCTCTGTCTCGTGCCCGAACACCGCGAACTGTTCGGCACCATGAATGTCGAGGATAATCTGCTGCTCGGGGCATTCCGGATTCCGAAAGCCACCGCGGCACAATCCTTCGAAAAGGTCTACGCGCTGTTTCCGCGGCTGAAGGAGCGGCGCAAGCAACTCGCCGGCACGCTGTCCGGCGGCGAACAGCAGATGCTGGCGATGGGCCGGGCGCTGATGGGCGCGCCGAAACTGCTGATGCTGGACGAACCGAGCCTCGGGCTTGCCCCGATCATCGTCGCCGACATCTTCCGCACGATCGGCGAACTGCGCGCCGCCGGCGTCTCGGTGCTGCTGGTCGAACAGAACGCGCAAGCAGCCCTCAAGATCGCCGATCGTGCCTATGTCATGGAACTCGGCGAATTCATTCTCTCCGGATCGGCCAAGGACATCGCCAGCAACCAGCGTGTTGCCGCGAGCTATCTCGGCTTCCAGCACGAGGGCGCGAGCGGGATCTAGGTCAGGCGCCATCGGCCTTCGCGTTTCCACCGAAGCTGTCGATCAGGATGAGGCGCTGGACTTCCGCGGACCTCCATTGATCTAGATCAAGTCGGCCGTCGTGGCGCCATCGAGTCTAGGGGCCGCAAGCATGCGGGCTGCAGGGCCGATGGACGGCTGATTGTGGTAGCGGAGGCGCATCTGAAAACGGTCGACATCATTTATCGGTATGAGGCGCGCGATACTCCCGCGCGGCCTCTGCCCATGGATAGCGATGCAGCCTTGCGAAGACTGAATAGCGGCAACGGCGATTTCGCTGCGCTGCTCGATCACGTCAAAGATGAAATCGGAATACAGCAGATCATCCCGGTCGATCCGGGAGATTTGGGCCTCGATCCGAACGTCGCTGGAGCACCCAAACAGCGTCCATTTGCGGCAGTGCTCGGGTGTTCGGATGCCCGTGTACCCATCGAACTCATTTTCAACGAGGGGCCGAACGACCTGTTCGTTGTGCGCGTCGCAGGTAACGGCCTTGGCACGGAGGTGCTGGGCAGCCTGAAATACGCCGTGGATCACCTGGGTGGCACCTTGAAGCTTATTGTTGTGCTCGGACACAGCGGGTGTGGGGCTCTCACCGCAGCCGTCGATGTGTTTCTCAACCCGGGCGACTATTTGGCGATTGCCGCACAGCATTCAATTCGGAGTATTCTCGACCGGTCACTCATCGTCGTTCAGGCGTCGGCAAACAGACTGCTTTCGGCATTCGGCCCCGACGTCACGCGCAATCCGGGATACCGGCAGGCGCTGATCGAGGCATCGATTGTCACCAACGCTGCACTTTCGGCCTACTCGATCCAGCAGGAGTTCGTCAGCCACGGCCTGCCAGAACTGCAGGCGGTCTACGGCGTTTACGTTCTCGAGACCCGCGAGGTATGGGCGCCGCGCTCCGCCGGCATCAAAGGAAGCGGATTGGCCTCACCTCCACGCGATCTCGCCGGGTTTGCCACCCTTGCCGACGCCGTTGTTCAATCGGAGCGAATTGCCTCTTATCT
This sequence comes from uncultured Alphaproteobacteria bacterium, assembly GCA_963783115.1. Lineage (GTDB taxonomy): Bacteria > Pseudomonadota > Alphaproteobacteria > Rhizobiales > Xanthobacteraceae > Bradyrhizobium. The sequence continues at coordinate 213,473 of CAWAMK010000034.1, read as the reverse complement.
GAAACCCGGGGCGTCTGATTAGACGCGCGTCGAGGGTGGGCAGGGCGCTCTTGCGCCGAGCCCACCGCTCTGTGCGATCTCATCCCGACGGTTTAGTGGTGTTACACCTTACTTCGCCGGGACGTACTTGCCGTCCTTCACCGTCAAAATGATGCGCGAGCGGTCGTCGAGGCCGTAGCGATCCTTGTCGGTGAAGTTGTAGACGCCCTGGCTTGCCGCGATGTCCTTCTCAGACGTCATGGCCTGGCGCAGCGCCTCGCGGAATTCCGGCGTGCCGGGCTTCGCGGTCTTCAGCGCCACCGGGATGATCCGCTTGAGCACTTCAAACGCGTCGTAGGAGTGGCCGGCGAATTGGCTGCGGCTGTTGGCGCCATACTTGGCTTCATAGGCGGTGTTGAGCGCGAGGCCCGGCTTCTTGGTCATCGCGGTGTCGGGCTGCGTTTCCGGCGACATCACCGGACCCGACGCCATGATCACGCCTTCCGCCGCAGGCCCGGCGATCCGGATGAAATCCATGCTGGCGGCGCCGTGGGTCTGGTAGATCAGCCCCTTGTAGCCGCGCTCGCGCAGCGTGGTCTGCGGCAGCGCCGCCGCGGTACCGGAAGCGCCGACCAGGACGGCATCGGGATTGGCGGCGACGAGCTTCAGCACCTGCCCGGCAACGGAGGTGTCGGGACGGGCGAAACGCTCTTCGGTCGCCATGGTCAGGCCCATCGGAATGGCCTGCGCCTTGAAGTCGTTGACCCAGAGGTCGCCATAGGAATCGGAGTAACCGATATAGCCCACGGACTTGATGCCGTGCGCCTTCATGTGTTCGTACAGCACCTTGCCCATGATCGGGATCGGCTGCGGCATCGCCACCGACCACTTCGCGCGCGCATCATTGATCGGGAACGGCGCGAGGCCGAAATGCGGAATGCCCGCCTCGTTGGCGACGGTGGAAATCGCGACCGTCGGCGGCGTGGTCGACGAGCCCATGATGATGTCGGCCTTGGATTCCGTCACGAAGCGCCGCGCGTTGGTGGTCGCCGCCGTCGGATCGCCGCCATCGTCGAGCACGATGACCTTGAGCGGTACGCCGCCGATCTCCTTCGGCACGAAGTCGAGCGCGTTGCGTTCGGGAATGCCGAGCGCCGCCGCGGGTCCGGTCGTGGTCACGGAGATGCCGATGGTGATTTCGTTGGTCTGCGCGAGCGCGGGCGAACCCGGCAAAGCGAGGGCCGCGGCAACCGCTGCGGCGGACAGAAAAGTCTTCTTCATTCATTCCTCCCTTGATTTTCTATTTATGGTTTTAAGCAAAGTTCGTGGGCTATTCAGCCCCTTCTTTAGGTCATGCGGGGCTAGCCGGGCAGAGTCAGCCCCGCATGAATCGCTCGATGATCTCCGGCGGCATCGGCGCCGATTTCAGCTTCTCGGGGTCGTCAGGATGCCTGCCGACCAGCACGCGGGTTTCAAACGCCTCGATCGCCAGCCGCTCGCCCTTGAACACGTTGTGGAGCACCTCGAACGAGGATCGCTTGAAACTCTCGATCCGGCTCTCGATCCTGATCCAGTCGCCATGGGTGGACGGGATGTGGAATTTCGCCCGCGTATCCACCATGGGGATGCCGACCAGACCGTATTTGTGGACGATGTCCTGCTTCGAAAAGCCGGCCGCTTCGAACATGATCGAGGTCGAATCGTCGAACATCGCGAAGTAGCGCGGGTAGTAAACGATGTTGGCGGGGTCGCAATCGCCCCACTGGATCTGCACGTCACGCTTGTTGACGAACATGACAATGATCCTATCGCGGCGCCATGCGAAGCGCGGCATCGAGCCGCACCACTTCGCCATTGAGGTACGGATTGTCGATCATGTGCAGCGCCAGCGAGGCAAACTCGTCGGCCTGACCGAGCCGGCGCGGGAACGGGATCGAGGCGGCGAGCGAGTCCTGCGCCTCCTGCGGCAGATTGGCCAGCAGCGGCGTGAGGAACAGGCCGGGTGCTATCGTCAGCACGCGAATGCCGAACTGCGCCAGTTCGCGCGCGATCGGCAGCGTCATGGCGACGATGCCGCCCTTGGAGGCCGAATAGGCCGACTGACCGATCTGGCCGTCATAGGCCGCGACGGACGCCGTGGAGATCACCACGCCGCGCTCGCCGGTCGAAAGCGGCTCCAGCTTCGACATCGCGGCCGTCACCAGCCGCAGCATGTTGAAGGAGCCGATCAGATTGACCTTGATCACCCGGTCGAAATCGCCGAGCGCCATCGGGCCTTCCTTGCCGATGACACGCTTGGCGACACCGATGCCGGCGCAGTTCACCAGCACGCGCGCCGGTCCATGCGCCGCCGCGGCCTTGGCGACCGCTGCTTCCGCCGATGTTGCGTCGGAAACGTCGCAGATCACGGCGACGCCGCCGATCTCTGCGGCGACGGTTTCAGCAAGCTTTTCGTTGAGATCGCAAACGGCGACCTTGGCGCCCTGAGCGGCGAGCCGGCGCGCGGTCGCGGCGCCCAATCCCGATGCGCCGCCGGTGACGATGGCGGCCTGGTCCTTCAACTGCATGGCGCTCTCCCTGACAGACTCTTTTGCGAGTTCGGCTACGGCGTAATCACCAGCGCCGGCGGCGCGGGCGAATAGATCTCTTCGATCAGCGCGTTGCGGTTATCCAGAACCGCACGCTGGTTGATCGACCCCTTGTCGGTGACCTCGCCGCGATCGATCGACAGCGGCGTATCGAGCAGCACGGCGCGCACGATCCGGGTCGATGATCCCGTGGCGCTTTCCATCAGCTTCTGGAAGCGCTCGCGGAAAGCACCGCGGATCAGTGGGTCGGAAGCCGCCGTGGCGATATCGTCGGACGGCAGTGTCGGATTGATCAGGCGGCAACCGTCGAGGTCGAGCACGACAAGGGCCGATATTTCGTCGCGGTTGATGCCGGCAATGACGACGTCGCGCACCAGCGGCGAACAGGCCGCGACGAAACGCGCCCGCAGCGGACCGACGCTGACCCAGGTGCCGCTGGCAAGCTTGAAGTCTTCACCAATGCGGCCATCGAAATCGAAGCCGGCATCGAAATTGCCGGGATCGGCCGGCTTCAGCGCATCGCCGAACTTGTAGAAACCTTCTTCATCGAAGGCCTTCGCGGTCATGTCAGGCTGGCGCCAGTAGCCCGGCATCACGTTCGGCCCCTTGGCGCGAACCTCGAGCTTGCCGTTGTTGGGCACCAGCTTGGCGTCGTTGCCCGCCACCGGCAGGCCGACATGGCCGGACCGGCTGGTGAACGGATTGACCGACATGAAGAACGGCGAGGTCTCGGTGGCGCCGAGGCCGGTCAGCATCGGCACGCGGTAGCCGGTTTCCTGCACCGACAATTCGTCGAGGCTGTTCCAGACAAAAGCCGACAGCGCCGCGCCGGAGAAGAACATCGCATGGAGGCGCGCGAAGAACTTTTTGCGCAAGGCGGCATCGTCGCGCAGATACGGCAACAGCGATTCATAACCCTTGGGCACGTTGAAATAGACCGTCGGCGAAATCTCTTGCAGATTGCGCACGGTTTCCTCGATGCCGCCGGGCATCGGCTTGCCCTCGTCGAGATACATCGAACCGCCATTGTACAGCGTGAGCCCGATATTGTGGTTGCCGCCAAACGTGTGATTCCACGGCAGCCAGTCGACGATGACAGGCGGCTCATCCTTCAGGAACGCCAACGTCTCGCGCAGCATCACCTGGTTGGCGCAGATCATGCGCTGGGTGTTGATGACCGCCTTGGGGCTGCCCGTGGAGCCCGAGGTGCACAGGAATTTCGCGATCGTGTCGGGGCCGATCGCCGCGTGGATGGCGTCGAGGTCCGGATGCAAGGGCGTTGCCATCAGATCGGCAAGCGTCGTGACGTCGCGCCCCGGCACCGCGCCGAACGAAGCGGCGATCTCCGTTTCCAGGCGATACATTGGCGGCCAGCGCATCGGTGAACTTGACGGCGTCGTCGGCGAAGACGAGGCCCGGCGTCAGCAGCTTCATCAGATAGCTGAGCTTGCCGTAGTCGCGCGACACCAGCGAATAGGCCGGCGATACCGGGCAGAACGGAATGCCGGCATAGAGCGCGCCGAACGCGACGAGCGCGTGGTCGATCGAATTTCCGGAGAGGATGACGACCGGCCGTTCGGCGGAAAGGCCGCGCGCCAGCAGCGCAGAAGCGATGTGCCGCGATGACACCAGCAGTTCGGCATAGGTGATCTGCCGCCAGCCCCGCGCAGCGTTGCGCTCGGCCATGAAGACACGGTCGGGCGCGGTCGCGGCCCAGTGATGCAACCGGTCGGTGATGCGTACCGGATAGTCCAGCAATTGCGCTTTCGGACGCAGATAGACCGTGCCGTCGGCGCGGCGCTCGACATGCACCGCGGGCGTGCCGAACGAGATCGGCCGCAACGGATGATTTGCGCGCGCAACTTTGTCGGATGAGGCGGACGGCGTGGCGCTCATGTCAGGTCGGCTTCACCTTTGCGGTCTTGTGGTCGAGGAAGGCGCGAATGCGGCGCTTGGCTTCCTTGTCGCTCTGCGCCACCGTCGCCATCAGCGATTCCATCAACAGGCCGGCCTGCGGATTGGCCTCCGCGATCATCGGCAATGCCTGCAGCACGGCGAAATTGGTCAGCGGCGCGTTCGCAGCCACTCTTTCGGCCAGTTCCAGCGCCTTGGGAAACGCGCCGCCAGCCTCGGTGAGATATTGCGTGAAGCCATAGGCCGACCCCTCCGTGGCAGAATAGACCCGCCCGGTCAGCATCATGTCGACCATCCGCGCCACGCCGATCAGGCGTGGCAGCCGCACCGACCCGCCGCCGCCGACGAAAATGCCGCGCTGACCTTCGGGCAACGCAAAATAGGCGGACGGCTCTGCGACACGGATATGCGCCGCACAAGCGAGCTCAAGCCCGCCGCCGATCACGGCGCCCCTGAGCGCCGCTATGACAGGCACGCGGCTATATTGAATGCGGTCGAACACCCGGTGCCACATCTGCGAGTGGCGCAGGCCCTCGGTGGCGTCCTGCTCGGTCAGTTCGGAGAGATCGAGTCCGGAGGAAAAATGGTCGCCGACGCCATGGATGACGACGGCGCCGACGTCTTCCGGCAGATTGGAGAAGCAATCCTGGATCGCAAGAATGATGCCGTCATTCAGCGCATTGCGCTTCGCCGGGCGGTTCAGGCCCACGGTCAACACCGCGCCCTTCTGCTCGATCGTGAGCAGGTCGGATGAACCCGCGGCGGAGGTGGCGTTTCCCATGGGCGACATTGCTTCCTGTCCAGAATAGTTATGTTTTATAACGATCTGGGAGGAGTCAATGTCAGTCACCCGCCCCTCGAGGGGGCGGGTCGGTTGAGCGAAGCGAAATACGAGACGGGGTGATCTCTCCACTCGGCACCGTTCGTGAGGAGAGACTGTCACCCCACCCGCCGCTGCGTCGCCGCCCCTCGAGGGGCGGGTGAGAAAGCGTCACAGCACCTGGTGCACGTCGATGACGACGCGGTCGGCGTGGCGGGCGGCGGAGCCGATGAAGAGGTTTTCCATCAGCCAGCGATATTTTTCCGCGCCGGTCTCGAATTTCGGCACGGTGCGGAAATAGATCAGTTTCGGATCGACCGGCTCGCCGCGCTTGAGCTTTCTGCAACAGGTCGACCGGGCCGAAGCGCAGGCCCTTGTTCTCGACATAGATCACCGCGCCGTCATCGGTCTCGAAAGCGTATTTGGCTTCGAGTTCGATCAGTTCGTTCGGCCGGATGATCTGGAAGTCGGCGCCGAACGGGAACACCTTGCCGCTGATCCCCTCGCCTTTCACCTCGCCACCGACGATCGGAATGATCCGGCGCACGCCGCTGCCGATCTCGCCGGCCGAGGTGACCTCGCCGATCCGGGCGGTGATGGTGAAGACGTATCTGGTCTCGAGCTGCGGAGTCATTGAACCACCCTATCCGGCCATGCGTTGCGGCAGCCACAGCGCCAGTATCGGAAATGCGATCAGGATCACCAGCCGGATCAGGTCGGTCACCACGAACGGGATCACGCCGCGGAAGATAGTGGAGAACGACACGTCCTTTACCACGCTCTTGATGACGAACACGTTCATTCCGACCGGTGGATGGATCAGGCCGAGTTCGACGGTCATGACGATGATGACGCCGAACCAGATCGGATCGAAGCCGAGATGGGTGATGACCGGGAAGATGATCGGCACGGTCAGGATGATCATGGCCATCGCGTCCATCAGGCAGCCCAGCACCAGATACATCACCATGATCAACGCGAGGATGCCGTAGGGGCCGAGACCGAGGCCGGTGAGGAGCTCCGTGACCTTCTGCGGGGTCTGCGTCACCGTCAGGAAATAGCCGAAGATCAGCGCGCCGATCAGCACGGTGAAGACGGCTGCCGCGGTGCGGGTCGCCTGCAACAGCGAGGCCAGGATCTTTTCCTTGTTCGAGCCGTCCCGGTGAGCAAGCCGATCAGGAACGCACCGGTGGCGCCGACACCGCCGGCTTCGGTCGGCGTGAAGCGCGGCAGGAACGGCAAACCATAGAGCCCGCCGATCACGAAGATGAACAGCAGCACCGGCGCCCAGATGTTCTTCAGTCCGGCAAAGCGCTCGCCCCATGTGGTCTGCGGTCCCTTCGGCAAAAAGTCCGGGCGAAACCAGCCGATCAGCGCGATGGTCAGCATGTACATGGTCATCGCGAGGATGCCGGGAATGATGCCGGCGATGAACAGCTTTCCGATGTCCTGCTCGGTGATGATGCCGTAGACCGCGAGCACGGTGGACGGCGGCAGCATGGCGCCGAGCGTGCCGCCGGCCGCGATCACGCCGGTTGCAAAGGACTGCGGATAGCCGAAGCGGCGCATTTCCGGATAGGCCACCGCGGAGAAGGTCGCAGCGGTCGCCACCGACGAGCCGCAGATCGCGGCAAAGCCGCCGCAGGCTGCGACGGTGGCAATGCCGAGCCCGCCGCGCAGATGGCCGACAAAGCCGTTGGCGGCGCGGAACAGTTCGCGGCTCATGCCGGAATTGCTGACGAACGTTCCCATCAGCAGGAACATCGGGATCACGCCGAACGTATAGTCGGTGACCGTGCGCATCGAGGTCTGGCCGACCAGCTTCAGCGCCGGCGCGAAGCCGACCAGATATCCAAAACCGCAAACGCCGACGAGGCCCATCGCCATGCCGACGGGCACGCGCAGCAGCATCAGCGCAAACAGCGCGACGAATCCGAGAACGGCGACGGCATCTGTACTCATGCGACCTACTCTACCGTCTTGACCTTGGCGTCATGGATATCTTCGGGATGGAAAATCAGCCGGTAGGTGCGGATCGCGATCAGCAGCACGGCGGCGCCGTCGCCGGCCCAGGCGATCGCAAAGAACGGCCAGGTCGGCATGTGCATGTCGAAGGTGAGGACGTTGTCGTTGTAGGTGCGTGCGCACCTTGTCGAACAGCGTCCAGGTCTGCACCGACACCACGAACAGCAGCACCAGCGTCGCGAACACGTCGATCATGCGCTGGTATTTCGGGCCGACATTGGCCCAGATCAGGTCGACGGTGATGTGGCCGCCGCGATAGGAGGTGGCGGCGATGCCCCAGAAGATCAGGATGCCGAGCAGCATGCGTCCGATGTCGAAGGAATCCGGGATCGAATAGTTGAGCGTGTTGCGCAGCAGGACGCCGATGAAAATGTTCAACGCGACGATGCCGACGAAGCCGGCGGCGATCCATTCGATGGTGTCGATGAAACGATCCATCCACGCGCGATTCATGTCCGCTCCGAACGGCTGGCAATGTTGGGGGATGGCGGCGGCAGGAGCGTTCCTGCCGCCGATATACGCAGCTAGTTTTACTGCGCGAGCGCGTTGTACTTGGTGAGCGAGGCCTTGAGCTCGGTCAGCGCCGTATCCGGGTCGCCGCCGTTCTTCTTGACGCCCTCGCCCCAGGTCTTGACCAGCGGTTCGGCAGCCTTCTTCCAAAGTCCGATCTGCTCGGGCGTGAGCTTGTAGACCTCATGGCTGGACTTCGCCTTGACCTTGTCGATCCCGGCGTCCTCCATCTTGCCCCAGAACTCGCCGACCTTGCCCGCGGCCTCGGTGTTGCAGTTGTCGTCGATCGCCTTCTTCTGCTTGTCGGACATCGCGTTGTATTTGTCCTTGTTGATCACGAAGGCGAAGGTCGTGGTGTAGAGCGGCGCCTCCATGTCGAACTTGGTCACCTTGTCGATGCCGAACAGCACCAGCGATCCCCACGGGAAGGTGACGGCGTCGGCGACGCCGCGCTCGATGATGTCGCGGACTTCAGGCGCGGAGGACTGCACATTGGTGCCGCCGAGCAGCGTCACGAAATTCGCCATGGTGGCGTGCGCCGGACGCACCTTCATGCCCTTCACGTCGTCGGGCACCACGATCTTCTTGGTGCGGGAATGGAACGACGACGGAGAGTGAACGAAGGCGAGGCAGAACTTGACGTCCTTCATCTCCTTCTCGGCATATTTGCGGTACCAGGCGTCGAGCCCCATCGAGCCGCCCTTGGCGTCAGACATCAGGAACGGCATCTCGCCGGCGCCGATGATCGGGAAGCGGCCGGGCTGGTAGCCGGGATTGACGTAGGTGACGTCGGCGATGCCGTCGCGCGCCATGTCGTAATGGTCGAACGCCTTGCCGAGCTGCTGGGCCGGGAACACTTTCGACTTGATGGTGCCGCCGGAATCCTTCTCGACCGCCGCGGCCCAGTCTTCCAGCGATTTCTGCAGCGGATGCGAGGCCGGCACCCAATGCGAGATCTTCAGGTCGAAGTTCTTTTCCTGCGCCAGCGCAGGCGTGACGCCGGCGGCAAGCAGCAGCGCCAATAACGCTTTCCTCATGGACATTCTCTCCCCTCGCATGACAGGCCTTTATGCGCGGCCCATTATTTAACATGTTATCTAGCTCGCCCGCTTTTTCAAGACGGACATCCCGCCGCACCGTTTTTGCAGTGCGGCGAACGGCGCTTCGCGGTTTTTGCGCCGACGTGCTTTGCCAAGACTGTTATATGATATAATTATCGGTGCAAGTGCGCAGGCGAGTGCCGACCTGCAGACTACAGCAATCGGGGGAGCCGGGATTGAGGACAAAAGTAGCAATCATAGGCGCAGGTCCGGCAGGATTGTTGCTTGGGCAACTATTGCACCTTTACGGCATCGATAATTTCATTCTCGAACGCCAGACGCCGCGAATATGTGCTCGGCCGCATCCGCGCCGGCCTGCTCGAGGAAGGCACGGTGGCGCTGCTCGACGAGGTCGGCGCCGGCGCGCGCGCCCATCGCGAGGGGCTGGTGCATCACGGCGTCGAACTCGCCTTCGGCGGCGCGCGCCACCGCATCGACATGCACGCCGCCACCGGCAAGACCGTCATGATCTACGGCCAGACCGAGGTGACGCTCGACCTGATGAACGCCCGCAAGGCCGCGGGCCTCACCACCGTCTATCAGGCCACCGACGTCCAGCCCCATGATTTCGATACCGACCGCCCGCGCGTCACCTATGTCAAGGACGGCGTCAGCCACGAGATCGAATGCGACTTCATCGCCGGCTGCGACGGCTTTCACGGCGTCAGCCGCGCCAGCGTCAAACCGTCGGCGATCCAGACCTATGAGCGGATCTATCCGTTCGGCTGGCTCGGCATCCTGTCGGAGACGCCGCCGGTCAGCCCTGAGCTGATCTATTCCAACCACGCGCGCGGATTTGCGCTCTGCACCATGCGCTCGACCAAGCGCAGCCGCTATTATGTGCAGTGCCCGCTCGACGACGATATCGCGCAGTGGCCGGACGAGCGGTTCTGGGACGAACTGAAGCGCCGGATCGACCAGAAGGCGGCCGACGAGACTCGTCACCGGCCCCTCGATCGAAAAGAGCATCGCGCCGCTGCGCAGCTTCGTCGCCGAGCCGATGCGCTTCGGCCGGATGTTTCTGGCCGGCGACGCCGCCCACATCGTGCCGCCGACGGGCGCCAAGGGGCTGAACCTCGCCGCCAGCGACGTGCATTATCTCTCGCAGGCGTTCCGCGAATATTACGACGAGAAATCCTCCGCCGGCATCGACGGCTATTCGGCACGCGCGCTGGCGCGGGTCTGGAAGGCGGTGCGCTTCTCCTGGTGGATGACCTCGATGCTGCACAAATTCCCCGACGAGGGCGAATTCGGCGCACGCATCCAGCTCGCCGAGCTGGACTACGTCGTCAACTCGAAGGCGGCCTCGGCGTCGCTGTCGGAGAATTATGTCGGGATTGCCGTTTTAGAAGCTGTCGTAGGGTGGGCAAAGGAGCGAAGCGACGTGCCCACCATCTATCACCGAGCACGCTGAGAGATGGTGGGCACGCTGCGCTCTGCCCACCCTACGGCATCTGCCATTTCAAACACTCGCCGTAATCCCGTTTAAAACTTTGTAGGTGGTGACTTCGCACAGCGTGTTGCGTTCAATGACGACAAACATCATTGCAAAGCGAGCCGCACATGACCGCTACCGACATCCCCGAAGGCTTCGAGCGCCGCACCCGCAGGAGCCCGCTCACCGATCCCTGGGAGCCGCTGTATTCGAAGCAGACCGACAAGGCCGTGATCATCGGGCTGCGACTGGCAAAGCCGCACACCAACGGCCGCGGCCTGATCCACGGCGGGCTGATCGCCGCACTCGCCGACAACGCCATGGGCCATTCCTGCGCCCATGTCATGGGCGGCGTGTCGTCGCTGGTGACGATCTCGCTTGCTGTCGATTTCATCGGCACCGCCGAGGTCGGGCAATGGCTCGCAGTCGAGAGCGACGTGGTCAAGACCGGCAAGACGATCTGCTTCGTGCAGAGCCTGATCAAGGCCGACGGCGTCGTGATCGCGCGCGCCAACGCCACATTCCGCGTGGTGCCGAAGAAGGCGCCGGTGAGCTAGCCGAAATGCCAGTCGGCGGTCTCGGTCACCAGATCGATGAAGGTGCGCACTTTCGCCGACAGCAGCCGCGACGTCGGATAGACGATGTGGATCGGCAGCGGCGGCTGCTGGAATTCTGGCAAGCACGATCTGGAGCCGCCCGGCTTTCAGCGAGGCGGCCGCCTGATAGGCCAGCACCCGTGTCAGGCCGCCGCCCTGCTCGGCATGCTGGATCGCCGCGTCGGCGCTGTTGGTAGTGAAGCGCGGAAGGCTCGCTATGCGGATCTCGCGACCATCCTCGACAAATCGCCAGTCTGGCGCCGCGGACATGGCCGCCGAAGTGGATGGTTTCATGCGACGAGAGTTCGGCCGGCTTCTGCGGTTCGCCACGTGCCGCCAGATACGCCTTCGAGGCCACCACGATCCGCCGCATCTCGCCGACATGGCGCGCCACCAGCGTCGAATCCGGCAGATGACCGATCCTCACGGCGAGATCGACGCCCTCCTCGACCAGATTGACCAAGCCGTCGGACAGCCGCAGGTCGGCGCTGACCTCGGGATAGCGTTTGAGATAGGCCGACATAACGGGACTGACGTGCAGTCGGCCGAAGCCGACCGGCGCCGACACCACCAGGCGGCCACGCGGCCGCGTGCGCTCGCCCTCGGCCGAACTTTCGGCTTCCTCGACGTCGGCGAGGATGCGGCGGGCGCGCTCCAGATAGCGCGAGCCGACGTCGGTCAAGGTCACCGATCGTGTGGTCCGCTGCAGCAGCCGCGCGCCCAGCCGCTCCTCCAGACCTGCGACCAGCCGCGTCACACCCGAGGGCGACAGGCTCAGCTTGCGTGCCGCAGGGGCAAAGCCCTGCAGGTCCGCGACTGCGACAAAGGCCTGCATGGCGTCGATCCGGTCCATGCCATTATTTCATATATTGCAATTATGAAGTGTCAATTTCGATAATTGTTCTACAGGAATCGACGGAGAGCATGTTCGACCCACGGCCAGCGGATGTTCGCTGGCAGAAAGGGATCAATGTCATGTCCCGCCTTCCCACCCCCGCCTCCATCGAAGCCTCCCCCGCCGCCTCCCAGCCGTCTGCTGCAGGCGGTCAAGAAGCAGCTCGGCGTGGTGCCGAACCTGTTCCGGCTGGTCGGCAACAGCCCGGCCGCGCTCGAAGGCTATCTCGGATTGAACGGCGCGCTCGCCAAGGGCGCGCTCGAGGCTCCGACCCGCGAGCGGATCGCGCTGGCCGTGGCCGAGATCAATGGCTGCGACTATTGTCTGTCCGCGCACTCCTATCTCGGCAAGAACCTCGCGAAACTTTCCGACGTCGAGATCGCGGCCAATCGCGACGGCCATTCGGCCGACGCAAAGGCCGACGCGGCCGTCGGCTTTGCCGTCAAGCTCGTCGAGGCGCGCGGGCATGTCTCGGACGCCGATATCAAGGCGGTCAAGGATGCCGGCTACGACGATGCGCAGGTGATCGAGATCGTGCTGCATGTCGCGCTCAACACGCTCACCAATTACGTCAACGAAGTCGCGAAGACCGCGATCGATTTCCCGGCGGTTGCCGCCAGGGCCGCATGATTTCCCGGGCGGCGCATCTGATGGCGAGCGCCGCCCGCCCGTTCGAACAGAGATCGAAGGAGGCTCAGATGTCAGACGTTCACACCTATTCCAGCGACGTCGCCTTTACCCCGGCGGTGAAGGCGATCCAGACCCGAAAGGGTTCGCGCGAGGGCTATGCCAATGTCGAGGCCCGCGGCGGCTGGCGCACCGAGATCGACGAAAATCTCGCCGGCTTTCTTGCCGAGACCAACAGCTTCTTCCTCGCGACCGCCTCCGCCGACGGCCAGGCGTATATCCAGCATCGCGGCGGGCCGAAGGGGTTTGTCAAAATCCTCGACAAGAACACCATCGCGTTCGCCGACTACAGCGGCAACCGGCAGTACATCACGCAGGGCAATCTGTCGGAGAATCCGAAGGCGAACATTTTCGTGATGGATTACACGCACCGTCGCCGCGTGAAAATCTGGGGCGAGGCGCGCGTGGTGGAAGATGATCCGGCGCTGACGCAATCGCTGATGCCGCAGGGCTACAAGGCGCGGCCCGAACAGGTGATCCTGTTCAAGATATCGGCGTGGGACACCAATTGCCCGCAGCACATTCCGCAAAAATTCGATGCGGCCGATGTCGCGCAGGCGCTTGCGGTACGCGATGCCCGCATCGCCGAACTCGAAGCGGAGCTGGCGGCTTCAAAAGGCCGGCCCGCAGCTGCGGAGCAGTGATCAGGCGGCTGCTTGCTGCACCGACGCCCAGGCGAACTCCGGATAGTACAGCAGCATCATCCGGTCGACATAGGCGGTGAGGTTTGCAAATTGCTCGGTGCGCTGCCGGAGCGCCGAATCGAAGAACGGCGTCAGGATTCCGGCGAGCGCGCCGAAGGCGGTGGCGTCCATGCCGCAGGGCGTTTCACCCATCAGAAAGGCCTTGTCGCCAAGCTGGACCGAGAGCGCAAACAGCGAGCGGACGGCGAGATCCGTGTCGTCCTCCGGCGCGTGGCGGCCGAGGCCGGAGAGCAGATAGTTTTCGGCGACACGAAACTGTGCGTCCTCGCGCATCTTTTCACGCAGGTGAGCCGGCGCGCTGTCGAAGAAATGCGCAGGCCCCTTGGCAAAATTGTCGGCATCGACCCAGCGCGCGCCGATCAGCGCCCAATAGACATGGTGCTCGATCATCCGCTCGAACGCCCAGGCCTGCGCCCGCGCCTGCAGGCTGAGCGGCGCGTCGAAATCGAAACCGTATTTGGCTTCGAGATGCGCGCGGATGAAGGTGGAATTGGCGATCGTCTCGGCCTCATCGACGAGATAGGGCAACTGCCCCTTCGGCGAGGCCGGCGGTTTTGCCTTTTCCTTGCGGTAGGTAAGACCGGCCATCTTCAGCTGGACCTCGGTTTTGGTCACAAAGGGGCTGATTTCCGGCAGGCCAAACCCGGCGCCGAAGCCATAGAGGACAATCATGCTGGTCTCCCGATCTTCCTGAAAACTTGATCCGAGGGCTTAGCGCCCCCCTGCTGCCACCATGGTGTCAGCAGCAACAATGCTCGCCGCGGCCCTCCGGCCGCGGCGTACGGGCCTTGCGCACCCACGAGGCGATCTGCCCTTGCGCCAGCGCACACATTGCTGTGAATGAGCGCCACGCCAGTTCGACCATCGCCCAGCGCAGATCGGTGGAGACGGCGTGGATGGAAACGAGCTGTTCGAAGGCAAATCCGCGGGCCTTCGCCAGAGGTGCCCGGCTTTCCCGGAATCCGAATTCGCTGAAAATCGTCATGGACAAATTCCCTTCATTTGAGGTGTTGTCCGGATATACCCACCCCCTGCTGCCAACATGCTGTCAGCATCGGGCAGACGCTGTCAGAAAAGAGCACGAGCCATGCGACGGGCCGACCGGCTGTTCCAGATCATTCAGGTGCTTCGGCGCACCCGCAAACCGCTGACGGCGGATGCCATCGCCGCCGAGCTGGAAACGTCGAAGCGCACCATCTATCGCGATATAACGACCTTGATCGAACAAAGGGTGCCGATTCGCGGCGAGGCCGGCGTGGGCTACATCCTGGAAAAGGGATTCGACCTGCCGCCATTGATGCTGACGCCGGACGAGATCGAGGCCTGCGTGCTCGGGGCGCAATGGGTGGTCGGCCATGCCGATCCGGCGCTGGCGCGCGCGGCGCAGGACCTGATGGCGAAGGTCGCCGAAACCGTGCCCGAGCGGCTGCGCCCCTTCGTGCTGGAGCCGGCCAGCCGCGCGCGGCGGGCCTGGAACCGGGAGCCCGACCGCATCGACATGGTGCGGACACGGACGCAGATCCACGAGGGCAGGAAGATCACGCTGGACTATCGCGACGAACATGGCCGCGACAGCCAGCGCACGATCTGGCCGATCGCGGTCGGCTATCACGAGGCGGTGCGAATCCTCGCCGCGTGGTGCGAGCTGCGCAAGGACTTTCGCAGTTTCCGCACCGACCGCGTCGTCGACGCCGTCTACCACGACGAAAAATACCCTGAAAGGCGCGACATCCTGCGGGCGAAATGGCGGCGCAGCCTGGTCTGGGAAGCGCCGAAGGATACCTGAGAACGGCTGGCCGTGACCGCTATTTGCAGCTAAACGCGGGGCATGTCTCAAATCGCCGCCGATACCGAAAGCCCCTGCCAGGCCTGCGGCGCCTGCTGCAGCTACTCGCAGAACTGGCCGCGCTTCACGATCGAGGACGATGCGGCGCTCGACCTGATCCCGGAAAAATTCGTCAACGAAAGGCTGTCGGGCATGCGCTGCGACGGCGACCGCTGTTCGGCGCTGTCAGGCACGGTCGGCGAGGCGACGTCGTGCCTGGTCTATGCGGTGCGGCCAGATGTGTGCCGCACCTGCATGCCCGGCGATGTCGAATGCGCGATGGCGCGGAAGCGGCACGGACTGCCGGTGCTATTGCTGTCGTCCCTGCGAATGCGGAATTGCGCACGCGCGGCGCGGATCCGATACCGCGTGATCTGTCGTTAGTTAAAGGCAGCGTCGTCGACACCTTCTGCAACAACCACGGCCGCGGCGTATGGGTTCCTGCGTTCGCAGGAACGACGAAACGCTTACGCCGTCACCGCTTCGGCAAAATCCTCGTCGTCGGCCTCGTCCTCGATCGGCTTGAAGGTCGAGAGCGGTTTTGTCGAGAGCGTGATCGGCTTGCGGCCGTTGCCGGATGACGAGGAGGCCGAACGGGCGGCAGGCTCGCGCGACAGCGCGTAGAGCGTAGACCCTACCCGGCCGCCGAAATGGATCAGCTCGCGTTCGGTGCAGCTCGCCGCGATGGCAAGCGCCAGCGAATGCAGGTGGCTGCGGCGATAGCAGAACAGCGCCAGCATGGCGCGGACCTCGGACGAAACGCTATCCACCAGAAGCGGCAGGCCATTGGCATTGGCCCGATACATCTCGCCGAGCAGCTCGTCGCGGACCGGACAGAAATCGTTCTCGAATGCGTCGCGGCTTGAAAACATTGCGGGTTCTCCCTGCCCGGAAGATGCAGCGCAATTCTCTAACGAAAGGTTAACCACGCCCCCCAGTAGTGTACCGGGGGGCTTGCTATCGGTTTTCGGGAGGTGATTCGCGCCGGCACGGATGCGCGGCTTGCAGCCTTGGCGGAGAACGACGGCGCTGACCTAGTTCGCGGCCATGAAGATCGACAGGCCAAAGCCGGTGAGATGGTGCAGCGCCTGATCGACGCCGATCAGCGTCCAGAACCAGGGATGCTCGTTTTCCAGCGTTACGCCGAGCCGGGAAGCGATGATGCCCTTGATACGGTCGACGGTGATGTGGATGGCGAAGTCGATGAAGGCGACGAACCAGAATCGCGGCGCGACGATCAGGATGAATACCAACGATACCGCAAGGTGAACCAGGCAATGCGCCAATAGCGGCAGGGCCCAGCCGGTCTTTTGATCCTTGCCGATCGCCATCCAGGAGTTTTGCAGCATGAAATCGGCAATGACGTGCTTCACGGTGAGAAGCAGCATCCATCCCACCAGCGCACCTACCGGGACCGAGGACGACATTGAAGGAAACAACAAAGCTGACGCCCTTTGCTGGGACTGGAGAGTGACGAAAAATCGGGATCTAGGCTGTCAGCGCAATGTTGTTTTCAAACCCGGACTATTCGAACGTTGCCTTTATTTATGACACCTCCCAAGGCGGATTGCACCTGTGGGTAGTCTGAAAATCGCACGGTGTGGCGGAACTGCGATACTGCGGCGCCGGTGCACGGCATGGCGCCTGGGGGTAAGGTTACCGGCGGGCCCGGTTTGCAATCCCACAGGAGCGCATTATCATTGCCCGGCAGGCAAAATTATCGTTCTTTTCTAGGCATTTACGAATTCAACCGGACGGCCTGCATGGCGGCGACACGTCCGCGGATTCCCGGGTACGAGCCATGAGCGCTGAAGCCGCAACGCCGCATCCGGAAGCGCCGCGTCGGCGTTTGCGCGTCGTCAAGAGCAACCGGACCCAGATCCTGCTGTTTTCTGTCCTGACCCTGATCCTGACCGCCGCCGTGGTATGGGGCGGTCGGACCTGGCTGCGCAATTCGGAGACGCTGGTGTTTGCCGTCGGCGAGGCCAACGGCCCCGAGGCGCGCTTCGCCGCCCGGCTGGCGACGGTGTTGAAGAATAATTCCTCGCGGCTGCGGCTCAAGATCGTGCCCAACGGCGACAATGCGAAGGCGCTCTCGCAATTCGACCGCAGGGAGGCAAACCTGGCGATATTGCGCACCGACGCCAGAATTCCGCCCCGCGCCCGCGCGCTCGCCATTCTCGATCACGACCTGTTTCTGCTGATCAGCCCCGGCGGCAAGAAGATCAAGACGGTTGCCGAACTGAAGAAAAAGAAGATCGCGGTCATCGCCGACAGCGACAGCAGCGTCGCGCTGGTACGCAATATTTTCGAGCTCCCGGACACCCCGGATGGCGCTGGGCGCATCCAGATGGCCCCGCCCGGCGCGACCTTCGAGAAGCTGTTCGCCTCGGGCTTCGGCGCCGTGATCAAGGTCGCGCATGCCTCGCAGATCGTCAAAGACAAGACGTACGAGCCGCTCGCCAGGCGTGGCGGCTTCGCCCTGAACCCAATCGATGCGGCAAAGTCGATCGCCCGGAAGAATCCGGCCATTTCCGAGGAAACGGTGGCGACCGGCATGCTATCGGCTTCGCCCGCGGTGCCCGAGGAAGACCTCGACACGATCGGGTTGGAATGGCTGCTGGTCGCCCAATCCAAGCTTCCAGCCGCAACCGTCGCCGACCTCGCCCGGATCATCTACGAGAACAAGACCGAGCTGGCGCTGCCCGACGGTTTTGCGTCCAAGATCGAGCCGGCGGCGACCGACAAGGACGCGTTCATCGTGGCGCATCCGGGCGCCGCCGAATACATCAACGACGAATCGAAATCCTTCTTCGAGCGTTACAGCGAGCCGATCTATGTCGGGCTGGCCGCGCTCAGCATCATCGGCTCGATCTTTGCCGCGATCTATACCAAGGTGACGCGGGTCGCGCCGGAGAAGGCCAGCCAGCTCGCGACCGCCATTCTCGACGTCGGCGAGCGCATGGAATACGCCAAATCGCTGGACGCGCTCGACAAGCTGCAGGACGAACTGGAAGCCATCCTGCGCAACGTGGTGATCGGCCTGCGCGACGGCACCATTTCGAGCGACGGGCTGGATACTTTCAAACTCGGCTATGAATTCGTGCGCGACGAGATCGCCTTGCGCCGCGAGCATCTCAAGCGGCACCTGCCGTCTCCAGGACGACAAGGTGGTGGCCGTGAAGACCGCGCAGAGCGCATAAGATCAGGCCAAATACGCGCTGGCCGCTACCCGCGCCCGGATTTCGGCGATCTTGCGCTTGAGCGCCGCCTGCCGCGGGTCGGGCAACGCGGCGGCGCGCGCCTCGGTTACCGCATTTCCGAGATCCGCCAACGCCAGCGCGCCGTCGAAGGTCGGCTTGACCAGGCTGTCGATGATCGCGTTCCAGTCCGCCATGCCCTGACGATAGACGTCGCCATAGCCCTCGATCATGGAGGCGGTCTGGATGATCGCGGGCGCGGCCTGCGGCTGCTTGGTCAGGCTGCGGTCGATCATGTGCAGCCAGCGCTCGACCCAGACCCGCTCCCTGGCGTAGCGCACCGAAAACAGCCGCCAGCGCTTCAGCCCCGCCTCGATCCTGAGGCGGCGGATGCCGATCCAACTCGCCGTACTGAACCGAATGGAGACCCGCTTGTTCGACCAGCCCGCCCAATCGAGGGCATCGAGCAGATATTCGGCGATGACGGCGGGAAGCGCGCCGATCAGTTCCTCGATCCGGAATTTCTTGACGTCGACGGAGCCGGCCGATGGCGCCGGGTCGGCTCGTCGAGTTCGAAGAGCTTAAGCTGCGCGATCCGGATCGGATCCTCATAGCTCATGCGCACCGCCATCAGCCGCGCAATGTCGCAGAGCATCGCATCGTCGACGCCCTGTTTGCCGATGAACCGCCGCAGCCGGCTGACATAGAGATGCGCGTAACCCGGGCCCTGATAGTCGATGAGCAGATGGATCGCCTCGCTCGCCACCGCCATGACAGGCTCCGGACAGCCCTTCGGGCAGGAACGGCGACGTGTCGTCATCGTCGCCGATGACATCGGCGAACAGATAACGCAACGACGACAGGATACCGCGGTCTGCCACTCCCTAGCGCTCCGGCCTCTAGGCGGGCTTTGGCGCAGCAGCCAACGCCGTTTGCTGATTCAACTGCTGCTGCAGCGTCTCGAGGTTCTGGAACAGCCGCGCGCTGGAGAGGCGAAGGAAATAGAAGCCGAACGCCGGATTCTGCACGTAGAGCTCCTCGACCTTGGTGTAGCTGACGCTGAGCACGAGACCGGCCTCCACGCATTCCAGCGTCTGGGTTCGCATGTTCGACGGCGACAGCATGCCGAGTTCGCCGACAATGGCGCCGACCGGCAGCACGATGCCGGACTCGACGAGCTTGAACCGGCCGCTGACGATATAGAGCATGTCCTCGGCTTTTTCGTCCTTGTAGAACAGGATTTCGCCGGCGGCGCATTGGCGCTCGGTCATGAACGGCTTCAGCCACTCCATCGAGAGGTCGCTGTTGACGGATTTCTTCACGTCGCGCACCAGCTGCAGCATCTGGTGCAGGCGGTAGGAGTTGACGAACAGCATGACCGATTGCACCACCATGACCAGATAATTATGGGTCGGAACGGCGGTCACGAACAGGATAACGTTCGCGAGAATTCCAAAGACCCGCAGCGGAATCATGGTCCGCATCGTGGTGGTGGCGACCACGAAGATCGACGCGAATAGCGTGCCCGCGGTTCCTGCGTGTTCTGCCAGATGAGACGTATCCATCGGAAACCAACCAATATCTGAACGTGTGCGTTTTCGCGATTCTGCCGCTGTGCCCGCAATCGTAATGTCCGCGGGGCCATTTTGATATACGAGGAAAGAACGACGATTTGTCGGGTTTCTCACCATTCCCGGGTAAAATTCGGCCCTGTACCCGGCGAGCTGGGCCGGACGCTCGGCCTGAGAACGCGCCACAGCCTGAGAACGCGCCACACAGTGTGAAGGCCGTCGTTGACGGCCTCCCCGCAGGCAGGCACCTTGCGGGCATTGGTCACGTACGGCCCGGCCGTGATCCCGGTTTCATTGCACCCGTTAGCCCCCTCCTCATCCAATGTCCAAGCGGCTCGTTCTATCGGCACTGGCTCAATTCATCGCCCAGACGGCCGGCCGCAACATGACCAAGGCGGCCTATGCCGCGGTCGCGGCCGGCGTCGCCGCGATGGCGGTGCTCACCGTGGTCCCGGCCTACGAAGCGGCGCAGCGTTGGGTCGACGCGGTGCTGTGGGCGTGCCTTGCCTATTTCGTGTTCGAGTGGCTGGTGCGGCTGCGCCATATGGCGGGGCAAGGGCGGCTGTCGCGCTACGTGTTTTCCGCCAGCGGGATCGTCGATGCGATCGGCGCGCTTGCCGTGCCGGTCGCGCTGCTCGCGGGCATCGAGCCCAGGACGGCGTGGCTGCTCGGCATCCTCTGGGTGCTCAAGGTCGTT
Source organism: uncultured Alphaproteobacteria bacterium (assembly GCA_963783115.1). Taxonomy (GTDB): domain Bacteria; phylum Pseudomonadota; class Alphaproteobacteria; order Rhizobiales; family Xanthobacteraceae; genus Bradyrhizobium. The sequence continues at coordinate 192,927 of CAWAMK010000034.1, read as the reverse complement.
CCGGGCATCCCCGGGCTGCGGCAGTTGCGCCGCGTGCTGGTGCTGGAATTGGGGCCGCTGCTCAGCGTGCTCGTGATCTTCCTGATGGTGGTGTTTCTGGCGTCGGTCGCAGAATATTTTCTGGAGCGCGACGTGCAGCCGGGGACCTTCGGCAGCGTGCCGGCGGCGCTGTGGTGGGCGGTGGTGACGCTGACCACGACCGGCTATGGCGACGTGGTGCCGATCACGCCGCTCGGGCGCGTGGTGGCGGCAATGGTCATGATCTCGGGCCTCGGCGTGTTCGGGCTGTGGACCGGTATTCTGGCCACCGGTTTTGCCGCCGAGACCCGCCGCGACAATTTCCTCAAGACGTGGGACACCGTCAGCCAAGTGCCGTTCTTCGCGACGCTTGGACCTGCCGCGATCGCCGACGTTACGCAGATGTTGCGAACGATCGACCTGCCGGCACGCACCATGATCATTCGCAAGGGCCAGAAGGGCGACTGCATGTATTTCATCGCCGCGGGCGAGGCCGAGGTCGAACTGCCCGGCAAGAAAGTGGCGCTCGGCGAAGGCGCGTTTTTCGGCGAGATGGCGCTGCTCGGCAACAGCGTGCGCGGCGCCAATGTCACGACGACGAGGATCAGCCGGCTTCTGGTGCTTGATCTCGTCGACTTTCACGTGCTGATGGCGCGGCATCCCGATCTCGCCGAAACCATCGACGCTGAAGCCAGACGGCGAGCGCAAGAGAACAAATAAATCGAACAAGCAAGAACAATGGAGAACAGCATGCCTGATGCAGCCGAGGCGGCAAGTGCGCCCCTACTCGAAATCAGCGGCGCACGCGCCACCATCCGCCTCAACCGGCCAAAGCATCTGAACCGGCTGCAGAGCGAGGATCTCGGCGATCTGATGAAGCTGTTCGACCGGATCGAGGCCGATCCCACGATCCGCGTGCTGGTGCTGACCGGCACCGGCCGCGCCTTCAGCGCCGGCTACGACCTCAATTCGGTGGCGGACCGCGCCACCAGCGCGACCGCGCAACCGAGCGCGGGATCGGCGTTCGAGGTCGTCGTCGATCGCCTGGAAGACCTTGGCGTGCCGACGATCTGCCGGCTCAATGGCGGCGTCTATGGCGGCTCGACCGATCTGGCGCTGGCCTGCGATTTCCGTATCGGCGTCGACACGGCTGAAATGTTCATGCCGGCGGCGCGGCTCGGCCTGCATTATTACAAGAGCGGCATCGCCCGCTATGTGTCGCGGCTCGGCGTCGACAACGCCAAGAAGCTGTTCCTGACCGCGCAGAAGATCACCGCGCCGGAAATGCTGCGGATCGGCTACCTCACCGCCATGGTGCCTCTGGAAATGCTGGACGAGGAAGTCGACAAGCTCGCCAATATCCTCGCCGGCAACGCGCCGCTGGCGATGCGCGGCATGAAGCGCGCCATCAACGAATTCGCCCGCGGCAAGCTCGACGAGGAAGCCGCCGACCTCCGCCACCGCGAGAGCATGCGCGGCGACGAGATCAAGGAAGGCATCAAGGCGTTCGCCGAGAAGCGCGCGCCGAAATTCTGAAGGATCAGGCGCGTTTCGTCCGCATCGCGCGGACCTGTTTGAGACCGGGATCCTTGGCAAGCGCCTGGTAGCGCTTGCTGTCGACCGCATGGATGGCGATGCGTCCCTCGGCATCGGCATGCACGCCCCAGCCGAAGCGCTTGCCGAGACCTGACGCTCTCATGCACGCCTGCCCCTTCGAGAAGAATTCGTCGCGGGCGAGACCGCGCTCCTTCTTCGCTGCCTTCGCCCCGAGTTGCCTGCCTCGGGCCGAGGTGGCGAATATCACGTCGTCCGACGTGTATTTGTAGGGCGCATCCGCAATCATCTTGTATTGCAGACCTGCGACCGTCGGATTGCCGGCGCGCGGCGGCGGCTCCTCGCCGGTCCGCGCCGGGCAATCCTCCGCGACCTGGATGAAGGTGTCGAAGCAGTTGGTGGTGTGCATAGTCTTTGTCATCGAAAATCCGTCGTCACTCACCCGCCGGCGGCCGCGGCGTGCTGCGCCGCCATCTCGGCATCGGCAGCCGTGATCCGCTGGAAGGCGGGACGCGACGTGATGCGCTCGGCATAGGCCGAAAATACATCTTTTTGCGGCACGAGGCCAAACATCATCGTCCAGCTGAACGCCACGCCCCACAGAATGTCGGCCGCCGTCATGCGCTCGCCGAGCAGATACGGCCCCTTGGCAAGCTGCGCCTCCAATGCGCCGAGCATGGAGTCATAGTCGGAATAGGGCGATTGCGTCTGCGGCGCCGGCTCGCGCTTCATGAAATGATCGATCACAGCAGGCTCAAAGGACGAACCGTAATAGGCGATCCAGCGCAGATAAGGTCCGCGCCTGGGATCGTCGAGCGCGGGCGTCAGGCCGGCTTCCGGAAACAGGTCGGCGAGATAGATGAAGATCGCGACCTGCTCGCTCACCAGCGCCTCGCCATGGCGAACCGCCGGCACTTTGCCCAGCGGGTTGACCGCGAGATAGGCCGGCTGGCGCTGCTCGCCCGCCTTCATGTTCAGGACATGGAGATCGTAGGGAGCGCCCAGTTCCTCCAGCAGCACCCGCGCGCCCGTCGCACGGGTCTGCGGTGAATAATAAAGCGTGATGCGGTCCGTGCTGGTCATCGGCAATCTCCTATTGAGCCTCTCGGGCAACGGACCCTGTATGCCCGACCATACCTGACATCCTGTGTCAGGTATGGTTTAAGGGAATATGCGCGCGAGCCGGCTGCTTTCGATCCTCACCACCCTGCAGGCGCGGGGACAGGTCACTGCGCCCGAACTCGCCGAGGCCTGCGAGGTTTCGGTGCGCACCATCTATCGCGACATCGATGCGCTCGCCGCCGCCGGCATTCCCGTCTATGCCGATCGCGGCGCGGAAGGCGGCTATCGCCTGCTCGACGGTTATCGCGTGCGGCTGAACGGGCTGTCGCCGCCGGAGGCCGAGGCGCTGTTCATGACGGGCCTTCCGGGGCCTGCCGCCGCGCTCGGCCTCGAGCCCGCGATGCTGGCGGCGCAGACGAAACTGATGGCGGCGCTGCCGGCCAGCCTGCGTCCGAACGCCGGCCGGATGCAGCAACGCTTTCATCTCGATGCACCGAGCTGGTTTGGCGAAGCCGAGCAGCCGAAACATCTGCGCGCCATCGCGGGCGCCGTGCTGCGCGAAAACCCGATCGAAATCCGCTACCAGAGCTGGCGGGCCGAGAAGCGCCGGCGCATCGCGCCGCTCGGTCTCGTGCTGAAAGGCGGCAGCTGGTATCTCGCCGGACAGGTCGACGGCAGCGTGCGCACCTATCGCGTGGCGCGCGTGCTCGATTGCAACGTTTTGGACGATCGCTTCGTCCGGCCCGCCGATTTCGACCTCGCCGCCTATTGGCAGGCGGCAACCACGCGGCTCGAAGCGGAGATGCATCCGAATCTCGCCATCGTGCGGCTGTCGCCGTTCGGCATCAAACTGCTCAACGCCTTGAGCCAGGCCTTACGTGAAGTCGCGCACCCGCATCGAAGAGACCGCGGATGAAGACGGCTGGCGCATCGCGCACGTGCCGATCGGCAAGACGGTGTGGCACGCAGCGGCCGAACTGCTGCGTCTCGGCGCGGAGGCGGAAGTGCTGGCGCCGGCCGAACTGCGCGACAAGATGACCGAACTCACAGCAGGCCATGGCCGCACGCTACCGGACGGCGCAACATGGTTACCAGGATCGAAAAATGATCGCGCAGACCCGCGCCACGAAACAGTCCTGAAACAAGATTCTCGCCGCCCCGCGTGAACGCGCGGCGCGGTCGATCCGACTGATGGGCAGGGACGCAACAACGGCCTCGCGCCAATCAAATTGGAGAATATTTAAAATGTTTCGCAAGCTGACCCTCGGACTGATCGCCGCCGCTTCGCTCACCCTTGCCGCCGCGGCGCCCGCTTCCGCCGGCGGATTTTATCACGGTCATCACTGGGGCCACGGTTACGGCTATGGCTGGGGTCCGGCTGTCGGCGTCGGCATCGGCGGCCTCTATGTCAACACCGGCTTCAACGGCTGCCTGCAGCAGCGCTGGGTCGAAACCCGCCGCGGCATGCGCCTGCGCACCGTGAACGTCTGCGGCTACTGATCGAGCATTCATGCGATAAAGATCCCGGCCGCTTGCCACGCGGCCGGGATTTTTGCTGGTCCCGGAATCTCGGACCGTTGACCATCGCCAGCGCCCGCAATATTGTAGCGGATGCGGTGCAAGCCGCTCCCGGGCCCGCGGGAAGGGTTGAACCCACTTGCAGCTTTCGAGCGACATCCACACCCTTTGTGCAGCCGGTATTGCGGGCCTTCGGCGATGTCATGCACGGAGGTGTTTTGATGAACCCGCTCCCCGATCGATTGAATCTCGATCATCTGAAGAAGCAAGCCAAGCAATTGCTCCGCCTCTATCGAAGCCGCGATGCGGAGGCGATGGCGCGGTTTCGCAGCGCGCTGCCGGCAGCAGCATGGCGTCAGCGATGAAGAACTTTCGTCCCGAGGACTGCGCCTGCACGATGCGCAATCCTGCATCGCGCGCGAACACGGGTTTGCATCCTGGCCCGACCTGAAGCGCTATGTCGAGGTGCAGGCGGTGACGCAGCAGGCGCGCGCCGTTCGCGTCCTGCACTGGCTGCAACTGATCTATCGCGGCGACGTCAGCAACACGGCCGGCCGCACCAATTTGCGCGTCGGCCTGCGGATGCTGGCGGAAGACCCCGGACTGTTGGCGGACGATCCCTATCTGGCCTGCGCCATCGGCGACGAAGCCGCGTTGCGGCGCGCCACGCAGGCCGATCCATCATGGGTCAACCGGCCCGGCGGCCCGCTGCAACTGCCGCCGCTTTTCGCCGTCGCGCATTCGGGCCTGCTGCGCGTGGAGGAATTTCGCGCGCGTCTGCACGCATGCGCGCGGCTGCTGATCGCAGCGGGTGCCGACGTCAATCAGCGCATCTCACAGCCGCTGGCCGCCGGCATCGCTCGAAAAGCCCGACATGCGCTATCCGCTCTCGACGCTCTATGGCGCCGCCGGAGCCAACCACGACGTTGCATTGACGAAGCTGCTGCTCGACGCCGGGGCCGATCCCAATGACGGCGAGTCGCTCTATCACTCGTTGGAGAACCCGGCCTGTACCCGCCTGCTGCTGGAGCGCGGCGCGCGCATCGCGGAAAGCAATGCGATCTATCGCGCGATCGACCTCGAGGACGCCACCGCGCTGAAATTGCTGCTGGCGCACGGCGGCGACCCCAACGAGCCGGCACGAAATCCGCCGCTGACCGATTGGGGTTCGCCGCTCGCGTGGGCGATCTATCGCCGCCGGCCACTTCACGCCAAAGCCCTGCTGGATGCAGGCGCCGACCCGTCGCGCGCCACACGCGAAGGCGTCAGCCCGTACCGGCTGGCGCTGCAGTTCGGGCTTACCGAGGCTGCCGCATTGCTCAAGGCGCAAACCGATGCGCCCGAGATTTCCGACGACGAACGCTTTGTCGCCGCCTGCGCACGCGGTGACGAAGCCGACGCACGAACAGTGGCAGCACGACGGCCCGACCTGCCGGCCGCGCTGTCAGCGGCGCAATTGCGACTGCTGCCGGACATGGCCGCCGCAGGCGCCAATGATATCGTCAAGCTGATGGTCCGGCTCGGCTGGCCGATCGCGGTGCGCGGCGGCGACTGGGATGCGTCAGCGCTCAATCTCGCGGTGTTCCGCGGCGACGCCGGCCTGACGCGCTTTCTGCTCGAACACGGCGCGAAATGGACGGAGCAGCATGGCCATGGCGACAACGCCTGCGGCACGCTGTCATGGGCATCTCTCAACGAGCCGGCCGATGGCGGCGACTGGGTTGGCTGCGCGCGCGCCTTGCTCGATCACGGCATGCCGCGCGCGACCGCCATTCCCGACGATCCCGAACGGGTGCTGATTGCCGGCACGCGCAAGCGGTTCTCCGAAGAGGTCACCGAAGAATTGCTGAGCTAGCTGCGCATGCGCCGGATTGGGCCGGGGCGAGCGCTCGGCTTGCCCCGATCTCCTACACCCTGCCCTTCAGCGCATCGCCGATTTCGTCGAGCACCTTGGGATCCTCGATGGTGGCCGGCATGCTCCAGCTCTCGCCGTCGGCGATCTTCTTGATGGTGCCGCGCAAGATTTTTCCCGAGCGCGTCTTCGGCAGCCGGCCGACGGTGATCGCGAGCTTGAACGCCGCGACGGGGCCGAGCTTGTCGCGCACCAGCGCGACGATCTCCTTTTCGATCTCGATCGGCGCGCGCGTGACGCCGGCCTTCAGCACCAGGAAGCCGCAGGGCACTTCGCCCTTGATCGCGTCCTTGATGCCGAGCACCGCGCATTCGGCGACGTCGGGATGCGAGGCCAGAATTTCCTCCATGCCGCCGGTGGAGAGCCGGTGGCCGGCGACATTGATGATGTCGTCGGTGCGGCCCATCACCCAGACGTAGCCGTCCTCATCCTTGTAGCCGGCGTCGGAGGTCTTGTAGTAGCCGGGGAATTCGTTGAGATAGGCTTCCTTGAAGCGCTCTTCCTGCTGCCACAGCGTCGGCAGGCAGGCCGGCGGCATCGGCAGCTTGATCACGATCGAGCCCATGGTGCCCGCGGGCACCGGCTTCGACGCCTCGTCGACCACGTCGACCTGATAGCCCGGCATCGGCACCGTCGGCGAACCATGCTTGACCGGCAGCATGCCTAAGCCCACCGGATTGCCGGCGATGCACCAGCCGGTTTCGGTCTGCCACCAGTGATCGACGACCGGCACCTTCAATTGAGCTTCCGCCCATTCCACCGTCGGCGGATCGGCGCGCTCGCCGGCCAGGAACAGCGTGCGGAATTTCGACAGATCGTATTTGCGGATGAACTTGCCTTCCGGATCTTCCTTGCGGATGGCGCGGAAAGCCGTCGGCGCAGTGAACAGCGCCACCGCCTTGTGTTCAGCGATGACGCGCCAGAACGCACCGGCATCCGGTGTACCGACCGGCTTGCCCTCATACATGATCGAGGTCGCGCCATGGATCAGCGGGCCATAGACGATGTAGCTATGGCCGACCACCCAGCCGATGTCGGAGCCGCACCACCAGACTTCGCCGGGCTTGACGCCGTAAAGATTGAACATCGACCACTTCAGCGCGACCAGATGCCCGCCATTGTCGCGCACCACGCCCTTGGGAATTCCCGTGGTGCCGGACGTGTAGAGAATGTAAAGCGGATCGGTCGCCAGCACCGGCGTGCACGGCGCAGCCTTGCCGGCCTTGAGCGCGGCGCTGCGGAGCGTCGCCCAGTCGTGATCGCGACCCGCCGCGAGTTCGCAGGTCTGCTGCGGCCGCTGCAGGATGATGCAGTTATCCGGCTTGACGCTCGACAGCCTGATCGCCTCGTCGAGCAGTGGCTTGTACTGCACGATGCGGCCGGGTTCGATGCCGCAGCTCGCCGAAAGAATCAGTTTCGGCTTGGCATCTTCGATACGCGTCGCGAGTTCTTTGGCGGCAAAGCCGCCGAACACCACCGAATGCACCGCGCCGATCCGCGCGCAGGCCAGCATCGCGAACACCGCTTCCGGCACCAGCGGCATATAGAGGATGACGCGGTCACCCTTGGCGACGCCGAAATCGGCCATCACGGCGGCGAGCGTCTGCACCTCCCTGAGCATCTCGGCATAGGTGAATTTCGAGACCGAGTTGGTGAGCGGCGAATCGTGGATCAGCGCCAATTGATCGGCGCGGCCGCTCGCGACGTGGCGGTCGAGCGCGTTATAGCAGGTGTTGACGACGGCGCCGGCGAACCAGCGGCCATAGGCCCCCATCGACGGATCGAAGATCTTCTTCGCCGGCTCGATCCAGTCGATCTCACGCGCCGCCTCGGCCCAAAACCCTTCCGGGTCAGCCAGCGAGCGGGCGTGAACCTCATGATACCTGCTGTTGCTTTGAATGTTCATGGCGCACTCCCCGATCGCTCGCGACTTCGTCTTGCCTGGGCAAATATTTATTTCAGGCATTGTCACGGGAAGTTGCGCCAGATCAAGCCGGAACAAGGCAACGGGTCCGTCAAAGCTAGTATCCGTCGATTCCGTTGATGCGCTGCAGGCGGACGAGCATCGCCTTTTTCAGATCATAGCCGGGCCGGCCATATTCTGCGTTGCGCCGGGAGAGGTATTCCTCCTGCTCGCGCTTGAGCTTGCGCGCCTGTTGCGGCGTGACCTTCTCCGCGACTGTCCTGACATACGATCCCTGAACCTGGCGATCGAGATCGGCGAGTTCGGGGTTGGCACAGATCGCCTTCTCCACCTTGCGGCGCGCGGTGGCGCAATTGAAACTCGGCTTGCCGGCAACGGCTTTCAGCGCACCGAGCCGCTCCACCTCCTGCGCCAGCGCGCGATGGTTGGCCCTGGCCACAACGTGATCGGGATTGAGCTTGATCGCCGCGGCAAAATCGGCCACCGCCTTCGGCAAATCGCCCTTCTTGCGCCAGAGTTCGCCGCGCGTGTTGTGCACATCGGCGAGCGAGGGATCGAGCCGCAGCGCGCCGTCATAGTCGGCGATGGCGCGCTCGACCATGTCCCTGCGCTCATGGGCGGCGCCGCGTGCGATCAGCGCCTTGATGCGGTCGGCCTTTCTCGGTCTTCGCGTTGTCGATCAGCGCGCCACAGGCCGCGATCGTCTTGTCGTCGTCGCGCGCGAGCGCTGCGGCGAGGCAGAGCGAAGGATCGACGCGCAGGTCCTTGGCCGGTTCGACGCCGGTTGCAGACGCGCCCTGCATAAACACGAAGCACAGCACGGAAGCTGCAACCAGCCTGCGAATGTTGGATTGGATACGCATCAATTGATCCGGGAGCTTTCGGTTGGCGCGCGATTCTAGCAAGCCGCCTGCTTTTTCGACAACGGGCGCGTGAGCGCATCAGCTTTCAGAAGGGGACAGATTTGGGCCGAAACGTGACGCGCGCGAAACATCTTCACCCGCACGTGAATGGATATGTCGATGGCGAATGAACCTTTTGCGGGTCTCGTGGACTCAAATACCATGACCACATTGACCGACTTCAATCCGCCGCGCGCCATTGCGCAATCCCAAACCGGCTACTTCTATTTCTACATGGCGCTGGCCTGCATGGCCGTCGCCTTTCTCGGCTTTGCGCCGACCTACTGGTTACCGCTGGCGAAGCGCTCGTTTTCGGCTTCGCCCGTCGTTCATTTTCACGGACTATTGTTCTTCGCCTGGTCGCTCTATTTCGTCTTCCAGAGCTGGCTCGCCGCATCGGGCAAGGTCGCAAGGCATCGCGCCATCGGCATGATCGGCGTATCGCTGGCGACCGACGATGACGATCTTCGGCTTCCTGGTGGCCGTCCATGCGATGAAGCGCTCCGCCGAGATCGGGCATGACCAATGAGGGCATCGCCTTCGCGATCGTTCCGCTAAGCGGAATTGCTTTCTTCGCCGTGGTGTTCGCACTGGCGATCGCCGCCATCCGCAAGCCGGAGACGCACAAGCGGCTGATGCTGCTGGCCGGCATCTCGCTGCTGGATGCCGCGGTCGCGCGCTGGTTTCTGACCTTCCTGGCGCCTCCCGGTCCGCTCGGTCCGCCGCCGGTGCCGGTGACTATTCCGCCGGCCTTCGTCGCCTATCTGCTGCTGGTGGCCGCCATGGTGTTCGACTGGCGCACGCGCGGCCGGCCGCATCCGGTCTATGTCTACGGCGGCATTGCGCTGATCGCGGTCAAACTTCTGAACTGGCCGATCAGCATGACGCCGCTCTGGCATTCCTTCGCGGGCGGCATATTGGCGATGGCGCAGTAGCAGAGGTTCGGCGATCAGTCCCTGGGACCGTAGTGCGCGATCATCGCTGCACTCGGCGCGGTGCACGAGCAGTCTCACCGCCCGATTTGCTCGTGATGCCGCCATCGACCACGAGCTCGATTCCCGGTGACGTATTTCGATTCGTCGGACGCCAGAAACAACGCCGCATTGGCGACGTCCCAGGCGTCGCCCATGTGCCCCATCGGCACCTGCGCGTCGCGCGCCCGCCACATCGCCTCGACGTCGCCCTTGGCGTAGCTCTGCGCCAGACCCGCCGAATGCTCGACCATCGGCGTCTTCATCAGCCCCGGCAGGATCGCGTTCACGCGCACATGCTTCGACGCGAACTCGCACCGCGGTGGTGCGCGTCATCTGGTTCATCGCCGCCTTGCTCGCGTTGTAGCTGACATAGGAAATGCCGACATGGCGGATCGAGGCGATCGAGGAGATGTTGATGATCGAGCCGCCGCCCTGCTTCGGCCATCACCGGGATGACGTGCTTCATGGCGAAGATAGGCGCTCTTGAGATTGACCGCGAAGACGTGATCCCAACTCGCCTCGCTCACCTCGACGACGCTGCCGACCTCGGCGATCCCGACATTGTTGTCGAGCACGTCGATGCGGCCATAGGCCTTCAGGCACGCCGCCACCATCGCCTCGACCTCGGCCTCGCGTGAAACGTCGGCGGTGAAAGCGGTCGCCTTGCCGCCCTCGCCGGTGATGATGTCCACGGTCTCCTTGGCTGCCGCGGCGTTGCGGTCGACGCAAAACACCTGCGCGCCCTCGCGCGCAAAGGTGACGGCGGTCGCCTTGCCGTTGCCCCAGCCGGGACCGATCGAGCCCGCCCCCACCACCATCGCCGTCTTGCCCTTGAGCCGTTCCATCGACTTCTTCTCCGTGTTCCTTGAGCTCGGGAGAGCGAAGCGACCGGATCTCCGGCAGTCCCGGAGCGTCGATCGGCTACCTGGCGGCCGGAAAACTGGACGGACGGAGGCTCCCGGGTCAACCGGTCCGATAAGCTAAAGCAAGCTGGCAGGCATACGCCTAAAAGGCCCTTGCCACGGCTACCCAAAATGGACTGAATGCGCCCGCGAAAGGTCCGGGGGACACCGGGTCTGGGAGTTAACGAAGTCCCGGGGAAAGCATGGCCGCAGACAAGACAATGCCCGGCAACGACGAGGTCGTTGCGGTATCCGACGAGGCGCTGCAGAAGGCGGAATCCTTCGTCGAAGCCGAAGAAGGCGCGGCCAACCGCCTGATGGGCTGGGCGGGCAAAATCTCGACCGCGATCGCCGTGGTCATGAGCCTGTTTCACCTCTACGCGGCCTATGCGATCGTTCCGACCCAGGAACTTCGCTACATCCACGTCGCCTTCACCCTGGTGCTGAGCTTCCTGCTGTTTCCGCTGGCGACGCGGTTTCGCAACCGCGTGCGCTGGTGGGACATCGTTCCCGGGATCGTCGCGGTCGCGACCATCGTCTATGCGCTGTGGGGCGGCGACGATTTTACCGACCGCGCCACCATGCCCGACCGCTGGGACGTGATCGTCGGCATCGTCTTCATCATCCTGCTGCTGGAAGCGACGCGCCGCACCACCGGCGCGATCATGCCTGTCGTGTCGCTGCTGTTCATCGCCTACGCGATGCTCGGCCCGCATCTGCCGGCGCCCTGGACCCATCGCGGCTATGACGTGGATCGTCTGGTCGGTCATCTCTTCATCACGCTGGAAGGCATTTTCGGCGTCGCGGTCGACGTGTCGGCGACGCTGATCATCCTGTTCACCATCTATGGCGCGTTCCTGCAGCAATCCGGCGCCGGAAAATTCTTCATCGATTTCTCGCTGGCGCTGATGGGCGGCAAGCCGAACAGCGCCGGCCGCACCGTCGTGCTGTCGTCGTTCCTGCTCGGCGGCCCCTCCGGATCGGGCGTCGCCACCACCGTGATGATCGGCACCGTGGCCTATCCGATGATGGCGAAAGCCGGTTTTGAGAAGAACGCCGCGGGCGGTTTGCTCGCAGCCGGCGGACTGGGCGCGATCCTGTCGCCGCCGGTGCTGGGCGCGGCTGCGTTCCTGATCGCCGAGTTTCTCAAGATCAGCTATCTCGACGTGATCTGGATGGCGACCATCCCGACCTGTCTCTACTACATGTCGCTGCTGTTCATGGTCGAACTGGACGCCAAGAAATTTCACACCAAGGATGTGACTTTCAAACCCGAGATGTCGCTCGGCCAGATGACCAAGCGCTACGGCTTCCACTTCATCTCGCTGCTCGCCGTGGTCGTGTTCATGATCATCGGCTACTCGCCATCGCTGTCGGTGTTCTACGCCATCGTCGTCACCTTCGCGCTGAGCTTCCTGCGCAAGGAAACCGCGCTGATGCCGAAGAAGCTGGTGAAGGCGCTGGCTGACGGTTCGATCGGCGCGCTCAATGCCGCGACCACCTGCGCCTGCGCCGGCATCGTCGTCGGCATCGTGACGCTGACCGGTCTCGGCCTGAAATTCTCGTCGATCGTCATCAGCTATGCCGGCGGCAGCCTGCTGCTGACCGCGATCTACACCTCGCTGATCGTCTGGATCATCGGCCTCGCCGTGCCCGTGACCGCCTCCTACATCATCTGCGCGGTGATCGCAGCACCCGCGCTGATCAAGCTCGGCGTGCCCGACTACGCCGCGCACATGTTCATCTTCTACTATGCCGTGCTGTCCGAGGTGTCGCCGCCGACGGCGCTGTCGCCGTTCGCGGCCGCCGCCATCACCGGCGGCGATCCCTACAGGACCACGCTGCAATCCTGGAAATACACGCTGCCGGCGTTCCTGGTGCCGTTCGTGTTCGTGCTCGACCCGCAGGGCGTCGGCCTGCTGCTGGCGATCCCAAAGGGCGGATCGTGGGTCGATATCCTCGAGATCACGCTCAAGACCACCTTCGGCCTGCTGGCGCTGGCGGCCTTCGCCCAGAACTGGGCGCTGCGACAAAATACGCCGGTGGAGCGCGGCCTGCTTCTGCTATCCGGGTTGCTGCTGGTGTTCCCGAGCCTGATCGAGGCGATCGTCGAATGGATCATCGGCCGCGATATCAGCTACACCTACGTGCCGGGCCTGATCATCGGCCTCGGCGTGGTGCTGTGGCAGGCCAGAACGCGGTCGCCGGCGCGGCCGGCGCTAACGACATAGTTAAATGAAGGGATTGAGGAGACAAAAATGAAAAAGACCACAGCCGTATTGGCGATCACCCTGGCGCTCGCCCTCGCGGGCGCCGCCTATGCCCAGCAGAAAACCATGTCGATCGGAACCGGCGGCACCGGCGGCGTCTATTATCCGCTCGGCGGCGCGGTCGCCAACGTGCTCTCCAAGAGCCTGCCCAACGTGCAGGCCACCGCCGAGGTCACCGGCGGCTCGGTCGACAATCTCAAGCTGATCGGCGCCGGCAAGAGCGAGCTTGGCTTCACCATGGCCGATGCCGCGCTCGATGCGCTGAACGGCGAGGACAAGTTCAAGAGCGGCAAGCTGCCGCTGCAGGCGCTGCTGGTGGTCTATCCGAACCGCATGCATGTGGTGACGGTCGAAGGCACCGGCATCAACAGCATGGCGGACCTGAAGGGCAAGCGCGTCTCGACGGGATCGCCGGGCGGCGCCACCGAAGTGATGGCGTTCCGCGTCATCGAGGCCGCCGGCCTCGACAAGGACAAGGACATGAAGCGCGAGCGGCTCGGCGTTGCCGAATCCGTCAACGCCATCAAGGACCGCAAGATCGACGCGTTCTTCTGGGTCGGCGGCATTCCGACCGCCGCCGTCACCGATCTCGCGGCAACGCCCGGCACGAAGATGAAGCTGATCGACCATGGCGACCTGGCCGAGAAGATGAACGCCAAATACGGCAAGCTCTATACGGCGAGCAAGATCAAGGCCGGCTCCTATCCCGGCTACGACAAGGACAACTCCATCACCGAGGTCTGGAACCTGATCGTCACCGGCGACAAGATGAGCAATGACGACGCCTACACCATCGTCAAGACGCTGGTGGAGAAGAAGGCCGACATCGTCGCCGTGCACAAGGAAGCCGAGAGTTTTTCGCTCGACAACCAGGTGCAGGAGCGCTCGCCGATCCCGTTCCATCCCGGCGCGCTGAAATACTTCAAGGAGAAAGGTATCGGCAAGTAAGCCGCGACTTCGCTTCGTTCGGCACACATCTCGATGACCGCGGTCCGCCATGGGCCGCGGTCATTTCTTTTCGCAAGTCGTAGGGTGGGCAAAGCGTAGCGTGCCCACCACCTCGCCGCGTGCTCGGGGGTAGATGGTGGGCACGTCGCTTCGCGCCTTTGCCCACCCTACGGAACTACGGAACCGAACCTGTTGAACAGAGTTGGCTGGCGGGCACAACAGCGCGTGAGAATGATTTGGTCGATGGCGATAAAACAGGAGTCGAGCGCGCGCTGGATGCGCTGAATTTCTTTCTCGCCGACGTGCGCGACGGCCTCGGTCCCTATCTCGCTATCTACCTGCTCACCGAACAGAAATGGGACGAAGCCTCGATCGGCGTCGTGATGTCGGTCGCCGCGCTCGCCGGCATCGCCGCCCAGACGCCGGCGGGCGCGCTGATCGACCGCTCGACGGCCAAGCGCGCGTTGATGGTGACGGCGGCCATCCTGGTCACCCTTTCCTGTATCGCCTTGCCGCTGGTCCACCGCTTTGAACTGGTCGCGGCAACGCAGGCGATCGCGGCCGCCGCGGGCGCGATTTTCGCTCCGGCGATTGCGGCGGTGACGCTCGGCATCGTCGGCCCGCGCGCCTTTGCCCGCCGCACCGGCCGCAACGAAGCGTTCAACCATGCCGGCAACGCGGTGGCCGCGGCCATCGCCGGCATTACCGCCTATTCGTTCGGGCCCGATCGTGGTGTTCTGGCTGCTCGCCGCAATGGCGGTCGCCAGCATCTTCGCCACGCTCGCGATCCCGGCAGGTGCGATCGACCACCATGTCGCGCGCGGTCTCGACGACACGACGGAACGGGATGGTCCGCACCACGACAAGCCATCCGGCTTCCAGGTGCTGCTGACCTGCAGGCCCTTGCTGATCTTTGCCGTCGCGACGGTCGCGTTTCATTTCTCGAACGCGGCGATGCTGCCGCTGGTCGGGCAGAAGCTGGCCCTCGTCAACCGCGACCTCGGCACCACGCTGATGTCGGTCTGCATCATCGCCGCCCAGATGGTGATGGTGCCGGTGGCGATGCTGGTCGGGCACAAGGCCGACGTCTGGGGACGCAAGCCGATCTTCGCCGTGGCGCTTGCCGTGCTGACGCTGCGCGGCATGCTTTATCCGCTCTCGGACAATCCCTACTGGCTGGTGTCGGTGCAACTGCTCGACGGCGTCGGCGCCGGCATTTTCGGCGCGCTGTTTCCGCTCGTCGTCGCCGACCTCACGCGCGGCACCGGACATTTCAACATCAGCCAGGGCGCGATTGCGACCGCCGCCGGCCTCGGCGGTGCGCTCAGCACCGCGGCCGCGGGCCTTATCGTCGTCAAGGCCGGCTACAGCGCGGCATTTCTGTTTCTCGCCGCCGTCGCCGGTGCGGGGCTGATCGGATTTGCGCTGATGATGCCGGAAACATTGCAACGTGCACCGAAGGAAGGATAGCCCGGCGACTGAAATAGACCATCCGTCGGCTTTCTTCGCCAAGTGTGATCTGTGTGCGCCGCATCATCCCTGCTTCTGCGAACGAGTTACGAACACCGCGCCGCCGGCAAGCGAACACAGGCGTTAACATGCAACGCTGATCAAAATCTGCCCAGGCGAACAGCCCGCTCGCTGAAGTCCATGAAACGGAATTGCTTTCTACGCACGCGCGCAGTCGCAACGCCATCGCAGCCATTTCGTCCGCGGTCTTAACCCTGTTGAAGTAATCCTGGGGCTTCCCGCAAAATTCCATTATTGCGACCTCAACGCGGATGTACCACTGCCACCGGGGTATTTGATGGAGGGCGGGGGATGGAGCAGGTCAACATCAGCGAATATGCGCGCGCGGCGCATTTCGGGCATCGCAAGCTGACGCCGCGGGCCTGCGTCGTCGACAGCAAGAAGCACCTTCGCCTGTTTCTGTCCGACGCGCTCGAGGATCTCGGCTTCGTAACCTGCGAATGCGGCCAGGCCGGCGATCTGGCGGGCCTGCTGCAGACCGAGCACCCGGACCTGATCGTGCTCAGCGTGTGCGTCGACGGCATCAATGTCGGCGAAATTCTCGAAGCCATCGTTCGGAAGAATTTCGGCGGCAAGGTGCTCGTCATCGGCCAGCCCGACTCGATCATGGTCAGGGCGGTCAAGCAAATCGGCGACGAATACGGCATCGCCATGCTGCCCTCGCTGCCGACGCCGTTCGGCGCGGCGAGCCTTCGCGCCAGCGTCGCCGAGCTGCTGCCGGCCGAACCGGCGCCGAGCCCGGCGGTCGATGTCGCCGAGGCCCTGAAGGCCGGCTGGCTCGAATTGTGGTACCAGCAGAAGATCGACACCCGCTCGCTGGCGCCTGATGGCGCGGAAGCATTGGTCCGGATGCGGCATCCCGCCTGGGGCGTGGTGCCGCCGGCCTGTTTCATTCCCGACGACAAGGATCCGCATTTTCGAAAACTGTCCGAATTCGTGGTGGGCCGCGCCATCGAGGACTGGCGCTATCTGCTCGAAAGCCAGGGTCCGGTCGATCTCTCGATCAACCTGCCGGCGGCGTTCTTCGGCGATGACGCAGCGGTACGCGATCTCAGCCGCGCCGTGCCGGCGCATCCTGCCTTTGGCGGGCTCCTGATCGAAATCGACAGCCGCGAGGCGGTCGAACATGCGGACCTCGTCGTGGATGCCGCGCGTGCTTTGCGACTGCACAATATCGCGCTCGCCGTCGACAATGTCGGCGCGGAATGGCCGTCGCTGCTGGAGCTTCGCAGTTTTCCGTTCGCCGAAGTCAAGGTCGACCGGCAATATGTCAGCGGCTGTGCGGACGACCGGCTGAAGCAGACGGTATGCCGGCGCATCGTCGAGCTGGCGCGGGACAACGGCGCCCGCGCCGTCGCGCAAGGCATCGAGACCCGCGCCGATTTCCTGGCCGCGCACGAGATGGGGTTCGATCTGGTACAGGGCCATCTGTTCGGCAAGCCGGTGGCGGTGCGGAAATTCGCCCGCTCCCGCCCTCAGCTCGCGCCCGTCTCCGACAGGCCGTCCTGAACGTAACTCACTCGAACTTCATGTCGATGCATTTCGAGATATCGGTGCCGAGGCCGGACGAGATGATGATGCAGCCGCGCACCTTCAGACTATTGTTGTCGCTGGCCCATATCGCATAGCCGCCGGGACCGAAGAACGAATTGGTGTTCGGCGGCTCGGTTTCGGTGGCATCGAACGAATAGCTCGAATCGCCATCGAAGATGCGCGTCTTCTTGGCGCAGCCGCCGTCGGCCTGGACGTTGATGACTTCCTTGTTGTCCCGCGTCAGCGCCAGCGAAACCTGACAGCGGAAATATTCCGACGTCTTGGTGTTGAACACATACGCATAGGATTTGCAGGTCGAGGTGTTGAGCTTGCCCGCGCTCAGTCCGCGGCTGCAGGCGATCCGCTGGTTGTTCGAGAGCCTGAAATCGTCGGCCGCCGCCGTGGGCCAGCGTCATGAACGACAGCGCAACACCAAGACCGATCTTCATGACGTGGTTCATCCTGACCATCCCTATGACGTTCTTCGCAATGCGTGATTGTAACCGGAAAGACGAACATAGTCGCGAAGCCGGACGCGGGAAATCACAAAGTCTCAACACCTGTTCGAAGGCTTGTGCAATGCGTCGAATGTGCCAATTGACGGCGCGATACCGTTCGTGATTTGTTCAAAACACGGGGCAAGAGGCCGAAGGCTCACGGGGAGGATGGATGATGACGGGCATTTCAACGAAGACGGTTTTGGCGATGGCCGTCCTGGCGGGTTTTTCGAGCTGCGCGCTGGCGCAAGGCGCGGCGCCGACGCCGTGGGAGCTGAAGTCCGACATGGGCTATGCCTACGGCAAGGACGGCAAGACGCTGTCCTACAAGATGGGCACCAACAATGCCGGCACGCTGCTCAAGGGCGCCAAGAAGGTGCCGAAGGGCACCCTGTTCTTCATTGGCGAGAACGGACAGCTCTACATGCGTAGCGGCCCCTATCTCGAGGGTGACGGAAAGTTCATGTTCGGCTCGAATTGATCTCTGTTGTCGTCCCGGCCTGCCCTGAGCCGGGACCCATACGCCGCGGCCTGTCTTGGGGCAATTTGGCAAACGTCTCGGTATAACAATTCAAGCCGGTGGCTATGGGTCCCGGCTCAAGGCCGGGACGACGGCTAGCTAAAACGCCGCGGCCAATTCCTTCGCACCCGGCTTGTTGCTGTTGAAATCCATCCGCTCGTCGGTGACCGCGAGCAATTTCGCGACCGTGTTGTGGCGGATCGCGACGGGATTACGCTCGTAGCCGCCGCGCTGGAAGAAGTTCGAGGTCGGTACCTGTTCGCGCATCGCCTGCGGCATGGTTACCATGTCAAAACCGGTGCCGTCGCCGGTCAGGTTCATCATTTCGAGCTCGGCGGCCGAAAGCGGGCGGCTATAGCCTTTGGTGCGCGCAAAAATCACCGATGTCAGCAGCTTGTGGGTCTGCAGCATCGGCCCGACGTCGATGTCCAGCACCATGGCGTGCACGGCCCAGCCCTGCGGCGTGTTGGCGAGCTTCTCGTGCTCGGACCAGGTGTCCGGCACCGTTTTCGCGAACGCCACCATCTTCTTCAGCACGGCGAGCTTGCGCTCCATCGCCGCGCGCGGAGCGCCCGAGAGCGCCGCGGCCCTCGCCGTCAATTCCTTGATGAACTCGTGCCCCTGCTCGGCCAGCAGTTCGACGCTGTTGGTGGTGAGCAACTGGTTGTAGCCGATCGCGGTCGAGATCGCGCGCGAGCCGGGCCGCGAGGCGCTCAGGCCCGACTGCATGTCGTGATTGCCGGTGCCCCCGGTCTCGAACGAATAGACCCGCACCGCCTGCTCGCGCGTCAGTCCCGCGGCCAGCGCGTAGCGGGCGTAGGCGCGCTTGAACTCGACCTCGGATGACGGCCGCTGCGGCACGAACTGGAACTGCTCCGCGGCGGCTTTCAGGAAATCGGCGACCACCGGGATCGGCTTGCGCTCGCGCGGCGGCTTTTCCCCCTCCGGCTCCGGATTCACGGGGGCTTTCGGACCGTTATAGACCGGCGGCTGGGTCAGCACATAATCGTTGAGCGCAATGGCCTGGCGGTCCCGCCGCTTGGCGTTGCGGACCTTGCGCTTCTCCGAGATCGCGGACCAATAGGCCCCCGCCTCCTCCTCGAACGCCGCGCGGGCTTCCTGATACTCTTTCAGCTTGCGGCGATATTCGGCGATCGCCTGCGGCGAGGCCGCTTGCGCCATCGCGTTGGCGGCCGAGAGAGGGAATATTTCCGCCGTGTCCATCGCGACAGCAGGCGGTGCGCCG
The DNA here is from genome assembly GCA_963783115.1 of uncultured Alphaproteobacteria bacterium. Classification (GTDB taxonomy): domain Bacteria; phylum Pseudomonadota; class Alphaproteobacteria; order Rhizobiales; family Xanthobacteraceae; genus Bradyrhizobium. The sequence goes on along the minus strand of CAWAMK010000034.1, from coordinate 173,617 downwards.
GCGAGCAACGCGAGCACGACAAGTCTGGAGCTAAAGCGAATCAACCGCAGGCGCATAAGCCTCTTGTAGCAAGCACGTGGCCCAAGTCAGCCCCGAAACGGCGCGACCTTTTTGCTTACAGGCATGTGGCGCTGCAGTTTCGATGATTACCAGGGATCGCCGCCTGCCGACCGCCCCATGTTCGCCCCGTTCAGGACCGTCCCTCCGAGCATCGCGGGCAGACGCCATCGGCGCAATCGCCTAGCTGTCGGGCCATTTCGACCAATCGGGCGTCGTGATCCCAGTTGGCATCGGCGATACTGGTCAGGCGGTGCGAGGCATGAGTCTCTGCCGCATCATCGCCAATTCGGATCGTCACTTCGGGATGGAACGGGCAAGCCATGACGGCACGCGTGCTCATCAATGCTTCGCGAACCACGGTTTTTGTATCGTCAGTCATGGCACGTTTCCGCTGCGTTCATCTGCGATCATAATAGCGCCGACACGACGGAGCAGTTGATGCAAATCAACGGCGATGCAGAAAAGGTGCGGCGTTTTGGGATGGGAGCGAAGTTTCCGAACAGCTAGCGAGGTCTGGCATCACTCCTGCTCGACGCCGCTGGCTTTCACGAGCTGCGACCACTTCTTCTCGTCCTTGTCGATGAAATCGGCATAGTCTTCCGGCGTACCGGGCGTGATCTCGGTGCCGTCATTGCCGAGCTGCTTCTTCACCTCGTCGGAAGCGAGCGCATCGCGCAACGCCTTGTTCAGCTTGTCGATGATCGGCCGCGGCGTGCCTGCCGGTGCGACCAGGCCGTAATAGAGCGACGCGTCAAAGCCGGGGAGGCCCGCTTCGATCATCGTCGGCACGTCGGGCAGCAGGCTCGAGCGGGTGACGCTGGTGACCGCGAGCGCACGCAGCTTGCCGGCGGAGATGTTGGGGTGCGAGGCCGGGATCGGCGCAAACGCCATCGGGATGTGGCCGCCGAGCAGATCGGTCAGTGCTGGTCCCGTGCCCCTGTAGGGAATGTGCTCCAGCTTGATGCCGGCGGCACGCGCGAAATATTCGCCGGTGATGTGGCTCGCCGTGCCGGCGCCCGCCGAGCCGAAACTGACCTTGTCGGGATTGGCCTTCGCATAGGCGATCAGTTCGGCCACGCTGTTCGCGGGGAGCGATGGATGCACCACCAGCGAGTTCGGCGCGTTGCCGATCATGCCGATCGGCGCGAAATCCTTGCGCGGATCGTAGCCGGGATTCTTGTAAAGCGAGGGGCCGATCGCCAGCGTGCCGGTGTAGCCCAGCAGCAGCGTATAGCCGTCGGGAACGCTCCTGGCGACCGCCTTGGTGCCGACCGTGCCGCCGGCGCCGGGACGGTTGTCGATCACGACTTTCTCGCCGAGCACGTCGCTGATCTTGTCGGCAATGGCGCGGCCGACGATCGAGGTGCTGCCGCCGGGCGCGAACGGAATCACCAGCGTGACGGCGCGGGTGGGATAGTTTTGCGCACTGCGCCGGATCGGCGGCGAGGCTCGCACCGAGCAGTGCGGCAACGACACCCAGGCTTTTGATCCAAATAGACATGAGGCGCGCACTCCCAAAGCTGTTCTTATTGTTAGGCGGCCATCGTCGCCGAAACGACCCGCCTTCGCAAGTTGACTTCCGAATGAGGTACTCACGTCGCCATGCCGTTCATCTCACATCGTCGGATGAACGCGCGATCCTACTTCCACGCAAATACCGGCTGTTCCAGTTCCGCAACGCGCGTATTGCGCCCCGCCAGCACTTCGGCAAACTGATAGATCAGCGCCGCCGTCGGCGCGTGGATGTGCTGTCCGGCATGGCGGAAGCGGATCACGCGCCGCGTGCTTTCGGGGATCGTGGTGAAGCTGAAGACGTCGCTTCGCTCGATATCGTCGAGCGCGACGCGATGCACCGAGGCGACCTCCGCCGGATTGGGCACGATCTCGGCGCTGGTGCCGACCCAGACCACCACGGGCGTGATCAGATAGCCCGACCGGGTCGGATAATCGTCGAGCAGGCCGAGTACGTCGCCCTCCCCGAGGCCGACGCCGAGTTCTTCATGCAGTTCGCGCAGCGCGGCCTGCGCCTGCGTCTCGCCCTGGTCGCAGCGCCCGCCCGGCAGCGCCCATTGCGCGGCGTGCGAGCGCAAGGTCGCGGCGCGGCGGGTCAGCAGGAACGTCGTGCCGCCGCCGGCCTCGGCTTCGGTCAGCGCGATGGCCACCGCCGCGCGCTTCAGCCCGTCCTCGGTGCCATCAGAGGGCGCCCGCGCAAATGCCGCGCACAGCTCTGCGATATTCCGCCGGGTGGTATCGTCAAATGACCGGGCCATCCTGCTTGACTACAACACAAGCGCATCCGATGAAATGACCTAGGATCGCATGACAACCTGCAGGGAATGGACACCACGACATGACGAGCAAAGCCGCGGACAAACTCAAATCCGACGGCTGGAAGATCGTCGACACGTCAGGTTTCCTGCACCTGATCGGGCCGCTCTGGCAGCGCGTGGTCGACGGCACCCACGAATACGCGCTCGCCACCGAGGACAAGCACCACAACCGCCGCGGCCTGGTGCAGGGCGGCGTGCTCATGACGTTTGCCGACCGCACCTGCGGCATGACCGCCCGCTATGTCTCGGGCAAACCGACGCTGGCGACCGTGCAGCTCGATACGCACTTTGTCGAAGCCGGCAAGATCGGCGAAATCCTGATCTCGCGGCCGCATGTGGTACGCTCCACCCGCAGCCTGATCTTCATCACGACCGAGGTGACCGTCGACAAGCGCTGTATCGCGATGGCGAGCGGCGTGTTCAAGATATTGAAGAACGAGGTTGATAAGTAAGCCGGAGCCTGCGAGGAGCCACAGATGCAATACCGCCACCTCGGCCGCAGCGGCCTGAAGATTTCCCCGATCTGTCTCGGCACCATGATGTTCGGCGGCCCGACCGACGAGGCGACGTCGTCGCGGATCATCGCCAAAGCCCGCGAGGCCGGCATCAACTTCATCGATACGGCGGACGCCTATAATGGCGGCCAGTCCGAGCAGGTGGTCGGCCGCGCCATCTCCAACAGCCGGCACAGCTGGATCCTGGCGACCAAGCTCGCCAACCAGATCGGCAACGATCCCAATCGCGGCGGGTTGTCGCGACGCTGGGTGCTGCAGGCGGCCGACGAAAGTTTGAAGCGGCTCGGCACCGATCACATCGACATCTACTATCTGCACAAGGAAGACCATGCGACGCCGCTGGAGGAAACCGTGCGCGCGATCGGCGACCTGATCCGCCAGGGCAAGATCCGCTATTTCGGCGTGTCGAATTACCGCGCCTGGCGCGTCGCCGAGATCTGCAACATCTGCGACAACAACGGCATCGACCGCCCGATCGTCAGCCAGCCCTATTACAACGCCATGAACCGCATGCCGGAGGTCGAGCATTTCCCGGCCTGCGGCTATTACGGCCTCGGCATCGTGCCCTATAGCCCGCTGGCGCGCGGCGTGCTGACCGGCAAGTACAGACCGGACGCCACCCCCGACAAGGAGACGCGCGCCGGCCGCGCCGACAAGCGCATGATGCAGACGGAGTGGCGGCCGGAATCGCTGCAACTCGCGCAGGAGATCAAGCAGCACGCCGAAGCTCAGGGTATCACCGCCGGGCAGTTCGCGGTTTCATGGGTGCTGAATTCGTCGTTCGTGTCGGCCGTCATCGCCGGCCCCCGCACCGAGGAACAGTGGGACGATTACCTGAAGGCGATCGACTATCGCTTCACCGCCGAGGACGAGGCGCTGATCGACCGGCTGGTGGTGAGCGGCCATCCCTCGACTCCGGGCTTCAATGACCCCGGCTATCCAATTGAGGGCCGGCGGGCGCGAACCGATAGCTCGCCCCGCTGAACGGCCCCTGACAGTCGCCGATTATCTTCGTTCTGGAACCGGATGCAGCCTGGCCAGTTCGGCGAGCGACAGCTTGGCCTCCGCATCATCGAGTGCGAAGCGGACGATGACATCCTGACGGCCCACCTGCCCCCACAGCCCGTCAGATGACCATTTCTGCGGCATGGGCCCGCGCAACCCTTCGACCCAAACAAAATACCACTCCGTCATGGGGGCACCTTTCGACACGCCGGCGTCCTGATTGCCGCAAATGTGGGGACGAGCACCCAACACGGCAATCCATACCGTGCCGCCTGCGACGGAATTGCGGAGCGGCCGTCCCGGTCTTTCGGTCTGCACGGATTAGTCTAGGCTGTGGCGATGAACTGGCTCCTGCTCACGGCTGCCCTGGCCTGCAATCCCGGCGACCGCCTGGTCGACCTGCACGACAAGATTCCGCGGGGCATGAATTCGATCTACCTGGTGGTGACCGTCGAGCCCATCTACACGCGCTTCTACATCTATCAGCCGGGATTTCCGGACAGCGTCCAGCATTGCTGCGGCAACAGGCCGACCTCCGTCATCAAGGTGCCCGTCATCGACGGCCGATACTGCATCCGGCAAAGCCAGCCGCAGATGAAATGGACGGTGCGGGCGATGTTCATTCCCGACCTTCAAATGTAGCGGAAGCGCAAGTTCGGGCGGCTCACGCGAATGGCGCGACGCTACGGCGTACCAGCCGCTCATGGGGCTATGCGTGCCGCTCGCTATTCCCGGCCGAACCGCACCGCTACAACCGCTCCACATCATTCATCGGTCGCGCCGCCCTGGCGGGACGACCGGGCAACAACAAGAACAGGGTTGGAACGTCATGCAGGGTAAGGTCATCGCGCTGGTTGCAGCAGCATTGGGATTTGTGGCGTGCGGACCGGCCTCGGCGGGATGGCCGGAGGACAAGCCGATCGAGGTCGTGATCGGGTTTGCGCCCGGCGGCGCCACCGACGTCATGGCGCGCAAGCTGTTGCCGTTCGTCGAGCAGAAGCTGGGCGGCAAGGCCAAATTCGTCGTGCTGAACAAGCCCGGCGCCGGCGGCGAGATCGCCTTTGCCGGAATCCAGCGCGCCGCGCCCGACGCCTATTCGATCGGCGTGGTCAACGTGCCCGGCTACAATTTCATCCCGATGACGCGAAAAACCCAGTACAGCATGGATGAAATCCGCCTGATCGCGCGCGTGGTCGACGACCCCAGCGTGATCGTGGTGCCGGCGGACAGCAAGTTCGCCACGCTGGCCGACGTGCTGGCGGCGCTGCGCGCCAAGCCGGGCTCGGTGACGTTCGGCCACAATGGTGCCGGCACCAACGGCCATCTGGCGATCCGCATGCTGGCGGGCGCCGCCAAGGTCGAGCCCAACGAAATCTCCTATCGCGGCACGGCCGTGCAGCGCACCGATCTGCTCGGCGGCCACCTCGAAGTCGGCATGGTCAGCGTCAGCGAAGTGCCCGAATTGCACGGCGGCAACAAGGGGACCGTCCGCGCGCTCGCGATTCTTTCCAAGCAGCGTTCGCCCGTTCTCCCCGACGTTCCGACCGCCGAGGAGCTGGGCGTCGCGGTGACGATGACCGCCGAACGCGGCTTTGCGGTGCCCAAGGCCGTCCCCGACGAGATCGCCAAAAAGCTCGAAGCCGCCATCGCCGAAGGCCTGCGCGACCCCGAGTTCATCAAGGCCTCGCCCGCCGACGCCGCCGTTCTCGCCTTCATGCCCGGCGCCGAATGGCAGAAGCGGCTCGACGACATGAACAAGGCGTTGCAGCCGTTCGCGGAAGAGATGAAGGCGCAGGAGCAGAAGTGAGGGGCGCGCCGGATTGCGGGGCTCCCAACAAAAATATCGAAAACAACCCCATGCAAAGTAGCCGGCGACTGCTGCAGTCCAAGGTTTAGTTCGAAACTTGACATGTCGGGCAAATCAGCGGCACAACGTCCATCATCCCGGAAATCGCTGGATGACGGTGTGCGCGCAACATGGATGCGCTTGCGCGACGGTAGCCCGCATGAGCGCTTGCGATATGCGGGGCTTCGTAGATCCCGGATGTCGCTGCGCTCATCCGGGCTACAAATTTGAATGCTATTTCGAGCTGAGCGCCAGCGCCGCCTGAATGTTGCGGCCGGTGCGTTCGATGTGCTCGCGCAAGATGCGCGTGGCGTCACGCGTGCGGCGCTCGATCATCGCATGCGCGAGCGCGGTGTGCTCGGCGGGCACGTTGCGGTCCGGCGCATTCTTCTTGAGAAAGATCCGGCGATAGCGATCGCTCTGGTCGTGCAGGGTGGCGCAGAACTGGCGGAGCAGCGGCATCTGGCACGCGGAAATCAGCTCGGCATGGAAGGCGCGATGCGCGGTCTCCCAGATCTCCTGCTCCGCCGCGGACCGCGCGCCACGCTTGCAGCGGCTCAGTTGATGCAGCGCCGCCAGGATGCGGCCTTCCCAGGCGACGTCGCCGTGTTCGATCGCCTCCTTGATCGCGAGACCCTCGAGCTCGACGCGCAGCCGGATGATCTCGGTGAGATTATCCGCGGAGACCGGCGTGACGCGGTAGCCGCGCTGGTCGATCAGGGCGACCAGGCCGTCATTTTCGAGACGGCAGAGCGCCTCGCGCAGCGGACTGAGACTGACGCCGAACGCCGTGCGCAGCCGGTCGAGATTGAGCTTGCTTCCCGGCAGCAACTCGCCGCGCATGATCGCATCGCGCAGGCGGGCGACCAGCGTCGTCGAGAGCGTGGCGGAGGCCGGAACGGCGGAGGCGCGTGCGTCGCTCATGGTGCGCTCAGGTTACCGGCTCGAAACCGTAAAGCAAAGCGGGGTTGTCGACCAAGGCGAGTTGCTGCGTGCGGCGGTCCGGCAGCCACAGCGGAATCAGATCGACCAGGTCGCCGTCATTCGGCATCGGCACCGGACAGATCGGATGCGGCCAGTTGCTGCCCCACAGGATGCGGTCCGGACGCAATTCGACGACCTTTTCGGATCATCGGCAGCATGTCGCGATGCGGATAGGGTTCGGACGACAGGCGATAAAGGCTGGCGAGCTTGATCCAGCAGCGATCGGTATCGAGCAGCCGCAGCAGCGTTCGGAACGGCTCAGAGTCGACGCCTTCGGCCGCGCTGATCCGTGCGAGGTGATCGAGCACGAACGGGTTTTGAATTTGCAGAAGCTGCGGCGCCACCTCCACCAGTTCGGTGGCCTTGTTGAAGTGCAGCACGAGGTGCCAGCCCAGATCGAAGGTTTCCTCGGCCAGCCCGCGCGAGATGCGCGAACGAAGCGCCGCCGCTCACCACCGTCGACATGCGGCAGCCGCGCATGCCGCGCCGGTTCATGTCCTCCAGCTCAGACCGCGGCAGTCCGGACGGGATCACGGCAACGCCGCGAAGTTTTCCGGGATTGCGGTCGAGCGCCGCGAGCGTGGCGCCGTTGTCGGTGCCATGTGCGCCGCCGTGAACGATGACGGCGCGATCGATCCCGAGCGCGGCATGAAGCTGCATCAGGTCTTCGTAGGTGCAGTCCTCGGGCGTGTAGCTGCGCTGTTCGCTGAAGGGAAATTCGGCCTGCGGTCCGAAGACGTGAACATGCGTGTCGCAGGCGCCCGGCGGCATCGCAAAGACCGGACGCTTCGGATGGCGGTCGGGGCCAGGGCAAGGTTTCGGTGTGCCGGATTGATACGCGCTCATGGCTCCTCGGTGACCGTGTTGCTAACTTTGATCGGACGACATGACGACGGCCGATTTGACGACCGCACTGATTGCTGTCAACTTAAAATCGACGAAAATCACAAAAATCGATTATCTGGAGAAACGAATGCGGTACCTCATTTCCGCTGCTGTCGGCCCTCGTCATGGGATCGTTGATCGGGCAGCCGCGCACGCCGAATTCCCCGAGCGCGGCGTCAAGATCGTGGTCCCCTTCCCGGCCGGCGGATCGAACGACGTGGTGGCGCGCCTGCTGGGCACCCGGCTGTCCGAGCTGTGGGGGCAGTCCGTGGTGATCGACAATCGCGGCGGCGGCGGCGGCAATATCGGCGCCGAGGCGGTGGCGCGTTCGCCGGCCGATGGCTACACGCTGCTGCTGGCGGCGCCGGGGCCGCTGGTCGTCAATCAATCGCTGTATTCGAAACTGTCGTTCAATCCGGCACAGGATTTCACCCCGATCGCGTTGATCGCATCGGTCCCGATCGTGCTGGCGGTGAATCCGGGCGTGAAGGCCACGACCGTGTCCGAACTGATCGCGCTGGCCAAGGCATCGCCCGGCAAACTCAATTTCGGATCGTCGGGTCTCGGTTCGACCAATCATCTGGCCGGCGAATTGCTGAAGGCGCGCGCCGGCATCGACATCGTGCACGTGCCGTATCGCGGCGCGGCGCCGGCGATGAACGACCTGATCTCCGGCGAGATGCCGATGATGTTCGACAACATGCCGGCCGTTCGTCCGCAGGTGCAGGGCGGCAAGATCCGCGCGCTGGCCGTCGCCGGCGCCGCGCGCTCGCCGCTGTTTCCCGAGCTTCCGACCATGGTCGAAGCGGGCGTTGCGAATTTCGAGGCGTCGTCGTGGTTCGGTCTCGTCGCGCCCGCCAAGACACCGCCCGAAGTCACGAAGGCGCTGATCGAAGCCGTCAGCAAGGTGATGAGCGAGCCCGACATGGCGAAGCGGCTGGCCGACGTCGGCGCCGAGCCCGGCACGTTGTCCGGCGATGCATTCGGCGCCTTCCTGCGCACCGAGGTCGACAAATGGGGCGAGGTGGTGAAAACCTCCGGCGCCAAGGTCGAGTGAGGCCCGCCGTCGCCGAAACGAGGAAGAGAAGCGCATGACGAAGAAGCCAGCGTCACTGGACGAGCTGAAGTCCCGCTACGAATCCATGATCGGTTTCACGCCGCCCAAGATCGCCAAGCGACTCGAACTCGGCATGCGCGTCGATCCGGAATTGGTGACGGCGCTGGAGGATTGGCGCATCGCGGCGCTGACGCCGGATGCGCTGGATCAGAAGACCGTGCAACTGATGGCTTTTGCCATCCTGCTGGTGCAGACCTCCGAAGCCGCCGCCAACCACGCCAAGGCCGCGATCAAGGCCGGCGCGACGCTGGAAGAACTGCACGCCAGCGCCGGCATCGCCGCGCTGTTCCGCGGCGTGGCGGCGTTCAACATGGCGGGGGAGATTCTCGCGGGGCTGTTTCCGGAGTGAACGACAAGCTGGTAAGCGTATCGATGCCCGCGGAACGGCAGAGCCCGCACAGCCGTCCGCCTCCATCCCGGACGTCACGCAGTGGCATCTCAAGCTTGCAATGACGTGTCTCGACGAGATACGTATTGCCCGGTCAGAACTTCGAGGGAAAATTCACCAGCTGAGCCTTCGGCCGCATGGTCCAGAAGCTGCCCGGCAGATCTGCAAGGTCGCTCGCCGAAAGCTATCACGGTGAAGACTTTCCGATGCTCGAGACTCTGCACCGACTCCAGGACGACCGTGCAGCTCGATCGCATCACGACCATTGCGACGTGCCCCCGCGAGCCCGGACGTGAGCGCATCGCCCGCGATGCAAAGCCCGTGACGGCGAAGCCTGCGGCTCGGCTCGTCAAGACCGGCGCTGCGCGGAGCATCAGGCGCACGATCCGAACGGCGGAAGAGGCTCGCGCCGAAGCAAGGAAGATCGCTGCTTCGAGGCGGCCGGAGACATCAGCGCTTGCGGCCGCATGAGCGGAGCGATATGCGGGATCAGCGCTACCTCATCCGGATGTCGCTACGCTTCCGGCTACTTCTTCTCCGCGCGATCTTTCAGGATGGCGGCCAACGGATTGAGCGCCGCCTCCCCGACACGCTGCAAGGTGTTGGTGTCGTGATGATTGAACGGCACGTCCCTTCCCTTCACCAGAAGCTCGGTCTCGATGAGATAGGTCCAGCTTCCGTCGTCGTTGAAGCTGATGTCGCATCGGTAGCTCTCGGTGCGGAACGCTTCGTCCAGAAAATCCGTTGAGCAGATTCCGTAACGCGTCTCGCCGCGCTTCGCCGTGACGGAGATTTTCCTGTCGTCCGGATTCGCGTGGCCCGAGGCGAGCAGTACCTGGCCGCGCGGGATGGTCACGCTCTGCAGGATCAGGCCGGTTGCCGGCTCCCACAGCCAATAGCCGACCTGGTCGTGGAAGGTGATGTCTTCCTCCGGCGTGTTGATGTGGATGTGATAACGCAAGCCATAAAACAGCTGCGGCCCATTGGCCTGCGGATCGATCGGGTCCATCCGGACATGCTCCCGAAACACCCGGCGCTCCGGGCCCGCGGCCTTGGGGTTGACGTCCACGCCCTTGTCCGCCTGCCAGACACCCGCCAGATGGCGCAGGGGTCCGAGATTGGCCAAGCCGTCCGGGGATACGTCGTCGGGCTCGGTGAAGATGTCGGCGGGAATGGGCAGCATACGAAAGCCTCGCGTGATCGCGGTATTGGTAATCCTATGCTGACCGGCAGCGCGGAGTCACCTCGATCGACGATTGGCACGGCGTTTTCGCCAGGTTTCAAAGGGTGGTTGAGGCATTTGTCTTATTGCAACCGGCGCGCGTCGGATTAAAGTCCGCGCATCGGGAGGGCTCCGATGCGCATCTTCGTCTCGTCGTCGTTCGAGGACCTGAAAGACCATCGCGCTTCGGCAATCCGCGTGCTGAGACAGCTCGGGCACGAAGTGATCGCCATGGAGGACATGACAGCGGGCTCGCTGGCTCCCCTCGCCAAAGTTCTCGAAATGGTGGACCGCAGTGAGGCTTATGTCGGCATTTTCGCCTGGCGCTACGGCTATGCGCCGCAAGCCGGGGCCGCGCCGCCAGCCGTCGCGGGAGCCACGCCGGGCCAGACCTCGATCACGGAATACGAATACCTGCGCGCTATCGAGCGCGGACTGCCCGTGATGGCCTTTCTGCTCGATGAACGCTGGCCATGGCCGCCGGAATTTGTGGATGGATTCGACCGGACAAGGGCCGGCGCGCAGCCGAATACCGAGAGGATTCGAGCGCTCCGGCTCGCGCTCCAGCAGGAGCGCGTCGTGTCGTGGTTCACGACCCCGTCCGACCTCGAGGCGCGGGTCAGCGCGGCCGTCACCACAGCGGGCCTTACAAATCAGCTCGATCTGCAGGCGGCGGCAGCTTTGCCGCCGGGTGCCGGCGTGGCCGGCGACAGCTCGGCCGCGGACGGCATAACCCAGGCCATCATCACGGCGGGCGACCAGCAGCGCGCGCTGAAAATCGATCTCGCCACCGAATGGTGGTCGACCCGGCTGTATCTCATCGCGAGCCTCGCGCAGCGATTGACCCAGGCGCGACGAATCCTCATCGTCGACGCCTCCGCCCGGCCGCAGGCGACGAATCTCAAGGCCTCGCCGCGTGCATTACCGACGCTGCCGGAAGAACGCTTCGTCGGCCAGCTCTCGACGACCGCCATCCTTTCGGTCATCGGCGCAAAATCGGTCGAACTTCGCGCCTTCGAGGACAGGCTGCGCGCGCGGCCCGTCGCCTACAACGACATCACCGTCGAAATCAGCGAGCTTCTGGGTCTTTGGGCGACAGACCTTCAACGACGGCGTCGGCAATTCCGCCAACGAGAGGAACATCAAGATCGAGCTAACGCCCGAGATTTTGCGTCGCTGGTTCGGGGAGATGATGCTGACCCAGCCGCTGGAAATCGGCGATCTGCGCAGAGCCTCCGCCGTCGATATTCTGCGCCTTCTCGATTACCCGAATGACTTCGTCCCGGTCCTCACGCGACCCGACGGGACAGATGTGCCCACGACCTCGCGACTTGTTGGCCTCGTCGACAAGACGGCCCTGAACGCAAGGCTCGCACGAAGCTATCTCGTCGAGCTTCTCGACAGGGCGCGCATCGCCTCACCCAACGCCCCGCCGCCGCGGACGTAGTGAGGCGGTCAAATTGCGATGACGGTGTAGTCAACGAAGTTCGGCGAACAATTGAGTGCACCCGTAACGTGCGTCACGTTTCCCCCCGGAGGTCGTGAAGGGCGTAAATTTTCTGGTGTCGAATATCCGGCTCTTCGCCAATCGCGGTGTTGAGGACCACGGGCCGCTAATCTATGAGGTGCGCCGGCGATCGGAGCGGTATAGGAAGAGGAATGCATGACAGCAAATGACGATTATCTCGGTACGGTCGAGCCGACGCGAGCTGAACTGAAGCAAATCGTCGAGCGCGGCCATGTTACGTATTACAAGGAGCTGGGCCAGAAGGTCGGCCGTCATGAGCGCTGGCCGAAATGGAAAGACGTGCTCGACACAATCGCGCATGATCGTCCAGACATCAGCATCATCGTCCTGAATGCGGACAGTGGCTGGCCTGGACAGATTGACGGCAAGCCAGTCATTGAGCGTAAACCTTCACCGCAGCAGAAGGTTTACGCGCAAGCTGAGTTGGATCGCGTTTTCAAGCAATACGCACCAAGGAAGCCAGCACCCACGTTGCCGCTACCGAAGCGCAAGAACAAGGCGCATTCGTAGGACGCAGATTACTCGTCATTGGCTTTATCGCGTGGACCATCATCCAAATATGCATTTAATAGCGGATGGAGTTTTGTGCACCGTAGTATTAGTTTGCTGACTGACAGCGGGGGTCACATTGATCATTCGACCGGTACGGCGTTCCGCTTAAGTTTTGCGTCCTCACGTGTCAGGTAGAAGTTGCCATCCGCCAAGCGTGATAAATGTAGCGGCTCTTTGCCAAACATCGCGCCTTTGATCGTATCCCCGTCATAGTACCAATAGGCTTGGCCCGTTCTCACGGACGTTCCCGTCTCACCTTCCGCAGGTACGAGTGACGGCGAAGAGACGTGCTTGAGCGACAGCGCCTGACCAGCACATTCGTTCTTCAGAGCCGCTCGCGTGGCAAGCCAGCTGTGAAGCTGCACGCTCGCCTCGCCCTTCCAAAACTTGGCGCGGGCTCCATCAAACTGCTCACCCTTCTCAAATGAAAACAACGCAGAGATCGATCCCGTGCGCGTGACGGTGAAATGATAGCCCTGCAGCGCAAGATATGCGGCTTCGTCGATATTGTTGGTGTCGTACTTCATTTTCGCACCTGGCACGAGGTGACACCAGAATGCTCGCATTGCGTGAAATGGGGAAGTCGCGCCGGATCGGGTGGTTAATAGCTCGCTACGCCGCAGCAACCGATTGCGCTGGCGAATTCTTCGAGACGCGGCGCTACGGGCTTGAATGGTGCCCAGGGGCGGGATCGAACCACCGACACTGCGATTTTCAGTCGCATGCTCTACCAACTGAGCTACCTGGGCATACCCGGACGGCCCAAAGGCGGTGCGAGCGGGCGGTTTATAGAGAGGTCGGGAGCGCATGTCCACCCGCCTTCGCCGACGGCTTCGGCGGGCGCAGCCCGCCTTGCCGGAGGCTTCGCGGCGGCCCGGCGCCTCATCCCCAAATTATTGGCGGAATCACGGCTATTCGGCGTCTTCGGGGTCGGTCTCCTTGCCGGGGATGACGTAGCGGCCGGATAGCCAGCGGTTCAGGTCGACGTCGCGGCAGCGGGGGGAGCAGAAGGGGAGCGTGGCCGGGCTTGCCCGGCTTGCCGCATTCGGGGCAGGGTTTTGCCGGCGGGCTGGCGCCGCCGCTGGGCGCCTCGTCGGGCGGCTTAGCTGGCATTGAGCCAGCCGAAGCGGATCGGAAAACCCTCGCCGCCCATCAGCGTCACCGTCTCGTAGAGCGGCAGGCCGACGACGTTGGTGTAGGAGCCGACCATCTTGACCACGAACGATCCGGCGATGCCCTGCACGGCGTAGCCGCCGGCTTTGCCGCGCCATTCGCCGGAGCCGATATAGGCCTGGATGTCGTCCTCGCTCAGCCGCTTGAAGCGGACGCGGGTCTCGATCAGGCGCTGGCGGAACGCCTCCTTCGGCGTCACCAGGCAGATCGCGGTGTAGACGCGGTGGTTGCGGCCCGACAGCAGCCGCAGGCACTGCGCGGCTTCGTCCACCAGATTGGCCTTGGGCAGGATGCGGCGGCCGACCGCGACCACGGTATCGGCGGCGAGGATGAAGGAGCCGCGCAGCTCGTCGTCGAGCTGCACGGATTTCAGCGCCGCATCGGCCTTGGCGCGGGCGAGGCGATTGGCGCAGGCGCGCGGCAGCTCGCCCCGCTTCGGGGTCTCGTCGACATCGGCCGGGCGCAGCGCGTCGGGCTCGATGCCGGCCTGGTTGAGCAGGCTGAGCCGTCGCGGCGAACCGGAAGCGAGAACGATTTTGGGGCGGCCGAGCATGCGGGATTTGTCGCGGAAAAGGATTCGGAAGGGGACGCGCGCGGAACCTATCGGAAGGCACTCCATTCCACAACCGGGGAACAAGTGGTTGTTGTGGCTCCAATATCTCCGTCGTCCCTGCGAACGCAGGGACCCATAACCACAGGCGCGTTGTCGCGGAACGTGACAGCGACGCTGGCGACTGCCTCACATCGCTCACGGCCGCGGCGTATGGGTTCCTGCGTTCGCAGGAACGACGAGCTGAGAGGTTCGCGCCCTTTCCATGCGGCCGGTTCGCCGTCGCACGCTACCCGCTCGCCGCGCCGCCCTTCGAAAACCGGCGGCGGATGCGCATCATCAGGCCGTCGCAGACCTCGCGATAGGCGGCGAGCTTCTGCTCGCGGGTGCCTTCGGTGTCGGTGGGATCGGGCGTCGGCCAGTATTCGACATCGGCCGCCAGCGTGTGCGTCAGCGCCAGCGCCTTGTGATGCGCCTCGGGCGACAGCGTGATGATGAGATCGAAATTGAGCCCCTCCCAATCCTCGAGCTCCTCGAACGTCATCGGCTTGTGGGTGGAAATATCCTGGCCCAGTTCGGCCATCACGGCGACCGCGAACGGATCGAGCTCGCCCTTCCTGACGCCGGCCGATTTCACATAGAGCGCCTGCGGGAACATCTGCCGCAGCAGGCTCTCCGCCATCGGCGAACGCACGCTGTTCAGCCCGCATGCGAACAGCACGGCCTGCGGGTTGCGCGCGCGCGGCGGCGCCTCCATGCGGTCAGGCTTCTTTCGTTTGGGACGAGACCCTCGACCGCAGACCGCATCTTTCGGGTCATCCGTCCTGCCCCTTCCAGTGCAGCACGCAGATCAGCGTGAACAGCCGCCGCGAGGTTTCGAAATCGATTCTTACCTTGCCCTTCAGCCGCTCCTGCAGCGTGCGCGAGCCTTCGTCATGGATGCCGCGGCGGCCCATGTCGATCGCCTCGATCTTGTCGGTCGTCGCGGTGCGGATCGCCTGGTAGTAGCTGTCGCAGATCATGAAATAATCCTTCACGATCCGCCGGAACGGCGTCAGCGACAAGCAGATGCGCGACCACGGGCGTGCCGTCCTCGCGGCGGATGTCGAACATCGAGCCGGTTGCCGGTGATGGCGAGGTGCAGCGTGAACGGGCCCTCGACCGCGCCTTCCGGTGCGAACAAATTCTGCTCGATCAGATCGTAGATCGCGATCGCGCGCTCATGCTCGATGTCGGGCCCGGAACGCCCGATCGATTCCTCGTCGAGCGTCACCGCGACGATGCGGTTGTTCTGGTCATCGTCTGGTGGCGGCTGGTTCATGGCAGATTGAGGCGCAGTCCGACCGAGCGTGAATGGGCGTCCAGACCCTCCGCTTTTCCAAGGGTCATCGCGGCCGGCCCCAGCGCGCGCAGCTGGTCCGGCCCGCATTTGAGAATCGAGGTGCGCTTCATGAAGTCCAGCACGCCGAGCCCCGACGAAAACCGCGCCGAGCGCGCCGTCGGCAGCACATGGTTGGAGCCGCCGACATAATCGCCGATCGCCTCCGGCGTATGGGGGCCGAGGAAGATCGCGCCGGCGTTGCGGACTTTGGCCGACGAGGCCTTCCGGATCCGCGGTCATGATTTCCAGATGCTCGGCGGCGATGGCGTTGGCCAGCTCCACCGCCTCGTCGAGCTTCTGCACCATGATGATGGCGCCGAAATCGTTCCACGAGGCCCGCGCGATGTCCGCGCGGGGCAGCGTCTTGAGCTGCGATTCCACCGCGCGTTCGACCTCCGCGGCGAGGCTTGCGCTGTCCGTGATCAGGATCGACTGCGCGCTGGCATCGTGCTCGGCCTGCGCCAGGAGATCGGCGGCGATCCAGCCGGCATTGCCGGTGTCGTCGGCGATGACGAGCACTTCCGAAGGACCGGCGATCATGTCGATGCCGACCTTGCCGAACACCTGCCGCTTGGCGGCGGCGACATAGGCATTGCCGGGGCCGACGATCTTTGCGACCGGCGCGATCGTCGCCGTGCCGTAGGCCAGCGCCGCCACCGCCTGCGCGCCGCCGACGCGGTAGATCTCGGAGACGCCGCCGAGATCGGCAGCAGCCAGCACCAGCGGGTTGAGCTTGCCGTCCGGCGACGGCACCACCATCACGACGCGAGGCACGCCCGCGACCTTCGCCGGCACCGCGTTCATCAAGCACCGAGGACGGATAGGCCGCGGTGCCGCCGGGCACATAGAGACCGACCGCCTCGACCGCGCTCCAGCGCCAGCCGAGTTCGACGCCCAGCGCATCGGTGAAGCGCTCGTCCTTCGGCAATTGCTTGTTGTGAAACAGCTCGATCCGGTCGCGGGCGAATTTCAGGGCGTCGAGCGTGGCGGCGTCGCAGGCTTTGACGGCGGCCTCGATCTCGGCCGCGGTGACGCGCAGGCCGGCGGCCGTGACCTCGAGCCGGTCGAACTTTTTGGTCGCCTCGAGCAGGGCAGCGTCGCCGCGCGCGGCCACGTCATCGACGATGGCGCGGGTGGCGCGCTCGACATCGGCCGAAACCTCGCGCTTGGCGGCGAGGAATTGCTTGAATTGCGGGCCGAAATCGGCGCTGCTGGTATCCAGGCGAACGGGCATGGCGGCTTTCTTGGGAGACGTCGAAGGCCCCTGCTCAATGGCGCGGCGGCCAAGGGCCGTCAACCCTTGCGGCCGCGGAAACAGGGCCCGTAGGGTGGGCTGAAGGCGCACGCGAGCCCACCATTTCCACCGGCGGCGAAGATGGTGGGCACGGCGCAAGTGCGCCTTTGCCCACCCTACGGCGCCGGAATCTACCCCTCCGGCGCGATCGCCAGGTCGCTGGCGCCGAGGTCGTCGGTACCAAGGTCGGTCAGCTCGCATTCCAGGCATTCGACGTCCAGCCGCAGCGCCTGGCCCTGGCTGAACAGCAGCAGCGCGCTGCCGCCGGGGGCTTCACCCGGATGGAATTCGAGCCCGACCAGTTCCAGCACCGCCTCGGGCCGGTCCAGATCGATGTTGCGCGACTTGCAGGCCAGGACGCGGTCGAAGCGCAGCGCTGCGATCGAGCGGCGCGGCTCGGTTCCGCCTGATAGCGTCTGCTCCCAGTCCAGCCGGTCGATGCCGACCACCAGCCGCTTTTCGTCCTGCCGCCAGACGATGTCGGAGGCCTGGACGCGGGCGTCCTGCACATGGGCCGAAATGACGGCGAGATCGTCGGCATCGAGCGCTATCAGTTTGAGCGGATCGGGTGCCGTCATAAGGTCCTCGATGTTCCCAAGCTTTATTTTGCGCGTATCCTGATCGCAAAACCGGTACCCACTTTTGCGGGATACGCGCTAGTCGCTGATGCGCTGGATCGACGCGCCGACGCCCGAGAGCTTGTCCTCGAGCCGTTCGAAACCGCGGTCCAGATGATAGATACGGTTGACCATGGTTTCGCCCTCGGCGGCAAGCCCCGCGATGACCAGCGACACCGAGGCCCGCAGGTCCGTCGCCATGACCGGCGCGCCGCGCAGTTTTGCGGTGCCGTCGATGGTGGCGGTCTCGCCGTCGAGGGATATACGCGCGCCGAACCGCGCCAGTTCCTGCACATGCATGAAACGGTTCTCGAAAATCGTCTCGGTGATCTGCGAGGAACCGCCGGCGCAGGCCATCAGCGCCATCAATTGCGCCTGCAGGTCGGTCGGGAAGCCCGGGTATGGCGCGGTCGACACCGTCACCGGCCGGATCCCGGCGCCGTTCCGCGCCACCCTGATGCCGTCATGATTGACGGTGATGACGGCGCCCGCCTCGCCCAGCACGTCGAGCGCCGACTGCAGCAATTCGGGACGCGCGCCGGACAGCTGAACGTCGCCGCCGGTCATGGCGACCGCCATCGCATAGGTGCCGGTCTCGATTCGATCCGGCAGCACCGTATGCCGCGCGCCGTGCAGTTTTTCGACGCCCTCGACCACGATCCGCGGCGTGCCGGCGCCCTCGATGCGCGCGCCCATCTTGTTCAGGCAATGGGCGACATCGGCGATTTCAGGCTCGCAGGCGGCGTTGGTGATGACGGTCGTGCCCTTGGCCAGCGTCGCCGCCATCAGCGCGACATGGGTGCCGCTCACCGTCACCTTGGGGAAATCGATGTGCAGCGCCGCGCAGGCCGCCGGGCGCCTTCGCCACCACATAGCCGCCGTCGATGGTGATTTCAGCGCCGAGCTTTTCCAGCGCCATGATCAGGAGATCGACCGGCCGCGTGCCGATGGCGCAGCCGCCCGGCAGCGAGACCTTTGCCTCGTGCATCCGCGCCAGCAGCGGCGCGATCACCCAGAAGCTGGCGCGCATCCGCGACACCAGTTCGTAAGGCGCCGTGGTGTCGATGATGTCGGCCGCCGAGATGTGCAGGGTCTGGCCCTGATAGGCGCGGTCGCCGGAGCGCTTGCCCATCGCGGCGATGTCGACGCCGTGGTTGCCGAGGATGCGCTGCAGCTGCGCGACGTCGGCGAGCCGCGGCACGTTGTCGAGGATCAGCGTTTCCTCGGTCAGGAGTGCTGCGATCATCAGCGGCAGGGCGGCGTTCTTTGCGCCCGAGATGGCGATGGTGCCGTTGAGCGGACGGCCGCCAACGATCCGAATGCGGTCCATGCCATCCCCCCTTGCGATTGGCGCGCGCCTTGGTGGCAGAAGCAGCGCCATTTGCGGCGATTTGATGGGATGGGCGCACGTCAACCACAGCCGTCATTCCGGAATGACGGCGGAGGGTGTGGTGACAGCGAAGCTAGACGCGATTGATGTCTTCGCTTTCCAGAACCGGCTTCGGATAGCCGTCGCGCGCGACCTTGATCATGGCGCGGCCGAGTTGTTCGCTGGTGGTCATCTGGCTCGGCACGGCGTGCACCATCCAGGACAGCAGCGGCGCGGTGAGGGCGTAGACCACGTTGATCCAGCCGGTCTTCGACCGCACGCCGTGCAGCGGCTGGATGCCCGAGGGCCGGAACATGTAGGCGGCCTTGAACGGCAGCTTGAGCAGATCGGCCTCGGTCTTGCCCTTGACCCGCGCCCATCCGAGCCGGCTCTTTTCGGTTTGATCGGTGCCCTTGCCGGTGACGTACGTGAACACCATGCCGGGATTGAGTCTCACCAGCGTGTTCGCCGCCGCCATGGTGACGTCGTAGGTCAGATGCCGGTAGCGCTCCGGGTCCATGCCGATCGAGGAGACGCCGAGGCAGAAGAAGCAGGCGTCGTATCCGGCCAGCTGCGATTCGATCTTCGAGAAATCCGTGAAATCGTCGTGCAGCACTTCCTTGAGCTTGGCGTGCTGCACCCCGCTCGGGCTGCGCCCGACCGACAAGACTTCGGTGACATCAGGATCGAGCAGGCATTCGCGCAGAACGCCCTGCCCGACCATGCCGGTGGCGCCGAACAGAATGACCTTCATGACTTGATGAACGCCAGAAGATCGGCGTTGATGGTCTCGGCATGCGTGGTCGGCATGCCGTGCGGAAAGCCCTTGTAGGTCTTCAGCGTGCCGTTCTTCAACAGCTTCGCCGACAGCGGCGCGGAGTCGGCGTAGGGCACGATCTGGTCGTCGTCGCCATGCATGACCAGCACCGGCACGGTGATCTTCTTGAGGTCTTCGGTGAAGTCGGTCTGCGAGAACGCGACGACGCCGTCGTAATGCGCCTTGGCGCCGCCCATCATGCCCTGCCGCCACCAGTTCTCGATCACGGCTTCCGACGGTTTGGCGCCCGGCCGGTTGTAGCCATAGAACGGACCGGCCGCGAGATCGCGATAGAAGTTGGTGCGGCTGGCCGCGAGTTGCGCCTGCAGGCCGTCGAAGACTTCCTTGGGCAGGCCGCCGGGATTGGCCGTCCGTCTTCACCATCAGCGGCGGCACGGCGCTGATGATCGCGGCCTTCGCCACCCGGCTCTCGCCGTGGCGGGCGATGTAGTGCACCACCTCGCCGCCGCCGGTGGAATGGCCGACATGGACGGCGTTCTTCAGGTCGAGATGCGCGGTCACGGCCGCGAGATCGTCGGCGTAGTGATCCATGTCGTGGCCGTCGCTGACCTGGCTGGAGCGGCCGTGGCCGCGGCGGTCATGGGCGATGACGCGAAAGCCGTTGTTGAGGAAGAACAGCATCTGCGTGTCCCAGTCGTCCGCCGACAGCGGCCAGCCATGGCTGAACACGATCGGCTGGCCCTTGCCCCAATCCTTGTAGAAGATCTCGACGCCGTCCTTGGTCGTGATGGTGGGCATGGGACTTCTCCTTCAGTTACGCGGTTACGCCGTCAGCCATCGCTAGACCGGGCGGAAGCGCCGGCAGGCGCCGATGATCATGACGACGAAGAACACCAGCACGATGCCCTGCACCACCGCGAACACCGGCCCCGAGGGCGGGGCGCCTGGCGCCAGCGCCGACAGCGTCGGGAATCTTGAGGAAGCTCTGGATCACCAGCACGAACGTGTTGAGGTACAGCGAGATCAGCGCGGTCAGCACATAGATCCAGCGCCAGGGGCCGGCGAGCTTCATGACGTAGAGCGCGAGGCAGGCGATCGCCAGCAGCACCAGCGACAGAATGCCGATGATGTGCGAGGGCAGCAGCTTTTCGGTCAGCAGCGGCGGAATCGGAAAGCCGGTGGCGTTGGTCAGGATGGTGAACAGCAGGAAGATCGCGGTGAGCCCGGGCTGCGACTTCGAGCCGAGCATTCCGAACATCACGATGAAGCCCGCGACGATGGCAATCAAACTGATGACGACATGCACCTGAACAAACGTCGCCGTACTCATACCCAAAATCATGACGGGGCCCCCTCCGTTGGAAACTTTCTAAAGACTACGACGCAGCCCAGAAAAATTCCACACGCATCGCGCGCCGTGCCGGCAATGCAGGCATGTGCGCGAATAAAGACACATCAACGAAAGTTGTATGATGCCCGAAATATTTGCACGGATGTCACAAACATCGTCATGGACGATCAAGACACGGCCGCAAAGCTTTTGTCGAATTCTAGCGATCGAGAAATTCGACCAGCTTGGGAATCACCTGATCGGGCGCCTCTTCCATCAGCCAATGTCCGCGGCCCGGCACCAGCACACCCTCGACATTGGTTGCAACCATTTTGCCCTGCTCGATCAGGAACGGACCGCCGGCTTTCTCGCCCGACAACACCAGCATCGGCATCGGCAACTTGGTCTTCGCAAGATCCGCAAACTCGGTGGCGTCCTGCGGGAAGGCGCGGAAAACCTCCATCCCCGCCTTCATGTGGCCGGGCCTGGCATACTCCTTGGCGTAGAACTTGCGGTCGGCCTCGGGCACGGATTTTTGCGGCATCGGCGGCAAAGTCGTTCCAGAAATGTTCGAGATAGACGCGCTCGCGGCCGGTGACCAGCGCCAGCGGCGTCTTGCCGAAGAAGTGGAAGTGCCAGAGATCGCGCAGCAGGAAGACGTTATTCCATTCGCCGACGCCGGGCAAAAACGCTTCCATCAAGACGATGCGGTCGACTTCGTTCGGATACTGCGCCGCATAGGCGTAGGCGACCATCAATCCGATATCGTGGCCGACCAGCCGGATACGGTCGTATTTCAGGCTTTTCACCAAAGCGTGGATGTCCTGCGCCATCGCCTTCTTGGTGTAGCCGCCCTCCGGCGTGGACGACTGGCCGAAGCCGCGCAGATCGGGGGCGATCACGGTGTGCTTGGCGGAAAGCTTTGCGATCAGCGGCCGCCACATATGGCTGGTCTGGGCAAAGCCGTGCAGCAGCACGACGGGATCGCCCTTGCCGGCCACGAGATAGTGCAGTTTGACGCCGTTGACTTCGGCGAACTTGCTCTGCGGCGCCTGCGCGAACGATGCACTCGAGGAGATCAATGCGACCGACAGGGCCATCCAGGTGACGGAAGCGATGGCGCGCAATGTTTTCGGTACGCATGTCATGTGAGATTTCCTCATTCTTGTTTGAAGCAGGCATCAGTAGTAGCGCGGTATCGGTCCGTTGTGTGGCGTTTTTCGGTTCGACAGGTCGAACAGCACTTCGTCGACATAGCACCAGCCCCAGCCTTCCGGCGGATCGTAGCCTTCGATCACGGGATGGCCGGTGGCATGGAAGTGCGCGGTGGCATGCTTGTTCGGTGAATCGTCGCAGCAGCCGACATGGCCGCAGGTGCGGCAGATCCGCAAGTGCAGCCACTCGCTGCCGCTCTTCAGGCACTCCTCGCAGCCGAGCGCGCTCGGCGTCACCGTTTGAACGCCGGCGATGTGGCTGCAGCCTTTGGACATTTGCATCCTTAGATTTTGTTTGACGCGTTTTCTTACGCGAACCGGTTCCACTTCGCTCGAAAACGCTTTCTATAGCGCCGGCTTCATGGCATCGGCGAGAAAACCGTGCAGCGCCGCCACCACCTGCGCGCCCTCGCCGATCGCGCCGCCGACGCGCTTGACCGAGCCGGAGCGCACGTCGCCGACCGCGAACACGCCGGGCACCGAGGTTTCCAGCGGCGATGCCGGCTGTCCGTCCTTCGGCTTGCATTGCGCGCCGGTGACGACAAAACCGCCGCGATCGACCATGACGCCGCAGCCGTCGAGCCAGTCGGTGGCGGGATCGGCGCCGACGAACAGGAAGAGATTGCGGATATCCAGGTTCTGCACATCATCAGGCGCGAGGCGGCTGCGCCAGTGCACGCGCGCCAGCGCGGCGTCGTCATCGCTTTCGAGGCCGACCACTTCGGTGTTGAACATCAGTTCGATGTTGTCGGTCGCCTCGATGCGCTCGATCAGATAGCGCGACATGCTGGCCCCGAGCCCGCCGCCGCGAATGACCATGTAGACCTTTCGGGCATGGCCGGACAGGAACACCGCGGCCTGCCCCGCCGAATTGCCGCCGCCGACCAGCACGACATCCTGGCCGGAGCACAGTTTGG
Source organism: uncultured Alphaproteobacteria bacterium (assembly GCA_963783115.1). GTDB lineage: Bacteria > Pseudomonadota > Alphaproteobacteria > Rhizobiales > Xanthobacteraceae > Bradyrhizobium. The sequence continues at coordinate 150,562 of CAWAMK010000034.1, read as the reverse complement.
CTTCGATCGGCGAAGCCCAGTACCAGACGCCGCGGCCTTCGAATGTCGCGAGGTTTGCGATCTCGGGCCGGCGATAGCGCGCGCCGCTCGCGACCACGACGGATTTGGCCCGCATGTTCTTTCCGCAGTCGGTCGCGAGATAAAAGGCGCCATCGGCGCGGCTGCAATCGAGCGACTGGATCGAGACCGGGATCAGCATGTTGGCGCCGAACTTTTGCGCCTGGTTGAAGGCGCGCCCGGCCAGCGCCTGGCCGGAAATGCCGGTCGGAAAGCCCAGATAGTTTTCGATCCTGGCGCTGGCGCCGGCCTGGCCGCCGAACGAGCGCGCGTCGAACACGGCGACCGACAATCCCTCGGAGGCCGCATAGACGGCGGTGGCGAGCCCCGCCGGCCCGCTGCCGACAACAGCGACGTCATAGAGTTTCTCGTGGTCGTGGTCGCCGATCATGCCGATCGCATAGGCGATCGCCGCCTCGGTCGGATTGCGCATGACGGTGCCGTCCGGGCAGACCACCAGCGGCAGGTCGGCGCGCGCGGTGACATAGCGCGCGACGAGATCGGCGGCGTCCTTGTCGGTGGCGGGATCGAGCAGATGGTGCGGCTGGCCGTTGCGCGCCAAAAAGTTCTGCAGCCGCGCCATGTCGCCGAGCGACGACGGGCCGATCAGCACCACACCGCCGGTGCCGCCCTGGATCAGATTGACCCGGCGCAGGATCAGCGCGCGCATGATGCGCTCGCCGAGTTCGGCCTCCGCGACCAGCAGCGCGCGCAATTGATCCGGCGGAATCAGCAGCGTTTCGACGTCGCCCTCGGCATGGCCGTCGACCAGCGCCGAGCCGGCCGGAAAGCTGGCCGATCTCGGCGAGAAACTGCCCCGGCCCCTGGTCGATGACCGGGGTGACATGGCCAAGGCCGTCGCGCTGGGTGATCGAGACGGTGCCCGACAGCACCACGAACATGCCGGGACCGACCTTGCCGGTTTCGAACAGCGCTTCGCCGTGCCGGTAGGTGCGAAGCTCCCCGAACCGGCGCATCCGCTCGATTTCGGAATCCGTCAGCGACGGAAAGGTCTGCTCATGGCGGGGAAACGCGATGGAAGCTGCGCCGATCGCCGGATCGGCCGTGATGTCTGAACTCATTGTCGCCGCCCAAAATACCAACAGAACTCTGCAAGGAATGCGCCATGCCCGCCCGGCGAGCGAAGAGATTTCCCGCTGCGCTGGAGGCTACGATTTTCCGCTGGCGGTATCTAGGGAGGCATCGGCGCTTTCGGAAGATGCACCCGCATCGCCGCGCCCGCGCGCCTGCGACTTCCGCCGCTTGAGATTTTCGCGCAACGCGAGCTTCAGCCGGTCGCGTCGTGAATCCTTCACATCCGCGCCGGTCTTTTCGGAGGCGCTGTCTTGATTGCCCTTCATCGTCATTCCGTCGAACACGTCTCGATTGAACCCGGCACCGCACCGCCGCGGCGCCGTCACCCGAGCATAGTGGGTTTCGCCGCCGCCCGCCGCAATGACCATGACGCCGCAAGGCGGCGAAGGCCACGATTCGGGCGCATCGAATGTCCGCCGCGGATGGTCGGGAACCGCGCTGACGTTGGGAGCTCCCGGTCAGTTTTTCTGGATTTTTGATCGCGTTGAAGCCGATCTGTCGGCAACAACCGCCGCTTTTTGACGATTTTGGCCCCTTCCCGGCCCGCCCGCGTGCTTGCGCCAGCGGGGCCCATGTGGCAAGAACCGGCCGCCTAGTAAGGGGCCTTTAAGGCCGATTCCTTCATATACCGGGCATGCTGCCGTAGCTCAGTGGTAGAGCACTCCATTGGTAATGGAGAGGTCGACAGTTCAATCCTGTCTGGCAGCACCATCTCTTTCCCGCAAACTTCGACCGCTTGACGCATCGATAGGCGACGACGCCGGCAATCCGCGAAAACGCCGCGAGACTGGCGACGCAATTGACTTGCGAAAACAAAAAGACCGCCACGAGGGCGGTCTTTCCGTTGTGTGCGAAAGGTCCGTGCCGACAATCAGGCGACGGCAGCAACCCCATTACGGCGGCGATAAGCGATGAATCCCACGCCAAAGAAGCCGAGGATCATCATCGCCCAAGTGGACGGCTCGGGGACGGCGGAGACCGTCGCCTGGAAGGTGGCGTCGAAAGCGAAGTTTGCGTTCGACCAGGTGGTGCTGTCGGGGAAGACGTTGCCGGTCACCAGATTGCCGAGACGCGGATCAACGCTGGTGCACTGGCTGAAGCTCAGGCACGCACCGACGGTCGCCAGGCCGGAATTGCCCGCGATGCCGAACGTGCTCAGGAACGCCACGTAAGTGTGGCCATCCTGAAGGTTCACGCCGGTCGGCGAGAAGTCGAAAACACCGGCGCCGTTCGCGCCGGATCCAATTCCCGATACCGTCGGGCTTTGCCAGAGCATCGCGCCCAGCCCGGAGCCGGTCCATTCGTACACCGCCCCATAGAGCGACGTGATGGTCGAGCTGTTCAGGGTGAACTGAAAGTCGGTCAGTTGCCCGGCGACGGGCGTCGTGAAGGTCTGTCCGATGTATTGGGTTTGCTGACCACCAGTCCCGGTGCCGAGATAGGGAAAGGAGTAACCGTTGGATGGATTGCTGATAACATCAGCGGATGCGGGGGATACACTAACTGCAGCGACCCAAGCTAGCGCGGCAACCGCCGCGGCCGTCTTGATCATTTTCATACCACTTCCTCAATGAACTAAGCCTCTTACCAGCCAAGGCTTTTCTCGCCGCACGTTGCAGCGACAGTTCATCATTCGTTTACGAATATAAAACCTGTGTGACGGTTTGCTGACGCCGCCGCTTCCGCCACGCATGCCTGAACATGCCGGATGCAGGCCGCGCTCGTAACGAGACGCGAAAGACACTCTCTGCAAGCGGCGGCTGTACCGCGAGCCAAGTCCTGGGAGCGTCGACCCTTGCGGAAAACCTCAGCCTTCGACGTGCTCGCGTTCGAACGCCCAGACCCGTTCGAAACCCATCAGGCGGGAGAAGTCGTCGAACGGATAGAGCTCTCCGCTCCACGCCTTGCTGGAGCCGCTGGAGCGGAGCTCGCCGTAGACGGAGCGAAGTGCGGCGCCGCGGCCAGAAATCCGGCGGTGGGGAAAATCGCGAGCTTGAAGCCGGAGGCTTCCAGTTCCGCGCGCGAGAGGATCGGCGTGCGGCCGCCTTCCACCATGTTGGCGACCAGCGGCACGCCGGCGAAGGTCTGGCCGATCTTCGCCAGTTCCGCCTCGCTCTCCGGCGATTCGATGAACAGCAGATCGGCGCCGGCCTTCAGAAAGGCTTCGCCGCGGCGCAGCGCCTCGTCGAGGCCGAGCGCGGTGCGGGCATCGGTGCGGGCGATGACGAGGAAATCCTTCGACGAACGCGCCTCGACCGCGACCTTGATGCGGCGCGCGGCGTCGGCGATCGGCACCACCCGGCGGCCGGGCGTATGCCCGCATTTCTTGGGATATTCCTGGTCCTCGATCTGGATCGCCTGCGCGCCGGCTTTCTCATAGCCGCGCACGGTGTGATCGACGTTCAGGAGGCCGCCATAGCCGGTGTCGCCATCGGCGATCAGCGGCGTCGACGTGCCCGAGGCGATCTGGTGCACGCGGCCGACCATCTCGGTGTAGCTCGCCAGGCCCGCATCCGGCAGGCCGAGATGGGAGGCGACCACGCCATAGCCGGTCATATAGAGCGCATCGAACCCCATGGTGTCGGCGATGCGCGCGGAAATCATTTCGAACACGCCGGGCGCCGAGATCAGGCCGGGCTGTTTCAGGCGGGCGGAGAGGCTTTGCGTCATCGATCTACTTCCAGGGTTGTCGGGCGCCTTCAGGCGACGCGGTGGTGCAAGCGACGGTCGAGCCAGAGCAGCAAGGCGCTGGCGGATACGGCAACGATCGCGAGCAGCAGGATCGTCGCCATGATGGTGGGCACATCATGCAGGCCGATGGCGTTCATGATGAGGTAGCCGAGCCCGCGCTGTGACGCGAACATTTCGCCGATCAGCACGCCGAGCAGCGTGAGCGAGAAGCCGATGCGCAGGCCCGATACGATCTCGGGCATGGCGCCGGGGATCACGATGGTCGCCAGCGTCTGGCGGCGCGACAGCCGCATCACCCGGGCGGTCTTGAAATGGACGGCGGCGACGTTGCGCACGGCGTTCATCGCGAAGATCGCGATCGGGATGATGCCGTGCAGCGTGCCGAAGGCGATCTTGGCGGGGACGCCGAGCCCGAACACCAACAGAATCAGCGGATACAGCGTCACCTTGGGCAGGCTGTAGACCGAGACCAGGATCGGCTCGGCCACTTCGGCGCTGGTGCGGTTGAGGCCGAGACTGAAACCCAGCGCGAGGCCACCGACGACGGCCAGCAGCAGCGCCCAGGCAAACGCTCGCGCGGTCTCGGCGGCGTGCGGCCAGAAATTTGCGCTCGACAGCATCTGCCAGGCGCGCGATCAGCGGTGCCGGCCGGCGAGGTCAGCGCAAACGGCGCCGCCCAATGCATCGCCTGCCAGATGGCGAGGCCGGCGAGCATCAGCAGCACGGTATCGAGGGCGCGCCTCATGTCAGCGCCCCCAGCGACGCAGCAGGCGCCGCTCATAGCTGTAGAACAGCGCGTTGACGATCGTCACCAGCACGATGACGAACAGCATCAGCGCATACATCGTGCCGTTGTCGAAATTGTTGAAGGCATAGGAGATGGCATAACCAAGCCCGGAAGAGGCCATGATGAACTCGGCCGCGATGACGCCGATGAAGCAATAGGCGATGGCGAGCTTGATGCCGGTGAACAGATACGGCACGGCGCTCGGCAGTTTGATCAGCAAGGCGGTGGCTGCGGGGCTCATGTGGTGGACGGCGGCGGTGCGCAGCAGCACGCGCGGGATGCGATCGAAACCGTTGAGCGTGGCGATGATCATCGCGACCACGCCGAACAGGAAGCCGATCGCCACGATGGCGCCGCGTCCGAGACCGAACAGCACGATGAACAGCGGATAGAACGCGAAGAACGGCAAGGCGTAGTAGCTGGCGAGGAAGGGATCGATCGCCGCGCGCAGCCGCGGAAAGCCGTGGATCAGCGCGCCGATGGCAAAACCGCCGGTCACCGACAGCACCAGCGAGATCGCGACATTGCCGAGCGTCTCGACAATGTCGGCATTGGCCTTGCCGGAGGCGAGCAGTTTTGCCAGGCGCACGCGCCATGTCCGACGGCGCCAGCAGCACGCGCGGGCTGATCGCGCCGGTTCGGCACAACAGCTCGAGGGCGGCGATGAAGCCGCCGACCACGAGCAGGCGGATCAGGCCGACCCGGCTCATGACGGCTTTAGCTCCTTGCCGCATCGTCTTCAGCGATTCCTCGCGCAGCACCGACCACAGCCGTGCGGTGATCGCGCCGAACGCCGGATCGGCCGCGATGCGCGAATCCCGCTCGCGCGGCCAGCCGGTTTCCAGTCTCCTCGATGATATGCCCCGGCCGCGCCGACATCACGCCGATCCGGTCCGACAGCATCGCGGCCTCGTCGAGGGCATGCGTGATCAACAGGACGGTCGCGCCGGTGGCCCGCCAGACCTTCAGCAATTCGTCACCCATGATCAGCCGCGTTTGCGCGTCGAGCGCGCCAAAGGGCTCGTCGAGCAGGATCATGCGCGGCTGCATCACCAGCGTCCGCGCGATGCAGACGCGCTGGCGCATGCCGCCGGACAGCTGCGCCGGATAGGCTTTTGCGAAATCGACCAGCCCCATCAGCCGCAGCGCATCGTCGAGCCGGCGCGCGATCTCCGCCGCATCGACACCCTCGCGGCGCAGGCCGAACACGATGTTGTCGGCGACGTTGAGCCAGGCAAAGGACGCATCCTCCTGGAACACGACGCCGACGCCCTCGGGCACGCGGCCATCGAGCGGGCGGCCTTCGAACAGCACCTCGCCGCTGGTCGGTTGCGACAGGCCGGCGAGCACGTCGAGCAGCGTCGACTTCCCGCAGCCGGACGGGCCGATCACCGAATAGAATTCGCCGCGCCGCAAGCGCAGGTCGGTGGCGGCGAGCGCGTGGATGCCGCCGGGATAGACGCGGGTGACGCCGCGCATTTCGGCGTGCAGATCGTCCCCGGAAGCCTCGCGCATCGCACCGTCCATCGTGCGCGCCACGGCGCTCATTTCAGGTAGCTTTCGTCGACGACCTTGCTCCACTCGACCTTGCCGTCGATCTCGCCGACGATCTGCAGCCCCTTCACCATGTTGATCCATGGCGTCGTACTCGAACGCGCCGTCGCTCCAGTATTTCATCGCGATCAGATTGTTGACCGCGGCGAGAATGGTCTTCTCGTCGGTCTCGTAATGCTTCGCCACGATCTTGGCCGTCTCCTCCGGATTGGCATAGAGGAAGGCCACCGCCTTGGCGCGCGCCTGCACCAGCTTGCGCAATTTGTCCTTGTTGGCCTTGGCGTATTCCGAAGTCGTGACGCCGACCGTCTGCACCATCGGCGGCAATTCGTCCTTGGCGAAAAACACCGGCTTGAACTTGGCCTGCACCTTGGACCAGATCGGATCCATCACCGGGGCGGCGACCACCGCCTTCTGCTCGACCATCGTCAGCCCGGCGCCGATGCCGCCGGCCGCGACGGTTTCCGACTTGATGCCGTGCTTGTCGCTCACCATCGTCAGCAGCATGTCGGTGACCGACTTCGGCGACGTGAAGGCGACCTTCTTGCCGGCGAGGTCCTTGACCGACGAGATGCCGGAATCCGGCAGGGTGACCCAGAGAATCTCGCCGGCGGTGCGCACGCCGGTATGGATGATCTTCAGGTCGATGCCCTGCTTCATGGCGGCAAGCGCGGCCGACAGCGCCACCTCGCCATAGGGCAGGCTGGAGGCCATCACATTGCGCATCGTGGTGCCGCCGCCCTTGGAGGTGAGCACGCCGTCGATGTCGAGGCCGGCCTCCTTGTAATAGCCCTTCTCGATCGCGATCGCGTAGGGCGCGCCGTACATCAGCACGCCCCAATGCGTGACCGTGATCTGTTCGGCCGCGGCTGGACGCGGCGCGGCCCATGCCGTCAGGGCCAAAACGCAGCCTAGCGCCAACTTGTACACAATGCTCATGGTCGCTCCCTACCCGGAATGATTGCCAAATCGATCGGATTCGACAAATATCGGCTGTATCGCCGATACATCCTGTTTTTCTCCAATCATATTGTATACAATGAATTCTGATGTCCAGCAGAAAGATAAGCCGTTGAACCGACCCGAGCGCCTGCGCGCCTCCGATGTCGCTTACAGCTCGATCCGGCAGGCCCTGGCGGCCGGCCGCTGGGCGCCCGGTTCGCACCTACGCGAAAGCGAACTCGCGGCCGAACTCGGCATCAGCCGCACGCCGGTGCGCGAGGCGCTGCGCAGGCTTGCCAGCGAACAGCTGGTCTCGTTCGAGCCGCATCTCGGGGTCCGGGTGCCGGGCTGGTCCCATCACGACATCGAGGAGATTTTTGCGCTGCGCGTCGAGCTGGAAAGCTATGCGGCAGGACAGGCGGCGCGCCATGCCACCCCGGCGCAGGTCGCCGAGCTGCGCGAACTCGCAAGCCAGATCGAGCAAGCCGCTTTCGGCGGCGCGGAGCCGGACTATGTGCGGATCACCGAGCTGAACAATCGCTTCCACAGCCTGATCGTCGTTGCGGCCGCCAACCAGCGCCTCGTCGGCCTCGTCGTGCAGCTGGTCGAAATCCCGCTCGTGGTGCGCACGTTCACGCGCTTCGACCGGCAGGAATTGGCGCGCAGCGTCAGCCATCATTACGATCTGGTCGAGGCCATCGATGGCCGCAATGCCGATTGGGCCGTGGCGGTGATGCGCGCGCACATTCACGCCGGCCGGCAGGTCATGCTCCGCGCGTCCGCGGGCGGCGCGGCGAGCGAAGTGGCTAGCGCGGCAACATCGGGAGACGCCGGCTGAACCTTCTATCGCGCAAACATCCGCCGCATATCTTCGTCGAGCTGCCGTCGCTGCTCTTTCTGCTCCGCCTCGAGCTTTCTGCTGTCTTCCCTGCTCCGCTTGAAGGTATCCGCCCAGTCTTTCTGTTGCGTGCGCTCTTTGATTCTTGACCTCGCGCACCTTGTCCTGCCCCGGCAAATCCCAAAGCCCGGCGAGATTGGCCAGCATGATGGCGATGCCGATCAGAAGCACGGAGCTCGCCACCACCCGCCACCGCGACACGGCTTGCGGGTTTTCTCCCATCGCAACGACGACCGTCCCGGACGCGCGCGCGACACGGCGGGCTTTGAAGCCGCCGTCGCATTGCCCTGCCCCGCCGCGACGCTCGGCACGCTTGGTTTGCCGGGTCGATCGCGAAACGCGATCCATCGCGCTTCGACCGCTTCGCGCAACGGCTGCGGTGCGACCGACACGAGGTCGTGGTGCAGGGCGACCTGGACCAGCGAGTCTTTCGGAATGAAGTTCGCCCTCCAGCCGGGACCTGGCAGAAGGCGCGAAAGAACAGTCGTCCGCCGGTCGTAGAATTGCTTCGACACCAGCACGACGGTGACGTTGGGATAGGTCACGACCTTGCGGTTGGGAATCACCTGAAATCCGTAATAGAAGTCCCAGAAACTCCAGTACCTCGCCTCGACGTCGATCGTGTCGACGCCTCGAATTTCTCTCCAGGGGATGTGGAGCGCCTTGAACCAGGGGATCCGGTAGTCGATGCCGTCAGGCGAGAGCGTGAACAGCGGCTTGCCGTGATGGATGCGCCTCCAGAGCGCGAGCCCGACCAGAGAAATTCCGAACGCCACGAAAAGGGCAACCGCGATCATCGTCCCGAGCGGCGCGGGATCCGCCAGCACGAGTATCAAAAGGCCGAGAAAGATCAGCAGAAGGCCGCTCGGAAGCAGCCGGACCATGACCGCGGCCGACCGGTATTCCAGCGTCCGATCGATATCCTGGCCGCTGACATTCATGGCTTCGCCTCTCGGTCGCGAACGATAACCGGCAACAGCAATCCGTTCCACAGCGACCGGAATCCTGCGGTTGCGGATAACAATGCCCATGCGCTGATTTCCGCCGACGAATGAGCGGACGATCCGATGGCAGCTTGCTCAGGAAGTCAGTGCGCGCGAACCGGGCGCAGGTTCATCACGGCGCGAGCGCAATCTTGCGGAACGCCCTGACCAGCGCCCCCTCCAGCTTGCCCTCCATGCCGCAGAGGATCTGGTAGGCGTCCTGCCGCGGCATCGGCGGCTTGTAGGGTCTGGCCTCGACAAGCGCTGCAAAAATATCCGAGATCGTCAGCAGCCTGACCAGATCGGTGATCTGCGAACCGGACAACCCGTCCGGATAGCCGGAACCGTCGAGATATTCGTGGTGATGCCGCACGCCGTCGAGAATTTCCGCGCTGATGCCGCGCACGTCCTTCAGCAGATCATATCCGATCGCGGGATGACGCTTGATGATCGCTTCTTCCTCGGGATCGAGGCGTCCCGGCTTGTCGAGGATCGCAAGCGGGATGCGCGCCTTGCCGATGTCGTGCAGCGTCGCCGCCATGCCGAGCCGCGAGACGTCGCCGCCGGAGAATCCGATATCCAGCCCGAAGGCGACGGCGATGCCGGTCACCAGCAGGCAGTGCTGGAACGTCCCCTCGTGATAGCGGCGCACCTCGTCGAGCCATGTCGAAAGCCCGTCCTGTCCGACGCGGGTGATGATCTTCGAGGTCGCCTGCTGCGCATCGACCAGCTTCAGCGGCCTGCCATTGCGCACATTCGAAAACATCGACGCAAAGGCGGCCACGCCCGCGTCTGCCGACAGTGTTTCTGCAGTGTTATCTTCCGCGGCCGTTTCCGCCTGTTCGATCTCCGCGACCTTGAGAATGGCTTCCTTGGGACGCGAAATCACCGCGGTCGCGCCGAGCGCATAGGCCTGCGCCACCATCGAGCGGGAGAGGTTGTGAACGACGAACAGTTTTTCGGGAATCTCGGAGAGATCCTTCAGGACGAACTTGAGCTGATCGACGCGCGTTCCTTGCCGCAGGTCGATGTCGACCATCAGCACGCCGTGCGACCTGATTCCGGTGCCGTCGCCGCCGAGCACCCAGGGGAGTACGGCGTGTTGCGGCTCGAGCATCGCGCGAACCGCCGGCAGCTTCGTCGGTTCGTCGGTGACAAAATAGACGAGCATTCCTAGAACTTCCGTACTCGGTACTCTTGAGGCAGCTGCGCTTTAAAATTCAAGCATCGACCGGAAATGAAACCGTTTGCCGATATTTCCCACCATTGATCGGCGCATTCGTCGCATTGGCATTTCAGCCTTTAATCAACATCAAACTTGGCTACCTTGCCGTTAAGCTCCGACCCCGTACAACTACGGACTCCAAACGGGTGAGCGTGCCGGTCGGGCTCTGAAGGATCATCAGATCGAGAGCATCATCAGTGAGTGATTTCCCGTCGTTTCGGAGCGAAACCAGCCACATAAGATTGATTTTGTTCGCACTTGCATCATTTGGGTGCGCGGCCGCCGCCATCCCGGCATTCGCGCAGGCCGATCTCGCCGGCGCGACGAGCAAGCTCACGCTGCAGGCCGCGACCGCCATCCTCGGCGAGAAATGCCGCCGCATCGAAGCGCTGGAACCTGCCTCGCTGGCTTCGGTATCGCTGCACCGGACTTTCCACGACGATTTCGACGCCCATCCCCTGTTGGACAAGAGATGGGCCCCGCATTACGCCGGCAACGCGGCCTGGCCGGAAGCGCGCTATTGGGGCGGCGACGGCTCCGACTTCAGGCGCAAAACCAGCTGGAACGGCGAGCAGCAGATTTATGTCGATCCGCGCTATGGCGGGCGGGAAACGACGCCGCTCGGCCTCGATCCGTTCAAGGTCAAGGACGGCATTCTCTCGATCGTCGCCAGCCGGACCCCGCCGACGCTGAAAACCGTGCTGTTCAACAATGAATATATCTCGGGAATCCTGACGACGCAGGGCCGGTTTTCCCAGAAATACGGATACTTCGAAATCCGCGCCAAAGTACCGGTCGGCATCGGCGTGTGGCCGGCGTTCTGGATGCTCGCCGATAATGGCGGCTGGCCGCCGGAGGTCGATATCATGGAAGGCCGCGGGCAGCGGCCGGGCGAGATCGCAATGACGACGCATTGGCGGATCCCGGAAACGCAGCGTGTCGAGCGCTGCGGATTCGACTTCAAGGTGGCGGACGCGCCGACCGCCTTCCACAATTTCGGCGCACTCTGGCAGCCGGATCGCATCACCTATTTCATCGACCGAAAGCCGGTTTCCGAGATCAAGGTTCCCGTCGGCTTCAACGATCCGATGTACATGATCGTTAACCTTGCGATGGGATCGAAGACCTTCGAGGGCGTCGGATTCGTCGACGGCTTGTCGCCCGCGACCGTCGCCTTCGAGATCGACAGAATATCCGCGTATCAAATCGACGAACGCTGACCGGAGACCATGATGTTCGGAAAATTCTCGCGCCGGCATTTTGCCAAGCTCGCAGGCGCGTCCGCGCTCGGCATCGCGACCGCGCCGGCCGACGACGGCCGCGCAGGCTGCAGCCGGGCAGCCGGGGCCTGCAAGTTTTCCGCAAGATTTCGTGTGGGGCACCGCCACCTCGGCGTATCAGATCGAGGGCGCCGTCAACGAGGACGGCCGCGGCCGCTCGATCTGGGACACGTTTGCGCACACGCCGGGCAAGATCGAGGATCGCACCACCGGCGATCGCGCCAACGAGCATTACGTCAGGTACAAGGAAGACATCGGCCTGATCCGGGAATTGGGCGCCAAGGCCTACCGGTTTTCGATCGCATGGCCGCGGGTATTTCCCGAAGGAACGGGAAAACCGAATCCGAAGGGCCTCGACTTCTACGACCGCCTCATCGACGAACTGCTCAAGCACGGCATCGAGCCGTACGCCACGCTCTATCACTGGGATCTGCCGCAGGCGCTGGAGGACAAGGTCGGCGGCTGGCGATCCCGCGAAACGTCGAAAGCGTTCGGCGACTATGCCGGCCACGTCGCGGCGCGCATCACCGATCGCGTCAAATCGATCTTCACGATCAACGAGGCCGGGCGGTTCGTGAATTTCGGCTATGGATGGGGCGTCGACGCCCCCGGCCTCAAACTGCCGGACGCCGAGGTCAACCAGGTCCGCCACCATGTCGCGCTGGCGCACGGCCTTGCGGTGCAGGCGATCCGCGCGCAGGGCCGCGCCGGCACCAGAGTGGGTCCGGCGGAGAACATCGCGGCCTGCGTCCCGGCATTCGACACGCCGGAAAACGTCCGCGCCGCCGAGATCGCGACGCGCGAATTGAACTCGGGCTTCCTCGGCGTGATCCTGGAAGGCAAATACACCGACGGGTTTCTGCAGTTCGCGGGCGCGGCCGCGCCGAAATTCACCGATGAGGAATTGAAGATCATTTCCTCGCCCAATGATTTCGTCGGCCTCAACATCTACGCGCCGCAATTCTATATCGCCGCGTCCGACAAGGCGCCGGGCTGGAGCGTGCTGCCGTTCCCCGCCTCGTTCCCGCACATGAACTCGGAATGGCTGCGCGTCGGGCCGGAGACGATCTACTGGGCGCCGCGGCTGGCGGCAAAAGTCTGGAACATCAAGTCGATCTACATCAGCGAGAACGGCACCTCGTCGGAAGACAAGGTTCACGCCGACGGCCAAGGTCTACGACCTCGATCGCATCATGTATCTGCGCAACTATCTCCGGCAGTTGCAGCGCGCGACGTCGGAGGGCGTGCCGGTCAACGGCTACTTCCTCTGGAGCCTGATGGACAATTTCGAATGGATTTTTGGCTACGAAAAACGCTTCGGGCTCTACCACGTCGACTTCGAGACCCAGCGCCGGACGCCAAAACTCAGCGTCGCCTTTTATCGCGACGTGGTGGCGCGGAATGCGATCGGCGTCTGAGGGCTGGTTCTCCGACTTGACTAATCCCAAGCGGCCTGCCGCATCGGCACGGCGACCTCGGAGATCGAGCGCGTTGTCTTGCCCTGGACCGCCACAGTCGTGACCGGTTCCTGCGCCAGCTTGCGCGGTGATTCGTGACTGACAAATACGCCTCGCCGCGGTGAGCAATAACACCACATAAAGGGTGAACATGCCGCCGACCCATTTCCAGTAAAGCTGGCGGGCCTGGGGCGTGAGGCTTTCAATCAACCGCCGCATGATAGTCTCCTTAGGCAATGAATGCGGCTGCGTATACGCCCCAAGTCACATCCGGTGTGTGACTTACTTCACAGAAGCCAATCGAACGGAGCACCCGTGACCGGAGCGGAACTGAAAAAACTTCGCGAGCACCTCGGCGAGGCCATCGGCCGGCCGCTATCGGTCGCCGACATGGCCAAGCTGTGCGGGCTGGAGAGCAGCGATGGCGCCGACACCATCCGCAAATGGGAGGTCACCGGTCCGACCGGGCCGGTGGCGGAGTTGCTGCGCATCCTGTCGATGGCCAGCGACCGCTATCCGATCCTGGAGATGTTCAACGTGTTCGACCGCCACGACGTGCCGGTGAAGGAGCGGCCCGCCCGCCGGCAGGCCTTTCGCGAACAGATGCGCGGCGACGTGCGGCGCCGCATTGGTTAAGCAAAGCTTTCCGAAGGGTGCAAAAGGGCCTCGAAATTAAGCCTTCCCTAACCTTTGATTAGGCCTTCATTAATCACGAAAAACGTTTATCTGCCAATGGGTTGGGTTACGACCCGCTGTCACCTCCGGGTGACAGCATTTTAGACAAAAGCCGTCTATCTCCGGGGCCATGGAAGGCGGCCCACATGCAGGTCGTCCAATGGTTTTCCGGAGACCAGCATCATGAAGAAGATCCTCGCAACGCTCGTGGCCGTCGCGGCCGTCACCGCCGCCGCACCCGCTTTCGGCGCCGATCTCGGCGGCCGCTCCTATTACAAGGCGCCCCCCGCCTATGCGGCGCCGCTCTATAACTGGACCGGCTTCTATATCGGCGGCCATGTCGGCGGCGCGTTCAGCGGCAGCAGCGACTTCAACGGCGCGGTGCTGAGCGATTCCAGCGCCCGCGTGCTCGGCGGCATCCAGGCCGGCCTGGATTGGCAGTTCGCACAGAACTGGGTGCTCGGCACCGAGGGCCAGTATTCCTGGCTCGGCAAGAGCAACATCACCGCCACCTTCCCCGGCGCCTACGTCTACACCAACGATCAGCGCGGCCTCGGTTCGATCACCGCCCGCCTCGGCTACACCTGGGGTCCGGGCCTGCTCTACGTCAAAGGCGGCTACGCCTTTTCCGACAACAACGAGCGGGTGACGCTGGCCGGCGTGCCGACCGCCTTCCTGCTCAACGGCAACCACAGCAACGGCTGGACCGTCGGCGCCGGCCTCGAATACATGGTCGCCCCGAACTGGGCGGTCAAAGGCGAGTACATGTATTATGACTTCGGCACCACGCGCTTCACGACCCCTGTCGCGCTCGCGCCGTTCGGCAGCTTCCGCACCGACGACCACACGGTGAAGCTCGGCGTCAACTATCGCTTCAACTTCGCAAGCCCGGTCGTGGCACGCTACTAAGTTCCTTCAACCGCGCGTTGCAGAAGGCCGGCTTTCACGCCGGCCTTTTTGCTTTTGGGGGCCGCGTTTTCCGGTCCTCGGAAAAACGCACAACCCAAAAATGGTGACGAAAAGCCCTTCAATTCCAGACTTGTTAACCGGGTACAGGGATACTGCCGCGCGGAAACACCTCAAGGTAGCGTGGACGGGGCAGTGGGCAACATGTCGGCACCAATCAAATCCAAGGGTTTTAGCTTCGGCGTCCGAGGCAGTCTGTTTGCCGCCTTCGCCGTCATCGCGGGCATGGCGATCGTCATCTCCGCCGGCGCCGGCCTGATGCTCGGGCGCCTTGGCGGCACCATGATCGACCTCAGCGCCCGGGATATCCCGCGTCTTGCCGCGAGCCTGCAATTGTCGGCGCAGAGCGCGAGCCTTGCGAGCCAGGGCCCGGCGCTGCTGGCGGCGCGCAGCGAAGAGGCGCTGAACGAGCGCACCCGGAAGATGAAGGAAACCCAGGCGATCGCGATGCAGAAGCTCGGCGAGATCGTCGAGCTCGGCGCCGACAAGGCCGTCGTCGCGGCGCTCACCGAGAACATGAAAAACATCGACGCGGTGATCAAGAGCCTCGTCTCGGCCGCGGTCGAGCGGCTCGAACTGGCCGACCAGCACGAAAGGCTGTACGGCGCGGTGCGCAAGGCGCAACGGCGCTTCGTCGCCGCGGCCGGCCCCGCGGCGATCGACGCCCAGACCGAGCTCTACAGCATCTACGCCTCGCCGAACTTCTCTCAAGCCGACGCGATCAAGGCGCACAAGACCGCCGAGCAGCTCGCCGATATCGCCGCCAGCGGCAACCTGATGGCTTTCGACATGATCGCCGCGCTGTCTGCGACCAGCGGCGATACGCTCGAAACCATCGGCAAGGAATTCCGCACCGCGCAGGGTCGCGTGAAGTCGAACGTGGAAGCGCTGCCGAAAACCACCGCGATGAACGTCGTTCGCTCGGCCACGACCGAACTGCTGGCGCTGGCCGACGGCAAGACCGGCCTTTTCAAGGTCCGTCAGCAGGAACTCGATGCGGACGATTTCGGCCAGACCATTCTGGAAGAAACCCGCAAGCTCAATGTCGGCCTCGGCATCAGCGTACAGCAGCTGGTCGACGGCGTGCAGAAGGAAACCGACGCCGCGACCTGGCAGGCGCGTCAGGAGATTTCGTTCGGCACCATGGTCATGCTCGCCCTCGGCATCGGCACGCTGGTCGGCTCGGTCCTGTTCGTCTGGCTCTATGTCGGCCGCAACATCCTGCGGCGGATCAGCAACCTGCAGCAATCGATGCAGGTCCTGTCCAGCGGCGACCTCGAAACCGAGATCTACCAGACCCACCACCAGGACGAGATCGGCGTCATGGCCGACTCGCTGCAGGTGTTCCGCGAAAGCATGATCCACAGCCGCGCGCTGTCGGCCGAGCAGGACAAGGACCGCGTCGCCAAGAGCGAGCGCGCCAGCCGCATGGAAGCCCGCATCGTCGAGTTCGAAACCACCGTTCGCACCGCGCTCGACAGCCTGTCGACCGCCGCGGGCTCGATGCAGTCGACCGCGAAGACGCATGTCGGCGACCGCCGACAAGTCCAGCGCGCTGGTGACCACGGTCGCGACCGCCGCCGAGCAGACTTCGGCCAACGTGCAGACCGTGTCGTCGGGCACCGAGGAATTGTCCTCCTCGATCGAGGAAATCGGCCGTCAGGTCGTCACCTCCTCGGAAATCGCCCGCAAGGCGGTCGAAGACGCCGGCGCCACCGACGCCACCATGCAGGGGCTCGCCGACAACGCCGCGCGCATCAGCGTGGTGGTCGACCTGATCCAGACCATCGCCTCGCAGACCAATCTGCTGGCGCTGAACGCCACCATCGAGGCGGCGCGCGCCGGCGACGCCGGCCGCGGTTTTGCCGTGGTCGCGTCCGAAGTGAAGAGCCTCGCCAACCAGACCGCCAAGGCCACCGACGAGATCCGCCAGCAGATCGGCAGCATGCAGACGGTGACGGAGACCGCGGTCTCCGCGATCCGCAACATCAGCGGCACGATCGCCGAGATCAACGAGGTGACGACGGCGATCGCGGCCGCGGTCGAGGAGCAGGGTGCGGCGACGCGCGAAATCGCGCGCAACATCCAGCATGCCGCCAGCGGCACCAGCGAGGTGTCCACCAACATCGTCGGCGTCTCCAGCGCCTCGGCGCAGGCCGGAACCACCGCCAACGAGGTGCTTGACCGCCTCCGACAAGCTGCGCCGCGAGGCCGACGTGCTGCGGGAAGAAATCGACGCGTTCCTGTCGAATATCCGGGCGGCGTAAGAGACTGTCGTCCCGGCCTTGAGCCGGATGCAGCTGCCACAAACTCGCTGTCGTCCCGGGCTTGACCCGGGACCCATACGCCGCGGCCGTTATTGTCGGAAAGAAAGATAACGACCTGCGAGCAAATCAATTTCCGCCGGTGGTTATGGGTCCCCCGATGCGCAATTGCGCATCTGAGGTCAAGCCCGGGACGACGATTGAGGTCTTGGCCGGCTCCGCGCCCCCAACGCCCGCCTATGTCCCCTCCCCGCTTTTTTCAACTAGCGCCGCGCCGCCTCTGCCGCTAAGCCGGTAGCATGCATTCGAAAACCGACACCGTGCCGTCCTCGGCCGAGGCACTGCGATACCCCTGGGAAAACCACCCCGGCCACGATCAGGTCGTCGAGGTGATGCCCGGCGTGCTTTGGGTCCGTCTGAAGCTGCCGTTCCGGCTCAATCACGTGAACATCTACCTGCTGGCCGACGGCGACGGCTGGGCGATGGTCGATTCCGGCTTCGGCAATGAGGAAACCATTGCGGCGTGGACGACGCTGTTCGAGGGACCGCTGCAGCATGTGAAGGTGACGCGGCTGATCGTCACCCATTCGCATCCCGATCATGTCGGCCTTGCCGGCTGGGTCACCGAGCGCTTCGACTGCCCGCTGCAGATGTCGCAGGTCGAATATCTGCAATCGGTCTATCACCAGAACCGCGGCACCGAAGAGCGGAAAAACGCGCAGCGACTGTTCTTCCGCCGTCACGGCATGGACGAGGACCTGACCGACAAACTGCTCGGCCGCGGCCAGGATTATCTGAAACGCGTCTCGGTGCTGCCGCCGGCCTACCACCGCATCTCCCACGGCGACGAGGTCGTGATCGGCACCCGCCGCTTCAAGGTCATCACCGGCGGCGGCCACGCGCTCGACCAGGTCATGCTGTATTGCGCGGCCGACAAGCTGTTTCTCTCCGCCGACCAGGTCTTGAGCAAGATCTCGCCCAATGTCAGCGTCTGGGCCGTCGAGCCCGACCAGAACTCGCTGGGCGAATATCTGGCCTCGCTCGCCAGCCTGACCACCACCCTGCCCTACGACGTCATGGTGCTGCCCGGCCACGGCGTGCCGTTCTACGGCCTCAAGACCCGCATCAAGCAGCTCGCCGACCATCACGAGGACCGCTGCCGCCTGATCGCGGAAGCCTGCCGCGAAGTGCCGCAAACGTCGCGGGAACTGGTGCCGGTCGTGTTCAACAAATACCCGCTCGATGTGCACCAGATGGGCTTTGCTTCCGGCGAGCTGATCGCCCACGTCAATTACATGATCAACGAAGGCCGCCTGACCTCGGAAGTGACCGACGGCGTGCTGCGGTTCCGGACCACCTGACAGCGACAGGCTGAATCAGGAGGGCCGATGCAATGAGTGCTTCGCATTCTGGCCAATACGCCGGTCTGGGTGTCGCGCTGCTCACCTACCTGACCTGGCCAAACTAATCCATGGCTATTGCACCCAAATGGGCGCACGGTCGCGGCATGCAAGTCCTGACGCCACACCAAACGCTTTTCCGTGTTCAAGTTTTACATAACTGCGGCCCTGATTTGATGCCGCCATGTTGACGCGGTCGGCGCTGCTTTCTGAGAACGGACTGCCTGATCTTCCCGCGTTGCTTGTCGAGCCGCACCGTAACCCCGGCGGAATTTGGCGCATCAAGTTCAGCTATGAGACGAGCGAGCCGCTTTCGATGAGTGCCGCGCAGGCATCGACGATGGCGACCGCGCTTCATGCGATCGGTGAGGCCGAATTGGCTGACGAGATCGATGGCGCGCTGAAAAGTGCGGTTCGCTATTCATCGATGTGACTTCCTGCCCCGCGGCAATGCCGCCGCGATCGTTCCGCCCTGGCGCCGCTGGCGCGACAGGACGACCCAAAAGGACTGCAATGGCCAAAACGTCTGACTACAGGATCGTTACCTTTCAGCGGCAACCCGGACTTTGGCGCGCCAACATGACGCCGATTGTTCCGCCCGCCACGATCGCGCGAGGTCGGGCGATCCGGGGCTTTGTGACGGCGGAAGACAGCAAGTCCGAAGAAGATGCCGTCATCGCCGCCAATCGCGCCATCAGGGAACTGGACGTTTAGCCGGATTTGGGTCGCCCCGCGGGCGGTTCACGGTTTCGGCTGCGCGGCGAAAATACCGAGACCATAAATCCCGCCTAGCGCCTTGATCCCGATCAATATTTTCGCCGACTAGGTAGCATCCCGGAGCGGCCCTGAAATGTGGGATTTCGCGTAGACACCCAAGCTGGAAAGGCTCTAAAAAGGCCGAGCGAAACCGGCCGGTTCCGCCTCAGCTCTTCCTCCGCTTCGGGTCTTGCGATGGATTACAGCCAATTCTTTCAGTCCGCCCTCAATCGCCTGCATGACGAGCGCCGCTACCGCGTTTTCGCCGATCTCGAACGGATCGCCGGCCGGTTTCCCCACGCGGTCTGGCACTCGCCGAAGGGCAAGCGCGACGTCGTGATCTGGTGTTCCAACGACTATCTCGGCATGGGCCAGCATCCCAAAGTGGTCGGCGCCATGGTCGAGACCGCCACGCGCGTCGGCACCGGCGCCGGCGGCACCCGCAACATCGCCGGCACCCATCATCCGCTGGTGCAGCTCGAGGCGGAACTCGCCGACCTCCATGGCAAGGAAGCGTCGCTGCTGTTCACCTCGGGCTATGTCTCGAACCACACCGGCATCTCGACCATCGCAAAGCTCATTCCGAACGTCCTGATCCTGTCGGACGCGCTCAACCACAATTCGATGATCGAAGGCGTGCGCGAGGCGCGCTGCGAGCGCCAGATCTTCCGCCACAACGACGTGGCGCATCTGGAAGAGCTGCTGATCGCGGCCGGCGACCGGCCGAAGCTGATCGTCTGCGAGAGCCTTTATTCCATGGATGGCGACGTCGCGCCGCTTTCGAAGATCTGCGATCTCGCCGAGAAATACGGCGCCATGACCTATGTCGATGAAGTGCACGCGGTCGGCATGTACGGCCCGCGCGGCGGCGGCATCGCCGAGCGCGACGGCGTCATGCATCGCATCGACGTGCTGGAAGGCACGCTCGCCAAGGCCTTCGGCTGCCTCGGCGGCTATATCGCCGGCAAGGCCGAGATCATCGACGCCGTGCGCTCCTATGCGGCGGGCTTCATCTTCACGACCGCGCTGCCGCCGGCGATCTGCTCGGCCGCGACCGCCGCGATCCGCCACCTGAAGACCTCGAACTGGGAGCGCGAGCGCCACCAGGACCGCGCCGCCCGCGTCAAGGCGATCCTCAACGCCGCCGGCCTGCCCGTGATGTCGAGCGACACCCACATCGTGCCGCTGTTCGTCGGCGACCCCGAGAAGTGCAAGCAGGCCTCCGACATGCTGCTGGAGGAGCACGGCATCTACATCCAGCCGATCAACTATCCGACGGTCGCCAAGGGAACCGAGCGCCTGCGCATCACGCCCTCGCCCTATCATGACGACGGCCTGATCGACGCGGCTCGCCGAAGCGCTGCTGCAGGTCTGGGACCGTCTCGGCCTGCCGCTGAAGCAGAAATCGCTGGCGGCCGAGTAACCCTACTCTCCTGAACCCTCGCAAATTGGGCCGGTAGCGCGATGCGCTGCCGGCCCAAAGCGTTTATACTGCCGGCTTCCGGCGCTCGGCGCCAGCGCGCGTCCGACCGGAGAGGGAGACAAGCAGCGATGCTGCACGACTGGGGCGTGATCGCCGCCGCCTTCGCCTATATCGGCCTGCTGTTCGGCGTCGCCAGCTACGGCGACCGGCTGTCGCCGAGCCAGCGCGGCCGCGCCACCATGCTGATCTACCCGCTGTCGCTGGCGATCTACTGCACGTCCTGGACCTTCTTCGGCTCGGTCGGTTTCGCCACCCGCACCAGCATCGACTTCCTCGCGATCTATGTCGGCCCGATCCTGATGATCGGGCTGTGCACGCCGCTGCTGCGGCGCGTGATCCAGCTCGCCAAGTCGCAGAACATCACCTCGATCGCCGACTTCATCGCGGCGCGCTACGGCAAGAGCCAGGCGGTCGCCGCCACCGTCGCCATGATCGCGATCGTCGGCTCCGTGCCCTACATCGCGCTGCAGCTCAAGGCGGTGGCGTCCTCGCTGGAGACGATCCTGGGCGAGGACAAGCTGTTCTCCTCGATCCCGATCATCGGCGACATCGCGCTGGTGGTGACGCTGGCGATGGCCGCGTTCGCGGTGCTGTTCGGCACCCGCCAGACCGACGCCACCGAGCACCAGCACGGCCTGATGCTGGCGGTCGCCACCGAATCCATCGTCAAGCTGGTGGCCTTCCTCGCCGCCGGCGCCTTCGTCACCTTCTGGATGTTCACGCCGGTCGAATTGATCGAACGCGCGATGAAGACCCCGGAGGCGGTGCGCGCGATCGAATATGTGCCGTCGATCGGCAATTTCCTGACCATGACGCTGCTGTCGTTCTGCGCCATCATGCTGCTGCCGCGGCAGTTTCACGTCAGCGTGGTCGAGAACTCCAGCCCCGAGGAGGTCAGCCGCGCGCGCTGGCTGTTTCCGCTCTATCTGGTCGCGATCAATCTGTTCGTGATTCCGATCGCGCTCGCCGGCCTCGTCACCTTTCCGTTCGGCGCCGTCGACAGCGACATGTATGTGCTGGCGCTGCCGATCGAGGCGAATTCGACGCTGCTCAGCATCGCCGTCTTCGTCGGCGGCCTGTCGGCCGCGACCGCGATGGTGATCGTGGAATGCGTCGCGCTCTCCATCATGGTCTCCAACGACATCGTGCTGCCGCTGGTGCTGCAGCGCGGCCCGGCGGCGCGCGACGGCAGCAAGGATTTCGGCGACTTCCTGCTCAGCATCCGCCGCTTCGCCATCTTCGCCATCATGGTGATGGCGTATCTGTACTATCGCGCGCTCGGCAACACGCAGCTCGCCGCGATCGGCCTGCTGTCGTTCGCAGCGCTCGCGCAACTGGCGCCGGCCTTCTTCGGCGGGCTGTTCTGGCGCGAGGGCACCGCGCGCGGCGCCATGACCGGCATGCTGGTCGGCTTCGCGGTGTGGGCCTACACGCTGTTCGTGCCGAGCTTCCTGGAAGGCAGCACCGCCGGCCTCTGTTTTCCTGCAGCACGGCCCGTTCGGCATCGAGGCGCTGCGGCCGCGGGCGTTGTTCGGCGCCGATCTGCCGCCGCTGATGCATGGCGTGCTCTGGTCGCTCTCGCTCAACATCCTGACCTACATCGTGATGTCGCTGGCGCAGCGGCCGTCGTCGATCGAGCGGCTGCAGGCGGATCTGTTCGTGCCCAGCGCGCTGACGCCGATCGCGCCGACGTTCCGGCGCTGGCGCACCACCGTGACCGTGCAGGACATCCAGAGCACGGTGGCGCAATATCTCGGCCCCGAGCGCGCCGCCCAGGCGTTCGAGGCCTTCGCGATCAGCCATCCCGGCCATCTCGATCCATCGGCGCCCGCCGATTTCGAATTGCTGCAGCACGCCGAACGCCTGATCGCCTCCTCGATCGGGGCCGCCTCCTCGCGCCTCGTGATGTCGCTGCTGCTGCGCAAGCGCACCGTCTCCGCCAAGGCCGCGCTGAAGCTGCTCGACGATTCCCACGCCGCGCTGCATTTCAACCGCGAGATTTTGCAGACCGCGCTGAACCATGTGCGCCAGGGCATCGCGGTGTTCGACGCGGATCTGCAGCTGATCTGCTCGAACGCCCAGTTCGGCGAAATTCTCGCGCTGCCGCCGCATCTCGTGCAGCTCGGCATTCCCTTGCAGGAAATCCTCGAATTCATGGGCGCCGTCAGCCCGGCCGACTACGGCGATCCCGATGCGTTGCTGCAGCGGCGGCTGGAGGCCTACACCACCGAGGGCGAGCCCTATCTGGAGCGCCTGCCCGACCGCCACATGGTGATCGAGGTCCGCTCCAACCGGATGCCGGGCGGCGGCTTCGTCATCACCTTCTCCGACGTCACGCCGAGCTTCGAGGCCGCCGAGGCGCTGGAGCGCGCCAACGCGACGCTGGAAAAGCGCGTGCGCGACCGCACCGAGGAACTGACGCGGCTGAACTCCGAGCTGGCGCAGGCCAAGAGCACCGCCGAGGACGCCAACATCTCGAAGACCCGCTTCCTGGCGGCCGCCAGCCACGACATCCTGCAGCCGCTCAACGCGGCGCGGCTCTATGTGACCAGCCTCGTCGAGCGGCAGAACAGCGGCGGCGAGGATTCGCGCCTGGTCGAGAACATCGACGACTCGCTGGAGGCGATCGAGGAGATCCTCGGCGCGCTGCTCGACATCTCGCGGCTCGATGCCGGCGCGATGACGACCGCGATCTCGAGCTTCAAGATGGCCGACCTGATGCGCTCGCTGGAAATCGAGTTCGCGCCGATCGCCCGCGCCAAGGGGCTGGAGCTGACCTTCGTGCCCTGCTCGCTGCCGGTGCAGTCCGACCGCTCGCTGCTGCGGCGGCTGCTGCAGAACTTCATCTCCAACGCCATCAAATATACCCCGCGCGGCCGCGTGCTGGTCGGCTGCCGCCGCCACGGGCAGTCGCTGCAGATCGGCGTCTACGACACCGGCGTCGGCATTCCCGTGGCGAAGCGCGGCGAGATCTTCAAGGAGTTTCACCGCCTCGAACAGGGCGCGCGGATCGCCCGCGGCCTCGGCCTTGGCCTGTCGATCGTCGAACGGCTGGCGCGCGTGCTCAACCACGGCATCGCGATCGACGCCACCGCCAGCGGCGGCTCGGTGTTTTCGGTGACGGTGCCGATCGCCACGGCGATCAACCATACCGCCGCCGTCACCAGCGCGACGCCGCTGTCGCGGACGCCGATGAGCGGCGCGCTGATCGTCTGCATCGAGAACGATCCGGCGATCCTCGACGGCATGAAGACGCTGCTGACGGCGTGGGACGCCGAGGTGATCGCGGTGGCCGATCCCGACGCCGCGATCGCGGCGATCGAAGCCGCCGGCGGCAGCGTGACCGGCCTTCTGGTCGACTACCATCTCGACCGCGGCAACGGCGTCGCCGCGATCCGCGAGATCCGCCGCCGCTTCGGCGAGACCATTCCGGCCATCCTGATCACGGCCGATCGCAGCCCGAACGTCCGCGCCGCCGCGCGCGAGGAAAACATCGCGATCCTCAACAAGCCGGTGAAGCCGGCCTCGCTCCGCGCCCTGCTCGGCCAGTGGCGGGCGCAGCAGATGGTGGCGGCGGAGTAGGGTGCTACGCCGTCATTCCGGGCGCGCCCTTGGCGCGACCCGGAATCCATTCGCCGCTGACCCGTTGCTCGATGGATTCCGGTTCGCGCCGAGCGCGCCCGGAATGACGGCCGAGACTTGCTTACCCCGTCGGCGTGCCCTGGCGCCATTGGCCGCCGGCGATCTTCGCGGCGGCGATCACGGCCTGCGTCCGGCTCTCGACGCCGAGCTTCTGCAGGATCGCCGAGACATGCGCCTTGATGGTCGCTTCCGACACGCCGAGCTCGTAGGCGATCTGCTTGTTGAGCAGTCCCTCCGACAGCATCATCAGCACCCGCACCTGCTGCGGCGTCAGCGTCACCAGGCGGTCGCGCAGCCGCGACATGTCGGGGTCGTCGGCCGAGGAGAGATCGGTGTCCGGCGGAACCCAGACGTCGCCCTCCATCACCTTCATGATGGCGTCGCGCAGCGTTTCGACGCCGAAGCGTTTGGGGATGAAGCCGGAGGCGCCGAAATCCAGCGAGCGGCGGATCGTGCCGGCATCGTCGCTGGCGGACACGATGACCACCGGGATCGCCGGATACTGCGCGCGCAGGTAGATCAGGCCGGAGAAGCCGGAGATTCCCGGCATGGTGAGATCGAGCAGGATCAGATCGACGTCGGAATCCCGTTCCAGCAGCGCGGTGAGATCGTCGAACGATCCGGCCTCGCTGACGACGGCAGACGCCACGACGCTCGACGACCGCCTGACGCAACGCGTCGCGGAACAGCGGATGGTCATCGGCGATGACGAGGTGGGTATTGGCAGCGGTCGTCATTCGGCTCTCTTGCATCGGGCTTGCGACTGGTCCGCTGCACTTTGTCCCGCGTTGGACCGGCTAGTGCAAGCGCCCAATCCTATCATGTTTGAAAGCAGTTAACCCGCGCGCTTGTGCGCCGCAATACGCCCGGCTGCGCATCGATGAGACCGGTGCGAAGGCGGACCGCCAGCACGCCGGAAACGCCGTGCAAAGGGCCGAAAGTCGTATTGGGGCTGCTTTCACGGGGATGTTACCTTGGAGCGAAGCCCAGCTCAATCCGGCCAAGTTCGGCGAAGGGCGGACTTTGCATCAATTTTGGGGAGTGATGAAATGTCCACTATGACTGCCACATCCGGCAAGGCCGCAGGAATGACGAAGGACGAACGTTTCGTCATTCTCGCTTCCTCGCTCGGCACCGTCTTCGAATGGTATGACTTCTATCTGTTCGGCTCGCTCGCCAGCATCATCGGCGCGCAGTTCTTCGGCGTCATCGATCCCGCAACAAATCAGCCGATGTTCAACCAGGCCACGCGCGACATCTTCGCGCTGCTGGCGTTCGCCGCGGGCTTCATCGTCCGTCCGTTCGGCGCCATCGTGTTCGGCCGCGTCGGCGACATCGTCGGCCGCAAATACACCTTCCTCGTCACCATCCTGATCATGGGCCTCTCGACCTTCATCGTCGGCATCCTGCCCAACGCGGCGACCATCGGCATCGCGGCGCCGATCATCCTGATCGCGTTGCGCCTGCTGCAGGGCCTCGCGCTCGGCGGCGAATATGGCGGTGCGGCGACCTATGTGGCCGAACATGCCCCGATGGGCAAACGCGGATACTACACCTCGTTCATCCAGACCACGGCAACGCTCGGCCTGTTCCTGTCGCTGCTGGTGATTCTGTTCACCCGTACGGCGCTCGGCGAAGCCGAATTCGCGAAGTGGGGCTGGCGCATTCCGTTCCTGGTCTCGGTGCTGCTGCTCGGCATCTCGGTCTGGATCCGGTTGCGGCTGAACGAATCGCCGGTGTTCCAGAAGATGAAGGACGAGGGCAAGAGCTCGAAGGCTCCGCTGACCGAAGCCTTCGCCAACTGGAGCAACGCCAAGATCGTGATCATCGCCCTGGTCGGCGGCGTGATGGGCCAGGGCGTGGTCTGGTACACCGGCCAGTTCTACGCGCTGTTCTTCATGCAATCGATCCTCAAGGTCGACGGTTACACCGCCAACCTGCTGATCGCCTGGTCGCTGCTGTTCGGCACCGGCTTCTTCGTCGTGTTCGGCGCGCTGTCCGACAAGATCGGCCGCAAGCCGATCATTCTGGCAGGCTGCCTGATCGCGGCGCTGACCTTCTTCCCGATCTTCAGGATGATCACCACCAACGCCAACCCGGCGCTGGAGAAGGCGATCGAAACCGTGAAGGTCGAGGTGGTCTCGGATCCCGCGCTGTGCGGCGATCTGTTCAACCCGGTCGGCACCCGCGTCTTCACCGCACCGTGCGACACGGCCCGCGCCTACCTCGCGCAGCAGTCGGTCAAGTATACGACCAGCTACGGCGCAGCAGGCTCCGGCGTGAAGGTCGTCGTCAACGGCAAGGACACCGCCTATACGGATGCCAAGACATCGAATCCGGCGGTGCTGGCGGCGGTGCAGGCCGCAGGCTACCCGAAGGCCGGCGACGCCCAGATCGTGAAGATGTCGCATCCATTCGACATCTTCCGACCGCAGGTCGCAGCGGTGATCGGACTGCTGTTCATCCTGGTGCTCTACGTCACCATGGTGTACGGGCCGATCGCGGCGATGCTGGTCGAACTGTTCCCGACCAAGATCCGCTACACCTCGATGTCGCTGCCCTATCACATCGGCAACGGCTGGTTCGGCGGATTGCTGCCCGCGACCGCGTTCGCGATCGTGGCCTCGACCGGCGATATCTACGCGGGTCTGTGGTATCCGATCATCTTCGCGTCGATCACCGTGGTCGTCGGCTTCTTCTTCCTGCCGGAAACCAAGGACGTCGACATCACCAAGTAAGCGACTCGTCCGGCGTCGGCCGGACGGCGACGACGAACCGGCCGCGGAGCGATCCGCGGCCGGTTTGCTTTTGCGGGTGCCTCAATCCGTTGCGCCGATGAACTGCAGCACGATCTCGCGCCGGTGCGGCCGCGCGCGGTGCTCGACCAGATAGATCGCCTGCCAGGTGCCCAGCGCCAGCGCGCCCTGCAGCACCGGGACGTGCAGCGAGGTCGCGGTCAGCATGGTCTTGATATGCGCCGGCATGTCGTCCGGCCCCTCGGTGTCGTGGCGCCATCCGGCATTCTCGGGCGCGAGCCGGTTCAGCGCGGTGGTCAGATCGACCAGCACGGTCGGGTCGGCGTTCTCCTGGATCGTCAGCGACGCCGAGGTGTGGCGAATGAACAGCGTCACCGCGCCTTCGCGCGCGTGCGCGTCCGCACGAATTTCGCGACCTCGGCGGTGAGGTCGGTAAAGCCTGCGCCTGAGGTCTGCACCGTCAGCAGCGAGGACACGATGGTGTTGGCGGTGACGGTGGAAGGCGTCGTGCGAGAGAGCGATTTGGGCGCGGTCATAACTCAGATCTCTCCACACGTCGTCCCGGCGAACGCCGGGACCCATACTCCGCGGCCTCTCGATTTCGAGGCGATGGAGTTGATACTCTTTTCTAACAATCGACAGCAGTGGTTATGGGTCCCGGCGTTCGCCGGGACGACGAGAAGAGTGCGTCGCACGCTCCCCGTCAAATCTTGCCGTCGATGTCCCGCTGCACCCGGTTGGCCATATCGATCAGGCGCCGCCACGCCCGCTCCAGGAACGACATCATGCGATCCATGTCGCGGTCGCTCGGCAGCGGGATTTCGATCTTGCGCTCGCCTTCCGTCACCTTCGGCTCGCCAGGCTTCAGCGAGTCCGATTTCGGCAGCGGCTCTTCGATCTTGCCGGACACCGTCGGCTCGCGCGAGGCGAGCTGCGACTTGAGCCGTTCGTTCTCGGCCTGCAAGCCGGACAATGTCGGCCTGCAGACGGCCGATCTCGGTGTCCATCGCCGCGCGCTCGTCGGGCACGGTGTAGCAGGCCCAGCCCGCGCCCGAATTGTTGCAGGTCGAGACCGCGCCGGTGCGGGTGTCGAGACGAAGCACGCCGTCGCCGGCCGGCGACAGCGCGTAGCGGCCGTTCTCGGTCTCCGGCATCGATCCCGCAAGCGCCTGGCCCGCGCCGCCGAGGCAGACGGCCAGCACGATGACCGCGGAGAATTTCGAGGACGATTTTGCTGTGCGCATGGGCTTGCTCCCGCCTCAGGAGTATACCGGTTTCCTCGACCGCCGGGGCGCTTTCAAGGCGCGTCCTGACACCTTTGAGCTATAGGGCGCGCGGCCGGACTTCAATGCGTCTTCCAGCAATTCGAGGCGGTCCTGTCCCCAGAACACCTCGCCATCCAGCACGTAGACCGGCGAGCCGAACACGTCGGCGGCCAGCGCGTCCTGCCGGTTCTGCTCATATTTGGCGCTGACGTCCTCCGCGCCGGAACGCTCGACCAGTTGCTTGCCGGGCAATCCCGATTCGTCGGCAAGTTTTGCAATCGTCGCAGGATCGGCGAGATTGAGCTGATCTTCCCAGACGGCGGCAAAGGCGCGGCGCAGATAGCGGTCGGGATCGTGGCCGGCCTTCGAGTGCTGCGATCACGACGCCATCGGCGAGGCGCGCATTGAACGGCCAGTTCGCCGGCTGCAGATGAAATGTCAGTCCGCGCTTGTCGCGCCAGCGTTGCAGTTCGACCATCCGGTAGCGCTGCCGCACCGGGTGACGCTTCATCAAGGGCAGTCCGCCGGTCTCCGAGAACAGGTCGACCAGCACCACGGGCTTGTGATTTACCGTTAGATCGTAAGTACTTACCAAACGCCGAAAGGACTGATGCCCGACATAGGCCCACGGCGATTGGAGCGAGAAATAGTAATCGACCTGACGTGGCATGCGGGCTCCGGCACGAGGGATTTTCGCTTCGCTGCGCAACATCCCAACAGAGCGTTCGAAGCAGCGCAAGATTGATCGATGTGGCAAACCTGCTGCACTGCGATCCCGGGTCTACGGTGTCGCAGGCCAAGACTGAATAAATCCAATCAAATCAATGAAATAACTGGTTGCGGCCTAATCTTGACTTGATTAGACGCGCTAAGTATGGTCCGCGCGGCTTTCAAGGGTGACGGGCGTAATTTCCATCAACCGTTGGCATCGTTTAGTGTCGTGGGCATGGCCCAGGACAAGAATGACAACGCAAGTGGCAATCGCGATCAATCGTCGTCCGACGAAGCTGCGCTTTCCGCAAGGCTCGGAAGTCTCGATCACCGATTGTCCGAAATTCGCGACAACCGGAAAATCAGGACTGATCAACCCGGAACTGAAAGCGGAGACACGAGCTGCCAGAGCTTCTGCCATGGCGCTTGGTTTCCGCCTCTCCTCGGAATTGGTCGCGGGCGTTGTCGTTGGGGCGGCGATTGGCTGGGGGTTCGACCGTTTATTGTCGACATCGCCGTTCGGTTTCATCGTGTTTCTGCTGCTCGGCTTCGTCGCCGGCGTGGTCAACGTGGTGAGATCTGCAGGCGCAGGTCCAGGCAGGCGCTGAGCGTCGACGGGAAGTCACGACATTTGAAATTCGATTGCCGGCCAGGCCGGTGGATAAAGAGCCGCGCGGATGAAAATCGACCCGATCCACCAGTTCAATATCGAACCCCTCTTCACGATCGGCCATATCGGCAACCACACGATCGCCTTTACCAACTCGTCGCTCTACATGCTCATCACGGTGGCGGTGATCTCGCTACTGATGATCGGCGGCATGGCGAGAGGGCAACTGGTTCCCGGGCGGCTGCAGTCGATCGCTGAACTCTCTTACGAGTTCGTCGCCAGCACGATCCGCAGCACCGCCGGCTCGGAGGGCATGAAGTTCTTCCCGCTGGTGTTCTCCCTGTTCATGTTCATCTGCGTCTCGAACCTGATCGGCATCATTCCCTACACGTTCACGGTTTCGAGCCACATCATCGTCACGGTGGCGCTGGCGCTGTCTGGTCTTCGTCACGGTCCTGGTCTACGGCTTCTACAAAAACGGGCTGAAATTCTTCAAGATTTTCGTACCCTCGGGCGTTCCGATCTACGTTCTGCCGCTGGTCGTCTTCATCGAGGTCCTGTCGTTCTTCCTGAAGCCGGTGTCTCACAGCGTCCGTCTGTTCGCCAACATGCTGGCCGGCCACATCGCGCTGAAGGTGTTCGCGGGCTTCGTCGCCATGCTCGGCGTCTCGCTCGGTGCGATCGGCTGGATCGGCGGCATTGCGCCGCTGGCGCTCACCGTCGCGCTGACCGCGCTCGAACTGCTGGTCGCATTCCTGCAGGCCTACGTGTTCGCGATCCTCACCTGCATCTACCTCAACGACGCCATTCATCCGGGACACTAAGCGTCCGGGGAATTTCCACCCTCACTCAGTCTTATCTCTCAAGGAGCTCAAGAAATGGAACCGGCAGCAGCAAAACTTATCGGCGCGGGCATCGCATGCATCGGCATGGGCGGCGCGGGCGTCGGCGTGGGCATCATCTTCGGCAACTACCTCGCCGCAGCGGTGCGCAATCCTTCGGCAGCGCAGGGCCAGTTCGGCAACCTGATCTTCGGCTTCGCCGTGACCGAAGCGCTGGGCATCTTCTCGCTGCTGATCGCGCTGCTGCTGCTGTTCGTTCCGCTCTGAGCTGCACCTTCCCGCGCCGCCTCCGGGCGGCGCGCCTGACAGCAAGAGGAGAACCCCGTGGCTGAAAAAGGTCATGGTACCGGCGCCCACACCGAGGCCGACGGCGGACACGGCGGAGGATTTCCTCCGTTCGAGTCCAGCACGTTTGCTTCGCAGCTGGTATCGCTCGTTATCGCATTCGTAGCACTCTATCTGATCGTATCCCGCATCGCGCTGCCGCGCGTCGAAAGCGTGATCGACGCACGTCAGAACGCGATCGAGGGCGACCTGGCCGCGGCGCAGAAGCTGAAGGACGAGTCCGACGCTGCGCTGAAGGCGTATGAAACGGAGCTCGCCTCGGCGCGCTCCCGCGCGCAGGCCATCGGCAACGAGACCCGCGAGAAGCTGAACGCGGCCGCGGAAGCCGAGCGCAAGAAGCTGGAAGACCAGCTCACCGCCAAGCTTTCCGCCGCCGAGAAGCAGATCGCGGCGACCCGCGAGACCGCGATGAGCAACGTCCGCGGCATCGCTGCGGACGCGGCCGGCGCGATCGTGCAACGCCTCACCGGCGTGCTGCCCGACGGCAAGACCGTCAGCAGCGCCGTCGATGCCACGTTGAAGGGATAGAGGGATGTTTGCCCAACCGGAAACCTGGGTCGCGATCGCCTTCGTCATCCTCATGGTGCTGTTTGCCTATCTCGGCATCCACAAGACGGTGCTGACGGCGCTCGATCATCGCGCCGAGCGCATCAAGGCCGAACTTGACGACGCCAAACGTCTCAGGGAAGAGGCCGCCAAGCTGCTCGGCGAGTACCAGACCCGCCGCGCCAGCGCCGAGCGCGAGGCCGAGGAAATCATCGCCAATGCCAAGGCCGAGGCCGAGCGCATCGCGGTCGAATCCAAGGCCAAGATGGAAGACTTCGTCGCCCGCCGCACCAAGACCGCCGAGAGCAAGATCGCGCTCGCCGAGGCCCAGGCGCTGGCCGACGTCCGCGCCGCCGCCGCCAACGCCGCCGTTGAAGCCGCCTCGACCATCCTGACGAAGTCGGTCAAGGGCTCGGTCGCCGACGACCTGCTCGCCAAGGGCATCGCCGAGGTTCGCGCCAAGCTGAACTGAGCGGCTTTCAAGCACATCGAAAAGCCGGCGCGAGACGATCGCGCCGGCTTTTTTTATTGCTTCTTCTTTTTCGGCGCCGGGCGCTCGGGCTTCAGGGACTGCGGGTCGAAGCCGATATAGAAGATGTAGCTGTCGCCGACGGCGCCGACAGGCGCCGGATAGGTCAGATCCTCGGCCACCAGCGTGAACGGCTCGCTGCCGCCTTCGGTCATGTTGACCGTGGTCTGGTAGGCCTTGGTGGCGATGGTCTTTTCAGCAACGCCGCCCTGCACCACCGCGACGCGGATCGGGACCTGGACCGACGACGGCGCGCCGGCGGGGCCGGCAATGACGCGGCCCTGAATGCCGATCCGCGCCGTGATCACGCCGCCATTGACGGTGCATTCGCGCGCCATTTTGGAGATCGTCGCCTGAAACTTGAGATCGTTGCCGACCGCCTGCTTGCCGGGCGCCCCCACGGCGTAGGTGGACGCGCCGGCCCTGACCGTGACCGGCGGACAGGTCAGATCGCCGGTGTCCTGCGGCACCGCCGCCCCGGCGCAGTTGGGGCCGCCTCCTCGTCCGACTTGCCGCCGAACAGGCCCTTGAAACGATCGGTGAGCGACTGCGCCGATGCCGGCGTCACCGTCAGGCAGGCCAGCCCGCCCGCGATCGCCACAGCCACCATCATCCTCGCCAAACGATTGTCACCCATGCGACGTCCCTGATTCCATCATGCCCTGTCATTGGTCCCGGCGGCCTTATAGCAGCCCAATGGCGGCGAACCCAAGGCCACCCAAACGGCACCAAATGGCCTGGAAAATCAACGGTTCAGCCGCGGAAATCCTCATGCAGCAGGCCGAACAGCAAGTGGTCCTGCCAGACGCCGTTGATGCAGAGATAGCGCCGCGCCAGCCCCTCGCGGGTGAAGCCGGATTTCTCCAGCACCCGGATCGAGGGCGAATTGGTGGGAATGCAGGCGGCCTCGATGCGGTGCAGGTTGAGTTCGCCGAACAGCGTCGGCAGCAGCACCCGCAGCGCCGCGGTCATGTAGCCGCGGCCGGCATAGGGCTCGCCGACCCAATAGCCGATGGTGCCGGCCTGCACGATGCCGCGGCGGACATTGGCGAGCGTGATGCCGCCGATCATCGCGCCGTCGGCGGCGCGAAAGACGATGAACGGATAGGAGCGGTCGGCGGCGATATCTTCGGCGTAGCGGCGCAGCCGGCGGCGGAAGCCGGCGCGGGTCAGATCGTCCGACGGCCAGATCGGCTCCCATGGCGTCAGGTAGGAACGGCTCTGCTCGCGCAACTGCGCCCACTGCAGGAAGTCCGCCATCTGCGGAGCGCGCAGCAGAAGCCCATGGCCGCGCGGCACGAGCGCGGCCGGTCCGCTGGTTGGCAAACGAAACAGGGCCATGCCCTTACTCCCCGCTGCTCTTGGAGCATGACCTTCGGAAGCCGTCGCGCATCTGATCGCTCCGCCGGATCATGCTCTAATGCAGCAGCGTCTTCGCTTTCGACCGCGTCAATCCTTCCGCAAAAGACACCGCCGTGTCCAGTCCCCTGCCGCTGCCCAGCGCCACGACCGCCGGCCGGCTGCGGGACAACAGCGCATGCGCGGCGTTGCGGGTCAATTCGACGCTGACCGCATCGATGCGCGCGACCAGCTCTTCCACCGTCTGCGGCCGGCCATAGGCCAGCACATGGCGCGCCAGCTGTTCGGCCCGCGACGAGCAGCTTTCCAGCGCCATCAGAAGCCCCGCCTTCATCTGCGCCTTGGCGCGGGCGATCTCGGCTTCGGTGAGGGTTTCCACGGCGTCGTTGATGACGTCGACGATCACTTCCATCATCTCCGGCGCGTCGTCGGGATCGGTGCCGGTGTAGAGGCCGAAAAAGCCGGTGTCGGAATAAGGCGCGTGGAAGGTGTAGATCGAATAGCACAGGCCGCGCTTCTCGCGCACTTCCTGGAACAGCCGCGACGACATCCCGCCGCCCAGCGTGTTGGTGAACACCTGCAGCGAGAACAGCGACAGGTCGGTCTGCGGCACGCCCTCGAGCGCCAGCGTCAGATGCGCCTGTTCGAGGTCGCGATGCACGACGCGCGAGCCGCCCTTGCCGAACATCGCAGGCGACGGCTTCGGCGCCGGCGTGGCGTCGAAACTGGCAAATCGCTGCGACACTTCCTCGACCACGCGCTTGTGGTCGACCGCGCCGGCGGCGGCCACCACCATGTCGGGGCCGCGGTAATGCGTCGACAGATAGCCGCGCAGCATGTCGCGATCGAAATCCTTCAGCGTGTTGGCGGTGCCGAGCAGCGAACGGCCCATCGGCTGGTCGGGAAAGCAGAGTTCGTTGAGGTGCTCGAACACGACGTCGTCGGGCGTATCCTGCGCCGCGCCGATTTCCTGCACGATGACGCTCTTCTCGCGCTCCAGTTCGTCGGGCACGAAGGACGGGTTGGCCAGGATGTCGGACAGCACGTCGAGCGCCAGCGGCACGTCGGCCTTCATCACCCGCGCATAATAGGCGGTGGTTTCGGTCGAGGTGCCGGCGTTGAGATCGCCGCCGACGGCCTCGATTTCCTCGACGATCTCGCGCGAGGAGCGCCGCGTCGTGCCCTTGAAGGCCATGTGTTCGAGCAGATGCGAGATGCCGTGCTCGTTCGGCTTCTCGTCACGGCCGCCGACGCCGGCCCAGACGCCGAGCGCCGCGGTTTCCAGATGCGGCATGGTGTCGGTGACGACGGTCAGGCCGGACGGCAGCTTGGTTACGTCAACGCTCATCCGGCAACTCCCTGCTTCGCGGCACGGCTCACCGAGCGCACGAATTGCTCCACTTCGGCTGAATCGTTTTTCATCACCGTGATGTGTTCGGATTTGGTCATGAGGCCGTCGAGCCAGGCCGGCAGTTGCGGCCGCACGCCACAGGCGGCTTCCACCGCATCGGGGAATTTCGCGGGATGCGCGGTCGACAGCACGATATTGGGTATTCGCGAATCCGAGGTGTCGCGGTCGGCTACCGCCAGCGCGACCGCGGTATGGGGATCGACGAGGTCGCCGGCCTCGCGCCAGGCGGCGCGGATCGCGGCCGACGTCTCGGTCTCGTCGGCGCGGCCGGCGTCGAACTCCTCGCGGATCGCGGCCAGCATGGCGTCCGGCAGCACGAAGCGCCCGGACTGCTTCAGCGAATCCATCAGCCGGCGGACACTGGCGGCATCGCGACCGCCCGCCTCGAACAGCAGCCGCTCGAAATTCGAGGAGATCTGGATGTCCATCGAGGGCGAAGCGGAGGCGTGAACTTCCCGGACCTCGTAGATGCCGGTCTTGAGCGTGCGCGGCAGGATGTCGTTGACGTTGGAGGCGATGCGCAGCCAGCGCACCGGCAGACCCATTTTCTTGGCGACATAGCCCGCAAAGATATCGCCGAAATTGCCGGTCGGCACGGTGAAATCGACGGCGCGCGCGGGCGCGCCGAGCGCCACCGCCGAGGTGAAGTAGTACACCACCTGGGCCACGATCCGCGCCCAGTTGATCGAGTTGACGCCCGACAGCGCGACCGCGTCGCGAAAGCCGTGGTTGTTGAACATCGCCTTCACGAGCGCCTGGCAATCGTCGAAGGTGCCCTCGACCGCCAGCGCATGCACGTTGGACGCGCCCGCCGTCGTCATCATCCGCCGCTGCACGTCCGAAATCCGCCCGTTCGGAAACAGCACGACCAGATCGACATTGTCGAGGCCGGCGAACGCATCGACGGCGGCGCCGCCGGTATCGCCCGAGGTCGCGACCACGATGGTGGTGCGCTGGTTGCGCTTGGCCAGCACGTGATCCATCAGCCGCGAAATCAGCTGCATCGCGACGTCCTTGAACGCCAGCGTCGGGCCGTGAAACAGCTCCAGCACGAATTGATTGGGCCCGATCTGGTCGAGCGGCACCACCGCGGGATGGCGGAAGGTGGCGTAGGCTTCGTTCGCCATGCGGCCGAGATCGGCGTCGGAGATTTCACCCGCGACGAACGGCCTGATCACGTCGACCGCGACTTCCCAATAGGGCCGGCCGAAAAATCCGGCGATGGTATCAGCGGAGAGCTGCGGCCAGACCTCGGGTACGTAAAGGCCGCCGTCGCGGGCAAGCCCGGTCAGCATCACATCGCAGAAACCCAGGACGGGGGCCTCCCCCCGCGTCGAAATATAGCGCGTCAAACCACCCTCCAAAGGCGCAAGCCCTATGCCAAGCCTTTGATATCGATCATGAATTTATTTCGCCACGGGGCGAAGCAAGGGCCACCATAAAGCGTTTGCGGCGAAGGGGAAATGGCGCGGGGAGAAAAAGAAACCAGGCAGAGCGGTCGCCAAAGCTTCCCGCTAGCCGTAGCGAAACGCCTCGACCGGATCGAGCCGGGCCGCGCGCCACGAGGGATAGAGCGTCGCGAGGAAGGACAACGTCAGCGCCATGGCCACCACGGCGGCCGTCTCGCCAGCATCGATCTCCGCCGGCATTTTCGACAGGAAATAGAGTTTTGGCGGAAACAGCTCGGTATTGGTGACCCAGGACAGAAATTGCCGGATCGATTCGATATTTACGCAAACGAGCATACCGACCAGAAGCCCGGTCAGCGTGCCGACCACGCCGATCGCGGCGCCGGCGATCAAGAACACCCGCATGATCGAGCCGCGCGAGGCGCCCACGGTGCGCAGGATGGCGATATCGCTGCCCTTGTCCTTCACCAGCATGATCAGGCCCGAAACGATGTTCAGCGCCGCGACCAGCACGATCAAGGTCAGGATCAGGAACATGACGTTGCGCTCGACCTGGAGCGCGGCGAAAAACGCCGAGGTGCGCCGCCGCCAGTCGACCAGGTACACCGGCCGCGCGGCGGCGTCGGCCACGGGCCTGCGAAAATCGTCGACCCGGTCCGGCCTGGCTTCGAGGAAGATCTCGATCGCGCTGACGTCGTTGACGCGGTTGAAATAGGCCTGCGCCTCGGCGAGCGGCAGGAAGACCATCACGGAATCATATTCCGACATGTCGGTAGAGAACACCGCCGCAACCTTGTAAGGCTTCATGCGCGGCGTGATGTTCTTCGACGTCAGGTTTTCGCCGGGCGCGACCAGCGTGATCGGGTCGCCGGCGCGCAAGCCCAATTGTTCGGCAAGCCGGCGTCCGATGGCGACGCCCTGGCCCTGCTCGAATGCCTCCAGCGAGCCGTCCCGGATATTGCTTGCGACCGAGGCGAGCTTGTTCAGATCGTCGGCGCGAATGCCGCGAATGAGCACGCCGGAGGCGGTTTGCGCCGACGAGGCCAGCGCCGGACCGTCCACCACCGGAACGGCAAGCCGTACGCCCGGTACCTGAACGATGCGCCCCGCGACGTCCTGCCAGTCGGTCAGCGGCGACTCCAGCGGCTGCACCGCCAGATGGCCGTTCATGCCGACGATCTTGTCGATCAATTCCTTGCGAAAACCGTTCATGACGGCCATCACGATGATCAGCGTCGCCACGCCGAGCATGATGCCGAGGAACGAGAAGCCGGCGATGACGGAGATGAAGCCTTCCTTGCGCCGCGCCCGCAAATAGCGCCCTGATAACAGCCATTCGAACGCCGAGAACGGCAGGGGGCGCGTGACATTTTCCATGTCACCACTCTAGCGCGTTTCTGCGCCGATTGGAGCGCTCGCCTGAACGAACAATTTTCATCCACCGCCATATTCCCGCCATGCGGGACCGGGCGCTGCGAACATGTGGGATGTGGCAGGAAGCCATTGGCGATCATGAACGAAAGCGCACCGCGCGCCCACGCCGGCCTTTGCGAGGCCGGTTCGCAGCGCCGCGATTATTTCCTCTTTTTCCCGATCTATTTTACGTCGGCGACCATCGTACTCCGCCTAACCGGTCAGCGATCCATCTAGCGTCTTGAGATATTTGAGGCCTTCGACCGCCAGCTGCTCCGTCTCCCGGGCGCCCGCCTCCCAACGCTCGCCGATGAAGCGATGCAGCTGTTCCCTGCGCGCATCATTCTCATCGACGCCGCGGTTGATCAGACAATATGCGCCCCACGCCCGAGCGCAGGCGATCTCCACGATATCCCGGTCAGCCATTTGTTCCTCCCCGCCATCAGCCAGCGAGAGCGCACATTGCCTATTTTTCCCGAAAACTACACTGTGAAATTTCGGCCCCGGCATGATGCGGCGCAAACTGCAAGCGCCCGGCGTGTCCACGCCCATTATTCCTTCCCGCAGAACGGAACAAACGTTCTCCGGCACGCTTGTGCATGACGTCGCAATCACGCGAACGGGAGGAAATTTGATGAGACGAATCGCCCTGATTGGAGCCGCCTTGATTGCTTCGCTGGCCATGACCGTATCCGCGTCCGCCAGGCTGGGCATGGCCCCGATGGCCGCAGATGACGGCTCCGTCGTCCAGGTCAAGCATGGGCGTGGCCACGGCCACGGTCACATGCATCGGGGACGCGGTCACCACTACGGGTGGTACCGGGGCCGCGGTCATCACAAGCACCGCCATTACCGATAAGCCATCACCGACAGGTTTTCGCTGAATTCGCGTTCGTCATCCCATTGCCCGGACGAACGCGAAGGGCAGCGATGCGAACGGGTCGCGCCAACAGGCGCGGCCGGTTCAGCGGGCAGCGAGCGCCGCAAGCACGGGCACCGAACACAAGCGCGTTCAGCCCAGCTCCATCTCCACCGCGATCCGGATCAGATCCGAATGATTCTTGGCGCCGAGCTTCTGCTTGAGCAGCGAGGTGGTGTTGGCGACCGTCTTGTAGGAAATCTCCAGCGCATCGGCGACCTCGACGATCTTGTCGCCACGGCCGAGCAGCCGCAGGATTTCCAGCTCCCGCGCCGTCATCTGCGACGCCGGATTGGCCTTGATCGACGCGCCTGAGAACGTCACCGCCTCCGCCAGTTGCGGTGAAATGAAATTGTCGCCGGCGGCCACCTTGCGCACCGCCTTCACCAGCATCCTGGGATCGTCGCTCTTCGAGACATAGCCCTGCGCGCCCATCTCGATAGCGCGCACCACGAACGCCGGATCGTCGTTCATGCTGAACATGACGATCCGGGCGTCCGGATCGTCCTTGCGGATGCGACGCATCAGCTCGAAACCGGAGACATCCGGAAGCTTGATATCGATCACCGTGACGTCGGGCCGCCTCGCCACGTAGGCGCGGTGGCCGGATTTGGCATCGGTGGCCTCGTCGATACGCACTGTATTGTCTGACGCAAACAGCGACCTGCAACCCGACAGGACCACCGGATGATCGTCGACGATCAACACCTTAGTTGTCGATCTGGTAATATTCTGCATCCACCCATCCCCTTCGGGATTAAATAGGCCGTTGGCGATTTTTTAAAAGAGAAATCTTGGGTTGCGAGGGGTTATATTGATTCAGATATGGGAAAGACTTTCTCTGCGCGCGCGGTTGCTGCTGCCGCTCGGTCTGGTGTTCGCAGTCGCGCTGCTCGCCGGCGGCGCCTCGCTGCAGATCTTTGCCACGTCGCAACTTATAGAGGAAACCGAACCAGCCGCACGTTCGGCCAAGGCTGTCGCGGCTGCGCTCAACGGCGCGCTTCAAGCCTCTCATAATCCGCAAGCGACGCTGGACGCGTTTGTGCAGTCGCTCGGCACTTCCGAAGGAATTCGCTTTCGACGCCTTGGGAGCAGCCTCGATGATCGCCTGCCCGAGGTGCAGACTCCGCTTGGCACGGTGCCCGACTGGTTCGTCCGCCTCCTCGTCCTGCCCGAATTCAAAACCGCCTTCCCCGTCGAGATCGGAGGAAAGCAGGTCGGCGACATCGTCGTCGCGCCCGACATGTCCGCCGACGTCTACGAGAAGTGGATCGGGTTTCTCGCGATCGCCTGCTCAGCAATCGGCCTGATGCTGTTGACCGGTGCCATCGCCCATTTCACCGCGCGCTCCGCGCTGCAGCCGCTGCAAGACCTGGGCGACGGCCTGACGCGCATGCGGTCGGGCGAATACGAACAGCCGATTGCTCCCGCCGGCCCGCCCGAGATTCGCAAGAGCGCGCAGGAAGCCAACGAGCTCGCCCGCACCCTCAATCGTCTCAGCCAAGACAACCGTAGATTGTTGCGACAGATCGTGTCGTTGCAGGACGACGAGCGGCAGGATATGGCGCGCGAGCTCCATGACGAACTCGGACCGCTGCTGTTCGGCATCCGCGCCAACACGGTAGCGCTGCTGGAATCAATCCCGTCCGGCCAGGCCAAGTCAAAGGGCGCCGCCGAGGGCATCTTGCAGTCGGTCGAAACACTGCAGCAGGCGAACCGCCGCATCCTCGACCGGCTGCGGCCGCTCTACATCCAGGAGCTGGGCCTGGAGCGCAGCATTCTGACGCTGCTGCAGAACGCAAAAGCGCAGGCGCCCGACCTCAAAGTCACGTCGCAGATCGGCGCCGGTCTGAACGGGGTCGACGGCCTGCTGTCGCAGACGATCTACCGCGTCATCCAGGAGGCGGTCACCAACGTGCTTCGTCACGCCAACGCGAAAGCGATGCACGTGACGGCAGACGTCAACGACCGCGAGGCGGTCGTGGAAATATCCGACGACGGCATCGGTTTTGCCGCCGATCAGATTTTCGGCCGGGGATTGACGGGAATGCTGGAGCGGGCGCGGGCACTGAGCGGAACGCTCGAATTGTTGCGTGAGGAAGGCCGCACCTGCGTGCGTTGCCGGCTTCCGCTGAGCGATGCCGCATCGCGCGCGCGGGGTACAGAAGAAGATGGCGGTCAGTCCGCCTGACCCGCAACGCCGGCGGCCGGCTCGCGCTGCATCTGTCCCGTGGGCGCGCAGGAGGTGCGCTGGATCTTGCCGTCGCGCGTAAAGCTGAATGCGATGCGGACAGGCTTTCCTTCGTAACTCAGATAGTCGAGCACGACGCTCCCGGCGGCCGGCGTGATTTCCTCCAGCCCAAAAGCGGTCGGGGCGAGCACCTTGAGGCGTGGTCGCCAGTAGGATTCGAGTTCGGCACGGCCCTGGCCGACCTCGGTCTCGCCGCACTGGCATTCGAGCTTCGCGTCGTCGGCATAAAGGTCGAGCAAAGCGGCAAGGTCGCGATTCCGGCACGCGTCGAGCCAGTCGACCACCAACGCAACCTGATCGAAATCGTCGGCCAAACCCGCAATCCCATCCACGCCAATATACGTCGTCCCGCGCGCGGACGCGGCTGGTGGAGTATGGCGATCGTCGTGAATGGACACTGAACGGCCTGTTGCCCGGTACGCAGGTTGGAACTGCAACGATTGTGGGGAACAAAGGTTCCGGCAACCATCCGGTTGAATACGGGGAAAGGCCTCGTAAACTCAGGCGCGGCGCTGGGCGCGCCACCACACGCCGAAGGCGATCGACGACAGCGAATGCCAGCGTAAACCACGTGATGGCGTATTGCAGATGATCGTCCTTCAGATGCACCGAGAGCGGGCCGGGCTTTGGAATGCCGCTGTCAGGCACGGGCGTTTCCAGATCGACGTAGAACGGTGCTATGGCCTTGCGGGCTTCGCCCCAGCCCAGCGCGCGCGCCATCGCGATATGATCGCGGGTGAACCAGAGCCGCTTGGCGGTGTTCTCCGGCGGCGTCAGCGTGCCGGCGCTTTCGGGAAACCGGACATAGCCGGTGAGTTCGACAGGGTCGCCCGTGATCAGTCGGCCGACGGCGCGATCCTGCTGGTTGCGATCCTGCATCGTGTTCTGGACGAAGCCGGCGTTGACCACGACCGTGTTGCCGTCGGCGAGTTGCGCCGGAAGGAACGCCCAGGTGCCGGGGCCGGAAACGTCGACACGCACCGCGGAGCCGGAGCTATAGACCATCGCATCCGGCACCGGCGCGTAGGTCGCGGTGAAGCTGACGCGGCGGAATTCGTCTTTGGCCGGCGTCATCGAAGACCATTCCGGCGGCGACGGTAACGCTCCGGGCGCAGCCGCGAGCCGCTCGTTCAGCATCGCGATCAGCGCATGCTTGTCGACCCGGCGCTGCAATTGCCAGATCCCGAGGCCGGTGAAGGCCATCACCATCAGCAGCGTAAAGATCGCAAAACCGGTAACCGCCGGCCGCCGTGACGAAACACCGGTCATTTCGGCTCGCGGTCGATCAGCCGGCCGGGCGCCGCCTTGTGATGAAACTGCAGCGCGATCAACAGCGATTTCATCGAGCGCAGCGGCAGCAGCGTGGTCGCCAGGATCAGCGGCAGCCACAGCGCCGCATGCAGCCAGAACGGCGGCTGGTACTTGATTTCGACGATCAGCGCCGCGGTGACGACGATGGCGCCCGCCAGCATGATGATGAAGATCGCAGGCCCGTCGCCGGCATCGATGAAGGCATAGTCGAGCCCGCACGCCTCGCAATTCGGACGCAGATCGAGGAAGCCCGCATAGAGCTTGCCCTTGCCGCAGCGCGGGCAGCGGCAGGCGATGCCGCGCAGCGCGCTCTGGGTGACGGTAGGTGATTGGTCAGGCGTCATACTCGTTCCTTCCCCTCTCCCCTTGTGGGAGAGGGTGGATCGAATGAGCGGAAGCTCATTCGAGACGGGTGAGGGGTCTGTCTCCGCGGAAAGAACCCCTCATCCGGCGCTTCGCGCCACCTTCTCCCACAAGGGGAGAAGGGTAAACGAAAAAGGGGCGGTCCTTCCGGCCGCCCCCTTGTAGCACATCGATCCCGTATCAGTGCCCGCCGGCGACGGCCCCGGCGCCGCGGAACCAGACGTAGATGCAGATGAACAGGAACAGCCACACCACGTCGACGAAGTGCCAGTACCAGGCAGCGAATTCGAAGCCGAGGTGCTGGGTCGGTGTGAAGTGACCGGCATAGGTGCGGATCAGGCAGACCAGCAGGAACACGGTGCCGACCAGCACGTGGAAGCCGTGGAAGCCGGTCGCCATGAAGAAGGTCGCGCCGTAGACGTTGCCGGAGAAGTGGAAGGTGGCGTGGGCGTACTCATAGGCCTGCACGCAGGTGAAGGCGGCGCCGAGCAGCACGGTGAGGATCAGGCCGTATTTCAGGCCCTGGCGGTCGTTCTCGAGCAGTGCGTGATGCGCCCAGGTGACCGTGGTGCCCGAGGTCAGCAGCAAGAGCGTGTTGAGCAGCGGCAGGTGCCAGGGGTCGAAGGTCTCGATGCCCTTCGGCGGCCAGGTGCCCGGCACGCTGCAGGCGCCCATCGCCGTTCCCGGACCGCAGCCGAACACGGCGTCGCGGGTGGCGTGGATGGCATCTGCCGGGAACAGCGCGGAATTGAAGAAGGCCCAGAACCAGGCGACGAAGAACATCACTTCGGAGGCGATGAACAGGATCATGCCGTAGCGGTGGCTGATCTGCACCACGCGGGTGTGGTCGCCCTTGTACTGGGCTTCGCGGATCACGTCGCCCCACCAGCTCGCCATGGTGTAGAGCACGCCGATGGTGCCGATGCCGAAGATGACCGGGGCCGCGGCGGTCATGTGATGCATCCAGGTGATCGCACCCACCGCCATGATGAAGGCCGAGATCGAGCCGACCACCGGCCACGGGCTCGGATCGACGAGGTGGTAGTCGTGCTGCTTCGCGTGCGCCGTAGCCATTGCGGTCTCTCCGTTAGGTGTGCCGTTCCCTTCGGCACATATTCGTCTCAACATATTGCGAAATTCCGCTTACGCGGAATTCGCTGAAGTCACAGGTTTCCCTTGCGCTTGTCGGCTTCGCCGGCCGCGAGCGGCTTCGGCGTGGTCTCGCGCACGGGGTAGAAGGTGTAGGACAGCGTGATGGTGTTCAGCCCGTCGTTCTCGCTGTCCTTGGCAAGCTGCGGGATCGACGTAGAACACCACGGGCATCTCGCGCTTCTCGCCCGGGCCCATGATCTGTTCGTTGAAGCAGAAGCAGTTGATCTTCTGGAAATAGGCACCGACGGTGAGCGGCGCGACGTTGTAGGCGGCGACGCCTGCGGTGGTGCGCGCGGCCTGGTTGGTCACGGTGTAGAACACGGTGACGACTTCGCCGATCCGGACCTCGATCTCGTTCTGCTCGGGCTCGAACTTCCAGGGCAGGCCGGGGCCGACATTGGCGTCGAACCGCACAGAAATCTTGCGCGCCAGCGGCGCGTCCGACGGCGCTGCGGTCGCGACCTGCGTGGTGCCGTTGAAGCCGGTGGCGCGGCAGAACCAGTCGTAGAACGGTACGGCGGCATAGGACGCGCCGACCATCAACACCACGACGAAACCGCAGATCGAGGCGACCATCGCATCGCGCGTCAGCGTGCGGCGCGAAGCGGCCTTGCCGCCCTCCGTCACTCCTTCACGCCCCTGCGGTTGGTTTTCCATCTCGGTTACGTCTCAGAACTACATGGGCCGGACGAGAACGGCCGGCCCCTTGACCAGGGTGACCGCGAAAAACAGCACGACGAGGACGCCGAGCGCGAGCGCGATGGCGATCGAGCGCTGGCGGCGGCTTCTTTTCTGCGCCTCGGTGAGGACGATTCCATCTGGCATCCGATTCTCGTCCATGCGTTCGCCATGCGCCCCCTACCCGAACAGAAGGCGCGATGGCCGCGCGAACCACGACCTCGAGCAGAAGGGTCGCAAACAGCGCGAACAGATAAAGGATCGAGAAGGCGAACAGCCGGCGCGTCGCGCGTGCGGCCAGCTTGCCCTCGCGGTGGCGGTAGACCTCGATGGCCAGCCACATCATGCCGGCGCCGAGCACCAGCGAGATCACGCCGTAGACCGCGTCGAAATAGCCGAGCGGCCAGGGCGCGGCGGCGACCGCGACCAGCACGATCGTATAGAGCAGGATCTGCAGCCGCGTCGCGTCGGGCCCGGCCACGACCGGCAGCATCGGCACGCCGGCGCGGGCATAGTCGTCGGAACGAAACAGCGCCAGCGCCCAGAAATGCGGCGGCGTCCAGAAGAAGATGATCAGGAACAGCAGCAGCGGCTCCATCGACAGCGAGCCGGTGGCGGCAGCCCACGCCACGACGGGCGGCAATGCACCCGCGGCGCCGCCGATCACGATGTTCTGCGCGGTCCAGCGCTTCAGCCCGATGGTGTAGATCACCACGTAGAAGAAGATCGTGAATGCCAGCAGCGCCCCGGCCAGCAAATTGACGAGAATGCCGAGCGTCAGCACCGAGAAGAACGCCAGGATCAGGCCGAACGCCATCGCCTCGCCCGAGGTGATGCGTCCGCGCGGGACCGGCCGGTTGGCGGTGCGCGACATCAGCGCGTCGATGTCGCCTTCATAGGCCATGTTCATCGCAC
This sequence comes from uncultured Alphaproteobacteria bacterium, assembly GCA_963783115.1. GTDB lineage: Bacteria > Pseudomonadota > Alphaproteobacteria > Rhizobiales > Xanthobacteraceae > Bradyrhizobium. Next base: position 105,622 of record CAWAMK010000034.1, on the reverse strand, counting down.
CCGAGGCGCCGGCCCCGACCGCGATACAGAGGATGGCGGTGAACGCCAGCACCGGATGGATGTGGCCGGGCGCGATCACGAGGCCGACAAGTGCTGTGAAGATCACGAGCGACATCACCCGCGGCTTCAGCAGCGCGAGGTAATCACCGACCTCCGCCTCGGAAATCCGGGGGAGAGCATCGATGGTGTTGTGATCGACTACCGACAAGATTGATCTCGCTTCACGAAAGCCGCGGCGCGCAAGATTTGCGCGCCGCGAAGTGGCGTTACTGGACGCGCGGCAGCACTTCGAACTGGTGGAAGGGCGGCGGCGACGGCAGCGTCCATTCCAGCGTGGTGGCGCCGGCGCCCCACGGATTGGCCTCGGCGACCCGCTTCTTCGCGAAGGCGTCGATCACGCCCCACAGGAAGATCAGCACGCCGAAGCCCGAAATGTAGGAACCGAGCGACGACACCAGATTCCAGCCGGCGAACGCATCCGGATAGTCGACATAGCGGCGCGGCATGCCCGACAGGCCGAGGAAGTGCTGCGGGAAGAACACCAGGTTGACGCCGATGAAGGTGATCCAGAAGTGCAGCTTGCCGATGAACTCCGAGTACATGTAGCCCGACATCTTCGGGAACCAGTAGTACCAGCCGGCGAAGATACCGAACACGGCACCGAGCGACAGCACGTAGTGGAAGTGCGCGACCACGTAATAGGTTTCCTGCAGCACGCGGTCGACGCCCGCGTTCGCCAGCACGACGCCGGTGACGCCGCCGAGCGTGAACAGGAAGATGAAACCGATCGCCCACAGCATCGGCGTCTTGAACTCGATCGAGCCGCCCCACATCGTGGCGATCCAGGAGAAGATCTTCACGCCGGTCGGCACCGCGATCACCATGGTGGCGGCGACGAAATAGGCCTGCGTCGCCGACGACATGCCGACCGTGTACATGTGGTGCGCCCACACCACGAAGCCGATGCCGCCGATCGCGACCATGGCGTAGGCCATACCGAGATAGCCGAACACGGGCTTCTTCGAGAAGGTGGAGACGATCTGGCTGATCATGCCGAACGCGGGCAGGATCAGGATGTACACTTCGGGGTGGCCGAAGAACCAGAACAGATGCTGGAACAGCAGCGGATCGCCGCCGCCGTCAGCGGCGAAGAAGGTGGTGCCGAAGTTGCGGTCGGTCAGCAGCATGGTGATGGCGCCGGCGAGCACCGGCAGCGACAGCAGGAGCAGGAACACCGTCACCAGGATCGACCAGACGAACAGCGGCATCTTGTGCAGGGTCATGCCCGGCGCGCGCATGTTGAAGATCGTGGTGATGAAGTTGATGGCGCCGAGGATCGACGAGGCGCCGGCCAGATGCAGCGACAGGATCGCGAAATCCACCGCCGGTCCCGGATGACCCGAGGTCGACAGCGGCGCGTACATGGTCCAGCCCGCGCCGACGCCGTTGGCGCCCGGCTCACCCTCCACGAAGGTCGACATCAACAGCAGCGCGAACGAGGCCGGCAGCAGCCAGAACGAGATGTTGTTCATGCGCGGGAACGCCATGTCGGGCGCGCCGATCATCAGCGGCACGAACCAGTTGCCGAAGCCGCCGATCATCGCCGGCATCACCATGAAGAAGATCATGATCAGGCCGTGCGAGGTCACGAACACATTATAGGTGTGGGATTCGTGAAAGAACTGCACGCCGGGGTACATCAGCTCGACGCGGATCGCGATCGACATCGCCGCACCGATGCAGCCCGCGAAAATCGCGAAGATAAGGTACATCGTGCCGATGTCCTTATGGTTCGTCGAATAGACCCAGCGCCGCCATCCGGTCGGATTGGCATGCGCATGATCGTCATGGGCGTGATCGTGGTGTGTCGCTGCGGTCGTTGCCATTTTGAAATCCTGCCTTGCAGTCCCTTTTCGGACCTTTTCAGGTCCCGTCGCCCTTGTCCGTTGCGCTTGTCGCCCGGCCGCGCCTTACTGCGCGGCCTGACCGCCGGCCGCGGCGAACGTGTTCGCCGGATTGGTCGCAAATTTCTTCTTCGCCGCCTCGACCCAGGACGCGAATTCCTGATCGGAGACGACCCTGACCGCGATCGGCATGAAGGCGTGGTCCTTGCCGCAGAGCTCGGAGCACTGGCCGTAATACATGCCGGTCTTGGTGGCCTTGAACCAGGTCTCGTTCAGGCGGCCGGGGATCGAGTCGATCTTGATGCCGAACGAAGGCACCGCGAACGCGTGGATGACGTCGGCGCCGGTGGTCTGGACCCGGATCACCTTGTTGACCGGCACCACCATCTCGTTGTCGACGCCGAGCAGGCGGGGCTGCTTGTCGGCCGCCATCAGCGAATCGAACTCGAACTTGCCGTTATCGGGATAGGAGTAGCTCCAGTACCACTGCTTGCCGGTGGCCTTTACCGTGAGATCGGCCTTGGGAAGGTCGAGCTGCTGGAACAGCAGGCGGAACGACGGCACCGCGATGGCGACCAGGATCAGCACCGGGATCAGCGTCCAGGCCACCTCGATCAGGGTGTTGTGGGTGGTCTTGGAGGGGACCGGATTGGCCTTGGCGTTGAACTTCACCACCACGATGACCAGCAGCGCCAGCACGAACAGAGTGATGATCGTGATGATCCAAACCAGCAGAGTATGGAAGCTGATGATGTTTTCCATCACCGGGGTGGCGGCGTCCTGCAGCGTGATTTCCCACGGCCTGGGCTGATCCCCAAAAGCCGCCCCGCCGGCGGCGAGCGCCATGCCCGCTACCATCAACCCCAGCAACCGACGGCCCATCTGGCCATTCGACATCTTCATGCCGCTCGCGCTCCCTTGAATAAGTCCCCGAGGCACTTTCGCCGAAGGGCGAAAAATGCCGCACGATCCGCCCTCACAAACGGCCTGCGGGGGTACTTTGGAAGTCCAGCTTCAAAAGTACGCGGGCCAGATCGTTAGAACGCGTCGAAATCCAGCCTCTCAAACCATAATTCCAAGGCGCTCGCAATGCAGTAGTAAGGCACAAAGCCATGCGTCACCTGCTATTCGCCATATGACGGATTTTCCCGGCAAATCAGGCAGTCCCGGCCGCATGGCGGGGCCTTACGCGCTTGACAGCCCGATTGCCGGATGTAGGCACAGGTGCAGCGGCCCCGGGCGGCCTGATTCGGTGGAGGCTTGAGGGCCGGGCCGGACCGCGTGGATTGGCCGCGGACCGCCTTCAAGGCGCCGTCATTGCGTATCAGTCCGGATAAGTCCAATTACAATGCAGGCTTGGCGGCCGAGCCCGGGAAATGTCCCCGGCGCCGCCGGAAATCGATAAGAGGATCGACCCAGATGGGGCGCTCGAAACATCAGGCAAGATCGAAACATCAGGCAAGATATGGCTGGGAACCGGCCCGCTGGCTCGCCGGCCCGCTCGCCGCAGCCCTCATGCTGGCCCTGACCCAGACCGCCAGCGCGCAAGGCGCCGTGCGCTCGGTCCACGGCGACTGGCAGATCCGCTGCGACACCCCGCCCGGCGCCCAGGGCGAGCAATGCGCCCTGATCCAGAGCGTGGTAGCCGAAGACCGCTCCAACGCCGGCCTGACCGTGATCGTGCTGAAGACCGCCGACCAGAAGAGCAAGCTGATGCGGGTGGTGGCGCCCTTGGGCGTGCTGCTGCCGTCCGGGCTCGGGCTGAAGCTGGACAATCAGGATGTGGGACGGGCCGGGTTCGTGCGCTGCCTGCCGAACGGCTGCGTGGCCGAGGTGGTCATGGACGAGAAGCTGCTCGGGCAGCTCCGGGGGGCGAAGACGGCGACGTTTATTATTTTCGAGACGCCGGAAGAGGGAATCGGGTTTCCGCTCAGCCTGAATGGGCTGGGGGAAGGGTATGACAAGTTGCCGTGAGGGGCAGCGATGCTTGTTGAACTAATAGATTTCCAGACAAGCCACGCCAGTGTCCTCCCCGAACGCCAAGATGAGTTCGGCGTGATGTCGAAGCAGGGCTGAAATGACCTCGGTCGATTGGTTTCCAACCCGTAACCAGATCACTTTTGGCGGCGAACCCAACAAGGTCGCCATTTCGGCGAAGTCAGCGTCCTGAGAAACGATCGCGAACCCGTTGGCTTTGGCATAATCCCAGACTTCGCGATCACCGGCTTCCGACAGACCCGAAACGCCCACATGGCTCGACTCCGGAAACGTGTCAGCGATCAACCCGCATAGTTTGAAGCTGAGGTTCTGGTCGAACAGCAATTTCATATCGGCGCGGTGACCAGTCGCCTTTCACGGTCGGCCGCATACGCCAGGCAGGCTCGAATGTCGTCCTCGGTCAATTCCGGAAAATCATCGAGAATTTGCTGATGGGTGCGGCCCGCCGCGAGCCAGCCCAGAACATCCGCCACGGCGATCCGCATATGGCGGATGCACGGGCGACCGCCCCGCTTGCCTGGTTCGATGGAGATGATCTGTTGGTAGTCCATTCCGCAAAGTAGCACGAATTCCCGCGCCGGAACAGCACCGCCCACCCTCCTGCTTTCGCAGACGTGATCGACCTTGACGGCATCGTGTCGGCCGTTGTGGCACGTCGCCCCTCGCGGAACGGCCCGGAAACCATTATCTTGAACCGAATTCCTGCAGAACGGACTGACCGATGACAAATCCCGCCACAACCTCCCTTCTCGACCGCGCCAATCTCGACCGCGATGCCGTTCGTCGCGAGATCACACGGGGGCTGGCGGGGGCCGACGATGGCGAGCTGTTTCTGGAGTATGGCCAGACCGAAGCGCTGGGGTTTCGATAACGGCCGGCTGAAGCAGGCGACCTATGACACCTCGCAGGGGTTCGGCCTGCGCGCGGTGAAGGACGACGCGGTCGGCTATGCGCATTCTTCCGACGTGTCGCTGCCGGCGCTGATCCGCGCGGCGGATGCGGTGGCGGCGGTGCGCGGCGGCTACAGCGGCCATTTTGCCGCGGCGCCGGCGCATACCAATGTGCGGCTCTATGGCGACGACAATCCGCTGGAGGCGCCGGGCTTCGAGACCAAGGTAAAACTGCTGGCCGAGATCGACGCCTATGTGCGCGACAAGGATCCGCGGGTGCGGCAGGCCTCCATCAGCCTGAGCGCCACCTGGCAGGTGGTCGAAATCCTGCGCCCCGACGGCGAGAGCTATCGCGACATCCGCCCGCTGGTGCGGGTCAATATTTCCGTGGTCGCCGGCCAGGGCGACCGGCAGGAGAGCGGCAGCAAGGGTTATGGCGGCCGCGAGGGTTATGCGCGCTTCATCGAAACCAAGGCGTGGCGCGAGGCCGCCGACGGCGCGATCCGCGAGGCGCTGGTCAATCTGGAATCGGTCCCCGCCCCCGCCGGCGAGATGGACGTGGTGCTGGGCGCCGGCTGGCCCGGCGTGATGCTGCATGAGGCGGTCGGCCACGGGCTCGAAGGCGATTTCAACCGCAAGCAGACCTCGGCCTTCGCAGGACTGATGGGCAAGCAGGTCGCGGCCAAGGGCGTCACCGTCGTCGACGACGGCACCATGGCCTCGCGGCGCGGTTCGCTTTCGATCGACGACGAGGGCACGCCGACCAACCGCACGGTGCTGATCGAGGACGGCATTCTGGTCGGCTACATGCAGGACCGCCAGAACGCGCGGCTGATGAACATGAAGCCGACCGGCAACGGCCGCCGCCAGAGCTACGCCCATGTGCCGATGCCGCGCATGACCAACACCTACATGCTGGCCGGCCAGCGCGATCCCGCGGAAATTCTGGCCTCGGTGAAGAACGGCATCTATGCCGCCAATTTCGGCGGCGGCCAGGTCGACATCACCTCGGGCAAATATGTGTTCCAGTGCACCGAGGCCTACAAGATCGAGAACGGCAAGCTCGGCGCGCCCTTGAAGGGCGCGATGCTGATCGGCAACGGGCCGACCGACCTGCATCGCATCACCATGGTCGGCAACGACCTCGCGCTCGACAGCGGCATCGGCACCTGCGGCAAGAACGGCCAGGGCGTGCCGGTCGGCGTCGGCCAGCCGACGCTGCGGATGGAAAAGATCACGGTCGGAGGAACGGGCTAGTGAGCGACGGGAAAGTGGCGGACACAGAAGGACAGCGCGAGCAAGCCTTCGAGCTGGCGCGCGCAGGCCGTGCAGCTGGCCGCGATCGTGGCCGTGGTGTTCGTCGCCAAGGGCGCGATCGCCGAGCCGTTTTACGTGCCGTCCGGCTCGATGGAGCCGACGCTTCTGATCGGCGACGCGCTGGTGGCGTCGAAATTCCCGTACGGCTACGGCGCGGCGTCGCTGCCGATCCAGATCACGCTGCCCGAAACCGGCCGCCTGTTCGGCGATACGCCCAAGCGCGGCGACGTCGTCGTGTTCCGCTGGCCGGGCGACCGCTCGCAGGCCTGGGTCAAGCGCGTGGTGGGATTGCCGGGCGACCGCATCCAGTTGCGGCAGGGCCAGCTCTTCGTCAACGACCACGCCGCCGCGTTGAAGCCGGACGGCATGGGCACGGCGGAAGACGAGCGCGGCAACACCGAGCGCGCCTATCGCTTCGTCGAGACGCTGCCGAACGGCATCAGCCACGCGATCTTCAAGATGCGCGACAATGGCCGGCTCGACAACACGCCCGAGGTGACGGTGCCGCCGGGAAACCTGTTCGTGCTCGGCGACAACAGGGACAATTCCGCCGACAGCCGCGTCGCGGTGCGCGACGGCGGTGTCGGCCTGCTGCCGATCGACAATCTGATCGGCCGGGCGGACGCCGTGGTCGGCTCCTGGGATCTCGGCATGCGCAGCCAGCCGGTGTGGACGTGGCTGTCGGGTTTTCGCCTGGCGCGGTTTTTTACATCCGTGCAGTGACGCGAATGTAGGGTGGGCAAAGGCGCGCAAGCGACGTGCCCACCATCTTGCGGCTTGCTCGTTGATGGATGGTGGGCACGTCGCTTGCGCTCCTCTGCCCACCCTACGGCAGTGTGCCAATGAACAAAGACCAAATTCATCACCGGCGAAGGCTGCACGATGGAAAGGGCTGTGGCCGGAGATCACGGTGCTTGCCGGCGGATGCCATCGTCAGCCATCCCCGTCGTCCCGGCCTTGAGCCGGGACCCATACCGCGTTGTCCTATCGATGAGGCAGAATGGCAGACGCCATTTTAAAACAACTGCGTTCGGTGGTTATGGGTCCCGGCTCAAGGCCGGGACGACGGCGGTGTATGACGGACGGCCTTACACACGCCCCTACCTCACCACCCCCGACGTAAACCCCGCCTTCCGTCGCGGCGGCTTGATGTCCTTCTTCAAAAAGCACTGCGCTTCCTTGCCGGCATAGCCCGGCCGCGCATAGGTCCAGGCGCGGCATTTGTTGTCGGCGGCGCAGGCGGCCTTGCAGGCGTCGTCGCCGTCGCTGCTCTTGAGGTCGAAGCTCTTGTAGTCGCCGCCGAAGCGGTCGATCGAGGTTTCGACGGCGTCGTTGCGCCGTTCGAGCACGCCGGCGCCGCGCACGCCGGAGACGCAGCAATCGCTCTGCACCCGCGCCGGCACGTTGCTCTTGAGCCAGCACACCGCGCGATTGACGAGGTCGGTCGGATAGCTGAAGGTCCAGGCGCGGCAGCGGCGGTCGCGCTCGCACACCAGCGCGCATTCGGCCGGATCGCCCGAGATCACGGGCGCGCTGAGATAGTCGCCGCCGGGCCGGTCGAAATTGGCCTGCGCCAGCGCCGGGCGCACGGATGCGGCCGCCGCCAGAAAGGCGAGCATCACCAGACACGCCCTGAGCAGGCGACCAGTCCCCATTTGCGGGTTGCTTTCGAGTACGCGTTTGCGGCGCGGGACGGCAAAGCCTTCCCACCCCCGCCATTTGATCGGGCTGCCATTTGAGCGCCATCAACCTGTACGGTGGATGAACGGCCCAACAATCAGGCAAGCCCTTCAATCAGAACGCGTATTCCTGATAGGCGGGTTCGACGGAACCGCCCCACGGGCCGTTGAACTTGTCCAGCATCTCTTCCGCCGGCGTCCGGCCCGCTTCCAGGATGTGCTCCAGCGGTTCGAGGTAGCGGCTCTCGTCGCGGCCGAGTTGATCGATACGGCCACGCCGCCGCAGGCCGGCATGGGACAACGTCAGGCACTCCCGGGCGATCTCGAACAGATAGCGGTCCCGGATCCGCGCCTTGAAGCCGAAGCGCGGCACGTCGTCGCGCAACGCCTGGCGCTCCTGCGCGGTCCAGTGGCTGACCAGGTCCCAGGCCGCGTTCAGGCTTTCGTCGTCATACAACAGCCCGACCCAGAACGCCGGCAGCGCCGGCAGCCGGCCCCACGGCACGCCGTCGGCGCCGCGCATTTCCAGATAGCGCTTCAGCCGCACTTCCGGAAAAATCGTCGACAGATGATTGGCCCAGTCCGACAGCGTCGGGCGCTCGCCGGGCAGCGAGTTGTTGCGGCCCTCGAAGAAGGCGCGGAACGAGGAGCCGGCGACGTCGATATAGTTGTCGCCGCGCTTGACGAAATACATGGGAACGTCGAGCGCGTAGTCGACATAGCGCTCGAACCCCATGCCGTCCTCGAACGCCCACGGCAGCATGCCGGAGCGCGCGTTGTCGGTGTCGCGCCAGATCTCGGAGCGGAACGTGAGGTAGCCGTTGGGCTTGCCTTCGGTGAACGGCGAATTGGCGAACAAAGCGGTCGCGATCGGCTGCAGCGCCAGCGAGACCCGCAGCTTCTTGACCATGTCGGCTTCGGAGGAGAAGTCGAGATTGGTCTGCACCGTGCAGGTCCGGTACATCATGTCGATGCCGTACTGGCCGACCTTCGGCATGTAGTTGGTCATGATCTTGTAGCGGCCCTTGGGCATCACCGGGATCTGCGACCGCGACCAGGACGGCGTCATGCCGAGCCCGAGAAAGCCGATGCCCAAGGGCGTTGCGATCTCGCGCACCTGCGCCAGATGCGCCATCAGTTCGGCCTGCGGTCTGATGCACGGTCTCGAGCGGCGCGCCCGACAATTCGAACTGGCCGCCCGGCTCCAGCGAAATCGCGCCGCCGCCGGTGACGTCGTAGAGGCCGATGATGTTGCCGCGCTCCATGATCGGCTCCCAGCCGAGCAGAAGCTGCATGCCTTCGAGCAGCGCGCCGATGCCGCGCGCGCCTTCGTACGGCACGGGCTGGCGGCCCTCCAGCGTGAACGGGGTCTTCTCGTGTTCGGTGCCGATGCGGAATTCGGACACCGGCTTGCTGCCCGCCTCGAACCACGCGACGAGTTCGTCGCGCGATTGCAGCGGTGTCATATCGATCTGGTCACGCGCCATGAAAAAATCCGGATGTCTGGCGATTCGACCGAAAGCGCCGTGTGGCCGAGGGAATGCGGACGGCATCGTCCGCAACAACGAAAAAGTATCAGGGCGGTCATCGCGCCGGCACGCCGTCGCGGGCGGCGGCCTGCCTTGACGTCGGAGCAGGAGCAGCCCAGCCGGTCGAGCAGACCGCAAAGCTTCATGGCGTCGGCATCGGACAATTTGGAGCCGACATGCTTTTCGATCGCCGCCGAATAGGCGCTCCACATTTTCTTCTGCAGCTCGCGCCCGGCCTCGGTGATCTCGACGAACTGGCCGCGCTTGTCGATCTTGCATTCGCGCCGCGCCGCCAGCCCCTCGTCGACCAGCCGGTCGATCAGCCGCGAGGTGGAGTATTGCGGGATCAGCATCTGCTTTTCCAGTTCCACCGGGCGCATCTCGCCGGACGGCGCGCGCGACAGTTCCAGCAGCGCGTCATACCAGGCCAGCGGCGGAAAGCCCGCCTTCTTCAGATCCTGCTCGACGGCATCGAGCACCCGGCTCTGCACCCGCATCAGGCGGATCCAGGCGGCGGTCGCCTCGGTCGATGGTTTGCGTTTCATGCCACGGTCCATATCTGTCACAGGTCAGTGTACCGCACTAAATGCAGCTGCATCAATCTTGACTATTTCATGCAGATGCATTTAGTCAGCCCGTCAATCAATTACGAGGGAAGGAAAAGCCGATGAAATTGTATTATTCCCCAGGCGCCTGCTCGCTATCCCCCCATATCGCGCTTCTCGAGGCCGGTCTGCCCTATGACCTCGTCAAAGTCGACCTGCGCGCCAAGAAGCTGGAGAATGGTGACGACTTTTTGAAGATCAACCCGAAGGGCCAGGTGCCGGCGCTGGCGCTCGATTCGGGCGAATTGATCACCGAAGGGCCGGTCATCGTCCAGATGATCGCCGACAAGGCCGCGGACAAGAATCTGGCTCCCAGCCGCGACCATGCCGATCGCTATAAGCTGCAGGCCTGGCTCACCTATATCAACAGCGAGCTGCACAAGAACCTCGGTCCGCAGTTCGCCCCGGCGCTGTCAGATGACGCCAAGGCCTTCTTCAAGGACCGTGCGATGGGCAAGTTCAAGTACGTCGACGGCGAGTTGGCCGGCAAAGACTACCTGATGGGCAAGCAGTTTTCGGTCGCCGACGGCTACATGTTCACGATGCTGTCATGGGCCGAACGGATGAAATGGGATCTCGCTCATCTCTCCAACCTGATGGCCTACAAGGCCCGCGTCGCCGCCCGCCCGAAGGTGCAGGAAGCGCTGACCAAGGAAGGCCTGATGAAGGCGGCGTAAGGCGCCTTCATCGCCGCAACTCTCGAAGCGGCGATAAAGTTGACGCGAGTTCGATGCGGGTGAGGAATGCGATGGCGCATTTCCTCACCCGCTTCATGTGATGGGCAAGCTTGCGCAGCGCAGCGCCGGCAATTTTCGATTGTAAGATCGCCGAGATTGCGAGGGCCCAGAGACGGCACGCAAAAATCGCGCTGATGCGCTGCAGCGATGCTCTGTAGAAGTACGCAGTACGATATTACAGTTTTTTAGAGACTACCCCGTAGATTCCACGGGCACGCGTTGGGCATGTCGCATGCGCTCCGAATTCGTTTCGGTCGCTCGGAATCCACCACAACGTTCAATCGGTCACAGTTCGCTGCAGCGGTGTCATTTCCCGTGGGGCCTGGTCGTGTCTATCGAACGCTTCCTGAAACAGCGCGCCGTCGATATCGTGATGGAAGGCACTTACATGCTTTCGAACTGGTATGACCCGCAGGGCAAGCTTCGCACCTTCGCCTGCCGCGCCACGCGCGTCTCGCCGTTCCGGATGATGGTGGACATGCCCGTGGTCGGCAAGGTCGGCGACAACCTCACCTCCTACTTCCAGGACATCGGCAATTTCGAGGGCACGATCAGCGACACCGGGCGAAGCATCGTCCTGCTCGAAATCGAGATGACGCAGGCGATGCGCGCGAAGCTCGCGGAAAAGCTCACCTGGCTGGAGGCGAAGACCAAGGATCCCGCCAGCATCATCGACGTCCGGAAAAATCCGCGCTTTGTCCCGAAAGCCTCGCACACCACCCTGACGCTGGCCGACGGCGCCGTTCACGGCTGCTTCGTCATCGACGCCTCGCAGTCGGGCGTCGCCGTGATGGCGGAGCTGCAGCCGCCGATCGGAACGCCGCTCGCCATCGGCGCCTGCGTCGGCCGCGTCATCCGGCACACGCCGGACGGATTTGCGGTGAAGTTCGCCAAGCAGCAGACCCGCGACGAGCTGAACGGATTGATCGTGCACGCGAGGTCGGTTTGAGCTCCGTCGTCGTCCCGTGCTGCGACGCAGGGACCCATACCGCGTGATCTATCGATGATGCGCTGACGGCTAATAGCTTTCCGACCAACTACGGCCGCGGCGTATGGGTCCCTGCGTTCGCAGGGACGACGACGTAGCACTTTTACTGTGTAGCCGCCTTACGCCGCCGCCTTCTTCGGCGCGAACCGGCCGTAGAAGGTCTCGCCCTTCGCCGCCATGTCTTCCAGCAGCTTCGGCGGCGTGAAGCGCGCGCCGTATTTGGCTTCGAGCTTGTGGCAGAGCTCGACGAACTTCCGCGCGCCCATGAAGTCGATATAGGACAGCGTGCCGCCGGTGAACGGCGCGAAGCCGAAGCCGAGGATCGAGCCGACATCGGCCTCGCGCGGATCGGTGATGACGTGGTCCTCGACCGTGCGCGCGGCTTCCACCGCCTGCACCACCAGGAAGCGCTGCTTCAGCTCCTCGATGTCGAGCGTATCCGGATCGAGCTGCTTGGGCTGCAGCGCGGACAGGCCCGGCCACAGGCTCTTCTGGCCCTTGCCCTTCTCGGGATAGTCGTAAAAGCCCTTGCTGTTCTTGCGGCCGAGACGGCCCTGCTTCTCGACCAGCTCCACCATCAGCTTCTTCTGGTCGGGGTTGATGGCGTTGGGGCCGAGATCGGCTTCGGTCGCCTTGATGACCTTGAGGCCGAGGTCGAGGGCGACTTCGTCCGACAGCGACAGCGGACCGACCGGCATGCCGGCCATCTTGGCGCAGTTCTCGATCATCGCCGGCGGCACGCCTTCGAGGAACATCTCGTTGCCTTCGGCGATGTAACGGCCGACGCAGCGGTTGGCGTAGAAGCCGCGGGAGTCGTTGACCACGATCGGCGTCTTGCCGATGACGCGGACGTAGTCGAGCGCGGTCGCCAGTGCGACATCGCCGGTGTTCTTGCCGAGGATGATCTCGACCAGCATCATCCTCTCGACCGGCGAGAAGAAATGGATGCCGATGAACTTGCCCTGCTCCTTGAAGCTTTCGGCGAGCGAGGTGATCGGCAGCGTCGAGGTGTTGGAGGCGAAGATCGCGTCCGGCTTGAGGTACTGCTGCGCCTTGGCGAAGGTGTCCGCCTTGACCTTGCGGTCCTCGAACACGGCCTCGATGACGAGGTCGCAATCCCCGAGCGTGGCGTAGTCCGCGGTCGGCGTGATGCGCGACATGATGGCGTCGGCCTCGGCCGGCTTGGCGCGGCCCTTGGCGATGAGACCGTCGATGACGCTCTTGGCGTGCGCCTTGCCCTTGTCGGCGCTTTCCTGGTCGCGGTCGATCAGCACCACGTCGAGGCCGGCACGCGCGGAGACGTAGCCGACGCTGGCGCCCATGAAGCCGGCGCCGATCACGGCGACCTTCTTGATCTTGGTCGGCGGCACGTTTGGCGGACGGCGCGCGCCCTTGTTCAGTTCCTGCATCGACAGGAACAGGCTGCGGATCATCGCCGCCGCTTCCTTGGAGCGCAGCACCTTGGTGAAGTAGCGCGACTCGACGCGCAGCGCGGCGTCGATCGGCAACTGCAGGCCTTCATAGACGCAGCTCATGATGGCGCGCGCCGCCGGATAATTGTCGTAGGTCTCGCGGCGGTAGATGGCGTTGCCGGCCGGGAACATCATCATGCCGGCCTTGGAGAACACCGGACCGCCCGGCAGCTTGAAGCCCTTCTCGTCCCACGGCGCGACCGCCTTGCCGCCGCCCTTGATCCAGTCCTTGGCCGCCTTGACCAGGTCGGCGCCGGCACGATGGCGTGAATGAGATTGAGCTGCCTTGGCCTTCTCGACGGTGACCGGATCGCCCTTGAGCAGGATCGTCATCGCGTCCTGCGGCGGCACCAGGCGCGGCACGCGCTGGGTGCCGCCGGCGCCGGGGAACAGGCCGACCTTGACCTCGGGCAGGCCGAGGCGGGTCTTGGGATTCTCGGCCGCGACGCGGTAGTGGCAGGACAGCGTCACCTCGAAAGCCGCCGCCGAGCGCCAGCCCGTTGATCGCGGCCGCCCACGGCTTGCCGCAGGTCTCGATGCCGCGCAGCACCAGCGAGAAGCGGCGGGCTCTGGTCGAACAGCATCTGGTTGGCCGCGACCTCGCCCTTCTCTTTCAGGACCTTGGCGTATTCCTGGTTCATGCCCTCCAGCATCGAAAGATCGGCGCCGGCGCAGAACGCGTCCTTGGCGGAGGTGATGACGACGCCCTTCACCGCGGCATCCTCCGTCGTCTGCTTCAGGATCGCCTCGAGTTCGCTGGTCGAGGTCTCGTCCAGCACGTTCATCGAACGTCCGGGAATGTCCCAGGTGACGAGCGCAATGCCGTCGGCGTCGGTCTCTAGCTTGAAATTCTTGAAGGCCATGGTGGTTGCTCCCTCGATGCCGGCAGCCGATGTCAGGCGCGGCGGTTGAATTTCGGATTTCGTAGGGTGGGCAAAGGCGCGAAGCGCTGTGCCCACCATTGCTTGCCGTGCTCGCAATGGTGGGCACGCTTCGCTTTGCCCACCCTACGAAGCGTCGCGTTACACTCGCTCGATAATCGTCGCCGTCCCCATGCCGCCGCCGATGCACAGCGTCACCAGCGCGGTGGACTTGTTGGTCCGCTCCAGTTCGTCGAGCACGGTGCCGAGGATCATCGCCCCGGTCGCGCCGAGCGGATGGCCGAGCGCGATCGCGCCGCCATTGACGTTGATCTTCGAAGGATCGATGTCGAAGGCCTGCATGTAGCGCAGCACGACCGAGGCAAACGCCTCGTTGAGCTCGAACAGGTCGATGTCCGACTTCTTCATGCCGGAACGCTCGAACAGCTTTTCGGTGACGTCGACCGGACCGGTCAGCATCATCGCCGGCTCCGAGCCGATATTGGCGAAGGCGCGGATTTTTGCACGCGGCTTCAGGCCGTGCTTGACGCCCGCTTCCTTGCTGCCGAGCAGCACCGCGCCGGCGCCGTCGACGATCCCGGAGGAATTGCCGGCGTGGTGCACATAGTTGATCTTCTCGACCTCGGGATGCGACTGGATCGCCACCGCGTCGAAGCCGCCCATCTGGCCCATCGACGACGAAGGACGGCTGCAACTGGCCGAGCGACTGCATCGTCGTGGTCGGACGCATGTGCTCGTCCTTGGCCAGGATGGTCAGGCCGTTGATGTCCTTGACCGGCACCACCGACTTGTTGAAGCGGCCCTCGTCCCAGGCCTTTGCGGCGCGCTGCTGGCTCTGCACCGCATAGGCGTCGACGTCGTCGCGCGAGAAACCGTACTTGGTGGCGATCAGATCGGCCGAGACGCCCTGCGGCATGAAATAGGACGGCACCGCCATCGAGGGATCCATCGGCCAGGCGCCGCCGGAGGCGCCGATGCCGACGCGGCTCATCGATTCCGCGCCGCCGCCGATCACGAGTTCATGCTGGCCGGCCATGATCTGGGCGGCGGCAAAGTTCACGGCATCGAGGCCGGAGGCGCAGAAGCGGCTGATCTGCACGCCGGGCACGGCCTCGCCGAGGCCCGCCTTCAGCGCCGCGAAGCGCGCGATGTCGGAGCCGGCCTCGCCGACCGGATCGACCACGCCGAGCACGACGTCATCGACCACGTCCTCCGCCAGATTGTTGCGCTCCTTCAGCGCCTGCAGCGGCACGGTCGCCAGCGCCAGCGCGGTGACCTCGTGGAGCGCGCCATCGGCCTTGCCGCGGCCGCGCGGGGTGCGAACGTGATCGTAGATATATGCCTCAGGCATGACGCCCTCCCGGTATGATGGTCGTAATATTATAGGCGATAGGCGGAGAAACGGTGGAAAATCTCAGAACGCTTCCGCCGCCAATTCCATGGTGGTCGCGCTTCCGCTCTGGATGCGCGCGAGATGGACGTGGGTTTCCGGCAGCATCCGCTCCATGAAGAAGCGGCCGGTCACCAGCTTGGTGGAGAGATAGGGCGTGGCGCCGCTGGCGGCAATCTTGTCCTGCGCGACCTTGGCCATCCGCGCCCACATGAAGCCGAAGGCGACGAGGCCGAACAATTGCATGTAGTCGGTGGCGGCCGCGCCGGCATTGTCGGGCTTGGCCATCGCGTTCTGCATCAGCCAGCTGGTGGCCTGCTGCAAATGGCCGAGCGCGGTCGAGAGCGGCGTGACGAACGGCTTCATCGCCTCGTCGCCGCCGTGCTCCTTGGCGAAGGCGCCGACCTCGCCGAAGAACGCCATCGCGGCGCGGCCGCCGTTGCGCGGCAGCTTGCGGCCGACCAGATCGAGCGCCTGGATGCCGTTGGCGCCCTCGTAGAGCATGGCGATGCGCGCATCGCGCACGAACTGCTCCATGCCGTGCTCGGCGATATAGCCGTGGCCGCCATACATCTGCTGCGCCATCACCGCGTTGGAGAAGCCGACGTCGGTCATCACGCCCTTCATGACCGGCGTCATCAGGCCCATGTGGTCGTCGGCCGCCTCGCGGTCCTTCGGATCGGCGGAGCGGTGCGCGACGTCGCTCTTCAGCGCGGTCCACACCACCATGGCGCGCGCCGCCTCGTTGAAGGCGCGGATGGTGAGCAGCACGCGGCGCACGTCCGGATGCACGATGATCGGATCGGCCGGCTTGTCCGGATCCTTCGCGCCGGTCAGCGCGCGGCCCTGCAGGCGCTCGCGCGCATACTGGACGGCGTTCTGATAGGCGACTTCGGACTGCGCGAGGCCCTGCACGGCGACGCCGAGGCGGGCCTCGTTCATCATCACGAACATGCCCTGCATGCCCTTGTTCTCTTCGCCGATCAGCCAGCCGGTGGCGCTGTCGTAGTTCATCACGCAGGTGGAATTGCCGTGGATGCCCATCTTGTGCTCGATCGAGCCGCAGGACACGCCGTTGCGCGCGCCGAGCGAGCCGTCGGCATTGACCAGCACCTTCGGCACCACGAACAGCGACACGCCCTTGATGCCGGCAGGCGCGCCTTCGATGCGCGCCAGCACCAGATGGATGATGTTCTCGGCGATATCGTGCTCGCCGGCCGAGATGAAGATCTTGGTGCCGGAGATCTTGTAGCTGCCGTCGGCCTGCTTGACCGCCTTGGTGCGCAACAGGCCGAGATCCGTGCCGCATTGCGGCTCGGTCAGGTTCATGGTGCCGGTCCATTCGCCCGCGATCATCTTCGGCACGAACATCTTCTTCTGCTCGGGCTTGCCGTGCACCAGCAGCGCCGCGGTCGCGCCCATGGTCAGCCCGCCATACATCGAGAACGCCATGTTGGCCGCGCTCTGGAATTCGGTGACGACCTGGCTCAGCGTCACCGGCAAGCCCTGCCCGCCATATTCCGCCGGCGCCGACAGACCGAGCCAGCCGCCTTCGGCGACCTGCTTGAAGGCTTCCTTGAATCCCTTCGGCGTCGTCACCGAACCGTCGTCATGCCGCTTGCAGCCTTCGAGATCGCCGACACGGTTGAGCGGCTGCAGCACCTCTTCGGAGAGTTTTGCGCGCCTCGTCCAAAATCGCCTCGCGCACATCGGCGGAGGCGTCGGTGAAGCCGGGCAGATTGTCGTAGCGATCGATCTGGAACACGTCGTTGAGCAGGAAGGTGACGTCTTCCACGGGGGCTTTGTAGATCGGCATGATGTTCTCCCGGCAGGGGCAAAAGGTGACGACGGCGTTCGAGATGAAATTCGTTGGCGTACCGGAACCAGACCTTATCCGGTTCGAGAGATTCCGGGGAGTGATCAGGCGGGCAAATCTCCCGTCAGCCGATGCGACATAAACGGCGGCGGGCATCGCGCGCAGCGCGACTTACGGCTTGGCGAGTTGCTCCCCCATCAGGCGGTGCAGCAGGTTGATTCCCTTCAGCGGACGCACCATCACCTTGAAATGCGTGATCTTACCGTCATCGCTGAAGCTGATGATGTCGACGCCGTTGATCTTGATGCCCTCGATCTCGTTTTCGAATTCGAGGACGGCGCCGTTCGTCGCTGCGCCATTCGCCGGTATATTTGAAGCCGGGGCCGCCAAGCACCTTCTCGGCGCCCGCCAGATATTTGAAGGTGATGTCGCGCCCGCGCTGCGGCGTGTGGACGACGGGGCTTTCGAACACCGCGTCGGGGTGCAGCAAATCCCACAACGCCGCCGTGTCATGGGACTTCATGTAGGCGTACCACTTGTCGAGGCCGCTCATGGTCATCATGTCTCCTCCGACGGGCAGTGACGGGCTGGCGCCGGGGAATAGGCCTCTCCGGAACTTATGCACATTGACGCATATGCAACTTTATGCATAATGTCAATTACCGTTCATCCGGAGACCAGCGTCATGGCGCTTGGTGACGCGATCCTCGCCTGCCTGACCGAACGTCCGATGACGGGCTACGAGCTCGCCAAGACGTTCGATAACTCCATTGGATTCTTCTGGAAGGCCGATCACCAGCAAATTTATCGGGAACTGACCAAATTGCGCGACCGCGGCCATATCCAGGGCCGCGAGGTGGTGCAGTCCGGCAAGCCGAACAAGCTGGTCTATACGCTGACGCCGGAAGGCCGGGCCGCGCTCAGGCATTGGGCCGCGCGGCCGAGCGTGCCCGCCTCGATCAAGGACGACCTGCTGGTGCGGCTCTACGCGCTCGACAGCGTCGACATCGAGCCGTTGCGCACCGACCTGATGGCGCGGCTGGAGCATCACCGCGACCGTTGCGCCCGCTACGAGCGCCTGCTCAACAAACGATTCCCGGATGGTACAGCGCCGCGGGCCGATGTCGGCAAGCTGCTCGGACTTCGCATCGGCCTCAGTCACGAGCGCGCCGTGGCGGAGTGGTGCGAAGAGGCGATCGAGGCGCTGTCGGCCCTCACTGCCGGCGCGGAACGGACCAACGTGGTGCCGCTCGAGGGCGGCCAGCGCGAAACTAGCGGCTAGCTAGCCTTTTCCATTCCCTCGCCCTCGAGGTCTCACCACGCGTAGCGCACGGTGGCGGTGCCGGCATAGCTGGTGGCGCGCGCGGCGAATTCGCCGTCGAGCTTGCCCAGTAGCGTGATCCCGTTGGCGAAGCGCAGCTCCGCGCTGGCCGAGGCGAGCGCGGAATCCTTCGCCGGCACGGCGCCGTTGACGATGAAGCTCGTGCCCGGCAGCGTCTGGAAGCCGGCGACGAGCGACGGATCGCTAACCCAGTCGTGCGCCCAGCCGAGGCGGGCGCGCAGCGTCAGCAGCGCGGCGGGATCGAGCGCCACGGCACGATCGAAGCGGGCGCCCAGCTCGCTACGCGCGGCGGTGCCGGTGCGGGCATCGTAGGCGAGCGCGAAGCCGCCGCCGCTGAGGTCGGTCTCGCGATAGGAGGGCGTGCGGAAGCTTTGCGCCTGCAGCGCCGCATAGGGCGTGAAGCCGCCGAGCATCGTGGCGGTGCGATAGCCGCCCTCGATGCGTCCGCCGAAACTCTGCGCGCCGAACGCCGCGGTGAGATGGTCGCCGGCGAAGGCGATGCGGTCGGTCGACATCCAGTGCTGCGCATAGGCGAAGGCGGTGGCGAGATAGGCCGGACCCGCGCGCATGGTGCCGTAGACGCCGGCCTGGAAAGCGTCGCTCTTGCCGCCCCCCAGCCCCTGCGCGAGGCTCCAATTGGTGCCGCCGCCGGCGAGCGCAAAGCCCGCCGTCATGTCCGGCGTCAGGCGATAGTCGATGCCGGCGGCGAAACCGGCGGTGCGCGCGGAAAGATCGTGGCTGCCGAGCGCGGGGTCGCCGCTGCTGCGGCTTGCGCCGCCGAAGCCGCCGCCCCACGCGCTCCAGCGCTGCGCGAAGCCCGGCGGCGGCGCCTCGGCGACCGGCGCCTTCATCGCCTTGGCAAAGGCGAGCGCGATCTCCTCCGGCAGCGGCGCGCGCGCCGTCGCAAAGCCGATCGCCGGCCCGCCCGCGCCGCCACGCCGACGCGGCCGTCGACGAACGGATCGAGCATCAGGTTGAGGAACTGGCCGCCGAGCTGGAACGCGCTTTGCCGGGCGCCGGTCGCCGCCTCGCCCGACAATTGCGAGAGCGCGTTGCCGAGGCTGCCGCCGGTGAGGCCGAACACGGGCAGAAAGGCCGGCGGCAGCGCGCCGCCGCCGTTGAAGAAGTCGTTGAGCGTGACGGCGATGTTGGGCTGGCTACCGGAGACGCTCGCGGGGGCGAGCCTGGCGGTGAGGTTGAGGGTCACGTCGCTATTGGTGTAGCCGAGACGGGCGGTGAAGCCGGCCGGCAGATTGCTCGTGGCGAGCGCATCGAATGTGCTGCCGCCGAGCCCGCCGGTGGCGGAGAGAATGGTGTAGCTGCGCGTGACGTAGCTGCCCGGTGCGAATGCCGCCACCGCCGTGCCGGCGAGCGTGGCGCTGCCGCCCGCGGTGACGTTGGCGCGCGAGGCGTTCGAGGGATCGACCTGCACCAGATAGAGCGCGCCCGACTGGAACGCCAGATTGCCCGCCACCGTCATGCTGCTGCCGGGCGTGCCCGAGCCGGGCCCGAACATGCCGCCGCTGTTGATGATGGTCGCGCCCACCGTGCCGGTGCCGGCGAGCCGCGCGCCGGCGTTGACGGTGACGCCGCTCGACGATGCGATGTCGCCGTTCACCACCAGCGTGCCGGCGCTGACCGTGGTTGCCCCGCTATAGCTGTTGGCGCCCGAGAGCGTCAGCGTGCCGGTGCCGGTCTTGACCAGCGAGCCGCCGGTGCCGCCGATGCTGCCGCCGTCCGCGATGATCGCCGCTGACCTCGGTCGACAGATTGTTGCCGCCGACGCTGAGCTCTTTCGAGCCGAGGAAATAGCCGCCCGCGCCCGCGATCGAGCCCGCGGTCATGCCGGCCGTGGTCAGGGCCGAGATGTTCGACCTGATCCGCCGCTGGTGGTGATCAAGCGCGCGGTGCCGCGCGCTGGTGTTGTTGCGGAAATTCGTGACGCCGGCGTTCGTGATGCTGGTGATGCCGCTGGTGTCGGCGTTGACGAGGTCGAACGTACCGCCGGCGCCGCACGGCCACGGCACCCAGGATCGCGCCGGTCAGCGCCGCCGTCGCCGAGCTGCAGGGTGCCGCCATTGATGGCGGTGACGCCCGCATAGTTGCTGGCGCCGGAGAGGATGAGCGTGCCCGCGCCGGCCTTGGTCAATCCGCCGGCGCCGGTGATGCGCCTGGGAGACCGTCGTGTTGAAGCCGTTGGTGTCGAACGTGCCGCCGCCCGCGTTCAGGGCGATAGCGCGGGTGCTCGCCAGATTGAAGCCAGCGCCCAGCCGTAACGTGCCGCCGCCGAACGCCAGCCCTCCGGTACTGGCGCCGAGATTGTCGTCGCCCACGGCCGAGAGCACGCCGCCATTGATGGTGGTGCCGCCGATGTAGGTGTTGACACCGGACAGTGTGATGGCATGCGTGCCGGTCTTCACGACGGAGCCGCTGCCGGTGATGACGTTGCCGACAGTCGTGTCGATGCCGGACTGATCGAAGGTGAGCGAGCCCGTGACGTCGACGTTGCCGCTCAGGCCGGTGGTTGCCTTGCTGAATGTCAGCGTGTTGGCGCCGCCCGTGAAGGTGATGGCATCGGCGCCCAAACCGCCCGCGACGCTCCCGGCCACGCCCATGACGATGTTCAAGTTCTGGCCGACGATGCCGGAGGAGCCTGCAACGTTTGGCCCGTTGCCCGCATATCTTCCACCCGTGCCGCCCTGCACGGCGGCACTGACCGTCAACGTGGCGCCCGCGGCATTGGTAAAGAGGAGCCCGACCCCGCCGGTGCCACCGTCGCCGGGGTCGTCTGCCAACCCGCCGTCTCCGCCGCGGCCGCCCGTGACGGCCGAGCCAAGCGTGCCAAGGCTACCGGTGCCGGTTACGACAGCGCCGTAGCCACCGGCGCCGCCGCCACCGGCGCCACCACCGCCGCCGTCGATCGCGGAATAAGCATATCCGCCATATCCGCCGGCGCCGCCGCTCGCGGCAACTCCCGGAAGCCCGGCGCCGACGAAGCCGTGCGCACCTCCGCCGCCACCTCCGGCACCACCTGAGGTGTTGTTAGGGCTATCGCCGCCATTGGCGCCCGCAGACCCTGGGGAAGCGCCGCCGGCGCCACCGCCGCCGCCGCCACCCCCACGACCTACCCCGCCCGTAGCGCCCGCTCCCCCGCCACCGCCGCCGACAGTAAAAGACGTCGCGCCACCCGCACCGCCTTGGCCGGTCGAGCTGTTGATCCCCCCGGCGCCATTAAACGGGGGGTTGCTCCCGCCGCCGGCGCCTCCATCCGCCATCGTGGCGGTCGCTGACAGCGCGGTGACAAGCGCGGCGAGCGGCAGCCCGGCCACGACCGGCGACGCCACGGCCAACGCCGTGCTCGTCAAGACCTGCCTACTGTGCATGGGGTTGTTTTCGATATTTTGAGTCCGGACGAAGCGGTGGCTCTACCGCCCGGTAACTTTTGGCGCCGCCCGTCCCGTTCCTTAACCCGTTCTTTACCGTAACGCGAAAAAGTCAACGCTGAGGCAGGCGACCCGCGCCGAAATAAGATTGTCTCTACTCTGGGACGCGCGGGGAGGCTGATGGCGCTGGTGGGGCGCCGAAGCGGAACCGGACGAGAGCATGAATTCGCGCGTATCGTGGAGTGTTGACGGCATTGATCCCTCCGTCCGGGAAAGGGCCGAGGCGGCAGCGCGTCGCGCCGGCATGACCCTGAACGACTGGGTCAACTCGACCATTGGCGAACCGGGTTCGCCCGGCTACGGCACGCCTTCCGCGCCGCGGCAGATGCCCGACGTGGCCGACATTCACCAGCGGCTGGATTCGATCACCCGGCAGATCGAGCAGATTTCGCGGCCCGCCGCGCCACGCGGCGACACTTCCCGCAGCGACGCGCGCAATGAGCCGACGGTGGCCCGCCAGCTCAACGAGGCGATCTCGCGCCTCGACGCGCGGCTGTCGCAGATTTCCAACCCCGCGCCGACCCGACAGGCCCAGATGCAGGAAAAGCAGCGTCAGTCCGACCTGGTCGAGCGCGCCGCCGCCCAGGTCTATCGCCCCTCGCCGCCGCTCAGCCCGGCCTCGATGGATTTTTCGATCGCCGAGATCGTCGCGCGCCAGAACGAACTTGATAGTGCGACCGCGCCAGACGCTTCGCCAATCCGCGCCGGCGGCCTCGCCCGCAGCGCCGGCCGGTCCGGATTTTTCGTCGCTCGAGCAGCATTTGCTCAAGATCACCAGCCAGATCGAGGCGCTGCAGCGTCCCGATCACGTCGAGGAATCGATCGCGGCATTCCGCGGCGAACTCGCCGAGATCCGCCAGGCCATCACCGAGGCGGTGCCGCGCCGCGAGATCGAATTGCTCGAGAACGAAATCCGCTCGCTGTCCCGCCGCATCGACGAGAACCGCCAGCACGGCAGCGACGGCCAGACCTTGGCCGGCATCGAAAGCGCGCTCGGCGAAATCCGCGAGGTGCTGCGTTCGCTGACGCCGGCCGAGCAACTCACCGGCTACGACGAGGCGATCCGCAATCTCGGCGCCAAGCTCGATTTGATCCTGCGTGCGAACGACGATCCGTCGACCGTGCAGCAACTCGAAAGCGCGATTGCCGCATTGCGCGGCATCGTCTCCAACGTTGCCTCCAACGACGCGCTGGCCCGGCTTGCCGAGGACGTGCACACGCTGTCGGCCAAGGTCGATCAGCTCCCGCGCTTCGACGCCAACAGCGACGCCTGGGGCATGATCGAGCAGCGCCTGACCGCGCTGACCGCGACATTGGAATCAAAGCAGCCGCCGGCTGCCAGCGAACATTCCGAACTGCTCGAAAATGCGGTGCGCACGCTGTCGGAACGGCTCGACCGCATGCCGGTCGGCAACGACAACGCGTCGGCGTTTGCCCATCTCGAACAGCGCGTGTCCTATCTGCTGGAGCGCCTGGAAGCTTCCGGCAACGACCGCTCCTCCGCCGCGCCCGCCGTCGACCTCGGACGGGTCGAGGAAGGCCTGCACGACATCCTGCGTTCGCTGGAACGCCAGCACGCCAGCCTGGTCGCGCTTGCCGATTCCAACAGCCGCGCTCCCGCCGACACCGCCCCGTCGATGGACCCCGGCATCGTCGATCTGGTCAAGCGCGAGCTGTCCGACATCCGCTTCAGCCAGTCGGAAACCGACCGCCGCACGCAGGATTCGCTCGAAACCGTCAACAGCACGCTCGGCCACGTGGTCGACCGCCTGTCCACGATCGAAGGCGATCTGCGCACGGTTCGCACCGAACCGCCGGCCGCGCCCTTCTCGTCTCCGCCGCCGGTCGAAGCGCGCGAGGAAATGCCGCGCCCGATGACGCCGCTGCAGACCTGGCCGCAGCAGTCGAAGCCGGAATTGCCGAACCCCGCCGCGCTGCAATCCGCAGCACAGGAGCAATTTGCCGCCGCACCGCGCGAATTCCACGCGGCCCAACCGGCAGCGCCCGCCGCTCCGCCGGCAACGCCGCGCGCGATCAGCGACATCCTGGAGCCGCAAGCCGCCGCACCGCGCGCCGCCATCGCACCCGACCTGCCGCCGGATCATCCGCTCGAGCCGGGCACCCGGCCGCCGGCGCGGATGTCTTCGCCGTCGGAACGGATCGCGGCTTCCGAAAACGCGATCAGCGAGATCGCCGCCGCGCCGAAGGAGCCGGTGAGTTCGTCGAGCTTCATTGCCGCCGCCCGCCGTGCCGCACAGGCGGCCGCCGCCGCGCCGCCCACCGAGAAACCAGGACGCGCGAAGGCCGCGCCCAAGGACAAGGGCGGCGACAAGGCCAAGGCTAACGACAAGGGTAGCGACAAGGCGGACGACAAGATCCCCTCCACCATGTCCACCAAGATCCGCTCGCTGCTGATCGGCGCGAGCGTGGTCGTGATCGTGCTCGGCACGTTCAAGATGGCGATGACGCTGCTCGACACCGGCAGCGTGCTGCAACTGCCGATGATGGAGCATCCCAGCGAACCGGCGGCTCCGGCGCGGGCCCCCGCGCCCGCGGAAAGCAACGCTCCTGCCATGCCTGCGCCCGCCATGCCTGCAGCGCCCGCGATGCCGTCCGCACCCTTGATGATGTCGCCGACGCCGGTCGAGAAGCAGTCGAACAATTCTTTCGCGCCGAACACGCTGGACAGCGCGCGGATCTCGGTCCCGCCGTCGTTGCCGACGCCCCCGCCGGCTGCCGGCGCTACCGGCTGCGGCCCCGCCGGCCGCGACCAACGACATCACCGGCGCGATCACGACCATGCCGGCCACCGGCGTCAAGCTGGCCATGATCGCCGTGCCGCCGAGCGAGCGTCTGCCCGATGGGATCGGCGGCCCGGCATTGCGCGCCGCCGCGCTGAAGGGCGACCCGGCCGCGGCGTACGAGATCGGCGTCCGCTTTGCCGAGGGCAAGGGCGTGGCGGCGGATCTCGATCAGGCCGCGAAATGGTACGACCGCGCGGCGCAGGCCGGCGTCGTGCCGGCGCTGTTCCGGCTCGGCACCTTCTACGAGAAGGGCCTCAGCGTGAAGAAGGACGTCGACATCGCGCGGCGCTATTACGCGCAGGCGGCCGAGCGCGGCAGCGCCAAGGCGATGCATAATCTCGCCGTGCTCGACGCCGATGGCGGCGGCAAGGGCGCCAACTACAAGAGCGCGTCGACCTGGTTCCGCAAGGCCGCCGACCGCGGCGTCGCCGACAGCCAGTTCAACCTCGGCATCCTCTATGCCCGCGGCATCGGCGTCGAACAGAACCTCGCCGAATCCTTCAAATGGTTCAGCCTCGCCGCAGCGCAGGGCGACGCGGATGCCGGCCGCAAGCGCGACGATGTCGCCAAGCGTCTCGACGTCCAGTCGCTGGCGGCAGCGCGGCTCGCGATCCAGACCTTTACGCCGGAGCCGCAGCCCGACGACGCCGTCAACGTGGCCTCGCCCGCCGGCGGCTGGGATTCAGCCCCCGCGCCGGCCACCGGCAAGCCCGCGACCAAGCCGGCTGCGACGAAGCGCACCGCTGCCGTTCATTAAGCCGGCCGCGATGCCGCTGTCTTTTCAGACAGCCGCATCGTCGCCATATCCTCGGCCATAAATTCGTATAATGGTGCTGACCCTGCCTATCCTGCGGGGCAACGAGGACCGATTGTCGACCGAGAACAGCCAGGAAGAAAATCGCTTCCGCAGGTCGCCGACCGGCCCCGCGGTCGTGGCGCCGCGCATCCCGGCCGGTCAGACGTCACCACCGCCGCCGCAACCGCCGCGGCGCAGGCGGCATTTCTGGTCGATCGCCATCTTCATCCTGCTGGTCTCCGGCGTCGGCATTCGCGCCTACCGTGACCTGTCGCAGCCGGATGCCTGGGACTACTGGAAGGACCAGTATGTCTCGCCAAGCCTGACATCGCAGGTGATCGACACGCTCCATCTCGATGGATCGGGCAAAGGCCGGCGCGCGCTGTTCGTCAGCGGCACGATCGGCCCTGCCGCCGCGAACTGGTTTCGCGACCGGCTGGATCAGGCCAATCTCGCTTCCGGCGACATCGTCCTGCTGGCCTCGCCCGGCGGCGATCTGGCCCAGGCCACGATCATGGGCGAGATCATCCGGCAGCGCGGGCTTGCGACCGCGGTCGGCAGCGCCGACGCCTCGGGCCGCATCAAGCCGGCCTATTGCGCCAGCGCCTGCGTGATGGTGTACGCCGGAGGCAAGACCCGCTTCGGCGTGCTGGGCTCGGCATTGGGCGTTCATCGGTTTGTCACAACCCGGCCCGTCGACGACCCGGTCGCGGAGGCGCAGCGGATTTCCGGCGCCGTGCTGGGCTACATGACCAAAATGGGGGTCTCGTCCTCCATCGTCGAAGCGATGTCCGAGACCCGGGAAATTCGCTGGCTCAGCCCCAAGCAGGCGCTGGCGATGAACCTCGTCACCGACCCGCTCGGAAAGCCCTGAGACCTGGCCGCGAACAAACCCGCGTTACGCGGATTTGTAACAGCGTTTCAAGGCCCTGCGCACGCGCGGACACAGCAGGCAAAAATTTGCCTTGCCGGGCATTTTTAGTCCCTCATCCCCTCGAATTCAGTTATGCAGGGACGCGGGAACCGGCCCTGCGCACGCAAAGCTGCATGCGCGAACCGGCTCCCACTGCCGGCAAAGACAACAGAAACCAAGCCGTGAACGGCCACCCGGCCGTCTCATGCGGCGAAGCTTAACAAAGCAGACGCGCGTGCAGCTCTACCTCCCGATCGCCGACATTCCGGTCAATGTTTTCCTCATCCTGGCGATGGGCGCGGCGGTGGGGTTCGTGTCCGGCATGTTCGGGATCGGCGGCGGCTTCCTGATGACGCCGCTGCTGATCTTCGTCGGCATTGCGCCGGCGGTCGCGGTCGCCTCCGTCGCCAGCCACATCGCCGCTTCCTCGTTCTCCGGCGCGCTGTCCTATTGGCGACGGCGCGCCATCGATCCACTGCTGGCGGCGGTGCTGCTGACCGGCGGCACGTATGGGCACGGCGCTGGGGGTGTGGACCTTCACGCTGCTGCGCTCGCTGGGTCAGCTCGATCTGATGATCGCGACGTCCTACGTGATCCTGCTGACCACCGTCGGCGGCCTGATGTTCTGGGAGGGCTTGCGCGCGCTGCTGCGGGCCCGCCGCGGCGGCGCCGGTCACCATGCGCCGCCCGGGCAGCCATGGCTGGATCCACGGCCTGCCGCTGAAGATGCGCTTCAAGCGCTCGAAAATCTATCTGTCCGTCATCCCCGTCGTGGTGATCGGCCTGGTCATCGGCTTCATCGGCGCCGTGATGGGCATCGGCGGCGGCTTCATCCTGGTGCCGCTGTTGATCTACGTGCTGCGGGTGCCGACCTCGACCGTGATCGGCACCTCGATGGTGCTCACGTTGGTGACGATGGTGTTCGCCACCATGCTGCACGCCATCACCAACCATCTGGTCGATGCCGTGCTGGCGCTGATCCTGATGATCGGCGGCGTCACCGGCGCGCAGTTCGGCGCGCGCGCGGGGCAAAAAATCCGCGGCGAACATTTGCGGCTGCTGCTCGGCCTGCTGGTGCTCGCCGTCGGCGTCCGCTTTGCCGTCGAGCTGGTGCTGCGGCCCGAGGATCTCTTCACCATCCGCGCAGACCGGGGTGGCAGGATGAGCGCGCGCATCATCCTCATGCTCGGATGGCTTGCGCTGGGCGCCGCGCTGGCGGCCTCGCCCGCGCAGGCCGAACAGCTGATCGTGTCGGTGTCGAACCACCGCGTCACCGTGACGCCGAATTACTCCGGCGAGGAACTGGTGCTGTTCGGCTCGGTGGAGAAGGACGCCAACACGCCGGCCAATCGCACCTATGATCTCGTGGTGACGGTGGCCGGCCCGCGCGCCGACATGGTGACGCGCCGCAAGGAGCGCAGGTTCGGGATCTGGATCAACACCGACTCCCGGCAATTCCTGAAAGTGCCGACCTATCTGGCGCTGTTCTCCAACCGGCCGTTCGACGCCATCGCCTCGCCCGAGGTGCAGCGGCGGCAGCAGCTCGGGCTGAACAACGTGCTGCTGACCCAGCGCGTCAGCGGCGATTACGCCGACGTGGTGCCCGACGACGTATTCCGCAGCGCCTTCGTGCGGCTGCGCCGGCAGCACGGGCTCTATCGCGAGGAAACCTCGGCGGTGACGTTCCTGACGCCGACGCTGTTCCGCACCGGCATTCCGCTGCCCGCGGAAGTGCCGATCGGCCTCTATAACGTCGAGATCAAGCTGTTCGCCGAAGGCGCGCTGGTGGCAAAGACCGACACCGCGTTCGAAATCGTCAAGGTCGGCTTCGAGCAGTTCGTCGCCACCACGGCGCAGCAGAACGGTTTTGTCTACGGGCTGATCACCGCGTTCATGGCGCTGATGACAGGATGGATGGCGTCGATCGTGTTCCGGAAGGACTGAGCGGCTCGCTCCAGTATCCCATGGTCAGGCGCCGGGGCGGAACACCGGCAACTCGATGCGCACGCGCGTGCCGCCGCCCGGCGCCTCCAGCAGAGCGATCGTGCCGTCATGCGCCTCCACGAGGCTGCGCACGACCGCCAGTCCGAGCCCCGCGCCGCCCGTGGCGCGATTGCGCGAGGTCTCGAGGCGATTGAACGGCTCCAGCATCGCCTGACGCCGGTCCGGCCGGAATCCCCGGTCCCTCGTCATCGACGGTCAGGACGATGGCGGGATTTTCCAGTTGAAGCCGCAGGCGGGCGACGTGACCGTATTTGACGGCGTTGTCGATGATGTTGGCGATGATGCGCCGCAGTGCCAGCCGGTCGCCGAGCACGATGACGTCGCGCGTCGCCTCATCTGCCGACAGTTCGACGTGGCCTCCCTGGGCGCGGCGGTCGTCGGCCTCGGTGCGCACCAGCGCCGCGAAGTCCACCATCTCCTGCGAGAGCTGCCCGGCGCCGACGCGGCTCGACAGCAGCGCGTCGTCGAGCAGGCGGATCATGTCGTCGATGTCGGCGATGGCGCGCTGCTGTTCGGCCGCGTCGGGGATTTTCTCGACGCGCAGCCGCAGGCGGGTCGCAAACGTCCGGACGTCATGGGCGATGCCGCCGACCAGGGTCATGCGCGCACGCATCATCTCGCTCAGCCGCGTCTGCAGGCGGTTGAACGCGGCGATGACCGCGCGAATCTCCGGCGCGCTGCGGCGTGCCTCGGGCAGCGGCGGCGGATCGGCCGACAGGTCGACCCGGTCGACGGCGGCGGCGAGCTGCGCCAGCGGCCGGGTTTCGCGCTGCATGACCAGCAAGGCCAGCAGGGCCACGATGGTGCCGAACAATCCGGCGCCGAGGCCGACCGGCAGACCGAACGACGTCACGGGCAAGCGGGTCGTGGCGTCGACGATCAGCGTTTCCCCGGTGCGCAATCCGATCCTGAACTCGACCGCGTTCGACATCGCGCGCGCCAGCCGCGGGAACCAGCGGTCGTGGGTCGCAGCCGTCGTCGGCAAAACCGTAACCTCGCGCCCGGGAAGCGCGGTGGAATAGATCTCGTCGAGCCTGGCTTGCTGAGGTCGCACCACGCGCGGCGGCAAAACCTGCAACGCACCGGCGGCCTCGACGCGGACCGCGAATTGCGGCGACGAGACGGCCGCAAGAAGCACGTGTGGCGCATCGACCGGGTCGGACCGTTCGACCATTTCCGCAATCGCCGCCAGCCGGCCTGGCGATGGTCGCGCCGGATTCGTTTTCCCGGACCGACGTCCGATAAAACACCGCGATGACGGTGAGGCTGATCGCCGACAATGCGACGATCACGATCAGCGCAAGACGCGTCGCCAGCGTCACGCGCAGCATCACGACACCTGCTTCACGGATGGCGTGAACAGATAGCCGCCGTTGCGCACCGTGGTGATCAGGCCCGACCCGGGGCTCGCGGCATCGAGCTTCTTGCGCAGCCGCGAGATCAGCATGTCGACGGTGCGGTCGAACGGCTCGGCCGAGCGTCCGCGGGTCCAGTCGAGGATCTGGTCGCGCGTCAGCACCCGGCGCGGCCGCTGCACGAAGCAGCCGAGCAGGTCGAATTCCGCGCTGGTGAGCTGCAGGGCATCCTGGCTGGCATCGCCGAACTCGATGCTGCGCGCATCGAGATCGATCACGAACTTGTCGAACGCGTAGCGCCGCACCGGCAGCTTGGCCGGCGCCGCCTTGGCGCGACGAAGGATGGCGCGGACCCGCGCCAGCAATTCACGCGGCGCGAACGGCTTGGTCAGATAGTCGTCGGCGCCCATCTCCAGGCCGACCACGCGATCGATCTCGTCGCTCTTCGCCGTCAGCATCAGGATCGGGATATTGTCGTCGGCGCGCAGCCGCCGGCAGATCGACAGCCCGTCCTCGCCCGGCAGCATCAGATCGAGCACCAGCAGATCCGGGCGCAGCCGCTGCAGCACCGCGTCCATCGCCTTGCCGCTGTCGGCACATTCGACCTCAAATCCCTCCTGCTGCAGAAAATCGGCCAGCAGCCGACGGATTTCAGGGTCGTCTTCCACGATCAGGAGCGAGGTCGGGCGCGCGGTCATGGCCGCATTGTGGACAAGGTCGCGCGCCGTGCAAGAGCGCGCGGCGCCTTGTTACACACTGTTACACTCCGTCGACAAAACGATATCGGCCGTTTCGCCGCGGCGATATCCGGCTGACATGGCGCCCGCAGTCTCCTCGCACGGCTACCGCAACGGCAGCCTTCATCCATCAAGGAGACCGCGACCATGAAGAAACTCATCGCCATGTCCACGCTTGCCGGCGCGCTTTCGATCGCTGCCGTCGCCGACGCCAGCGCCTGGACCCGCTCCGGGACCGCGACCGGCCCGCGCGGGACGTCGAGCGTGCAGGCCTCGGGCGGCTGCGCCAACGGCTCCTGCTCGCGCTCCGTGACCCGCACCGGCCCCGCCGGCAACACCTACACCCGTCAGGGCACGGTCACCCGCTACTGACGGCAGCCGCGATCGCTCGAGGCCCCGATGCCTCGGGCGATCGCATCTCCGCCGCTCATCCCCGTTACTTTCAGGAGATCACCATGCCCAGGTTTTCCGTACCTTCGATACCGGCTCTCGCGCTGGCCGGCTCGGCTGCTTGTATCGGCCGCGTTCCCCATGGCTGGTTCGGCGCAGGCGCAGCTGTCGCCGCAAATGCGCGGCGAAGCGATGACGCTGATGCAGATTTGCCGCAGCGATTACGACCGCCTGTGCGCCGGCGTGCAGCCCGGCGGCGGACGGATCCTTGCCTGCCTGCACGAGCACTCGCAGCCAGCTCAGCGCCGCCTGCGGCCAGGCCATGCCGCGCGCCGATGCGCTCAGGAACAGCGCGGCCGCCGCCGGCGCGATGCCGAAGTAGCAGGAGCGTGACGCCATGGAGCCGTTATTCCCCAGCCCCTACTTTCGCGGCCTGATCCTGGTGACGGCGCTCGGCTTCATGGCGCTGGAATACGCGCTGGGCCGCCTCGCGCATCGCGAGACGCACGACTGGCGCGAGAGTGCCGCGACGCTCGGCGTCGCGGTGGTGCAGAACCTGGTCCGCCTTCTCGAGGCCGGTATCGTCGCGATCCCGTTCGCGTTCGTCTATCAGCACCGGCTGTTCGACTTCTCCGCGACCAGCGCTGCCTGCCATGCTCGGACTGTTTCTTGGCAGCGAGTTCCTCTATTACTGGCAGCATCGCGCCTCGCACCGGATCCGCTGGATGTGGGCGACGCATCGCGTCCATCATTCGCCGACCAAATTCAACCTGACGGCGGCGATCCGGCTCGGCTGGACCGGCAATATCTCCGGCAATTTTCTGTTCTTCCTGCCGCTGGTCTGGATCGGATTTCATCCGTTCGCCGTCATCGCGATGCTCGGCATCAACCTGACCTATCAGTTCTTCATCCATACCGAGCTGGCGCCGCGGCTGGGTCCGCTCGAATACGTGCTCAACACGCCGGCACACCATCGCGTACATCACGCGTCGAACGAAGCCGTGCCTCGACAAGAATTTCGGCGGCATCCTGATCGTGTTCGATCGCCTGTTCGGCACTTTCGCGCAGGCGCCGTCAGATGAGGCGCTGCGTTACGGACTGGTCGGCGGCAAGCGGTCCTTCAACCCGGTCCGGATCGCGCTCGGCGAGTGGGTCGCGATGTTCCATGACGTCAGGAAGGCCGCGGGCGCGCGGGCAAGGTTTCGCGCGATGTTCGGGCCGCCCGGCATCTGAGCCGCGCCATTCACTTCCCGGCGAAGAAGCCGATTCCCATCGCCACGACGCTGAGCATCATGGCTCCTGTCGACAACCAGCCCAGCCAATAGAGCGGGCCGGCGACGATGAAGTGACCCATCACGTCCTTGCGCCGGGCCATGAACATCAGCAGCACCATGACCGGCACCGCGAGCACGCCGTTGATGACGGCGCTCCAGTACAGCGCCGAGATCGGATTGATCGGGGTGAAGTTGAGCGCAATGCCGATGCCGGCCGACAGCGCCAGCACGGCATAGAAGGCGGCGGCTTCCTTCGGCTTGCGCGCGAGCCCGACCGGCCATCGCCGGCCCTCGCCGACGGCATACGCCGTAGCGCCGGCGAGCACCGGGATCGCCAGCAGTCCGGTGCCGACGATGCCGAGTGCGAAAATGACTTCGGCGAACGCGCCCGCGATCGGACGCAGCGCTTCGGCCGCCTGCGCCGAGGTCTGGATGTCGGTCTTGCCGGCCGCGTGCAGCGTCGCCGCCGCGGTCACGATGATCGACAGCGCGATCAGATTGGAGAACGCCATGCCGACGATGGTGTCGGCGCGGATGCGATGGAATTCCTTCTGCGC
The DNA here is from genome assembly GCA_963783115.1 of uncultured Alphaproteobacteria bacterium. Lineage (GTDB taxonomy): Bacteria > Pseudomonadota > Alphaproteobacteria > Rhizobiales > Xanthobacteraceae > Bradyrhizobium. Next base: position 72,801 of record CAWAMK010000034.1, on the reverse strand, counting down.
GCCATAGTGCTTTTCGATCAGCGGCCGCTTCGTCGCATCGACGCGCTGGTCCTCGGCTTCCTGCGAGGCCTGCCAGAAGAACAGATAGGGCGAGATCGTGGTGCCGAGGATGGCGACGATGGTGGTGAAGTAATCCGCGTTCCAGCTCAGGCGCGGAACGAGGACGCCGGCCAGCGCCTCACCCCAGGAGACCTTTGCGAAGGCCAGTGCCGCGACATAGGCGAACAGGCTGAGCGTCAGCCATTTCAGCACCGAGACGTAGCGTTTGTAATCGAGGAAGATCTGCGCCACCACCGAGGTCACGCCGAACAGCAGCACATAGACGATGCTGTGGCCGCCGATCAGGAGTTTGCTGGCGTCCGCCATGGCGCCGAGATCGGCGGCGATGTTGATGGTGTTGGCGATGAACAGCAGCGCCACCACCGCATTGAGCAGCCACGACGGATAATGCCGGCAGACATTGCCCGATATGCCGTGGCCGGTGACGCGGCCGACGCGCGCGGAAATTTCCTGGATCGCCGCCATCAGCGGAAACGTCAGCAGCATGGTCCAGCCGATGCCGTAACCGAGCTGCGCGCCGGCCTGGCTGTAGGTGCCGATGCCCGACGGATCGTCGTCGGACGCGCCGGTGATCAGGCCGGGGCCGAGCGCCTTCAGCGCATCGCGGGAGCGAAACGGCTCGGCATGGGCAGCAGGATGATCGGCCGCCTTGGTATGGACCGGACCCGGATGCTTGATGTGCGTCGAATGTTGTTTGCGATCTGCCATGCCAAAGGTCCAGCCGCAGCGACAACGGCGCTGACGGGCACAGGTTCCTCGAAAGGAACCTGCCCGATGAACCCTGGATAGACAAGCGAGACAGCATCACGATCTCGGTGATGCCGCCTCCCCTGATCGATGCCGGGGCGACGCGCGTTGCTCAATAACACCTTGACGCCGCGATGGCGTGGACGCGGTTGTCACCGAGCACGTGCGCCATGAAGCCAGGTGCGCCGAAGATTTTCGAAAACGCGATATCGCGGATGCTCAGGCCGCCGGTATAGGCACCGAACGCCGGCATCACGGCGCGCTCGCCATCGCTCGCAAAACATCGCCGCTCCATCGAGCGTCCCCTTGTCGCGACGCGCGCCTTGGGATGCAGATGGCCGGCGATTTCACCCGCCGCTCCCGTCGGCTCGTGGCGGAACACGATCGGGCCGATCGCGACCTCGTTCGCCACCGTGCCGCCGAGATCAGGCGGCAGCGCGGGATCATGGTTGCCCGAGATCCAGATCCAGTCGCGCCGCATTTGCATGGCGGCAAGCATCTCGCGGTTGGACGTCGACAGCCGCTCATGGGCGCCGCGATCGTGAAAACTGTCGCCGAGCGCGATCACCATGCGGGGATCGTGCCGCGCGATGACCGCGGTGAGCCGGCTCAGCGTCGCCAGCGTGTCGTAGGGCGGCAACAGCACGCCGCGCATGGCGTAGCTCGATCCCTTTTCCAGATGCAGGTCGGAAACGATCAGCAGCCGCTGCTCCTTCCAGAACAGCGCGCCCGCGACGTCGGCGACAAACGTCACATCTGCGATGGTGACCTTCGAGGTGCGCATCTGCTGATCGTCTTCCGAAGATTGCGCCGCTGCCGTCACGTGACTTCCCGTCTATCCCATCGCTTCCTTGACGAGTTCCTCGGCGGCTTCCGCCAGCAACTCGTCCGCCGCCTCGCCATAAACTGACTCGCGGCCGATTTCCAGCATCACGGGGACGGCGAGCGGGGAAACGCGGTCGAGTTCCCGATGAACGATTCGCCCCTGGATGCGCGAGAGCATATCACCCAATCGCTTGAGGTCGAGCAACCCCGTCGCGGCGTCGGCGCGCGCGGCGCGCAGCAGCACGTGATCGGGCTGGTGCTTGCGCAGCACGTCGTAGATCAGGTCGGTCGAGAACAGCACCTGGCGGCGGGATTTTTCCTCGCCGGTGAAGCGCCGTGCGATCAGGCCTGCAATCACCGCGCAGGTGCGGAACGTGCGCTTCATCAGCGCCGATTCGGCAAGCCACGCTTCGAGATCATCCCCGAGCATATCGGGCTCGAACAGTGCATTGAGATCGAGCCTGCCCTGGCGGATCATGAACGAGATGTCGCCGAGGCCCCAGACCGCAAGCGCATATTCGTTGGCGACAAAGCCGAGCGGCCGCACCCGCGCCCGCTCCAGCCGGCGCGTCAGCAGCATGCCCAGCGTCTGGTGCGCCAGCCGTCCCTCGAAGGGATAGCAGACGAGATAATGCTTGTTGGAGCGCGGAAAGGTCTCGATCAGAAGCTCGCGCACCGCCGGCACGCGGGAAACGTCCTTCTGCAGGGACAGCCAGTCGCGCACCTGCTCGGGCAACGCATTCCACTGGCGCCGGTCATCCAGCAATTTTCGCACGCGCTCGGCCAGATAGGTCGAGAGCGGAAACTTGCCGCCCATATACGACGGCACTTTCGCATCCTTGTCGTTGGCCCGCGAGACGTAGACGACGTCTTCCGCCAGCGCCTCGTAGCGCACGACTTCGCCGCCGAACACAAAGGTGTCGCCGAGGACGAGGCCTTCGATGAAAGCTTCCTCGATCTCGCCCAGCATGCGGCCGCCGCGCGCGATCACGCCGGTCGAACCCTTGCCGCCGCCGCGCCCGCGCACGAGACGGACTTTCATCATAACGTCCTCGACGATGGTACCGACGTTGAGGCGATAACTCTGCCGCACTTTTGGATTGGTGACGCGCCAGCGGCCCTGCTTGTCCTGCTTGATGCGGGCGAAGCGTTCGTAGGTCTTCAGCGCATAGCCGCCGGTGGCGACGAAATCGACCACGTCGTCGAAATCGGTTCGCGTCAGCGACGCATAGGGCGCCGCGGTCAGAACTTCCGCATAGAGTTCGTCGGACAGGAACGGCTCGCCGCAGGCGCAGCCGAGCACGTGCTGCGCCAGCACGTCGAGCGCGCCGGTGCGCAGCGGCGGCGTGTCCTGCGCGTTCTCGGCGATCGCATCGATCGCGACCCGGCATTCCAGCACCTCGAAGCGATTGGCCGGGATCAGGACGGCGCGCGAAGGCTCGTCGAGCCGGTGGTTGGCGCGGCCGATCCGTTGCATCAGGCGCGAGGAACCCTTGGGCGCGCCGACATTGATGACGAGATCGATATCGCCCCAGTCGATGCCGAGGTCGAGCGAGGACGTGCAGACCACGCCGCGCAGTTTTCCGGCCGCCATCGCGTCCTCGACCTTGCGGCGCTGGGCGACGTCGAGCGAGCCGTGATGCAGCGCAATGGCGAGGCCGTCGTCGTTCATGCGCCAGAAATCCTGGAACAGCATTTCGGCCTGGCTGCGGGTGTTGACGAAAATCAGCGTGGTCTTGTTGCGCTTGATCAGCTCGTACATTTCACCGAGCGCATGGCGCGCGCTATGGCCGGCCCATGGCAGGCGCTCCTTGGTGTCGAGCATCTCGACGACGGGCGCCGCCGCGCCGCCGGCCACGACGATATCGGCGGAGACTTCGCTTGCCGTCGCGCTGCGGCACCAGGAACCGCGCCAGCGATTCCGGCTCGGCCACCGTCGCCGAAAGCCCGATCGCGCGCATCTGCGGCGCCAGCCGCCACAGCCGCGCCAGCCCGAGCGACAAGCAGATCGCCGCGTTTGGACGTCACCAGCGCATGCAGTTCGTCGAGCACGATGCGCTTGAGCGAGGAGAACAGGAACGGCGCATCGTCGGAGGACAGCAGCAGCGCGAGTTGCTCCGGCGTGGTGAGCATGATGTCCGGCGGATAGCGCCGCTGTCGCTGCCGCCGCGACGACGGCGTGTCGCCGGTACGGGTCTCGACCTTGATCGGCAGGCCCATCTCGGCGATCGGTGTTTCCAGATTGCGCGCGATGTCGACGGCGAGCGCTTTCAGCGGCGAGATGTAGAGGGTGTGGAGGCCGCCGGTGCGCTTGACGGTGCGGCCGGTGGAGATGAGGTTTTTCGTACCCTCGCTCTTTTCAGCGGTGGACCCTGAAAGCTCGACCAGCGTCGGCAGGAACCCCGCCAGCGTCTTGCCGGCCCCGGTCGGAGCGATCAGCAGCGCGGAATGATCCTCGCGGGCTTTTGCCAGCAGCGCGAGCTGATGCTCGCGCGGCGACCAGCCGCGTGCGGAAAACCAGTCGCGAAACCGGCGCGGCAGCAGGTCGGCCGTTTCGGGCGACGCGAGGGTAAGGGGGGCGGAGGGCGGCACCGAAAACAGGTAAGCCGTCGGACCGGGTTCGTCGAGGTGCCAGGGCACGATTCGCTGCCGTAGGGTGGGCTGAGCGAAGCGAGCCCACCATCCCGCAGCTTGCTCGGTGATGGATGGTGGGCACGTCGCTTGCGCTCCTTTGCCCACCCTACGAGAGCAGAGCGGAAAGCGAGAGGGGCGCGGCCCCCCTACTCCGTCACCGGCTTGTCGGAAATATCCCAGTCCTTGCCGTTGAACTCCGAGATGTAGAGCGTCTTCATCGGCGTGTAGTCCTCGGGCGTGTAGCTGAAATTGACGCCGTCGAGGAAGTAGGGCGAGTGGAAGCCCGCCAGCGTCGTTGCGTGCTTCAGCACGTTGGCGCGGGTGAGATCGTCGCCGCAGCGGCGCAAGATCTCCGCCATCGACGCGACCTGGCCATAGCCTGCGAAGGCGATGGTGTTATCGGGGTCGACGGTCGGCAGATATTTCTTGCGCAGTTCCTCGAACGCCATCACATCGGGGTCCTTCTCGAAACGCGGCACGCCGACTTCCTTGGCGTAGCGGATCGCGACGATGCCGGCGCAGTTCTCGAGACCGGCGGCGCTGAGGATCGAACGCCCGGTCGATCCCGCGGACAGCAAGTGCAACGGCTTCCAGCCGAGTTCCGCCACCTTGCGGATCGACTGCGACGACGCCTTGCCGGTCGAGATGTTGTAGAAGACATCAGCGCCCGACTTGGAGAGATTGATGAGTCTGCAAATCGACCGTCGGCTCGGTCAGGTCGTAGCTCTGCTCCATGATCACCTTGGCGGTGCCGCCGGCATCGGCCAGCACCTTCTTGAAGGGCCCGAGGAAATCGCGGCCGAAATCGTCGTTCTGGTAGAGGATGCCGACCTTGGCGTTCGGCTTTACCCCGATGACGTGCTTGGCGAGGATGCGCGCTTCGGTCGGATACAGCGGCAGGCCCGCCATGGTCCATTTGAAGTTCTTGGGATCGTTCCATTTCGACGCGCCGGTATTCAGCAGCAGCTGCGGCACGCCCTTCGAGTTGAGATATTTATGCACGGCGGTCTGCGGCGCGGTGCCGAGCGAGCCGTAAAGCGCCAGCACTTCCTCCTGTTCGACCAGCCGCCGCGTCGCCTCGACGCATTTCGGCGCGCTATACGCGTCGTCCATTGAGAAGAACTTTACCTTGCGCCCGTTGATGCCGCCCTTTTCGTTCAGCATCTGGAAATACGCCTCGCCGACCCGGCCCAGCACGCCGTAGAGCGATCCGGGGCCGGAATGCGGCACGGTCTGCCCGAGCTTGATTTCGGTGTCGCTGGCGCCCGGGTCGTATTTTTTCGTCTGCGCCCAGACGAAAGGCGCGGGCAGTGCGGATGCGAGGATCGCGCCAAGCGCGGTGGCGCCGAATTCGCGCCGGGTCTGCTTCTTGTTCATTGTAGTCTCTCCCTTATGGCCAGCCTTGATCCGGCATTCCGGCGTCAGTGGCAATAGCTGACATGCCGCACGCAATGCGCCATTCGGCCGGCGCGTAGCGTCTAGACGCAAGTTTTTGCGGTGGCGGCGAATGGTGAAGCGGTCACGCCTTCACGCCAACGACGACGAGGCCCGGTACGGGAGTGCCATCCTCTTTGCGCGCCGAGCTATCTTCCAGTAGCGCCAATTCGAGACCGGCGGATTCGACCGTGGTGCGGACGTGGGCCGCGGCGTGGGCGTAGCGCAGGCCGCCGCCGATCACGACGCCGTCGCCGTCATGGGTTTCGGTGGTGAAGGCAAACAGCCCGCCGGCTGCCAGCACGCGGGCGACCTCCGCGAGAACAGGCGCGAGTTCGGCGACGTACACCATGGCGTCCGCGGCCAGAATGAGATCCGCACTGGCGTCCGGCCGCGCGCGCAGACCTTGCAGCATGTCGGCGACCTCCAGTTCCGCGTAGAGGCCGGTGGCGCGCGCCCGCTCGATCATGCGCGGCGAGAGGTCGACGCCGATGAAATGATCGACCGTGCGGGCGAAGGCGGCCGCGGCGAGCCCGGTCCCGCAGCCGAGATCGATGGCTCGCTCGAACAGCGCCGGCCTGCGCGGCCGCCGATCGCACCGACAGCACCGCCTTGAACAGCAGCGCCGGGCCGCGATAGCCGAGATCGCCGACCAATGAGGCTTCGAACCGCGGCGCGTACTGGTCGAACAGCGTCTGCACATAGGCCTGCGGCATGCCGGACACGGGCGCTGCGCCAAGCCGCATCAATCGAAGCCCGGCGCCGTGGCGGTCGTGGGGATCGCTGGCCTGCGCCTTCTGATAGGCCGCAATCGCCGAACGGTGCTCGCCGAGTTCTTCGCGGATGCCGCCGAGCGTAAACCAGGCCGACGTAAAATTCGGCGCCAGCTCGATCGCCTGCATCAGGAGATCGGCGGCGGCGGCCAGATCGCCCTTCAATTGCAGGTCGCGCGCGAAATCGAACCGGCGGTCGGCCATCAGATCGCCGGAGGAGAGAAACAGGCGCGAGGGCATGGGTTCCAGGATGGATGCGCGGGTCAGGCCCGCGCATGACGGGTAAAATTCGACGCAAGACCTCCTATATAACCCTGCATGCGCCCGCAAGACATCCTGATGCCCGTCCCCGCCGGCCTCTGCTGTAAGCCCGGCGGCTTCCATATCGACCCGGTGCGGCCGGTCGAGCGCGCCGTGATCACGCATGGCCATTCCGATCACGCCCGGCCCGGCCATGGCGCCGTGCTCGCCACGCAGGAAACGCTCGACATGATGCGGCTGCGCTACGGCGACAATTTTGCGCGAACGACGCAGGCGATCCGCTATGGCGAGGAAATTACGCTCGGCGACGTCAGGATCAAATTCCATCCGGCAGGCCACGTGCTGGGCTCGGCGCAGATCGCGGTGAGCTGCAAGGACACCTGCATCGTCGCCTCCGGCGACTACAAGGACGCCGCCGACCCGACCTGCACGCCGTTCGAGGTGGTGCCCTGCGACGTCTTCATCACCGAGGCGACGTTCGGCCTGCCGGTGTTCCGCCATGGCGATGCGGCGGATGAAGTGAAGAAGCTGCTGGCGTCGGTCGCGCTGTTTCCAGAACGCGCGCATCTGGTCGGCGCCTATTCGCTCGGCAAGGCGCAGCGCGTGATCGCGCTGCTGCGCGAGGCGGGCCACGACGCGCCGATCTATCTGCACGGCGCGATGGAAAAGATCACGTATTACTATGAAAGCCGTGGCATCGCGCTTGGCGAGCTGCGCCCGGTCAAGGGCGTGAAGAAGGCCGATCTCGCCGGCACCATCACGCTGGCGCCGCCATCCGCCACATCAGACGTCTGGACGCGGCGTTTCCCCGATCCGGTCACGGCGTTCGCCTCGGGCTGGATGCGGGTGCGGGCGCGCGCCCGCCAGCGCGGCATCGAGCTGCCGCTGGTGATCTCCGACCATGCCGACTGGGACGGCCTGACCGCGACCATCGCCGCCACCGGCGCCGGCGAGGTCTGGGTCACGCATGGGCAGGAAGACGCGCTGGTGCACTGGTGCAAGTCGCGCGGGCTTGCCGCACGCCCGCTCGATCTGGTCGGCTATGGCGATGAGGAAGAGCACGAGCCGGCCGCGGCCGACGAGGCCGAGGCATGAACCGTTTCGCCGAACTGCTCGACCGTCTCGCCTACGAGCCCGGCCGCAACAACAAGCTGCGGCTGCTCACGGCCTATCTGCGGGACACGCCAGATCCCGACCGCGGCTACGCGCTCGCCGCGCTGACCGGTGCGCTGTCGTTCAAGCACGCCAAGCCGGGGCTGATCCGCGATTTGATCACCGATCGTACCGACCCGGTGTTGTTTGGTTTGTCGTACGACTATGTCGGCGATTTGTCGGAGACAGTCGCGCTGATGTGGCCGAAAGCTCCGCTGCCCGGCCACAACAACCCGCCTCCCCCGACCCTCTCGCGAGGTCGTCACGACGCTGCGCACGCTCGGCAAGACCGAGCTGCCAAAACAGCTCGCGCGCTGGCTCGACGAGCTGGACGAAACCGGCCGCTGGGCGCTCTTGAAACTCGTCACGGGCGCGATGCGGATCGGGATATCGGCGCGGCTGGCGAAAACCGCCGCGGCCGCGCTCGGCGACAAGGACCCGCACGACATCGAACTGATCTGGCCGGGACTGGCGCCGCCCTATCTCGACCTGTTCGCCTGGCTGGAAGGCCGCGGCGACAAACCCGTCAACCGCGATCCGGCGCCGTTCCGCCCGGTGATGCTGGCGCATGCGATCGAGGATACGGATTTTGCCAATCTCGATCCCGCCGATTTCATCGCGGAATGGAAATGGGACGGCATTCGCGTGCAGGCGGTCGCCGGCCGCGACGAGCGCGGGCAGATCCAGGCGCGGCTCTATTCGCGCACCGGCGAGGACATCACCAAAAGCTTTCCCGACCTTGTACCCTCGCTGCATCTGCCCGGCGCCATCGACGGCGAGCTTTTGGTGTTGCGCGAAAGCCGCGTCCAGACCTTCAACGTGCTGCAGCAGCGGCTGAACCGAAAGATCGTCTCGCCGAAATTGATCAAGGAATTTCCGATTCATCTGCGCGCCTACGACCTGCTCGGCGACGACGAGAACGATCTGCGCGAACTGCCGTTCGCCGAGCGCCGCGCGCATCTCGAAAAATTCATCCGGAAGCTGGACGATCCGCGCATCGACCTGTCGCCGACGATCGCCTTCGAGAGCTGGGAAGCGCTGATGGCCGCGCGGGCCGATCCCGCAAGCGCCGGCGCGGGCGAGGATGCCGAGGCCGTCGAAGGCGTGATGCTGAAGCGGCGCGACGCGCCATACCTGCCGGGCCGGCCCAAGGGCCAGTGGTGGAAATGGAAGCGCGACCCGCACATCATCGACGCCGTGCTGATGTATGCGCAGCGCGGCCATGGCAAGCGCTCGTCCTATTATTCCGACTACACGTTCGGCGTCTGGACCGCGGGCGAGGACGGCGAGCAGCTGGTGCCGGTCGGCAAAGCCTATTTCGGCTTCACCGACGAGGAACTGCTGCAGATCGACCGTTTCGTCCGCCGCAACACCACGGAAAAGTTCGGTCCCGTCCGCCATGTCGTGCACGAGCCCGAGCAGGGCCTGGTGCTGGAAGTCGCGTTCGAAGGGCTGGCGCGCTCACCGCGGCACAAATCCGGCGTGGCGATGCGGTTTCCGCGCATCAGCCGGCTGCGCTGGGACAAGCCGCCGCGCGAGGCCGACCGGCTGGAGACGCTGGAGCGGATGCTCAAGGTGACAGCGAATTAACATTTCAACCGCCCATGGCGGCCATTGATTGATATCAGCGGGTTCCCCATGTGCCTCGCCGTGCTCTATACTGTTGCGGACCTTCCGCGGGAGAAACCGATGCCGAACGACGTCAGAGACCTGCCGGCCAGCAATGACGGCCTGTACCGCTTCCTCGGCGGCTCGCCGCTGGCGGTGGCGTTCCGGCTGATCATGCTGTCGATCCTGGTCGGCGTGGTGCTCGCCGCCATCGGCTTTGATCCCTGGAACATCCTCACCAGCATCCGCCTGCTGTTCCAGCGGCTGTGGGATATCGGTTTTGACGCGGTCAACTGGCTGTGGCGCTATTTCCTGCTCGGCGCCGTGATCGTGATCCCGATCTGGCTGCTGTCGCGGCTGTTCGGCAGCCCCGCGCGGACGATAGGTCGGACCGGTCAAGGCTGCAGCCGATGCAATTGCGATTTGTCGGCTGCGGCGACGCGCTCGGCATGCGTGCCAGGGTTTGAGCATGCATTCTCCCGTAGCGTCGTCCAAAGTCACGACCGCACAGGTATTCGCCATCGCCGGCCCCGCGATGGTCGCGAACCTGACCACGCCGCTGATCGGCATCGTCTCGACCACGGCGATCGGCCGGCTCGGCGACGCCACGCTGCTCGGCGGCGTCGCGATGGCCTCCGTGCTGTTCGACTGCATGTTCTGGCTGTTCGGCTTTTTGCGCATGAGCACGGTGGCGTTTACCGCGCAATCGCTCGGCGCCGGCGAGACGAATGAGTTGCGCGCGATCCTGCTGCGCGGGCTGATCATCGCGGCGCTGGTTGGCGTGGCGCTGATCGCGCTTCAGGTTCCGCTGGCCGCTGCCCTGCTCAGTGCGATGGGCGGCAGCGAGGGCGTGACGCGCGCGGCACAAGACCTATTTCGTGATCCGGATCTGGTCTTCGCCACTGGCGCTCGGCAACTATGTCGTGCTGGGCTGGCTGATCGGACAGGCCCGCGCCAAGCTGGCGTTGGGAACGCAGATCACCATCAACCTCATCAACATGGCGGCGACCGTTCTGCTGGTGCTGGTGTTCGACTTCGGGATCGCCGGCGCCGCGATCGCCGCGCGTGATCGCGGAGGCTGCCGGCCTCGTGCTCGGCTTGCTGATCGCGCGCCACCTCTCGAACGGGCAATTCGCAGCCTCCCGCGCCCTGCTGTTCGACCGCGCCAAGCTGATGCGCATGCTCGCGGTCAACCGCGACATCATGATCCGCACCGCGTCGCTGATCGCGGCGTTCCTGTTCTTTACCGCACAGGGGGCCCGCGCCGGCGACATGACGCTCGCCGCCAACGCGGTGCTCAACAATTTTCTCCTGATCAGCGCCTTCTTCCTCGACGGCCTCGCCAACGCCGCCGAGCAGCTCTGCGGCCGCGCCTATGGCGCGCGCGACAAGGCGGCCTTCGCCGGTGCAGTGAAGCTCGTCGTGATGTGGGGTTTTGGTTTCGCGCTCGCGGTCGCCGCCTGTTTCCTGCTGTTCGGAACTATTTTCATCGACATGATGACGGCAAGCGCGGAGGTACGCCGCATCGCACGCGATTATCTGCCGTTCGTGGTCTTTGCGCCGCTGCTCGGCGTGTTCGCGTTTGCGTTCGACGGCATCTATATCGGCGCCACCTGGGCGCGCGACATGCGCAATTTGATGGTGCTGTCGCTGGTGATTTTCCTCGGCGCCTGGTTCGCGCTGCGATCGTTCGGCAATGCCGGACTATGGGGCGCACTGCTGGTGCACTACGCCGCGCGCGGCGGGCTGGAGGCGCTGAGGTATCCGGTGCTGTTGAGAAGGTCGTTTGGTCCGTAGCCCGGATGAGCGCAGCGAGATCCGGGGCGACGTTATAGAGTGCACCCCTGTCAGAGTGTTTCCCGGATATCGCTCCGCTCATCCGGGCTACAAGAGACTCACTTCACCGGCCAATCCTCGGCCGTGATCGTTGCGGCATCGGCGCCGACGATCTCCGACAGCGAGTCGCGCCCGGTGCGCAGCAGCGTCGAAGTCAGATCGTTCTTGATGTCCTCGACCAGCCCGAGCCCCTTGTAGACCAGCGACGAGTAGAGCTGGATCAGGCTGGCGCCGGCGCGGATTTTTGTCAGCGCCGCGCCGCCGGAATCGATGCCGCCGACACCGATCAGCGGAAACGCGCCCTCGGTGCGGACATAGGTCTCGGCCACCATGCGGGTCGACAGCCGAAACAACGGCCGGCCGGACAGGCCGCCCTGCTCTTGCGCGCGCCCCTGTTCGCGCAACGACGAGGGCCGCGCCAGCGTGGTGTTGGCGACGATCATGCCGTCGACGCGTGCGCGAGCGCGCGATCTGCACGACGTCGTCGAGCTCGGTCAGGCTCAGGTCAGGGGCGATCTTCAGCAGCACCGGCGAGTCGCCGGCATTCTTGCGCACGCGTTCGCGCGCATCGATCACCTTGGCCAGCAGGTCGTCGAGCGCCGCCGATTGCTGCAGATTGCGCAGGCCCGGCGTGTTCGGCGAAGAGACATTCACCGTGAAATAGCTCGCCACCGGCGCGAACGTCTCGATCAGCTTGACGTAATCGGCGACGCGGTCGGTCGAATCCTTGTTGGCCCCGACATTGACGCCGACGATGCCGCCATGATGGGCGCGGGCGGCAAGCCGGCGCAGCGCGATCTCGGCGCCGTCATTGTTGAAGCCCATGCGGTTGATCACGGCCTCGTCGCGCTCCAGGCGAAACAGCCGCGGCCGCGGATTGCCGCCCTGCGGCTTCGGCGTCACGGTTCCGATCTCGACGAAGCCGAAACCGAGCCGCAACAGCGCGTCGGGCACCTCCGCGCTCTTGTCGAAGCCTGCGGCCATGCCGATCGGATTGGGAAAGTTCAGGCCGAAGGCGCGCACCGCCAGCTTGTGGTCGTCGGCGCGCGTCTTGACCGGCGGCAGCAGCCGCAGGCCCTGGATCGCCATGCGGTGCGCGTCCTCCGGATCGAACCAGCGCAGCAGCGGCAGCGAGAAGGCGTCGAAGGCGCGGATCACGGGGTGAGCTCCGGAATGTCGTGCGTGCCATCGGACCGCGCACGCATATCGAGGACGCCGGTCACCGCGCCGAGATCGAGGTCGCCATAGAGATGCGGGAACAATTCGTCGTTGCGCGAGGGTTCCCAGCGCAGGGCGTCGCCGAGCGCGTCCGCATCGACCGCCACGAGAAACAGGCCGGTCTGGCCGGCATAATGCTTGCGCGCCGTCTCGGCGACCTGGGACGCCGTGGAGAAATGAATATAGCCGTCGCGCAGATCGTCGCTGCTGCCCCGGTAGACGCCCTGCCGTTCGGCCTCGCGCCAGGCCGAGGCGGGAGTGATTTTATAGATCGTGCGCACGGCTTTTCGGGCTTGTCGTTGAGAGGGTTGGGATTTTCCCGGAAAATGGCCGGGGATGGCGGCCGACCGTAAAGGCGGCAGCCCGGCAACTCAAGCGCCGCCGCATCAGGCGCGGGCGAAGATTTGCGCCCGGGAGCGGAATGAGGCAATAATTCCTAGGCAATTCCGGGATTCTCGATGGCCAGGCACCCCAAGGCACAGCGCATTCTGACCCATAGCCAGGTCTGGAGCGCGCTCGACCGGCTGGCCGAACGCGCCGGGATGTCGCCCTCCGGCCTTGCCAAGCGCTCAGGCCTCGATCCCACCACCTTCAACAAGTCCAAGCGCATCACCGCCGACGGCCGCGAGCGCTGGCCCTCGACCGAATCGGTGTCCAAGGCGCTGGCCGCGACCAGTTCGTCGATCGACACCTTTGTGCAGTTGATCGGCGACGGCGCGCGCAGCCTGCAATCGGTGCCGCTGCTGGGACTGTCGCAGGCCGGTGGCGCCGGCCACTTCGACGACAACGGCTTCCCCGTCGGCCGCGGCTGGGACGAGGTGGCGCTGCCACAGGCCTCCGACGAGCATGTCTATGCGCTGGAGATCTCGGGCGAAGCGATGAAGCCGACCTATCGCGACGGCGACATCATCGTGGTGTCTCCGGGCACGCCGATCCGGCGCGGCGACCGCGTCGTGCTCAAGACATCCGACGGCGAGGTGATGGTCAGGGAATTGAAGCGTCGGACCGACGAAGACGCTGGAACTGGCGGCGCTGAACCCGGCCCAGGCCGACCGCGCCATCGACGCCGACGACGTCGCCTGGATCGCCAGGATCGTCTGGGTGAGCCAATAGGATTGCCGCTCGCGTGACCGACGTGCTGAGCGACCTGCTGCAACATTCGCTGCGCATCGTGCTGTGCGGGACCGCCGCAGGAACGACGTCCGCCGCCGAGCGCGCCTACTACGCGCACCGGCAGAACAAGTTCTGGAAAATTCTGCACGAGACGAAGCTGACGCCGGAACGGCTGCAGCCGCAGCAATATCGCGACCTGCTGCAACATGGCATCGGGCTCACCGATCTGGTGAAAGCCGGCGCGGGTATGGACCGCGCCACGCTTCCGAAACTGACGGCGGCGGATCGCGCCCGGCTGAGCACGGCGATCGCGACCTATCGTCCAAATTTCCTCGCCTTCACGAGCAAGACCGCCGGACAGAAATTCTTCGACGGCAAGCGAGACTATGGCGAGCAGGCCGAGCCGATCGGCGACACCAGAGTGTGGATATTGCCGTCGACCTCCGGCGCCGCCAACGGAAGCTGGCAGCCGGAGATCTGGCACCGGTTTGCGAACGAGGTGAGAGCGGCGGGGTGACCTTTTCCTTCTCCCCTTGTGGGAGAAGGTGGATCGCTGACGCGAAGCGGCAGCGAGACGGATGAGGGGTATGTCTCCGCGAGCCCTGCCCGTTGAAAGAACCCCTCATCCGCGCGCTTCGCGCGCACCTTCTCCCACAAGGGGAGAAGGAAGAGACGAACTACGTCGCGTAATCCGGCTCTTTCCGATCGAGCATCCGCTTCAGCGCATCGAAGTGCCGCTGCGCCGGGGTCGGTCCCTTGTAGAGCTGCTCATCCTTGTAATCGCGCTTGGTCTTCTCGACCACCGGCGCAGGAAGCTGCTTCAGCTTCTGCCCGGTCCACATCGCGTAGATCTGCACCTGCGCCGCGCGCTCGACGTAGTAGAGCATGTCGTAGGCTTCGGCGACGGACGCGCCGACGGTGGAGATGCCGTGATTGGCCATGAACAGCACGGTCTTGTCGCCGATCACTCTTGCCAGCCGCGCGCCTTCGGCGGGGTCGAGCGCCGGGCCGGTATACTCGTCGTCATAGGCGATGGCGCCTGACAGCCCGACCTCGGTCTGGCCGATCTCCTTGATGCGCGGGTCTTCGAGCCGGGTCAGCGCGCTGGCATGCGGCATGTGGGTGTGAAACACCGCCTTGGCCTGCGGCAGCGCCTTGTGGATCGGCGCGTGGATGCAATAGCAGGAGCGCTCCACATCGCCCTCGCCGCGCTTGACCTCGCCGTCGTCGATGCCGACTTCCATGAAGCAGGAGGCCGTGACCTCGGACCAGTGCGTGCCGAACGGAATCTGGTAGTAGCGATCGGCGTTACCCGGCACCACGAAGGTCAGATGGTTGAAGATGCCTTCGGAAAAGCCCTGGATGAAGGCCAGCCGATGCGCGGCGGCGAGATCGACCCGCGCCTGCCACTCCTCGGTGCTGTAGTTCTCGAGCGATTGCGGCGAAACCCTGAACTGCATGAATTCTCTCCCGCTGTGTTGCCTGTTTGACGGCTGTTATGGAGAGGAGTGTAGCGCAATCCGGAGCGGCCATGGCTGAAATTGCCGGCGGGCCTGCTATCTCAATTTGTCGCGCCTTCTTCCCTTCTCCCCTTGTGGGAGAAGGTGGATCGCTGACGCGTAGCGGCAGCGAGACGGATGAGGGGTATGTCCCCGCGGACACTGAATGCGCGGTGAGAACCCCTCATCCGGCGCTTCGCGCCACCTTCTCCCACAAGGGGAGAAGGGAAAAGAAAAACTACGCGCTTCGCGCCAGCGCGCCGTCGATCATGTTGACGGCGTTCGGCACGCCATACACCGCGACGAACGAGCCGAAGCGCGGGCCCTTCTCCTGGCCGAGCAGCACCTGGTAGAGCATGTTGAACCAGTCGAGCGAGACGCCGGGCCGGCCGTCCTTGCCCTTCTTCACCTGGTCCAGGAACGGCTCGCGGCGGCCGATCTCGTAGACCACGTTCTGGATGTCTTCGGCGCTCGAGCCTGCCGGCAATTGCGACAGCGCATCGCGCAGATCCTGCAGCGCGGCGCGCTCGCCGTCGGTCGGCTCGCGGAATTGTTTCGTCGGCGCCACGAAGTCGCGATAGTAGTTGATGGCGTAGCCGACCATCGCGTCGAGCTTCGGATGGGTCTGCGGCGAAACACCCGGACGATAGCGCCCGATGAAACCCCACAGCGTTTCGGCGTTCTCCGCGTTCGACGACGACACCAGCGTCAGCAGCAAGCTGGAACGTGACGGGCATGTCGGCCTTCGGCGGCTGGCCGGAATGGATGTGCCAGACCGGATTGGCGAGCTGCTGCCTGGCATCCTGCCGCGAAAAGCCGTCGAGGAATTGCTGGTAGTCGTCGACGTTGCGCGGGATGACGTCGAAGTACAGCCGCTTCGCCGCCTTCGGCTCGCGGTACATGAACAGCGACAGCGATTCCGGCGAGGCATAGCGCAGCCATTCGTCGATGGTCAGGCCGTTGCCCTTCGACTTCGAAATCTTCTGGCCCTTGTCGTCGAGGAACAGTTCGTAGTTGAAGCCTTCCGGCGGCGTGCCGCCGAGCGCCGCGCAGATCTTGCCGGACAGCTTGACCGAGTTGATCAGATCCTTGCCGGCCATTTCATAATCGACGCCGAGCGCGAACCAGCGCATTGCCCAGTCCGGCTTCCATTGCAGCTTGCAATGGCCGCCGGTGACGGGAACGGTGACGCGTTCCTTCGTCTCCGGATCGTCATAGGAGACCGTGCCGGCCTTGCACGTCGTGCGCGACGATCGGCACCTGCAGCACCACGCCGGTGCGCGGACAGATCGGCAGGAACGGCGAATAGGTCGCCGCGCGCTCCTCGCGCAGGCGTCGGCAGCATGATCGCCATCACCGCATCGAAACGCTCCAGCATGCGCAGTAGCGCCGCGTCGAACTGCCCGAACTGTAATAATCGGTCGAACTCGCGAACTCGTAGTCGAAACCGAAGGTGTCGAGAAAGGCACGCAGCCGCGCATTGTTGTGCGCACCGAACGACGGATATTCGTTCGAAAACGGATCCGGAATACGCGCGTCAGCGGCTTGCCGAGATGCGACGCCAGCATCTCCTTGTTCGGCACGTTGTCCGGCACCTTGCGCAGCCCGTCCATGTCATCGGAAAACGCCAGCAGCCGCGTCTTGATCTTGTCCTCCGTCAGCACGCGGAAGGCATGGCGCACCATGGTGGTGCGCGCGACCTCGCCGAACGTGCCGATATGCGGCAGGCCGGACGGACCGTAGCCGGTCTCGAACAGCACCTCGTCCTTCGGACTTTTCTTCAGCCGCGCGACAATCGCTTTCGCCTGCTCGAACGGCCAGGCGTTGGATTGTTCGGCGAGCGTACGCAGATCGCTCGGGCTGGAAGCAAGGTCGATGACGGACATTTTTAAAGGCTCTCTTTGGAAGCCGCGGAAACTAGCGCTTTCGCGGCAAAATGCAAAATGACGGGCGAAGCCGCCGTAGGGTGGGCAAAGGAGCGAAGCGACGTGCCCACCATCTCTCGCCGTTCCGTACAGCGCGCATGGTGGGCACGCTTCGCTCTGCCCACCCTACGAAGCTGCATCAAAACGGACTGATCGAAAAATACCGCAGCCACAGATCCGTAAAGCGGCCTTTTTCCCAGATCCGGAACAGCGCCCAGTTCAGCGACGTGCGCAAGCAGGTCGTTGCCCTTGCGCACGGCGATGCCGATGCCTTCGCCGAAATAGCGGCTCTCGACAAAGGGCCCGCCGGAGAAGGCGCAGCACTCGCCTGAAGTCGGTGCCGTTGATCCAGAACGCCAGCGAGATCGCATCGCCGAAGATGAAATCGACTTCGCTCCGCCGCAGCGCCAGCCGCAGCGCGTCGTCATTGGAATACGGCTTGAGCTCAGCGTCGGTGAACATCGCCTTCAGATAGGCCTCGTGCGAGGTGCCGGCGATGACGCCGACCTTCTTGCCTTCGAGATATTCGGGGCGAATCTCCGGCATCACGGCATCGCGGCGCGACACGAAGCGCGCCGGCGCGCGATAATAGGGATCGGTGAAATCGAGCCGGGCGCGCAACGCCGGCGTCACCGCCATCGAGGCGATGATGGCGTCGCCGCGGTTGCTGGTGATGGCGTCGACCAGGGTCTCGAACCGGCGCATCTGCACGGTGCAGGAAATCTTGATCTCGTCGCAGAGCGCGCGCGCCAGATCGACGTTGAAGCCGGCCGGATTGCCGTCGGCGCCGGTGAAATTGAACGGCGGGTAGTCGGTCTCGGTCAAAAACCGGATCACGGTGAGGCGCGACATGTCCGGCCGGTCCGGACGCCGCCGCGGGTCCCAGAAGCCGGGCACCGCCTGCGGGGCCGCTTCGACCGCCGGCCGGGGCTGGGTTTGCGCCTGCGCCGCATTACCGCCAACCGCCGTCAACGCGACCGCGACCGACAAGCCGGCCAGCCAGGCGTGGACGGTGTGACGCGGTCTTGCAATGGTTAACGGCGACGTTAGGAACTGGCATCTTCGGCAATGCTTGCGGGATTTCACGGCCTTATAGACCATTCGGCTCGCGTTGCGAGGGTCGTTTTCGCCTTTTGCCGCGCGGGTTGACGCTCAGAGATACCGCTTCAAATCCTTGGCGGCTTCCTCCGGCGTCCGTTTCAGGTTGAACGGCGATACGAAATTGCCGTCGCGATCCATCAAATAGATCAGCGCGGTGTGGTCCATGGTGTAGTCGCCGTCCTTGAGCGGGACCTTTCGGGCATAAACGCGATAGGCCGAGATCACCTTGGCCACCGCCTGCGGCTCGCCGGTCAGCCCCTTCAGGTGCGGATCGAAGCTGGAGAGGTAATCCTTCATCGTGGCGGCGGTGTCGCGCTCGGGATCGACGGAGACGAACCAGGCGTTGACCTTGTCGGCATCCGTTCCCATCGCCTTCAGGACTTCCGAAATCTCGAACAGCGAGGTCGGGCAGACGTCCGGGCAATGGGTGAAACCGAAGAAGATCAGCGTCGGCTTGCCCTTCAAACTCTGCTCGGTGACGGCCTGGCCGGCCTGATCGGTGAGCTGGAACGGACCGCCGATCGCGGCCGGCGCGGTGACGGTGCGAAGCCCGCCCATCGCCCACAGCATGATCAGCAGCCCGACCGCGAGGCTTGCGGCAAAGGCAGCGATAATCACCAGCGGGCGGATCGTCCGGTCCATCGTGGATTCCTTTTCGCCGTATCAGAAGCAGGCCGAGATGCCGGCGGCGATCATCTCGAAAAACACCGCGGCGCCGTAATGGAACCACAGTGCTGCCGCGCCGAGCACGGCGAGCGCACCGACGCCGGCAGCACTCCATACGATCATGGACGCCACCCTGCCCTGCGGCCGGGCGGCCGTGATCTGTGGGTGGGTGGAAGCCGGCTGCGCCATACGTTCCAGATAGGGCCAGTTCCGGAGGCAGGCAAGCGGAATGGCCGCGACCGACATCACGTCATGCGGAGGGACATGCCGGACGGCAGGTGCATGAAAAGTTAATGGCCGGGAAGACCCGGCCATCGCATGACTTTTCGGCGAACATGACTTTTCGGCGAAACGGCCGGTCTGGATCAGCGCGATGCTGCCGGCTTGATAGTGGAGGCCTGCGCATCGAGGTAGCAGGGCTTGTACATGGACTGGAGCTGCTTGCCGCGCAGGAAGATCATGCGCGGGGTCAGGCCGCCGCGCGCGGCAATCCACTTGCGGACCACCGGCGGGTACATCGAATACAGCATATGGGTGGCTTCGGTGTTGGTCACGGCGCGGCCGTTGGAGCCAAAGTCCCAGGCGGCATGGAAGCCGAGGTTGGCGTGCGAGGTGACGCAGATCCGGTCATGGGGAACCGCGCCGAGCACGATGGTGCAGGCCGAGGCGCACAGGCCGTCGATGATGACGGTTTCACCCGAGGTCCGCAGGCCCTGGTATTTGTCGACATAAGTGCCAATCCGGCCACCACGGTCGTCGGCAATCCGCACCACCGCCTGGCTCGCCCCTACCCCCGCCAGCAGCAGCACTGCGGCTAGCAACCCCGTCAGCAGCTTCATTACCCAGCCCCAGTCGAAGAATGTCGAAACCGAATCTGATCATCTCAGTGATGCAAGACAGATGTAACGTCGTTTGAGATCGTGATTTTGTCTAGGCGGTGAGGGCCGCTCCATTCAAATTCAAATCGAGTGTTGCTGGGCCGCTGCACTCCTCGCGTGGACAGGTCCCAAACTGGAACACGCAACCTCAACGATCTGTCGCCGAGGTCACAGACGGGCGCCCCTTTGCCGTTGACCGCGCGCGAGGACGCGAGCTTGAATCGAAAGCGGCACGGGGAGGAAACGATGGCTGAAGACGCGGATGTAATCGTGGTCGGCGGCGGCCTGGCGGGGCTGGTCGCGGCAACCGAAATCGCTGACAGCGGCAAGCGCGTCATCGTCGTCGACCAGGAAGGCGAACAAAACCTAGGCGGACAAGCCTTTTGGTCGTTCGGCGGACTCTTTCTGGTGGACTCGCCCGAACAGCGCCGGCTCGGCATTAAGGATTGTTACGATCTGGCGCTGCAGGACTGGATGGGCACCGCCGGCTTCGACCGCGACGACGACCATTGGCCGAAGCGATGGGCGGAAGCCTATGTCGCGTTCGCCGCCGGCGAAAAACGCGACTGGCTGCGCGCGATGGGCCACCGCATCTTTCCGGTGGTCGGCTGGGCCGAGCGCGGCGGCTATGACGCGATGGGTCACGGCAATTCGGTGCCGCGCTTTCACGTCACCTGGGGCACTGGTCCCGGGATCGTCGAGCCATTCGAGCGACGGGCACGGGAAGCGCAACAAAACGGCCGGTTAACGTTCAGGTTTCGACATCGCGTCGACACACTCGTGATGACGAACGGAAGAGTTGAGGGCGTCGCCGGGGCGGTGCTCGAAGCTGACGACGTCGAGCGCGGCAAGAGTTCGTCGCGCAAGACGATCGGCGATTTCAGCTTGCGCGCGCCGGCGGTGGTCGTCGCCTCCGGCGGCATCGGCGGCAATCACGACATGGTCCGGCAGAACTGGCCGAAGCGATTGGGCAAGCCGCCGAAATTCATGATCTCCGGCGTGCCCGAACATGTCGACGGACGCATGATCGGAATTACCGAGGCCGCCGGCGCCCGGCTGATCAACCGCGACCGGATGTGGCATTACGTCGAAGGCATCCGGAACTGGAATCCGATCTGGCCGCGCCACGGCATCCGCATCCTGCCCGGCCCGTCCTCGATGTGGTTCGACGCGACCGGAAAGCGCCTGCCCGCGCCGCTGTTCCCGGGCTCCGACACGCTCGGCCAACTGCATTACATCATGAGCACCGGGTACGATTATTCCTGGTTCATTTTGACCCAGAGCATCATCAAGAAGGAATTTGCGCTCTCCGGTTCCGAGCAAAACCCTGATCTGACGGGCAAGAGCTGGCGCATGACCATCAAGCGCGCCACCAACAAGGGCGCGCCGGCGCCGGTGGAGGCGTTCAAGCAGAACGGCGCCGACTTCATCGTGCGCGACAATCTTGCGGACCTCGTCAGCGCGATGAACGCGTTGTCCGGCGACAATCTGCTCCAACCCGATCACATCAAGGCGCAGATCGAGGCGCGCGACCGCGAGATGTCGAACCCTTACGTCAAGGACGCGCAGGTGATGAACATCCACAACGCGCGGCGCTACATCGGCGACAAGTTGATCCGCACCGCCAAGCCGCATCGCATTCTCGATCCCGAGCATGGTCCGCTGATCGCGGTGAAGCTCAACATCCTGACGCGCAAGACGCTGGGCGGCTTCGAGACCGATCTCGACTCGCGCGTGTTCGGCACCAACCGCGAGATCATCCCCGGGCTTTATGCCGCAGGCGAAGCCGCCGGCTTCGGCGGCGGCGGCGTGCACGGCTACCGTTCGCTGGAAGGCACCTTTCTCGGCGGCTGCCTGTTCTCGGGGAGGAATGCGGGACGCGCGGCGGCGAAGGCTGTGGGGTGATTACCGTCGTCATAGCCGTCAAAAGGACGGCGTCGCTTCCGCTCGCCTGTGCCCGGGCATGACGGGACCCCTTAGAACGCAGTGGCGCGCTGGACCTCAGCACGCTAAGAAGCCGCCGCCCCTCATCAGGAGAAAAACATGAGCATCCAGCGCTTCGAGACCGGCCCCCGCATGAGCCAGGTCGTCGTCCACGGCAACACCGTCTATCTCGCCGGCGTCGTCGCCAGCAACGCGGCCGGCAAGAGCGTGACCGAACAGACCCAGGACATTCTTTCGATCATCGACGGCCACCTCGCCAAGGCCGGCACCGACAAGTCGAAGCTGCTGTCGGCCACGATCTACATCACCGACATGAAGACGTTTGGCGACATGAACAAGGTCTGGGATGGCTGGGTGTCGGCCGGCAACACGCCGGCGCGCGCCACCGTCGAGGCCAAGCTGGCCTCGCCGCAGTACAATGTCGAGATCATGGTGGTGGCAGGCAAGTAAGGCGCTCCATCGCAACGAACTTCGCCCCGGACGGCACGCGCCGTCCGGGGCTTTCATTTGTGGCTTACGCGCTGATCTTTTCAGTCGCGGCATCGCCGATGTCGGCCTGAAGCCAGCGGGCGATCCGGCGCCAGGAATGGCCGAGGACGTTGCGTCCCATGAAAAGCCCGAGGTGGCCGCAGGGCTCACAGGCCCGTTCCAGCCCCGCCGGCGGCGTGCCCAAAAGCCCCGCGGTGGCGAACGCCTGATCGCGCGGAACGACGATGTCGCTCTCTCCAGCCAGCAGGAAGACCGGCACCCGCACCTCGGCGAGATCGATCCGCCGGCCCAGCGCGACAAAATCGCCTTTGGCGATCTGGTTCTGCCGGAACACCCGCTCGGTCACTTCGAGATAATAGGTCCCCGGCAGATCCAGCGTCGCATGGTCCCAGCGCGCGAAGCGATCCAGCAGCGTCCGGGCCTCCTCCGATCCATCGCCGAGATTCCGTTGCAGCACGGCTTCCACGTCCTGTCGCGTGAAAGGAATGTTCCAGAGTTTCAGCATGTGCTCGCCGCTGACGAGGCCGTCGCCCAGCCGCACCATCTGCTCGAACGCGGCTTGCGGAAGCGCGGCCACCATCCGCGAGAGTTCTGACGGCGTCGCGACATCGACGGGCGTGCCGGCCAGCACGAGCCGCCGTACCTTGCCTGGAAAACGCGCGGCATAGACCAGCGACAGCCATCCGCCCTGACAAAGACCGACAAGGTCGACCGGCGCGCCGATTTCGTCGATCGCAACGTTGAGGTCGGCGAGATAGTTGTCGATCGACAGCTGCCGCATGTCCGGCGTCGCCGAGCACCAGTCGCAGACATAGACGCGGCCCGCGCCATATTTTTGCAGCGCCTCGACGAGGCTGTGGCCCGGCGCGAAATCCGCGATCAGCGCGCCGTGCAGCGCATAGGGCGCACAGATGAGCAGCGGCGGCTGCGTCGCGGCCGCCGGCGAAAACGCTCGCAGCCGCATCGTTTGAAGTTGCAGCGTCACCGTGTTCGGCGTGGTCCAGTCGAGCGGCGGCAGCTCCTCCGCGCTGGAAGGCGCGGGGTTTTGATCTGCAAACCATTGCGCATAGCCTCGCAACGCGATCCGCGTGGCTTCCAGCGGCCACAGCCAGGCCTGCTGCGCCCAATCGGCGCCCGTATGTTGTTCCGGCCGCTTGGTGTGTTCTGCCATAGCGCATCACCGATCGACCGCCCATCATGGGAGGGCGGCAACGGCCTGAGCCTTGACGTCGATCAAAACCGGCGGGGTCGCGATCGGCTTGTACGCCAAATCCAGCGCGGACCCCAGCCCGATCGGTGCTCGTGCCCGCACGATGTCGGGTAACGCGGGCGCCGCCGCGCCGTTCCCCTGCCGCCTCGATCCGCCGCCCCAGCAGCCAGAACGCGACGACGTCTGCTTCACAGCACAATGCAGGATGAGTACCGATAGCTCGGAAGACGAACCAGCAGCCTGTCGCCGTTCTTGACCTGAAGCGTCGCGGTAAGAAGTTCGATGAAGAGCGTATTGGCGCGATGCGGCGAGCGGTGTGCGACATATATCCATGCCGGCTGCGGCCGGGCGGCTGGCGTGCATGGTTCGATATCGATTCGCGTCAGGCTGAATCGCTCCTTGAATCCCGGATCCCACTCTATCTCTGAAGTCGTATAGTCCGGATTGAGAATGCGCAGCGGATACTCGAGCTGAAGATTCAGGGTGCCCCACCGGTGCACATCCCTGATATCGGGAAATTCCCTGACGAGATGATCGTATTGCTTGGCGACCGCCGTCGTCGCGAGCCCAAGGCCTGAAATCTTCGTTCCTGCAACAATGAGCGACATCCCTGCTCCCGCCTCCTGCCTGCGCCACACCGCCAGTTCGAAATTCCTGCCCTCCAGAGGTCAGGACATGACCACCGAGGCAATCGATCGCCGCGCGCTGATTTTCCATGTCTCGGTCAGCCGATCCATTCCGCCCAACCAAGGAGGGCCACATGACCGATGTCAACACGATCGCCCGTAACCATATCGACTTATCGGCGCGCCAAAGCGGATGGACGAAGAGGCGGCGGTGGCCGCAACGGCCGAGCCGCT
The DNA here is from genome assembly GCA_963783115.1 of uncultured Alphaproteobacteria bacterium. GTDB lineage: Bacteria > Pseudomonadota > Alphaproteobacteria > Rhizobiales > Xanthobacteraceae > Bradyrhizobium. The sequence continues at coordinate 48,568 of CAWAMK010000034.1, read as the reverse complement.
GCAACCGATCAAGCCCGATGGCCTCACCGCATCGAGTGATGCCGTCTTCCTGGACACGATGAAGGGCGAGCGGAATCTTCCCCGCGGGCATGTCGACAGTTATCGCTGCGTCGTGCCAGGCGCGACCGCCGATTTTCCGCCTATTTCTGGGCGTGGCCCAGATAGCGAAACTGGACGTCCTTCCACCAGTCCGAACCGACGATCTCCAGCAACGCCACGTTGATGACCTTGCGCCGGGAACTGTCGTTCCGGAGCGCGATCGCATAGCTTTGTTGCTCGAACATCACGTCGGTCAATTCGATGGACGAAAATCCATCCTTGCGGATCATCCACCCCAGGATGGCCTGGTCGTGGGCGAGGGCATCGATCGTCCCGGCCTGCAACAACTCGAACCCCTCTTTCGGGGAGAGCACCGTCCGGTATCTGATCCGCATCCGCGACAATGCTTCTTCCGTCGAAGTTCCCTTCACCGCACCGACCCGAACTGCCGAAAGATCGCCAACAGAGTTGACTGCACCGTGCAATCGCTTCGTCGTGAGTGCGGAGGTGAGACCAGCCGTGAAGACGGCTATGGCGATGACAGATACGGTCATCCAGACAACCGCGACGATGCGCCCCGGCAAGGTCGCCGGGACGATCCCACCGGCCGCGCGCTGGGTCATGGCGTTGGTGGACCACCAGACACCCGAACTGATCCCGCGCACCGCTCCGCCGCCAAAGCTGGCGTTGGCGCGCCGCTCGAGCAGCCATATCAGTGTGCCGGCGAGGCATGCGAGGCCGATCAGCGCCATGGCGGCCTGCAGGAAGCTGAAGGACAAGATCGAACGGATGACCGGCCCCCAGCTCGTTATCCGGTCTGATTGGACGGCAACCCCGATGCCAGTGTTGAAGTAGGGGATGCTGAAGTCGAAGCGTTGCTGGCGCGACGGCGTGACCGTGATGGCTGCCACGGCGAGGTCGAATTCGCCGGACTCCAGATCCTCCTGCAATGCGGGCATCGAGACTGCATCCGCGAAGCGGTAGCGGATGTTCAGTTTGTCCGCGATCTTCCGCCATAGCTCGATGCTGATGCCGCTCCAATTGCCTTGCTCGTCCTTCATGGCGAACGGCGGTGCGTCCTTTGTACCGACGACGAGTTGGTGAACGTCATCCTTGCCGGTCTCGAGCGGCTGCGTCCGGACCGACGCGGGAGTGACCGTGACGAGAACCAGCCCCAATGCGAACGCACCCGACGAAATGAGATTGCCCGTGATCATGGAGTCCAAGCCTGCTCCAGGCGCGCCGGACGACAGGCCGGGGCGTCCCGTCGCCAACGCGGGATCTTGCGGCTACGCTTGGTGCCGGTTCGCTCAAACATCCCCTTGTGCCGGGCCGAGGATTGAGGACAGGGCGGGACTTGTCACGTCAGTCCGCTGGGTCCGCATCCCGAACCGCGCAACGCGGATCGAGGCGCTCGGTGGAATGAGCGCCCGCAGGCTATCGGCCTCGGAAAATCGAGTCCGCGGGCGAGCTACACCCATCGCCAGCCGCAAATGCGACGACCACGACGCCACCAGCAAACCCAGCGCCGCCGCCGGCGCCACTGGACTGGCGTTACAAGGTCGGACGAGTCCCCGTGCCCCAACGGGATGGGCGCGATCGGCATCGCTTCGGCATCCTTCGTTGCGCAGATGGCGATCCCGCCAACTGCTCCGGCAACGATCGCCTTCTGGGCAAGAGCGAGGAAGGCGCGACGGCTGGGAGTGGCCATTCTTGTACTCCTCTCTTCTGAATTACCCGGTTCTTCGAACCGATTGGAAAGCGTAGAGTGACCAGGCCAGCCCGTGTGAAATCAGGTCGACGCCGAGCAGGAATCCGAGGAGCCAGGCGCTCATGGCTGGGAAGTTGAACAGCAGCAGGGCGCCGGCAAGCAGCCCGAACAAACCCGAAATCAACATCATCCATCCGCCTTGCCGCCAGCGGGCAAAGCTCAGCAGGCAACGGATGACACCCGATGCGAACAGGACTGCGCCGAGGAGATAGGTCAGGATCAGGGCGCCCGACGCCGGCTGGGTGAGCAGCAATATCCCAAAGGCAAGATAGAGCGCACCGAGCAGGACCTGCCACGCGAACCCGCCCCACCCCTTGGTCCAGAACGCGTGGGCGATCTCGAATGCCCCCGCGGCGATTGCGGTGAGACCGATCAGCTTGACGCTGACGATCGTCGCGAATGCGATGTCGCTCAGCGTCAGCACACCTGCCACGATCATCACGACGCCCAGGAGCGCGCATGCCCACCGTGAGCGGGGAACCGGGCTGTCATGGGAGATGCTGTCGTAGGTGGCCACGCCGCCCTCCCGGATTTTGGCGAACGGTTCAGGATGGCGCCAAGGCTAACGGCGAACGACCGACGCGGACATCCGATGAAACCCTGAATGCGCAACTGGGAATATTCCCGGCTTCTCCGAACGCGGCCGGATCGCGCTCACCGCCGCCCGCGCGGGCCGAGCGTCAGATTGGTCACGCCCGCCGCAAGGTTCAATCCGATCGAGCGCTCGATCGAGAGGGGCTGAAGCATGATGCTTCGGCGGGAACCTCCGACGAGCACGTTAGCGCCGAGACCGGGGCCTACCGCGACGCTACCGCTTGCGCCCACATAGCTCCCGCGCAACGTGCCGGGTCCGACACGCGAGTTCCTCGCAAAAACGGCCCAGGAGAGGCTTCCCGCACTGGTCACACCAAGATCGAGACCGACGCGCCTGATCCGGCCCTCGTATACGTACTGCCGAGGGGGCCTGCTCGCCGCGAACACGCAACGAAGTTCCTGCGCCGACCCGAGCACGAGTCCGACGCGGGGCGAGCTGGTGCACACGAGCCTGCCGACCCTGAACGGCTCGGCAGCAGCCGTCGAGGTGATGGCGGCGCCTATGAGCGCGGATGCGCAGACGCTCGCAACAAGCATGATCCTTCGCATTCAAGCCTCCGTTCGGTTTCCGGTATGAGCGGGCGCGCGGTCCGGATCGCGGTGCCGGCTGAGCCAGAACGTGATGCCTAATCCGATCAGCAGGACGGCGGCCAGCAGGAAGAAGATGATGGATTGCTGCAACCAGGAGATCGCCGGGACCATGACTGCCAACCCAACCCCGAGGAATGCGATCTGCATCGACAGAAGGCTGACGCCGGCGAGGAACGTCCCGAGCGCAAGCAATGTCAGGAGAACGAGGCTGGTCGCCGGCGTCGGCAGCAACTGCTGGACCCGGGATACCAGCACGATGTTCATCGCCACCAGAACGGCCGCCCAGTGCAGCGCCTGGGTCCAGATCAGCCGCCAGCGCTCCTCCTTGCCGCGGTCTCCGGCCACCTTTGGATGACACAGACGACGCCGATCGCGAACGCGAGGAATTCCCAGTAGCCCACGAGTGGCTGATGCGACACGTTGGTATAAGCGACGCCCGCGATCGCCAGCACCAGTGCGACGATGTAGGGAAGTTGCTGCCACAGAAGGCGTGTCATCCTCGAAGGCGATGCGAACGGCTCCGTTCCGTCATTTCGTTCCGCCTCAATCTCGCTCATGGGACACCTGCCGATCGTCTCTTGTTTGCCGTTGGCTGGAGGTCGTCGCCGAGGTAGTCCTCGACGTAGAATCTGAGGATCGCGACCCGGCCGACCGCGACCAGCGGCATGGCGAGGGCAATGCCCATCACGCCGAACATCGCGCCCAGCATCACGATCGCGACCAGTGTCCAGGCCGGAGGGATCTCGACGGCCTGACGCTGGATCAGCGGGCCGATCACGTAGCCCTCGATCGATTGGATGATGGTGTAGATCGCCACGGCCCATATCAGCAGTGAGCCGCCGAGCGGCATCGCGACCAACGCGATCGGAATCGCGGCGAGGATCGGTCCAAGATACGGGATGAAGTTCGACAGGCCGGCCTGCAAGCCGAGCACGAAGGGGCCGGGCAGCCCGAGCAGGTAAAGCGTGACCCAGACACATACCGTCATCAGTGCGATGCGTACCAATTGCCCCACGAACCAGAGCCGCAGGACGCGGCCCATCTCGTTCATGACGGCCCTGATGCGGGGGCGATAGGATGACTTTGCGAGGACGCACGAGGCTGTCGCGGTGGCTTTCGGGATCGAACGCGAACAGGATTCCGAGGAACACGATCACGAGCAGGCCGGTGAGAAAGCTCGACGCCCCGCCAAGGACCAGTTGGGCGTGGCTGAAGAAGCGGCGCTGATCGGAGAACAGCCACTGCGTGAAATCCCGTCCCCATTCCGGACCAAGCAGATCCACGCCGTAGGTCACAAGATGCCGTTGCAGGAGGTCGAACTGGGTGTCCATCACCTTCAACAGGAGGCGGGTCTGCTCCGGAAGTTTGCCGGCACCCCAGACGAGGCCAAGTCCGCTGGCCGCGGCGAGCAGGAGCAGCACGAGCGTCATCCGGGAGATCCGGCCGAGCTGGATGACGGGCTTGATCGCCCTCGCCGCGGCATCCAGAAAGGCGGCGAACAGCACACCCGCGAAGATGATGAGAAGGCTGGATACCGTCTGCCACGCCAGGAAAAGTGTCACGCATATCGCGAGCAATGCGAGTCCCGTCGCGAGATATTGCTGCATCCCGCCGGATGCGGCCTCGTGGCGAGGCTCCTGGATCGCGCTATCGCGAAATTGCTCCACTCCGGTGCTCACGTCGCTCATCTGGCAACTCGATATCGGGAGAACGGATCGCGGCACCCGGACTCAGGTACGAACGCGGCGGCTACCATAGTGAGGATGCGAGCCCCCGCGATGGCGCCAGTAGCGGTGCTTGGTCGGCTTCGTTTTGGCATTGGAAGCCATTTTGGTATTGGAAGCCATGGCGGCGGGCGTGGTTGCGGCAGACGTCGGGGCGGATGCGCCCGGTCCGGCCGATTGCGCAGGCGACAGCGGCACCTCCAGGATCGCAATCCATCCGGCCAGCATCAGCGCGCCGCAAACGGTTCGGACAGTCATGTTCCACTCCATTCGACCAACAAGATTTCAAATCGAGATCGCGCCGATCATCAGCGCGTAGATGCCGGCACAGGCGGCAAGCGCGACCGCGGCAAAGATGATGGCCTCGAACGGCTTGAAAATTGCTTCCTTGCTCTCGCGCTTGGCGAGAAAGAACAGCAGCGTTCCCGGCGCGTAGAGTATCGACGACAGCAGCAGGAATTTCAGGCCGCCTGCGTAGATCATGCCGATCGCGTACAGCGTTGCGACAGCCGCGCGTATTCCGTCGACCGTGCGGGCCCGTTCGCCGGCATGGTAGGAGTTGCCGAGCCAGGCCAGCTTGACCCCGTAGGCCGCGACCAGAAAATAGGGGATCAGCGTCATTGCGCTCGTCATCTTCAAGGCCAGCGTAAACGCATACTCGGCAAACCAGGTGACCAGAAGAAATGCCTGGATGACGCAGTTCGTCAGCCAGAGCGCGCCGCTCGGAACCTGATGGGCGTTAACGCGCGCGAGAAAGGATGGCATCGTGCGGTTGACTGCGGCGGAATGCAGAACTTCGGCCGCCAGCAGCGACCATGACAGGTAGTTGCCGAGGATCGAGATCAGCAGCGCCACGCTGACGAAGACGGCGCCCCAGCGTCCGACCATCGCCTCCATCACGCCGGCCATGGACGGTGTCGGCAGACCCGTGAGTTCCTGCCGGGTCATAACGCCGTAGGACAACAGCGTCACGAGAACGAGCAGGCAGAGAACGGACAGGAAGCCGGCGATGGTCGCAAATCCGATGTCGGAACGATCCCTGGCGTAGCGCGAATATACGCTCGCCCCCTCAACTCCCACGAAGACGAACACGGTGAGCAGCATCGTGTTTCGGACCTGCTCGGACACCGCAGCTACGCTCGGTTGCTCCGTTCCCCAGAAATTCTGCGAGATCAGACCCGGATCGAGGACGACGAAGGCGACACCGATGAAGAGCAGAATCGGAATGATCTTGGCATAGGTCGCAACGGTATTGAGCGCGGCCGCTCCCTTGATGCCGCGCAGGACCAGGAAATGAATGCACCAGACCAGGAGGGATGCCGATGCGATGGCCGCCGGCGTCGTGCCGTCGCCGAAGACGGGCAGGAACTGCCCGATCGTCGCCTTGATCAGGATGAGGCAGGCGACGTCGGCGAGGCAACATCCGGTCCAATAGCCGGCTGCGGATGCAAAGCCGATGTAGTCTCCGAACCCGGCCTTTGCGTAGGCGTAAATGCCGGCATCCAGGTCCGGCCGGCGGCGAGACAGCGTCTGGAATACGAAGGCCAGCATGAGCATGCCCGTGCCCGCGATGACCCAGGCGATCATCGTTCCGAGTACGCCGGTGACACGTCCGAACGATGCTGGCAGCGCGAAGATGCCGGAACCAACCATCGACCCGATCACGAGCGCAACGAGCGCGCTACGCGATAGCTTCTGGTCGACCTCTTTCGACGAAGGAGCCATGGCGAGAATGGGTTTCCGGCCGGAGATGCAGCGGCGCGACGGTCGAGCGTGAACCGACAGCAGGCCGCCCTTGGCCGGACCTTAGGGGCGGCTTTCCCGTCTGGACATCAGGGTTTCCCTGTAGAAGGCGAGGCAGGAAACCGGCGGCCGGCTTCTGCCAGACGCTCCTCCGCGCGCATGACGCTCCTGTAAGCTCCGCCGTGGCGACATCCCGCAATAGGGCGATGTTCACCCCGGAGCCCGGGTATCATCCGATGTTGCCGCGGGGGCGGAGCCAATAGCTTGCTTTCCGAAGAAGCCCGAGGAGAACAGGCCATGTCCAATCACGAACCCAATGCGACCTCTCTGGAAACCCCGGTCAGCCCGCTCGCGATCGACGCCGGACTGCGCACCTATATGCTGCGGATCTACAACTATATGGCCGGAGGCGTCGGCCTGACGGCCGTCGTGGCCTGGCTCACCTATCAGTTTACGACCCCCGCATTGCTTCAGAGCCCGGTGATGTGGTTCTTCATCCTGGCCCCGCTCGGCCTCGTATTCTTCATGAGCGCGCGCATCAACACGCTGTCGGCGGGAACGGCGCGATTGTTGTTCTTCGTCTATGCCGCGATGATCGGCGTATCGCTCTCGACCCTGCTGCACATCTACACAAGCGCCTCGGTCACGCGCGTCTTCTTTATCGCGGCCGCGATGTTCGGCGCGCTCAGCCTGTTCGGCTATTCCTCGCGGCGCGACCTGTCCGGGCTGGGCAGCTTCCTGTTCATGGGACTGATCGGCATCATCATCGCCAGCGTGGTCAACATTTTCCTGCGATCCACGGGACTTGACTGGTTGATCTCGGTGATCGGCGTCGGCGTCTTTGCAGGACTCACCGCCTACGACACGCAGCGGATCAAGGCGATGTATGACGCTGGAGACGACGAGACCACGACAGGCCGCAAATCCGTGATCGCGGCGCTGTCGCTCTATCTCAACTTCATCAATCTGTTCATGATGCTGCTGCGCCTGTTGGGCGGGCGGCGGTAGGGCGGTTCAAGCCGCCGGACGCTCCGCGGCGCTGGCAAGCGCGTCGCGCAGAATCTTCTCCTTGGTCTCGTCCAGGGACGTCTTCAGCACGACGCCGCCGGCGTCCTTGATCTCGTTGAGCACCTTGTCGGCCGTCATGTTCTTGATCAGAACGAAGAGAGCCGCGTTGTCCGTGTGGAGCGAAGCGGACAATTCCTTGATGAAGGCGTCGTTGATGCCGAAATCGGACAAGGCGCCGCCGATCGCGCCGGACGCGGCACCGACCGCAACACCGATGATCGGATTGAGAAAAAGAACCCCCACCAGAAGCCCCCAGAAGCTGCCGGAGATCGCGCCTGCCGCCGTGGTGTTGACGAGCTGGTTGAGCTTGATGCCGCCGGCCTCGGTCTTCACGGCGATGACGGCGTCGCTGATGGAGATCAGATACTCCTTCTGCAACTTGAGCAGCCGTTGACGGACCTCTTCGGCCTTCGCCTCGGTTGGATACACGATCGCGACCAGATCAGACATGGTGACCTCCTGAATTTTCTCTGCGCAGGCTGACGCGGCAAGAATGGGATGCGAGCGAGACTAGACGGCGCCCCGTCGGGCCGGCATCCGAGAAAACCCTCAGGCCTGAGAAGAATGCCCCGGATCACGGCCCCGGGCGATCGCCTGGTCCGGTCGGTGAGCAGGAGCCGGATGCCGGGATGCTCACCTTGCGGCGAACATCAGCGCGGCGAAGGCCAGCGCGAGCAGGAGCAGCGAGATGCCCGCTGCGGACCATCGTCGAAGGACAACGTCGGCTCTTTCGACCTTGCTGCCGATCTCGAGACAGATCCGCCGCAACGGTCCGATCGGGCTCGTCAGCGTCTTCCAGGCCGCTGAAGATGTCGGCAGATGCAGCCATGGACCGAACAGGACCGCCAGGACGGCGCCGCCCAACACGGGCCAGAGCAATTTGACGAGCCCATCGACGCCGAACAGCCCGGATTCGAAATCATGCGGGATCGGCAGATAGGGCTGCCAAGGCAACAGCCCCAGCGAGAGGGACAAGAGCGCGAGGGCGAGCGCGGCAAGGTCGCGGCCGCGTCGCGGCGGGCCCGCGGGGGTCAATGGCTGCGCCGAGGGCGCGAGCGCATTTGCCAGGACCAGCACGACATAAGCGGCCGTCAGCATTCCGCCGGCCTGGAGCACGATCGCCCACCACCATTGTGCGGTCCTCGCCGCCTCGTGCAGCAACAGCTCCTTCGCAAGAGACGCACCGCTGGGCTGAACACCGATCAGGGCAAGGCCGCCGATAGCGAAAGTCAGGATGCTCAAAGGCAGCGCCTGCGCGGCACCTCGAAGCCCGGTGACGCGGTCATGGCCCAGCCCGACATAGATCGATCCGACGGCCAGGAACATCGCAGCCTTGGCGGTGGCATGGGAGATTGCCTGGAGCAGTCCGGCCGCCAGCGCCGGCCCGCCTTCGAGTTGACCCGAGGCATTGAGGGCCAGCGGAAACATCAGGAAGAGATACCCGATCTGGGCCAGCGTGGAATAGGCAATGAGCAGCTTGAGACGCTCCTGCCGCAGGGCGACGATATTTCCGAACAGGATCGCGCCCGCCCCCAATGCTGCCAGCAATTGCATGGCAGCGAAGCTCGGTACGCCAGGCAGGACGTTGAACCAAAGCCGCAGGAGGATGAAGAACGAGCCCTTCACCACCAGGCCGGACAGGATCGCGCTCGCAGGCGCCGGTGCGCCGGCGTGAGCCGGTGGCAGCCAGAGGTGCAACGGAAACAGGGCGGTCTTGGCGAGAAGGCCGGCGGTCATCAAGGCCACTGCAATGAGCGCTGCGGGCTCCGCGTGGACACGGCGCGACAGCAGCACGATGTCGAGCGTCCCGTAGAGGCCATAGAGCAACGCCGTGCCCAGCAAATAGAGGACCGAACCGAGCAGTGCGAAGAGAAGATAGCGCAGCGCCGCCTGAACCGTTTCTGCCCGACCTTCGAGGCACACCAGCGGCACCGCCGCGAACGTCAGCAACTCCAGGGCGATATAAAGGGTGAAGAGGTCACCGCCGACGAAGATGAGGTTCAACGCCGCCCAAATCGCCAGCAGCAGAATCCAGAATGCGAAGGGCGCCCGAGCGCCGGTCGCCGATACACGGAAATCGGTAGCGGCAGAAACTGCGACCGCACAGATCACGATCGCCGCGATCGCGAGCATCACCGCCGACAATCCGTCGGCGCGCAACGCCACGCCGAGCGGCGGCGGCCAGGCACCGAGCAGATAGACAATCAGGCCGCCGCTCCGCGGCAAGGCCAGGACAATGCCCCCCGCCATCGCCAGCCCCAGCGGCATCACCGTGAACGCGACCAGACGGACGTACCGCTCGCCGAGCACGAACGCCAGCAGGACACCGGCCACCGGCACCATGATTGACAGCACCAGCAGGACGCCGGCGGCGGTCGTCGCCAGCGCGGGGTCGGGGGACAACATCAGCCACCGGACGGGTCAGAGCGCGGGCTCGTCGGCGCGGGAGTGTCGAGCGTCGTGGAGCCAGCCGCGTCGAACAAGCGAAGCAACAAGGTGATCGCCAACGCCGTTGCAGAAAAAGCGACCACGACCCCCGTGATCACCAGGGCCTGTGGCACCGGATCATTGCCGATGCCCGCAGCCGCGCCCCTCCGTCCGATGATGCCGAACAGCAGAAACACGCCGCTCCCGAGCAGATTGAATGCGATGATCTTGCGGAGCGGTTGCGGGTTCGTAATCAGGCCATAGAGCCCAAGTCCGACCGCTGCAGCCGCGCACAACCCGAACACCGTCGCGCTGCTCATTGGGATGCACTCCTTTCCGGCGCGCCGGCGAGCAGCAGAGCGAGCGTTGCCGCAATCGTCAGGATCATCGCGACCTCGATCGCCAGGATCAGCGGCTTGGCGAATGCAACGGGATAGGCGAGGAACGCCGGTCCAACGCAAAGTCCAACCAGGCCCACGACGAGAAACAGGCCCGGGCCCGCCACCAGGATCAGCCGTAGCCGTCGGCTGCTCACGGGTGGTGTATCCGCAAGCCCGGCCATGATGACCAGCAGCCACATCGATGCGAGAACCGCGCCCCCCTGAAATGCACCACCCGGGTGATCGGCCCCCGTCCACAGGATGTAGACGCCAACCACGATGCCCGCGGGAGGCAGGAGGCGGGCAAGAAAGGCGAGAACGCCATCAGGATCGGCTTCGTGGCGCAGGCCGGGACGACCGCCCCAGGCTCCGTCCGACGCGAGCGACCAAACCCCGACGATCGCCAGCAGAAGCACGACCTTCTCGAGCATGGTGTCCATGCCGCGGAATGCCATGAGCACGTTGGTGACGGCGTTGCCAAGCCCGGTTGCCCCGGCGTTCGCGACGGCGAGCGGCGCGAGCGTCGGCGCCTCGGCAGGCAGGTCCAGGATCGCCGCGCCCAGCGCCGCCGTGATCGATGCAGACAATAACCCCGCACACAGACGCAAGGTCAGGCTGGATCGTTCAACGGTCACGGCCGCGGCTGCGCGCAATCGGGCTGCCGCACTCAACAGCAGCACTCCGCCCAGGCCTCCGCCAATCGCCGCCTCCGTCAGCGCGACATCGACCGCGTCTATGCGAACCCAGATCAGCGCGACCAGGAGGCCATAGGCGACGAAGCCGACCGTCGCGGAATAAGTATCGGAGACGGCAATGGTCCAGACGGCGAGGCCCAGCACCACGGCGGCGAGCACGATTTCAAAGACGGTCGCGATGCTCATCTGGTCCCCCCGCCCTGGCGGACCGTGCGGGCGATCAATTGAGATACGGTGGCACCGGCGAGCAGCGCGAGCACCCAGATGCTGATCAGCTTCAGTCCGTCGCGCAGACCTTCGGCTTGCGGGAGCAACCCGAGCACGACGAAGCCGAGGCCGAGATTGTCGGCCTTGGTCAGCGCGTGCAGGCGGGTCAATGTATCCGGGAAGCGAAGAAGACCAATCGTGCCGGCCAGGAAAAAGAACACGCCGGCCGATACGCAGACAACCGACATGATGTCACGAGCGAGGCTCATTCGCGCCTCGCTGAACTGGCGCCCTCGGTGTCGAGGCGCGAAAGCCCCTTCTTGACGAACGCGATGGATGCGAAGGTGGCCAGGAGCGCCAGGACCAATGCGACATCCACGGCCGCCGGAACGCCCGTCACGGTGCCGAGAAGAAGCAACACGGCAATGCCCGCGGTCCCGATCAATTGCGCCGCCATCATGCGGTCGGCGTCTCCAGGACCACGCAATATCGACACGAGGCCGAGTGCCAGAAGCACCAGGATCAAGCCGACTGCGGCGGTCAGGAACTCAGTCATTGTAGAGGGCTCGAACCAGCGCCGCCTCCTCGGCGGCGAGTTCAGCAACGACCGGCCGCGTGACATCAAGACAATGATAGACAATCCGGCCGTCCTCCTCGCCGGCCGGCACCGTGCCGGGCAGCAGGCTCGTAAGCGTCGTGAACACGTTCTGCCGCATGCCGCGCGAAAGTCCGGTCGGATAGGCCACAAATCCGGGATGCAGCGGCAAGCGGGGATTCAGCGCGCGCCCTGCGACGTCCAATCCCGCGACCACGGAATGATACAGGAAGAGCAGGGTCAGGCGGGCCATTGCGCTCGGCGACCGCCGCGAACGGCTCGGCTCCAGCAAATGCAGGCTCGTCCAGGTCGCGGCGGCAATTGCGGCTGCAGCGGCGGGAATGTCTCCGACCCGGGCGCCGGCGAGCACGAACCAGAGGCAACCGAACCAGGCTGCCCGCGAAGCCGCGCTCCACCACCACTCCTTGGTGACGGCGGCGGCCGGCTGGCTTCGTCTTCCTGAGGATCCGGTCATGCTGGAAGTCCTCGACCGGCCTCGAACCGGGCCGCCGGTCTTCGCGGTGTCTGGAGATCAGGCGTTGCCGCACCCTGTGTCACGGCGAACGCCGGGAATATCGGGTGATTACCTGATCACGCCCTCGGAATTACCCAAGCCGTGCCCCTCGTGCGGCGCAATCGCATCCCGTCGCACTCGGTACATTTACCGATGTCTGCCCTCGGCACCTCGCGCAAAATGAGGGCGATGCAATCGCCGGAGGCGCCGTCCCGCCGGCGCTGTTCGATAACCCGGAAGGCGCCCGAGCATGACTGGCACGAGCACGGCTGGCACCCGATCAATATCTCGACGGATATTCTCGCTGGCGCTTGTGACGGCGGCATGCTCGCCGGTTCTTGCCGCCTGTGGACGAGACGGCGAGACGCAGGCGTCGCCGCCGCCGCGCCCGGTTCGGACAGCGACGATCGCAAAGCGCGAAGCCTCGACGCCGCTGACCTTCACCGGTCACATCGAGGCGGACGACGAAGTCTCGATCGCCTTCCGGATATCAGGGCGGCTGCTGGAGAAGTCCCGCCAAGATCGGCGATCGGATCGAGGCCGGGCAGCTGGTGGCGCGACTGGAATCACAGAATGAACTGAACACGTTGCGGCAGGCGCAGGCAGCTCTCGCAGCCGCGCAGGGCCAGCTCACGCAGGCGCGCAACCACTACGAACGTCAAGAGACGCTGTTGGCCCAGGGGTGGACGACACGGGCGAATTACGACGTGGCGACGCAGGCGCAGCAGACCGCCCGGTCGCAGGTCGAAGCCGCGGAGGCGCAGCTGGCCACGGCGCACGACCTCGTCGGATTCACCGAACTCAGAGCAGACGCGCCGGGCAAGATCACGGCGACGGGCCCCTCTGCGGGCGAGGTCGTTCAGGCCGGACAAATGATCGTAAGGATTGCGCGGCAGGACGGCCGTGACGCTGTGTTCGATGTTCCCGCTCAGCTGGTCAGATCCGCTTCGACCGGCCAGCAGGTCGCCGTCAGCCTGGCAGACGATCCGACCGTGACGGCGCGAGGGCGAATTCGTCAGATCGCCGCGCAAGCCGATCCGGTCAGGCGCACATTCGAGGTCAAGGTCGGCCTGACGGATCCGCCGCAAGCCATGCGGCTCGGCGCGACCGTGAATGGACGAGTCGAAACCAGTTCCGGACCGATCATCGACATTCCGGCGACGGCGCTCACACGGATGAACGGGCAACCCGCGGTTTGGGTCGTAGATCCATCGACCAAGGCCGTTTCGGTCCGTAACGTCGATGTGCTTCGCTTCGATCAGGCGCAGGTGATCATCGCGCAAGGCCTCGATACCGGGGAGGTCATCGTCACCGCCGGCGTTCAGGCCCTTCATCCCGGCCAGAAAGTGCGCGTGCTCGGGTCCGAGCCATGAAAGGCATCAATCTTTCCGATTGGGCGCTGAGACACAGGTCGCTGGTCGTCTACCTGATGATGATTGCGGTGCTCGCCGGTGCGCTGTCCTACTTCCGGCTGGGGCGCAACGAAGACCCCGCGTTCATCATCAAGACCATGGTCGTCCAGGCTGCGTGGCCCGGCGCATCCGTCGACGAGACGATGAAGCAGGTCACGGAGCGCCTCGAAAGGACCCTTCAGGAGACGCCGCACCTGGACTTCCTCCGAAGTTTCACAAGGGCAGGTGTCGCGACCATTTTCGTGAATCTCAAGGGCAGCGCCAATGCGAAGCAGGTCGCCGATACCTGGTACCAGGTGCGAAAGACCGTCGGAGACATGCGCCACACGCTGCCCGCGGGCGTCGTGGGTCCGGGGTTCAACGACGAATTCGGCGATACGTTCGGCATCATCTACGGCTTCACCAGTGACGGCTTTACCCAGCGCGAGCTGCGCGACCGTGTCGAAGACATCCGGTCGCAACTGCTTCTCGTTCCCGATGTATCCAAGATCGAGCTTCTGGGGGCACAGGACGAGGTGATCTTTCTGGAATTCTCCACGAGGGAGCTCGCGACGCTGGGAATCGATCGATCCGCCCTGATCGCAGCGCTCCAGACGCAGAACAGCGTGCGACCGGCCGGGGTTATCAGGACCGGCTCCGAAAACATCTCGATTCGGGTGTCGGGCGGCTTCCAGTCGGAGCAGGATATCGCGAACATCAATTTCGCCGCCGGGGGCCGGATGCTTCGCCTGAGCGACATCGCGCGGGTGCGGCGGAGCTTTGCGGATCCGCCCCAGCCGATGTTCAGGGTCAACGGCCAGCCGGCGATCGGGCTTGCGATCGCGATGCGGGACGGCGGCGACATCCTTGCTCTCGGCGCCAACATAAGGGCCGCGATGGCGAGGATCACCGCCGACCTGCCGATCGGAATCGAGCCCGCTCTCGTCGCGGATCAGCCCATCGTGGTCGATCAGGCGATCCGCGAATTCATGATCTCGCTGATACAGGCGATCGCCATCATCATGGTGGTCAGCTTCATCAGCCTCGGCATCCGCCCAGGCCTGATCATCGCGCTGGCGATACCGTTCACGCTGGCGATCGTCCTTCCGATCATGGGCCTCGTAAACATCGACATGCAGCGGATATCGCTTGGCGCGCTCATCATCGCGCTCGCGCTGCTGGTCGACGATGCGATGACGACGACCGACGCCACGCTCACACGCCTGGCAGAAGGCGCGAGCAAGCTGGAGGCCGCGGCTTTCGCATTCGAGACCCACGCCATGGCGATGCTGGCGGGCACGTTGGTCACGATCGCAGGTTTCATCCCGGTGGGCTTCGCCGCGAGCTCAGCCGGCGAATATACGTTCTCGCTTTTCGCGGTGGTGACGATCGCCCTTCTGGTGTCCTGGCTGGTCGCCGTCATCTTCATCCCCCTGTTGGGGGCGGCCTTCCTGGTTCCGCCGAGCCAAAACGGCAACGGCGGAACCGGGCAGGATTTTCCGCATCTACCGGAACTTCCTGATGTTCGCGATGCGCGCCAAATGGCTGACGATCGGGGTCTCGCTGGCGCTCTTCGCCGCTTCGCTCCTCGCATTGCCACTCATCCCGCGGCAGTTCTTTCCGTCGTCGGATCGACCGGAGTTGCTCGTGGACGTCAGCCTGCCGCAGAATTCCTCGATCCATGCGAGCGAGGCCGCGGCGAAGCGCCTGGACGCGGCACTCGCGAACGATCCGGACGTGGCGCGGTGGAGCACGTATGTCGGGCGCGGCGCCATCCGCTTCTATTTGCCGCTGAACGTCCAGCTCCCGAATGATTTCTTCACTCAGGCCGTCGTCATCGCGAAAGATGTCGCCGCGCGCGAGCGGCTGCACCGTAAGCTCAACCAGCTGCTCGCGCAGGAGTTTCCAAAGGCGATCGCGTTCGTGTCTCCCCTCGAGCTTGGACCACCCGTCGGCTGGCCGATACAGTATCGAGTCAGCGGACCGGATGTGGAGCGGGTGCGTGAAATCGCGCTCGAGGTCGGACAGATCATCGCTGCCAATCCGGACGCCAAGCAGATCAATTTCGACTGGATGGAGCCCGACCGGCAGGTACGCATTCGGATCGACCAGAACGAGGCGCGTCTGCTGGGCCTCAGTTCGCAGTCGGTCGCAACCGTCCTCAACGCCGTGATATCGGGCACGCCCGTCACCCAGATCCGCGACGATATCTATCTCGTCAATCTGGTAGCACGCGCAACCGACGAACAGCGGGTTTCGCTCGACAATCTCCGCACATTGCAGGTGCCGTTGCCGGGCGGACAGACCGTCCCTCTCAGCCAGTTCGCCCGGTTCGAGTATGGGCAGGAATTTCCCCTCGTCTGGAGGCGCGATCGCGTTCCGACCCTGACGGTGCAGGCAGCCCTGGTCGGGGACAAATTGCCGGAGGCGGTCGTCTCTTCGCTGTCGCCGGCGATCGAGAAATTGAAGCAGCGCCTGCCTGCTTCTTACAACGTGGTCGTCGGCGGGACCGTCGAGGAGAGCCAGAAGTCGCAAGCCTCGGTACTGGCGGTGGTGCCGGTGATGCTGCTGGTGATGTTCACCGTCCTGATGGTGCAGTTGCAGAGCTTCCCGCGGCTGTTCATGGTCCTGAGCGTGGCTCCCCTCGGCCTGATCGGCGTGGTCGGGGCATTGCTGCTGTCGGGCAGGCCGCTGGGCTTCGTTGCCATTCTCGGCGTGCTCGCGCTTCTCGGCATGATCAGCAAGAACGCGGTCATCCTGATCGGCCAGATCGAGGCGGAGCGCGCGCTGGGCAAGACGCCGTGGGACGCGGCGGTGGATGCCAGCAGCTCCCGTTTTCGACCGATCATGTTGACGGCCGTTTCCACGGTCCTCGGGATGATACCGATCGCGCCGACGGTGTTCTGGGGACCGATGGCATTCGCGATCATGGGCGGCTTGCTGGTTGCCACGGTCCTGACGCTCGTCTTCCTGCCGACGCTCTACGTCGCCTGGTTCGGCGCGACGAACCCGGCCGAAGACGCCGTACCGTCCAGGCCGCCGCGGAGCGAAAGCAAGGTCGGATAGGGAAATCCCGACCTTCGGCTAGGTAGTCAACCCGATGTTCCCCTCGGCGAGCCGAGGGCACGCTACCGGGGGTTGATCCGCGTGGCGCCCTGCCACGCGGTCGACGCAAATGTTGTCTCATCGACGGACGCCGGCGCTTCGTCCGCCGTGAAGCGCATTGCAGATGATCGGGATGCCCCTATGAGCACGGACACCGACGTACAACGGCTCCCATTGCGGACCCTGACCGCGATGGTGGTCGGCGGCATGGTCGGCGCCGGCGTGTTCTCGATACCGCGCAACTTTGCGCAGGCAACAGGCATCTACGGAGCCCTCATCGCCTGGACCATCGCCGGCGCCGGGATGCTGATGCTGTGTTTCGTGTTCCAGACGCTGGCCAACCGCAAGCCGGATCTCGATGCCGGCGTCTATGCGTATGCGCGCGCGGGCTTCGGCCCCTATGTCGGCTTCTTCTCGGCGTTCGGCTACTGGGCCAGCGCCTGCGTCGGCAACGTCTCCTACTGGATCCTGATCAAGTCGACGCTCGGCGCATTTTTTCCCGCCTTGGGACAGGGCAATACGTTGACCGCCGTGCTGATCTCGTCGGTCGGGATCTGGGCGTTTTATTTCCTGGTGCTGCGCGGCGTGAAGGAAGCAGCCGGAATCAACGCGGTCGTGACCATCGCCAAGATCATCCCGCTGCTGCTGTTCGTCGTATTGTCGATCTTCTACCTCAAGCCGGCCGTGTTCGCGGACAACCTCTGGGGCGGCTCGGCCGGGGATTACGGCAACCTGTTCGAGCAGGTCAAGGCGACGATGCTGGTGACCGTCTTCGTGTTCCTGGGCATCGAGGGCGCGAGCAACTATTCGCGTTTTGCCGAGAAGCGCGAAGACGTGGGTGTCGCCACCGTCACCGGATTCCTCGGCGTGCTGGCGCTGTTCGCATCGGTGTCCATCCTGGCCTACGGCATCCTGCCTCGCGCGGAGATCGCGCAGCTTCGGCAACCGTCGGTAGGAGGCGTGCTCGAGGCCGCCGTCGGCCACTGGGGCGCGGTGTTCATCGGCGCCGGCGTGATCGTCTCCGTGCTTGGCGCCTATCTGGCGTGGACGATGATGGCCGCCGAGGTGCTTTCCGTGGCGGCCAAGAAGATGGACATGCCTGCCTTCCTGGCACGAGAGAACGCCAACCAGGTCCCGGCACCGGCACTGCTGATGACCACGCTGCTGATCCAGGTCGTGCTCGTCGCCACGCTGTTCTCCGACGACGCCTTCACCTTCGCGCTGTCGCTCTGCAGCCACCTCTCGCTGATACCCTACTTTCTCTCCGCAGCATTTGCGTTGATGCTGGTGCTTCGCAAGGAGACTTACGAAAAAGATTCGAGCGATCTCCGCAAGGACACCATCATCGCCGTTCTGGCGACGATCTACACCATATTCCTGCTGTTCGCGGGCGGAATGAAGTTCCTGCTGCTCGGCTTCATCATCTATGCCCCGGGCACGATCCTCTACTACATCACCCGGAGAGAGCAGAACAAACAACTCTTTACACCGGCCGAGTGGGTTCTGTTCGCGGTCGCCGTCGTCGGCTGCGTCGTCGGAATCCATGGCCTGGCCACTGGCTATATCAGCATCTAGCGTCCCGATATCAGAGGAGCCATCCATGGCAGAAGCCCCAGCTTTCGGCGTGCATTCGGAGGTCGGCCAACTCCGAAAGGTCATGGTCTGCTCGCCGGGGCGGGCCCATCAACGGCTGACGCCGTCGAATTGCGACACGCTGCTGTTCGACGACGTCCTGTGGGTCGAGAACGCCAAGCGTGACCATTTCGACTTCGTGCAGAAAATGCGCGATCGCGGCGTCGACGTCGTCGAGATGCACAATCTGCTCGCCGAGACGGTGGCCATACCGGAGGCGAAGAAATGGATCCTCGACAACCAGGTCGTCCCGAACCAGGTCGGGCCTGATCTCGTCGAAGACCTGCGCGCGTATCTCGAAAGCCTCAAGCCGCGCGACCTCGCGGAAACCCTGATCGGAGGCATGTCGACGCATGACTTTCCGGATGCTCATGGCGGAGAGACGCTGAAGCTCGTCCGCGAAGCCGCGGGCATGACCGAATATCTGCTGCCGCCGCTGCCGAATACGCTCTATACGCGGGACACGACCTGCTGGATTTACGGCGGCGTCACGCTGAACTCCCTGTATTGGCCGGCCCGCCACGAGGAGCCGATCCTGACGACGGCGATCTACAAGTTTCATCCGGACTTCGCCGGAAAGGTCAATGTCTGGTGGGGCGATCCGACTCAGGATCATGGGCTCGCCACGCTCGAAGGCGGCGACGTGATGCCGATCGGCAAGGGCAACGTCTTGATCGGCCTGAGCGAGCGCACCTCGCGGCAGGCCATCAGCCAGGTTGCCGCGGCTCTGTTCAAGAAGAAGGTCGCCGAGCGGGTGATCGTCGCGGCCATGCCGAAGCTGCGGGCCGCGATGCACCTCGATACCGTGTTCACTTTCGCCGACCGCGATTGCGTCCTGTTGTATCCGGACATCGTCAACAGCATTACGGCCTACTCCTATCGGCCGGCCAACACGCCTTCGGGCGTGGAGCTTCGCAAGGACGAGAAACCGTTCGTGGAGACGGTGGGAGAAGCCCTCGGCCTCAAGAAGCTGCGCGTCGTCGAGACCGGCGGCAACGCCTACATGCGCGAGCGCACGCAATGGGACAGCGGTGCGAACCTCGTCTGCGCATCCCCGGGCGTCGTCTTCGCCTACGACCGCAACACCTACACCAACACGCTGCTCCGCAAGGAAGGCATCGAGGTCGTCACGATCGTCGGCGCCGAGCTCGGACGCGGCCGTGGCGGCGGCCATTGCATGACCTGTCCGATCATCCGCGACGCCGTGGACTATTAGGTGGAGAGCTCGGCCGCCATCTGCCGTCTTCGGGGACCGGGCGATGCAGAAAGAGGTTCGGAACGTCGCGGGTTTGAATGGCAAGGATCAAGGCGCCGGCAGGATCGTCATCAGACCTTCCACGCCCCTGCAGCTGCTCAATACGCTCGATCCGTCCCCGTTTCGCCTTCCACTCTCCGGCAGGCGCCGTCGTGTCAGCGGGCGCGACCCGCTTCGGAGTGACGCCGACGTCGGTTCTGTCGCCGTCGACGATGGAGAACGGTCCAGAAATCTGGAGGGGCAGATGCGCATGTCGAAGATTCTTCTGCAGATCGTCGGCCTTCTTGGCTCGACCGCTGCGTTCGCCGCCGAGATCGATCTGAAGGCGTTCAAGGCAGATCCGGCGCCGCTGCCGTCGCCGACGTGGAGCGTCGTGGGTTCGGTCTTGCCAACGTTTACCGACAATGCCCTGTTCACCCGCGACAACCGGCGACACGATTTCTACTACGAGCCGGACATCAGCATCAGGCTGAACGGCTATCTGACAAACGACCTGTCCTATCGGCTCTATGCGCGCTCGCAGTACGAGGCCTTCGCGACGGAGAAGGACGGAAATGCCGCGATTGCCCGCCTGGGCGGACGCTTGACCCAGAACTGGTTCGGCTGGCGGTTCTCCGCCATTTACGAGAACCGCTATGATTTCGACGGCGTCTACCGTGACCTGGCTTTCACTTCGCACGACGTGATGGGGTCCGTAGCGCGGGACTTTCAAGTCAGCAATGTGACATTGTCGCCGCTGATGCTGCTGACCTACAGATTCTCGGATCTGGCGGAGGCGCGGCGCTGGCGCTTCGACGCGGTCCTCGGCATCGAGGTCAAGCTCGATTCGAGATGGTCGATCGTGAGCACGCCATTGTTTGAGGCCTTTTGGTTCACCGACGGATTGAACTCCGGCCGGCAGGACCAGATCTATTCGGCCGATATCGGCTTGAGATACAGCTTCGCCAGGAATTTGTCGCTCACGACCACCGTGCTATACGAGGCGCGGAGGTCGAATGTTGCGCTTCGGCACTACAGGGACATTCGCATCGGTCCGCGGCTCGACTTCGCCTTCTGAAAGGAACATGAGGATGCGTGCGAGACGCTTGGCGCTGCTGCTGCCGGCCGTATTTTGCATGACGTGGGCGACTGCCGCCATGGCGGATCCCCGCGATTCCGTCGATCGAAGCCATCGCATGGATACCGATGCGTTGCGGGACGACATCGAAACGAATCGCCTGTCGGCTCCTGCTCATCCTCTGATGATTGCCCCGGAGCCTCAGCCCGCTCCGGTCTCGAAGCGAAAGAAGAAGCCGCGAATCAGCCGCGGCAGCAATCGATAGCGCTCGTCGCGCGCGATCGATCAATCAAATGTCTCTTTCCGCCGCGGCGAGTTCGCTGGACGTCGCGTTCGCGCTCGCGCCATTGCAACACACGGCTTGCAGCTTCTCCCGATCTCCGGCGATTCCCTCGGGTATTCTCCCTATTGCCGTGTCCCGGAATGCGCGATGACGCGGGCAATTTGATCTGGATCAACATGCAATCTAGCCGCAGGTTGCACATTTTGGGTATTCCCCTAAGAATAGCTGGGGTATATGCTCTAGGTTATTTCCCTTAGGGACGCGCTTGCTGCCCGGTGTTGCTCCCCGGGGCCGGGAGTGTTGGGAGTTCTCGATATCGATCGTTGAGAAGCGATGTCGAGAACATCAGAAAGAGTGGGTGCGTACCGTGAAGCCGCACAATCCTTCTACCAGCTCATTGACACGGCGCGGCGCGAGGGAGGTGCCCATCGTCTCGGATGCCGTCGGTATTCATTTGGCCAGAGCTCGCTGCGAAGATCTTCTTTTTGCAGTGCACCCGTTACGCGACGGACGCTTCGTGTATGAAGCGATTAATCAGGCCTTCGAAGCACTTCTGGGACTATCCTCACGCGAGGTGCCGGGGCTCGACATCTCTCATTGTCTGGGATGGCAAGATTCGGAGTCGGTCTGCGAGGTTCTCCGGGCGTGCGTTGCCGAGGAAGCTGAAGTCAGAATTCACCACAGCTTGACGCTCGGTGGCCTGCGGCGGAACGTCGAGACGATTGTTGTTCCGATCGTCGATCCTGCAGCTGGTATCATCGTCCGCTTGATCGGCGTTCACAGGATACTCCTTAAGGATTCTCCCGAGGACGAACCCGACGAGACGGCCGATCTTCGAAGCAGCGTCAGCCTGGCTGCCATTCAAGATGGCATCCAGCAGCGCATAGCGTCCGAGCTTCACGATTCGACCTGCCAGCATCTGGTTGCCGCAAGTCTCGGTTTGGTGCGCATCCGCACCTGGCTGGGTTCGGCGAAGGGTCGCGAAAGTCTCTGCGACGAGGTCGTCCGCGTCGATCGACGAGGCCATGAGAGAGATCCGGTCTCTCACCTACGTGCTGCATCCTCAAGCCTTGATGGCCGAGGGGCTGAAGGCGACGATCGAGTGCTATGCTCACGGTTTCGCCGCGCGTACGACATTGCGCGTCACCCTTGGCATCGACGCCAGCGTCGATCGGCTTTCGTACGAGAGCCAGCATTCACTGCTGAGGATCGTCCAGGAAGGGCTGACGAACGTATTCCGCCACGCCCGTGCAACAGAGGTCAGCATCCTCACCGACGTGACCGATCGGACGTTTCGATTGACGATCGGCGACAATGGACGTGGCTTGCCAGTCCGGCGTGACAACGACCGCGTTGACGCGCGGCCGATGGGGGTCGGAATTCCCGCCATGCGAGCGAGGGTGAAGCAGCTTGGCGGCCAGCTCGAAATCCGGTCCGATCCGACAACACCGCATTCCGGGACGACGCTATACGTCGTGTTCCCGCGTCCGGTTAAGCCCAGGGGAGGAAAGCGGCGGTCTTCGTTGCAATCGTGAGTGACGGCGCGCTGGCGCTGCGCGGCTTGGAGCACTTGTGTCAATGAATCGGAGTTGCCTAATGAAGCGAATCCTGATCGCCGACGACCACGACGCGGTTCGTTCGGGTCTTCGTGCCGTAATCGAGCAACGAGCCGACTGGGAGGTGGTCGCGGAGGTGAAAGACGGCAGCAACGCGGTTGCCGCGGCGATCGAATGTGAGCCGCATGTCGCTATCGTCGATTTCTGCATGCCCCGCATGACCGGCGTGGAGGTAGCCCGGCGCATCAAGGAACACCCGCTGCCGACCGAGGTTCTGATTTTCACCGTCCATAACTCGACCGTACTGGCGCAACAGGCCTATGAAGCTGGCGCGCGGGCATTCCTTGAAAAGTCCAGCTCGAGCAAACTGCTGCTCTCCGCCGTCGATTCGCTTCTGGCACACCGGCCATTCGGTTTCAGGAAAGGCCGCCCCCACGATCGAGGAGCGGCAGATGAGCATCAGGGCCTTACGCCACGCGAGCGTCTCGTCATCAAGCTCGTCGCCGACGGCTATAGCAACAAAGGCATTAGCGCCATCCTGGATCTCAGCGTGAAGACAACCGAGTCCCACCGGTCAGCTGCGATGCGGAAGCTCGGCGTGAACTCGACCGCTGGCCTGGTTCGATACGCCGTTCGGGCAAGGCTGGTGGAGGCGTGATCGAAGGCCGGCCATCGGTAGATTCTCCATCGAAATATCGGGGTTTTGTGGCATGGCGCCTTGAAGGAGGACCGGTACGATCAATCGTCTTGGGCTGATGGTCATTGCCGTTGATTGACCTGTGAATTTCGGGCGGACATACGGGAACGGCGCCGTGAAGCGCATCTTGATTGCCGACGATCATGAAGTCGTACGTTCCGGACTTCGTGCGATCGTGGAAACACGCTCCGATTGGATCGTCAGCGGCGAGGCGGAGAACGGCGAACAGGCCGTGGCCTTGGCATTGCAGACGCATCCAGACATCATGATCGTCGACTATTCGATGCCAATCATGAACGGGCTCGAAGTCAGCCGGCGCCTCAGTCTGGCACGCCTGTGCACGCAGGTCCTGATCCTGACGATGCACGAGAGCGAGGAGTTTCTGAGCGAGGCCATTCTGGCTGGCGTCCGTGGCTTCCTGTTCAAGTCGGACGCCAGGCGAGACCTGATCTCGGCGATCGAGGCGTTGCTCGAAGGCAAGCCCTATTTCACCAGCGTGCTGGTGGAAAAGCTGTTGCACGATTATCAAAGCAGCAGGCAGATCAAGTCGGACGTGCCGCTGACCTCGCGCGAACAGAGCGTCGTCCAGCTGATCGCCGAGGGACATACGAACAAATCCATCAGCGCCATCTTGACGCTGAGCGTGAAGACCGTCGAGACTCATCGTTCCGCAGCCATGCGAAAGCTCGGCATATCGTCCACAGCGCAGCTCGTCCGCTATGCGATTCGCAAGAAGTTGGTCATGCCCTGAGGCGACGATGTAGAGTTGTACAGGCTACGACCGCAGCGGCCGCGCAGCGTGCAAAAACTTGCCAAAACGCCTTGAATGGCCGGAATTATCGTATTGGAGCGGGCGAAGGGAATCGAACCCTCGTATGCAGCTTGGGAAGCTGCCGTTCTACCATTGAACTACGCCCGCGGCTCGTCCCCATGATTAGCCGACCTTGCGCCGGCCGCCAAGCTGTTCCGTCGCTGTTAACTTTGCCAAAATTCCGGATGCCGGCTGCTCTCGATCGAGGGCGCCAGCCCGACCGTGAGCAAGACGCTGTTCGAGGTGCTGCTGCCGGTTGCGCCGCCGCGTGCACATCCCTAAATCTGCGCCATGGCATCCACCACGCTGCTCGAACGCAAATCGATTTCCGTTTCCGACTTCCGCTGCACGGCGGGACCGGGCGACAAGCCGTTTGCGGAGCAGCACCGCTGTCACTCGATTTCCTATGTGCGCGAGGGCAGTTTCGGCCTGCACTGCCGCGGCAAGTTCAGCGAGCTGGTGGCGGGATCGGTGCTGATCGGCCATCCCGGCGACGAATATACCTGCACCCACGAGCACGTCTGCGGCGACGAGTGCCTGTCGTTCTTCCTGGCGCCCGAACTGGTGGAAGCGATCGGCGACAGCCGAAACCCCTGGCAGGTCGGCGCCGTGCCGCCGCTGCCGGAACTGGTGGTGCTGGGCGAACTGGCGCAAGCGGCAGCAGATGGCAGCAGCGACATCGGCCTCGACGAAATCGGCCAGGTGCTGGCGAGCCGCTTTGTCGAGGTGGTTTCCGGCAGCAAACGCAAATCCGGCCCCGATGCCGCCCGCGACCGCCGCCGCGCGGTGGAGACCGCGCTGTGGATCGACGCCAATTCGCACCGCCAGATCAATCTGGATGATGCCGCATCCCAAGCCGGGATCAGCCCGTTCCACTTCCTGCGGCTGTTCTCGCAAACGCTCGGCGTCACCCCGCATCAATATCTGGTGCGCTCGCGGCTGCGCCATGCCGCGCGGCGGCTGGCCGACGACGACAGCCCGGTCACCGATATCGCCTATGACGTCGGCTTTTCGGACCTCTCCAATTTCGTGCGCACCTTTGGTCGCGCTGCCGGCGCCTCGCCGCTGAAATTCCGTCAGGCATCGCGGGGCGACCGCAAGATTTTCCAAGAACGGCTGGCCCTCCACTAGCTAGGTTTTCTCCAGGCCGCGCGGTTTTACGCGCTCTCGAACTGGAGAAGACCATGTACGACCACATCGGATTACGCGTTGGAAACCTCGACGCCAGCGTGCGCTTCTACACCGCGGCGCTGGCCCCGCTCGGCTTTGTGCTGTGCTCGCGCGACGATTCCGGCGCCGGCTTCGGCCCGAAGGGCGCGCCGGCGCTCTGGCTGCATCTGCACAAGGGATCGGCGGGCTCAGCGGCGCATGTCGCGTTCCGCGCCAGGGATCATGCGGCGATCAAGCAGTTTCATGCCGAAGGCCTCAAAGCCGGCGGCCGCGACAATGGCGGCGCCGGACCGCGCGCCGATTACAGCCCGACCTATTACGCGGCGTTCCTGATCGATCCCGACGGCAACAATGTCGAGGCGGTTTGCACGTAGGCCGCGATCGTTTCGTAGGGTGGGCTGAGCGAAGCGAGCCCACCATTCGAACCAATTCCGCGGATGGATGGTGGGCACGTCGCTGGCGCTCCTTTGCCCACCCTACAAGCTTCGCTCGCAATGACGACTGAACAGTTCATCCTCTTTCAACAAGGAAACATCCCATGGCCTCCATCCAAAAAGAAATCATCATCGACGCCTCTCCCGATCACGTCTGGGATGCGCTGCGCGATTTCGGCGCGCTGCATACGCGGCTGGCGCCGGGCTTCGTGACCGACACCAAACTCGACGGCGACGCGCGGATCGTGACGTTTGCCAACGGCGCGGTGGCGCGCGAAATCCTGGTCGATTGCGACGACGCGAAGCGGCGGCTGGTCTATGCCCTCGTCAGTGAACGCGTCAGGCAGCACAGCGCGTCCGCGCAGGTGTTCGCCGAGAGCGACGGGCGCACCCGCTTTGTGTGGATCGCCGACGTGCTGCCGAACGAGATCGCGCCCTACATGGATGCGCAGATGGACCTCGGCACCAAGGCCATGCAGAAGGCACTGGAACGTAGCGCCGCATGACGTCGGCGCGCGCCAGCGTGATATTTCGCACAGATCGGCCGATGTCCGCTTTCCTAGCCTCCTCATGCGTCCGAACGGCGCCGCGCCCGCGGCGGCGAACGCATGAGGAGTCGAAACATGACGGGAGCTGACAAGATAGTCTGTCAGGCGGCCACGCTGCTTGTGCTGTTCGCCCTGACGTTAACGCCGGCCAAAGCGCAATTCGGCGGCGGAGGCGGCGGCCAGGATATGATGACGCAGATGGCGCCGATGCTTGAAATGATGAAGAAGAAGATGGGCAAGAAGCGCTTCGGCGCGCTGATGCAGACCATGGGCCCGATGATGAGCCGCATGACGGAAAACGGCGGCGGCGGTCTCGGTGGCCTTGGCGGCCTGATGGGCGGCGGCGGAATTCCCAGCTTCGGTGGCGGCGGCTATGTACCCGAAGGTTACGGCGTGAGCACCGGCGGCATGAACATCGGCGGTTTCGGCGGCGGCGAATTGATGAGCATGGTGCCGCAACTGATGAGCCTCGCCAACATCGGCGGCGGACGTCACGGCCGGCGCCACCGAAGGCGGTAGGCTCACGCGTCAGGACAGCGCCGGCTTCACGACCGGCACCGGCAGCTTCGGCCCCCACCGCGTCAGCATCACGCTGATGCAGGAGAGCACGCCGAGCAGCACCATCGAGGCGGCCGCCAGCAGGAAGAAATTCTGCGCGGTCGCATCGTGCGTCGACAGCCACCAGCCGCCGGCGCCGATGAACAATAGCCGCGCGGTCTGCGCCAGCACCGGACCGATCACCTTGGCCGCGCCTTGCGACGAGAAATAGCACGTCGTGGAAAGGCCGAGGAACGCGTACATCGGCGCCACCGTCGACAGATATTGACGGCTTGCGGCCCGCACGCTCGGATCGTCGGTGAAGAGATTGACCCAGATGTCGGGGAATATTGCGATGAAGCTCGCGAACGCGCCGACCGAAACGAAGGCGACGAGCCCCGCGATCCAGCAGATCCTGCGGGCGCGCGCAATGCGCCGCGCCCCGATCGCCATGCCGACCATCGGCACCGTGGCGATGCCGACCGCGAACGAGATCGAAGTCAGCATGAATTCGAGCCGCGCGCCGATGCCGTAACCGGCGAGAATTTCGGTGCCGAAGCTCGCCAGCATGTGGGTCAAGATACTGATGGTCAAAACCGACTGCAGCGGCGAGAAGCACGCGACGGCGCCGACCTTGAGGATGTCGAAGAACATCGCCCACTGAATTTTCAGCCCGCGGACTTTCGGAATGACGCGCGCGCGGCCCGAGAACAGATACCACGACATCACGGAAATGCTGATCAGATAGGCGATCAGCGAGCCTGCCGCGACGCCGCGCATGCCGAATTGCGGGATCGGGCCGAGGCCGAGGCCGAGCGAGCCGCCGATAACGATCTGGCAAGCCGACGACGAGAGCATCAATAGCGACGGCAGCTTCATGTTGCCGGTGCCGCGCAAGATGCCCGACATCGTGTTCATCAGCCACGGCACGACAGCGCCGCCGAAGAAGATCTGCGTGTAGGCGATCGCCTGCGTCAGCACGTTGCCGCGCCCGCCGAGCAGCTCCAGCAGCGCGGGGCCGAAGATCAGCATGCCCAGCATGAAGGCGAGGCCGAAGCAGAAGCCCGATCAGCAACGCATGCGACGCCAGCGTCGAGGCGCGTTCGGTATCGCCGGCGCCGAGCGCACGCGCGATCGCCGAGGCCACGCCACCACCCATGGCGCCGCCCGACATCGTCATGGTCAGGATCACGGTGGGAAATACCAGCGCCATAGCGGCCAGCGCTTCCACGCCGAGCCGGCCGATATAGGAGGTCTCGGCGATCACCACGCAGGTGCCGGCGGTCAGCGCGATCACGTTCGGCCAGGCCAGCCACAACAGCGTGCGCAGAATCGGGCCGTCGAGCAGCGCATTCTTCGCCGGCGCTTGCGGCGCCGGAAGCGGACGCTCGTCCTCGTCGACGGGAATTTCGGCTACGCCGATATCGGACATTTCAGCTCCCCGCGCGTGGACTTGGGTGGCCACGGCGCGGCTGCTTCCTAGCATGGCAGGCCGCAATTCCACGTGCGAAAGGCGCAATGGGGACCTGCGCGATTGCAGGCGGACCTCGCCCGCCCCCACTTGGGCGCTCCGGCGGCCAATCTCACGGGGAATTCATAGCGCGCTTACGAACGATTGGGCCGGCGCCGCATTGGTAAGTTTGCACCTCAGGAAATCCCGCCATGCGCAAAAACCTCTTTCTCGCAACATGCGTCGCCGCACTGGCGCTTCCGCTTGCCGCCTGCAACGACCCCAAAGACACCGCGACCGTGGCGCAGAGCTACGGTCCCTCTCCCACCCTGCCGCCACCGGAACATTCATGGCTACCGACGGTCGATATCGCCTCGGTGAGCCGCTGGCCCGACGGCGCCAAGCCGATCGCCGCCAACGGCATGACGGTCACTGCTTTCGCGACCGGGCTCGAGCATCCGCGCACCGTCTACGTACTGCCGAACGGTGACGTGCTGGTCGCCGAAAGCAACGCGCCGCCGAAGCCGGACGACGGCAAGGGCATCAAGGGTTTTGTCTACCGGCAGGCGCAGAAATGGGCGGGTGCCGGGCGTGCCGAGCGCCAACCGCATCACGCTGTTGCGTGACGCCGATGGCGACGGCGTCGCGGAGATGCGCAGCACGTTTCTCAGCGGCCTGAATTCGCCGTTCGGCATGGTGCTGGTCGGCGAGGATTTTTATGTCGCCAATTCCGATGCGATCATGAAATTCCCCTATCACGAGGGCGACACCAAGATCAGCGCGCCCGGCGTCAAGCTTGCGGACCTGCCCGCCGGCACGATCAATCACCACTGGACCAAGGATCTCACCGCCAGTGCAGACGGCACAAAACTTTATGCGACCGTCGGCTCCAACAGCAATGTCGGCGAAAACGGCGTCGAGGCCGAGAAGAACCGCGCCGCCGTGCTGGAAGTCGATCGCGCCAGCGGCCAATGGCGCGTGTTCGCCTCGGGCCTGCGCAACCCGAACGGCCCGTCGTGGAATCCGAAAACCGGCGAGCTCTGGGTCGTCGTCAACGAGCGCGACGAACTCGGCAACGATCTCGTTCCCGATTACATGACCTCGGTGAAGGACGGCGCGTTCTACGGCTGGCCCTACAGCTATTACGGCGATCACGTCGACACCCGCGTCGAGCCGCGGCGGCCCGACCTGGTGCAGAAAGCGATGGCGCCGGACTATGCGCTCGGCGCGCATACGGCCTCGCTCGGGCTCGTCTTCAACACCGGCAATCTGTTTCCGGCCGAGATGAAGGACGGCGCCTTCATCGGCCAGCACGGTTCGTGGAATCGAAAGCCCCGCGCCGGCTACAAGGTGATCTTCGTGCCGTTCAAGGACGGCAAGCCCTCTGGCACTCCGCAGGACGTGCTGACCGGCTTCCTCAACGACAAGGGCGACGCTCAGGGCCGCCCGGTCGGCGTGCGGCTCGACAAGCAAGGCGCGCTGCTGGTGGCGGACGACGTCGGCAACACGATCTGGCGCGTGACGCCGGCGGCGAAATCGGCGGCGCGATAGGGGCCACAGGTGTTCAGACGACTTTGCCGAAAACCGCGCCAATTCCGGCCGTCAGCCCCATCGCGAAAGCACCCCAAAACGTCACACGAATGGTCGGCTTCAATAGGCCCGCACCGCCGGCTTTCGCACCAATCGCACCGAGCAGCGACAGGAACAGCAGCGACCCCGCCGAGACGATCGGGATCAGTGCGTTGGACGGCGAGACCAGAACCAGCGCGAGCGGCGCTGCCGCTCCCACGGAAAAGGTCGCAGCCGATGCCAACGCCGCCTGCACCGGCCGGGCCGAGGTGATCTCCGAAATGCCCAGTTCATCACGCGCATGCGCGCCCAAGGCGTCCTTGGCCATCAATTGCCTGGCAACTTCGCGAGCGAGCCCCTCATCGACGCCACGCGCGACATAGACCTGGGCGAGTTCTTCCCTCTCGAACACGGGGTCGTCGGCAAGCTCGCGTTTTTCGCGTGCGAGGTCGGCATGCTCGGTGTCGGACTGTGAACTGACCGAGACATACTCGCCAGCCGCCATCGACATGGCGCCGGCAACAAGCCCGGCCACGCCGGTCAGCAGAATATCGTCGCGGGATGCCGCCGCGGACGCCACACCCAATATCAAGCTGGCGGTCGATATGATCCCGTCGTTGGCGCCGAGCACGGCTGCTCTCAGCCAGCCGATGCGCTCGACAAGGTGATTCTCGCGGTGAAGGCGGCTCATTGATTGATCTTCCTGTCGAGCGGGCCGACGCTTTCACTGTCGTCGAAGAGCGTGGCACAGCTTCCCAAAGCGCCGCGCGTTCGGCAATGATTTGGGTCAATACCAGACGATTGCCGTCATGATTGATATCTGACGAAACTGGCGTGCCAGGGGCGTTCCCGCGAACAGGAAGAACATGCCCAATCTCCCTTCCGTGCTCCTGAACCTCATGGCCGCGCTCGGCATCGGACTGCTGATCGGCGCCGAGCGGGAGCGCCGCAAGGGAGGAGGTCCCGCGCGCTCACCGGCGGGAATACGCACCTTCACCATCGTCTCGCTCGCCGGTGCAACCAGCGTCATGGTAGGCGGCGCCGTCATGCTGGCGGTCACGGTGACAGGCGTGGCGGTGCTGACCGCGATCGCATACTTGCGATCCCGCAGCGACGATCCCGGCCTTACGACCGAGATCGCCCTGATCGTAACCGCGCTGCTGGGCGGCCTGGCGATGCAGCAGCCGGCTTTGGCGGCGGGCATGGCCGTCGGCGTTGCCATCCTGCTTGCGGCGCGAACCCCGCTGCATCGTTTCGTCCGTTCCGTGCTCACCGAGCGCGAGGTGAATGATGCGCTCATTTTTGCCGGAGCGACCCTGGTTGTGCTTCCGTTGCTGCCCAATCAGGCGCTCGGACCCTATGGCGCGCTCAATCCGCGGTCGATCTGGATCGTCGTCATTCTGGTGATGACGATCAGCGCCGCGGGATATGTTCTCGTTCGAATACTCGGAGCGCGGTTTGGACTCCCTATCGCAGGTTTCGCATCCGGCTTCATTTCGAGTACCGCAACGATCGGCGCCATGGGCACGCGGGTCCAAAAAAGCCCTGATGTCATCGACGCCGCGGTCGCGGGCGCGACTCTCTCGACGGTTGCCACGGTTGTCCAGATGGGCCTGGTGCTGGCAGCCACCAGTATGACCGCCCTGCGCGCGCTGTCCGTACCGCTGATCTGTGCCGGCATTGCCGCCGCTGCCTACGGTGCCGCCTACACGATCCGGGCCTTGCGCGAAAGGGATGCGGCCGATGCTCAACCGGGACACGCTTTCAGCCTTCCGGCCGCACTGGCATTCGCTCTGACCCTTTCCGCGGTGCTCATCGCCTCGGCCGCACTTCGGGAGTGGTTCGGCGAGACCGGCGTCATTGTAGCGGCCGCGGCGGCGGGTTTCGTCGACACGCATTCCCCCGCCATCGCGATTGCTTCGCTGGTTGCGTCCGGAAAGATGGCCGCTGCCGACGCCGTGTTTCCCATCCTCGCCGCGTTCTCGACCAATACGATCAGCAAGATGATATTCGCCTGGAGCAGTGGCAACCGGTCGTTCGCGTTGCGCTTGATCCCGGGCCTGATGCTGGTCGCAGGCGCGGCGTGGGCCGGCGCAGTGCTGATGTAACGGCCTGTCTACCGCCTAGACTTTGAAATGCTTGCTCAGCTTCAAGCCCTGCGCCTGATAGTTCGAACCGATGCGCTGGCCGTACATTGCGTCGGGCCGCGACAGCATCTTCTCGTACACCAGCCGGCCGACGATCTGGCCGTGCTCGAGGATGAACGGCACTTCGCGCGAGCGCACTTCGAGCACGGCGCGCGAGCCCTGCCCGCCGGCGCCGGCATAACCGAAGCCGGGATCGAAGAAGCCCGCATAGTGCACGCGGAATTCGCCGACCAGCGGATCGAACGGCACCATCTCGGCGGCGTAGTCCGGCGGCACCTGCACGGCTTCCTTCGAGGCCAGGATGTAGAACTCGCCGGGATCGAGAATGAGGCTGCCGTCCGGGCGCGCCGGGATCGGCTCCCAGAATTCGTCGACCGCATAGCCGCTGCGGCGGTCGATATCGACCACGCCGGTGTGGCGCTTGGCGCGGTAGCCGACGAAGCCTGATGTGTTCTTCGCCGGAGAGATCGACGGACAGCGCGACGCCGTTGGCGAGATCGGCATCGTCGATATCGACCAGCCGCTCGGCGTCATGCAGCGCGTCGAGTTCGTCGGCGTCGAGGATCGGCATCGCCGGTGCGGAAGCGCACCTGCGAGAGCCGCGAGCCCTCGCGCAGCAGCACCGGAAACGTCTTCGGGCTGATCTCGGCATAGAGCGGGCCATGATAGCCGGCGCCGATCATGTCGAAGCGGCGGGTGCCGTCGGCGATCACGCGGGTGAACACGTCGAGCCGCCCGGTCGAGCTCTTCGGATTGGCGGCCGCCACGATCGACGGCGGCAGCGCAAGGCTTTCCAGCAGCGGAACGATGTAGACGCAATTCGTCTCCAGTACCGCGCCGTCGGAGAGATCTATTTCGTGCAGCTTCAACTCGTCGATGCGCTCGGCGACGGTGGCGCCGGGGCCGGGCAGGAAACTCGCGCGCACCCGGTAGGCGATGTTGCCCAGCCGCAGATCGAGGCTCGCCGGCTGGATCTGGCTTTCGACAAAGGGATATTCCGGCAGGATCAGGCCCGCATCCGTCATCGCCGCGATCATGCGGTCGGGCAGAATTCCGTTGGCGTCGGGCGGAAGCTTGAACGGCACGGCGCGATCCTCAATACGGCCCAAAACTCATCCAAACCTCGTAAATATGGGCTTTTAGGGGTTATCCGATGGCCGCCTTGACGGGAAGGGCGGGAGGTAATATCAGAGCGACTTATCCCGTGGTGATTTGAGCCGGCCGGCTTGCAGCCACGTTAAATAAGTAGCTAAACAGGCCGGGGACACGTGTGATCCCGGCCTGTGGAAATTTTTCCAGGCCGGTTTTTTGTGACCATTTTTCAAAGATGGTCACGACGGAGGTCACATGTCTGAGACTGCTTCTAACAAGCGCTACCGTCCCGAAACCAAGCTGGTGCATGCCGGCGCCCTGCGCTCGCAATATGGCGAGACGTCCGAGGCGCTGTTCCTGACGCAAGGCTTCATCTACGACACCGCCGAGCAATGCGAGGCGCGGTTCAAGGGCGAGGATCCCGGCTTTCTCTATTCGCGCTTTTCCAATCCCAACATCTCGATGTTCGAGCGGCGCATGATCGAGCTCGAAGGCGCCGAAGCCGCGCGCGCGACCGCGACCGGCATGGCGGCGGTGACCACCGCGATCCTCGCGCCGCTGAAGGCCGGCGACCACGTGGTGGCGGCGAAGGCGATGTTCGGCTCCTGCCGCTATGTGGTCGAGGATCTGCTGCCGCGCTACGGCATCCAGTCCACCCTCGTCGATGGGCTCGACCTCGACCAGTGGCGGAAGGCGATGCAGCCCAACACCAAGACCTGCTTCCTGGAGAGCCCGACCAACCCGACGCTCGACGTGATGGACATCCAGTCGATCGCCGAGATCGCCCACAAGGGCGGCGCGCGGCTGATCGTCGACAACGTGTTCGCCACCCCGATCTGGCAGAGCCCGCTGTCGCTCGGCGCCGACGTCGTGGTCTATTCCGCGACCAAGCACATCGACGGCCAGGGCCGCTGCCTCGGCGGCATCATCCTGTCCTCGGAAGCCTTCATCGCCGAGCACATCCACAATTTCATGCGCCAGACCGGCCCGTCGATGTCGCCGTTCAATGCCTGGGTACTGCTGAAGGGGCTGGAGACGCTGGGCGTGCGCGTGCGCGCGCAGACCGAGACCGCGGCGAAGATCGCCGACACGCTTGCCAAGCACCCAAAAATTTCACGGCTGATCTATCCCGGCCGATCGGATCATCCGCAGGCAGCGCTGGTGAAAAAGCAGATGCGCGCCGGCTCGACCCTGATCGGCTTCGAGGTCAAGGGCGGCAAGCAAGGCGCCTTCCGCTGCCTCAACGCGCTGCAGATCTCGCGCATCTCCAACAATCTCGGCGACGCCAAGAGCCTCGTGACGCATCCGGCAACGACGACGCATCAGCGGCTGACGCCGGAAGCGCGCGCCGAACTCGGCATCAGCGAAGGGCTTTATTCGCTTCTCGGCCGGGCTGGAGCATGTGGATGATCTGATCGAGGATTTCGAGCAGGCGCTGGAGAGGGCGTGAAGCTGTTGCACAAGCAGCCACACAACAGATGTCGTCCCGGCGAAGGCCGGGACCCATAACCACAGGTCGTTATGAGTTAAGCAAGGCGTCGACTATCGTCTTCCATTAACCCCTCCACGGCGTGGGTCCCGGCCTTCGCCGGGACGACGGCGATGGAGGGCGGGAAGACACCGACCTTGCGCAGTTCGGCGACCAGCCGTCAGGTTGTCGCCGTTCGCAAAAGCCCCTTCCACTCCCGATCGAGCCGTCGGAGCGCGTCGACAAGCGGCACCGCCGTGAGGCCGCCATCGGTCTCGACGACGAGATCAAACTGTCTCAGCCGCGACAGAGCGTGATCGACGTCGAAATCGGCGGAGACTCCGATCACTCGCGCCAGAAGCTCTTCGATCCGCGCATCGAGTGCGCCACGCGTGACTGGCTCCGCTTCGATCAACAGGCCGTAATAGGCAAGCAGCACTTCCTTCCAGTCCTGATCCTCCGCCTCGCCGATCAGGTAAGTGAAGATGCCGGCATTATTGTTGACGTTGCGGTAATAGACGTTGTCGGTGACCTGCTTCTGGTGGATCAGCGACTGGCGGTGGAAATTTCCCCACTGCCGCAGCAGGAAGGCGCCCAGCGCCAGTATTCCGCTGAGCGCGGCCAGCGCCTGCTCCATGTCCCGGTCCTGCATCGTGCCGGAAAGGCCGAGATAGAATCCGGCGACCAAAAACAGCACTGTCAGGGTCGATGCCAGCTTGATCAGGATCGGAACGCCGCCGAGAATTGCCGGCACGCCCAGCATGAGATGGTCAAGCAGGCTTCTGACCACTCGCACATTGGGAAACAGTGCCTTGAGATCGGCGCGCGCAATGTGCCGGAAATACTTGAACAGCACCGCGCCGCTGCGGACTTTTTGTCCGCCGCGCCGTGCGCTCGACAATGCCCTGCGCGTTTCGTCCGAGCTCATGTCGTCGGGCTTGGTCGCTACCATCAGCACGACGTCGTCGTAGACCTTGACCTCGAGTGGACGCTTGCGCAGGCCGAACCAGGCCGGAATCTCGATCGTCTCCATGTGGCTGCCGCGGCGGAACATGCGGACATCGCGATAATCCTCGATCGGCGCCTTGATCTTCACCCGTACCCGGGCGCGCTCGGCAAAGGCCTTTGTGATGTCCTCATGCGAGACCTCGACGAAGTTGGCATCGGTCAATATGCGGATGAATTCCTCGCTCAATTGCCGGTAGGGCTCGCTTAGATCCTTGGCGAATCCGAACTCGCGCGGATCGACCTCGGGATCGAAGTAAAAATAGGTCTCGCGCAACTGATCGAGCTCTGCGGAGTATTCATAGTGCAGGATGGCACCGAGCATGCGGGCCAGCTGCGTGAATTTTTCCTGGTCGCCCTCATCAAGACGGCCCTCGGCAACCAGCCCGTCGATGATGTCAGACTTGCGCAGCGGAATGACGCGGTCGCGCTGCTGGCGCGGGGCGACCACGGGGTCGGCCTCGACGGGCGCATCCATCACAAACCGCCCGCCGGCCTCGGGAATGCTTCCGCGACCCGGATCCGGAACTTGATTGCGACCCGCACCTTCATCGGCCCCGACAGCGTATCAATGCCATTGCGGGGATCGATAGGTCATGGATGAATGCCGCGTCAAGCCCGGCCCCGAGGGTGGATCATGCCGCGACGTGCCCGTGGTCCTTCAACCAAAACGCCTGATCTTCCCCTGAAAAAGTGGACGGGTTAAGCACCATTTAGCTCCATTTCGATCGGGGAGAACCGATGGCGGAATGGAGGGGCCCTCGATGAAGGCGAAGATATCGTGCTGGGCTTCGGCGCGGATCTTGTATTCGTGATGATGGACGAGCTCGGTCTTCCCCTCGAGGGGGCGGGTAAGCGAGCTACATCGGCCGGTACGTGCGCACATCCGCCGGCACGTGGACGCCGAGTTTGATCTGGCCGACCGACTTGATGATGTCGTCGCCGAGCAATTGCGCGAAGCAGGCATAGCCCCAGTCGCTCATGTGCAGGCCGTCGGAGATCACGAAATTCTCCATCGGGATCGACTGCCCCTCGTGCCAGTCCTTCATGACCGCGAAGCGCGGGAAGACACCGACCTTGCGGAGTTCGGCGACCCTGCCGAGCAACGTCATCATCTTGCCCGCGCTTTCGGCGTGCTCGTTGACGCGCGGCGAATATTGCGGATCGATCAGCACCACGTCGGCGCCGACGGCCTGAATGCGCGTGATGCCTTCCTCGACGAGTTTGGCGGTCTCGCCCGGATCGAGATTGCGCAGCACCGCATTGGTGCCGACCTGCCAGATCACCAGATCCGGCCGCAGGTCGATCACGGCGGTCTGCAGCCGCTTCATCATTTCGGGTGCGTCCTCGCCGCCCTTGCCGGCATTGATCACGGTGATGTCGGCGGTCGGATACTTTCCGGCGCAACTGTGCGGCGAGACGGTTGGGATAGGTGAACTCCGGCGCGGTGGAGCCATAGCCCTGCGTCGAGGACGATCCGAACGCCACGATCACGACCGGCTCACCCGCCACCAGGCGGCTCGCGACGTGCGGCAGCGATCCCATCGATTTGCTGCTGCCCTTCGGCGGCTGGCACGGCACGCGGCTGAAGATGTCGCCGGCCGATTTGGCGACTTCCTTCACCTTGTCGACCGCCTTGCCGGTGATGCCCTTTTGCGCGGCTGGATTGACGGCCGCCGTCGCGGCCTGCGGCGGCGCAGTGTTTTCCGCCACGGTCTTCTGTTCGGGCTTGTTCGCGGATTTGGCGTTATCGGACAGCGCCGCCTGCTGGGCAGGCTGCTGCGGGGCGGTCTGGGCAAGCAGCGGCGACACCGCGGCGGGCATCACCAGCGCGAGGCTCACGGCGCAGACAATCGGTAATGTCGACAAACCAAAAGGGTAGTGACGGCTCATTAAGGCTAATTCCCTAATTCTGCTGCGCCGGGTCCAGGCGGGCCGCATCGAACACGAATTTCGACAGCGCGCGGCCGAGGCAGGCATGGACCCGCTTGGCCATGTCCGGGCCATGGAAGGTGCTGAACAAATCAAAGTCTCCGGCGTCGTTCCAGTGACGCATGATGGCAAACCGGTCGAACAGTGGAACACCGTACTGCTGCGCCACCACCCGCATGTTATCTAGGTATGGCGGCGCGGAAATCATCGTTTCTGTGCGCGGGCTGTATTGCAGATTTATCAAAACGACGTCGGCCCCCGCCTTTTGCAGCGCAGCAACCCCCTCCCCGACCGCCGCGCGAAAATCGTCGGGATCGACGGATCGCATGGCATCGACGGTTCCGGTCTGCCAGATGACCAGAGTAGGCTTTTTTGCTTCCACCAGCTTAACGAGGATGGCGTCGGTTTCCTCCGCGGTCTTGCCCCCCTGTAGTTCTACGGACAGGTCGATCGGGGTCGACGGCAGCTTCTGCTTCAGCGCGGTCAGCAGTTTGGCGGGATAGGCGCTGTCGGCCGAGGAGGCGATGGTCGAGGAACGGCTGCCCACCACCAGGATATTCAGCGGACGGCCATTCTTGACGGCCTCAGTGACCCTCGGCAGCAGGCTGTCGGTGTTCAGGAGATAGGCCGGCACTTCGCAGGCCTGAGGCGCAGCTTGGGGCGCATCTCGAGGCGCATCCTGGGCACGCCCCGGCCCGGCCGCCGCAATGCCGGCGAGCAGGGACAGTGCCAGTACGGCTCCGGAACCGGGCCTCATACGCTGCCTCCAGCCATATCGGCATTGCACCGTGCGCTTGGCCTTGGACGCATCCTTGTCGGCCGAATGCTTGTACCACGAAATCACCCAGGCCACGCCCCACATGATGAGGATTCCGGCAAGGCTAACCAGGGCGTGCGTGAAGGCACCGCCGCCAACCTCGGCCAGCACGAAATGGCCTGCGAAGGCCAGGAAGATGCCGAGACAGAATATCTCAAGCGAATGCTGGCCGCACAGGATCAATGGTCGCAGCCAGCGCGATTTCAGGCCAGACCAATCCCTGGGCAGAAAGCGCACCGTGAGTGCCGCCAGCGCCAGAAAATGGGCAAACCGCAGCACGTCCAGATCGGTCTTGGTGATCGGGTACATCCACTGTTCCAGCCGCTTCGGCATCAGGAAGCTGAGCTGCGGGATGTGCCAGGTCAAGCGTCACGAAGAACGAAAACAGCAGATAGGCAATGCAAATCCACATCGTCACCGGCGACGACAGGATGCGCGACATCCGCGCCGCGCCGCCGAGCGCACACCAGGCGCCGAACACGAACAGCAACTGCCAGGCGAACGGGTTGAAGATCCAGAAGCCGCCCGGATAGGCCGTCAGATACCAGTCGAACTGCCACGCCAGCGCATACAGCAGCACCGACAGGCCGAGCGTGACGTCGGGCCGCCACTTCATCAGCCACAGGATGATCGGGAGAAACAGCATCAGCACGATGTAGAGCGGCAGCACGTCCATGTTGACGGGACGGAAGCGCAGCAGCAGCGCCTGGACGATGGTGACGTCCGGCTGCTTGAGGAAATCCATGATGCCCATTTCCTCGCTGTAGAGCGGGTTCTCGAAAC
This sequence comes from uncultured Alphaproteobacteria bacterium, assembly GCA_963783115.1. GTDB lineage: Bacteria > Pseudomonadota > Alphaproteobacteria > Rhizobiales > Xanthobacteraceae > Bradyrhizobium. Next base: position 9,481 of record CAWAMK010000034.1, on the reverse strand, counting down.
GGGTGGCGACGTAGGAAATTTCGGCGAGGAAGATCGTGAACAGGAACACATGTGCGACGTAGATCTGCCAGACCCGCCGCATGATCCGCGCGCTCGCCACCACGAAGCCGGCCTGCCAGCATCGCCCGGCCATAGACGAAGGCCGCGGTGTAGCCGGAGATGAAGATGAAGATTTCGGTGGCGTCGGAAAATCCGTAATTGCGGATGGTGAACCAGGTCAGGATATTGGCCGGCAGATGATCGACGAAGATCAGCCACAGCGCCATGCCGCGAAACAGGTCGAGCCGCAACTCGCGCTCGCCGGTCACCGGCAGCGTGATCGCCGGCGCGGAAACCGCGGCAGGCTTGCTGTCGCTGCGAGGCGTTCGCGGCAACGGGATCGGCAATGGACGACATCTGGCACCGTTCGTTTGGCTTTTACGCGTGCACTGTCCGGGACGATAATATCGACCCGCACCCTGCATACAAGATTCGCAAACAGATACGGGGCTGGACCGCGCGCGGGTGCGCTCTAGAACGGAACTATGTTAAAACCGCGATCAAACAACCGGCAAACCCGACGGACCGGAGATTGTTCCCCCGGCATTCTCGGCTATGATACACGCAGGATTTCCGGAAGTTTGCCCGCATGTACCGCGCCGTCACCCGCCAGATCGAAGTCACCGTCGAGCCGAGTTTCCTGCCCGAGCGCTCGTCGGTCGACAAGGGGCAATATTTCTGGTCCTACACCATCGTCATCACCAATACCGGCGCCGAGACCGTGCAGCTGCGCACCCGGCACTGGATCATCACCGACGCGACGGGCCGCAAGCAGGAAGTCCGCGGCGAGGGCGTGGTCGGCGAGCAGCCGGTGCTGGCGCCGGGCGAGCGTTTTGAATACACCAGCGGCGTGCCGCTGCCGACCGCATCGGGCTTCATGGCCGGCCGCTACCAGATGGTCAGCGACAGCGGCGAACGGTTCGAGATCGACGTGCCGACGTTCTCGCTAGACAGCCCGGACAACAGGCGGGTGTTGAACTGACGAGCGCGCGCGCTCGTCGTCACCGGGCTCGACCCGGTCATCCATCATTTGAAACGTAACATGGGTTTCGCGAAGAGCTCAACACATCCACGACGACGAATACTCCTGCCGCCACTCAGTTCTCGTTTACCGCCCTTAACCATGATGCTCATCCCGCGCGATCGGGGACGATTAGTTTTGCGGCCACAGGAACCATTGCCCTGCGAGCCTATTGGCTCGCTGACACGATCATTTTTGAAAGAGACATCATGAAGAACCCTCGCGATCTATCTCGCAGCCGGCGCAAGCGCTCTTCTCGTCACGGCCGCTTCCGCAGCACCGCTTTCCCCCAATGCAGCATGCCGCTCCGGAGAGCAACATTCAGAACGTCCGCATGGTCTGCAATGAAGCCGGCCAGTGCTGGCGCGAGCGTGGCCAGCGCCGCGTCATCATTCGCGAGCAGGGCGATTCCTACGGTTATGCCCCCCGTCGTGAGCGCTATATCGAGCGTCGTGGCTACAACGAAGGTCGCCGGCATCGGCATCCGCGCTCCCGGTGTCAGCGTCGGAATCGGCACCGATCGCTACTGAGCCGACAGAAGTTTGAACAGGAACAAAGCCGCGGAGAAATCCGCGGCTTTTTCGATATGAACTCTAATAGCTCGTCAATCAGCATCGAGCACGCGTGCCGGCACGCGGTCGCTCAGCCTGAGCCGGATTTCAGACGTGAGGGGCGTTTGCGCCGCGCAGCCGTTCCGCGTACCAGAAGGCCCAGATCGCAACGAACGAGAGAACGAAAAACGCTCCGCAGGCAAGAAATGTCGGCACTGAATTGATACCCATGCTTCCTCCAGGAATTCGAGCGCGTGCAGTTTTCGGCGCGGCTGACGGAGCGCCCGCCCGGTCTGCCGCGCAGCCTCGCAGATCAGATCAATCGTTCATTTTCGAAAATCTGCCGCGACCAGATCGTAAGAACCCCGGCCTCCACGGACGTAGACCTTCGCAGCCGCAGCGCATATCGCATCACGGTTGCAATCGAACGCATTCAGGAAGCCGGCCTCGTCGAGGCGCGCGTCAGGCTGGATTCGCCGCAACGCGGCTTCGTCGATGAAGAACGTCGCTTCCAGCGCGCTGTCGTGCCCCCAGAACCGCACGGCCCGCCGGGTCTGGTCATATGAACGGCTATGATTTGGAAACTCAATCATGAGGGTGGGACCGATCAAACTCTCGCCGGCGAACCACGCGCCGTGCCGGCCTTCGGCACCCGCACCGCGGCATGGTCGATGGCCACGGGTTGCGCTGACCGGTGACGCGCCCGTCGATGCGACGTGCGGCTGGTCAGTGTCATTGACAAGAATTGGCTTGGCGTCTGCGCTGCCGCAAAGGGGATGCTGAGCAATACGATTGCGCTCCCTTTGAACTGGCTACTCGGTGTCGCATTACAAGGCTTGTCAGGTCCGGCGCCGAAAACAAATAACGATTCCTCTCGCTATTCGGCAGACGATCGCTATATGGTCGATATCATCGCGCGCCCCCTGGCTGTTATCGATGACTGAGAGCTTTGCGCTCCCGCCTAAAACCAAAGGCGGTCATATGCCAAATTCCAGATTCGACCTTCGTGAGTGGTTTGCGCCCCCGGTATTGATGCCGGTCTTTCTTGTGCTGCTGGTCGCCGCTGCGATGGTTGCTCAATGGTAACCCGGCCTCACGCCGTTTCACGGCAGAAACAAAACCCATCGACGCTGGCTCAAGATCTGAACACCGACGCGATCGCCGCCCTGGACAGGGCTCGCGAGATGCCTCCGGGGGATGAGCGCACCGAGGCGATGCAAAAGGCATTGGTCCTGCGCAATGCCTCCGAAATCCAACTCCTTTTCGGCGGCAAGCGCGGCGCACCCGCCGCATGACGGAGGCTTGGTCCGTTGGCGGCAAGCTGTGGTTTTATTGTTAAGTCATCGGGATCATATGGGCCACGAGATGCTTGTCCCACATGAACACTTACACAAATGCTTCGTCGCGCCCCGCGAGCTCCCTAACGATGGCGCTTGATCAGTCCCGCATTCCCGCCGTTGTTCTCATTGTCGAGGATGACATGATGCTTCGTATGCGTGCGGTCGACATGGTCGAAGATGCCGGTTACACGCCGATCGAGGCGATGGACGCCGCCGAAGCGATCGCCATCCTGGAATCCCGATCCGACGTCGCTCTGATGTGTACCGATATCCAAATGCCAGGCCAAATGGACGGCGTCGGCCTTGCGCATGCCGTACATGAACGTTGGCCCGCGATCAGGATCATGGTCGTATCGGGTCAGTTGAACCTGCCGCACCTCGATCTACCTCCCCGCAGCACGTTTCTTGGCAAGCCGCTCGATGCCGGGGAAGTGATCGCCGAAATGCGAGAGATGATCGGCCACACCTGAGGCGTCAGCAGTTTGGCGCCGAATCCAGCCGAAAGCGTATGATTACGGCGAAAACCGAACCAGCGAAGATCAGTGCGGTACCCAACCTATGGTGATACAATCGGCAATGTCTGAAGCCGATCTCCGAACCGACCCGCGTCCCGCAAGCAGCGCAACACCATATCAGGACGAACTGGCGGCAGAAAACGTCAGCCTGCGGCTTCTGCTCGCGCAGGCCGAGATCGATGCGCAGAGTCTGCTGGCCACGGCCGGCATCGATGCCAGGGAGCGCGAGGCGGCCGACAAGCTGCAGAAGCTGATCCTCGAGGAACTGCACCACCGTATCAAGAATACGCTCGCAACCGTCGGCGCGATCGTCTCGCAGAGTCTGCGCGGACTGCCAGGCGCCGGGCACGCACAGCAAGCCATCGAGGGCCGGCTGCTCGCGCTGGGGCGCGCGCACGATCTGCTTATGCAGGCAAGATGGAGCAGCGCGAACCTTGCGACGATCGTCCGCAGCGCCACCGAGGCCTTCGATAATCCGGATGAGCCCAAATTCTCGATCGCAGGACCCGATATCCGGATGATGTCGGGCGCCGCCATCGCCATCGCGATGACGCTCAACGAGCTTTGTACCAATACCACCAAGTTTGGCGCCCTGTCGGTCCCGCAAGGGCGCGTCGACATCAACTGGACGCTGGATCAGCCGGCGCAGCGCCTGCACCTCACCTGGACAGAAAGGAATGGCGCAGCAGTCCGCCCGCCCGAAAAGCGCAGCTTCGGCACCCGGCTGATCGAGACGCTCGGCAGGCAGCTTCGGGGCGACGTGCGGCTGACCTATGAGCCGGCCGGATTCGTCTATACATTCGACGTGCCGATGGCTTCCCTGACCTCGGCGGCGACCTAAGCCCGTATCTGGGTATCGTGGGCGCCAACGGTTGCTTTCATCCGTTCGACGCTCCACATCGAACCGAGATGACAAACCCGAAAGAAACGATGATGAAAAAACCTGTCCTCACCATTGAAGAACCTGAGCCGAAAAAGCCGACGAGAGCCGACCGGCCCCCGACCGAGGGCTTCGTCACGATCGTCGATGGCCACTTCAAGTCGGAGTTCGATTCGGCGGAGGCAGCCGAGGCGGCGGGGCGAAAACTGAAGTCGGCCTATCCGATGCTCCAGATCGAAATCTATGACGCCGCCACCAAGGTCCGCACCTTGTTGAGCTAGTTTGGAGCCGTAGGGTGGGCAGAGCGCAGCGTGCCCACCATCTCACAGCTTGCTTGTTGATGGATGGTGGGCACGTCGCTTCGCTCCTTTGCCCACCCTACGAAACGCCACTACTCCTCGACGCCCGCTTCATGCGGCGTGAACTGGTAGACCGACGAGCAGAACTCGCAGGTCACCACCACCTTGCCGTCCTTGACCATCTCGGCACGGTCGTTTGCGCGCAAAGCTCTTCAGCATCGCGGAGACCGCGTCGCGCGAGCAGGAGCATTGCGCGCGCAGCGCCACTGGCGAGAACACGCGCACGCCGCGCTCGTGGAACAGCCGGTACAGCAGCCGCTCGCCCGACAAATCCGGATCGATCAGTTCGACATCCTCGACGGTGCCGATCAGCGACTGGCCCTCGACCCACGCGTCATCCTCGGCGACCTCATGCGTCACCACGCCCTCCGGTGCGTCGCCGGGATGCAGGTCGGCCTGCCGCGCGCGCTCGGGCGCCTTCGGCAGGAATTGCAGCAGCATGCCGCCGGCGCGCCAGCGGTGTTTCGGACCGCTGCCATCGCCGCCGCGCCACTCCTCGCCGACCGCAAGCCGCACCCGGGTTGGGATCTGCTCGGAGCGCAGGAAATATTCGTGCGCGGCGTCTTCCAGGCTGCCGCCCTCGAGCGCGACGAGGCCCTGATAGCGGCTCATGTCCGCGCCCTGGTCGATGGTCATCGCCAGATGGCCCTTGCCGAGCAACGCGCCTGAATCCTGGCCGTCCTTCAGCCGCTTCGCGTCATAGCGCGCATAGGCGCGCAGGCGGTCGGGCGACTGGAAATCGACGATCAGGAACGACACCGGACCATCGGTCTGGGTCTGCAGGATGAAGCGGCCGTCGAACTTCAGCGCCGAGCCGAGCAGCGTCGCCAGCACGATCGCCTCGCCGAGCAGTTTTCCGACCGGGGCCGGATAATCGTGCTTGGTCAGGATGTCGTCGAGCGCGGGGCCGAGCCGGGTCAGCCGACCGCGCAGGTCGAGCTCGGCGACCTCGAACGGCAGCACCGCATCATCGACGGGAACGGACGACGGCGCGCGAACCGGCGCCTCGGTGGAGATTTTTGCGTCTGATTGTGAATCCATGGCGCTTTATCTGGGGTCCGAGAGAGAAAATTGAAGGGGGTTGAAAGAGGGGCGAAACTACCTCCACGAGTCGTCCCTGCCTTGTGCGCAATTGCGCACTTGGCGCAGGGACCCATAACCACAGGGCGTTGTAGTAAGGCGAGACGTCAGCCACTGCCCCAAATCATGTGGGCCGCGGCGTATGGGTCCCTGCGTTCGCAGGGACGACGGAGAAGGTTACCGCGGGGGACGACGGAGAGGCTACGCCACTTCGTTAAAACACCAGGCCAAAATGCCCTTTTGCGCATGCAGGCGGTTTTCGGCTTCGTCGAACACCACCGATTGCGGGCCGTCGATCACCTCGTCGGTGACTTCCTCGCCGCGATGCGCGGGCAGGCAGTGCATGAAGATCGCGTCCTTGTTGGCCAGCGACATCAGCTTCTCATTGACCTGATACGGCTTGAGCACGTTGTGGCGGTGCTCGCCGTCCTTGTCGCCCATCGAGACCCAGGTGTCGGTGACGACGCAATCGGCGCCGCGCACGGCGGCTTCGGGATCGGTGCCGAGCACGATCGGCGCCTGCGTCGCCTTGATCCAGTCCTTCATCGCCTTGTTCGGCGCGAGCTGCGGCGGGGTCGCGACATTGAGCTGGAACTTGAAACGCTCCGCCGCATGCGCCCACGACGCCAGCACGTTGTTGTCGTCGCCGGTCCAGGCCACGGTCTTGCCCTCGATCGGCCCGCGATGCTCCTCGAAAGTCATCAGGTCGGCCATCACCTGGCAGGGATGCGAGCGCCGCGTCAGCCCGTTGATGACGGGCACGGTGGCGTGCGCGGCCAGCTCCAGCAGCGCGTCGTGATTGAGGATGCGGATCATGATCGCATCGACATAGCGCGACAGCACGCGCGCGGTGTCGGCGATGGTCTCGCCGCGGCCGAGCTGCATCTCCGCGCCGGTCAGCATGATGGCCTCGCCGCCGAGCTGGCGCATGCCGACATCGAACGACACCCGCGTGCGGGTCGAGGGGCGCTCGAAGATCATCGCCAGCGTCTTGCCTTCGAGCGGCCTTGTGGCTTTCTCATGCGCCTTGAGCTTTGCCTTCATGTCGGCGCCCAGCGCCAGCATGTTGCGCAACTCGACCGGCGGCAATTCGTTGATGTCGAGGAAGTGGCGGACGGATTTACTCATCATCCCGCCGCCTTCTTTAACTGGTTGCCCGACAGCGCGACACAGGCGCGCTCCAGCATCTGAACGGACTCGTCGAGTTCGGCCTCGGTCACGATCAGCGGTGCCAGGAACCGCACCACATTGTCGCCGGCGCCGACGGTCAGCAGTTTCTGGTCGCGCAGCGCGTTGACGAGATCGCCCGAGGGAACCACGGCCTTGACGCCGATCAGCAGCCCCTCGCCGCGCACTTCCGAGAGTACGGTGGGATAGCGATCGACCACGGAGGCCAGCTTCTGCTTCAGCAGCAGCGACATCTTCTGCACGTGGTCGAAGAAGCCGGGCTTGAGCATGACGTCGAGCACGGCGTTGGCCGCCGATATCGCCAGCGGATTACCGCCGAAGGTCGAGCCGTGCGAACCGGGCGTCATGCCGGAGGCGGCTTCAGCGGTGGCAAGCACCGCGCCGATCGGAAAACCGCCGCCGAGCGCCTTTGCCAGCGACATCACGTCCGGCGTGACGCCGACGCGCTTGTAGGCGAAGAGATCGCCGGTGCGGCCCATGCCGGTCTGCACCTCGTCGAACGCCAGCAGCAGGCCGTGCTCGTCGCAGAGCTGGCGCAGCGCCTTGAAGAACGATTGCGGCGCGGAGCGCACGCCGCCCTCGCCCTGCACCGGTTCGATCAGGATGCCGGCGGTGTGCGGGCCGATCGCCTTCTTGACAGCTTCCAGGTCGCCATGCGCCACCTGGTCGAAACCGTCCATCGGCGGGCCAAAGCCTTCGAGATATTTGGCGGAGCCGGTGGCGGCGAGCGTGCCGAGGGTGCGGCCATGGAACGCGCCCTCGAAGGTGATCAGCCGATAGCGCTCGGGATGGCCCTTGGAGAACTGATAGCGGCGGACGACCTTGATCACGCCCTCCATCGCCTCGGCGCCGGAATTGCAGAAGAACACCATGTCGGCAAAGCTCTGCTCGCACAGCCGGGCTGCGAGCTTCTCGCCATCCGGGCTCTTGAACAGGTTCGACATGTGCCAGAGCTTTGTCGCCTGCTCCTGCAGCGCCGCAATCAGATGCGGATGGCAGTGCCCCAGCGCATTCACCGCGACGCCCGAGGTGAAGTCGAGATAGCGCTCGCCGGTGGTCGATACCAGCCAGCAGCCCTCGCCGCGTTCGAAACCGAGATCGACCCGGGCGAAGACGGGGAGCAAATGCGACGTGGCGCTATGGGTCATGGCAATCACTTGAGGTTCGAGGCCTGTTTTCAAGACCTGCCGCGGAGCACATCCGTGCCTTGACATCGGTGCCTTGGCGCGAGGGCGGCAACAGCCGGTCTTGCGAAACGAAACGTGCCGCCTCTTTGGGGCGGCACGTGAGAGGCATTCTATGTGGGCGCAGAGCGCTGTCAACACGCCATGGAACAGCCTTTGGCGCTTTTCCTGCACTGCAAGACGCCAAAATCCGTAGGATTGCGGTGTGGTGGAAAACACGCAGTGGCATGCCTACATGTCAGAACATGTGGACGTTGGGGCGCGGACTCTTGCGCCGGAGTCACGCCATATTGTAGCTTTTGGGCTGTCGGGTACGACATCTCGTGCGGCGGTTCTGATCCCTTAGAGTCCATTTTGTATTGCGTACACGTTCGGGCGCGCTTTTCGCGCCCGGCGAGGGCTAAAGGATTCAGACCGCAGGGTTTTTTGAGACGAATGAGATCGCCTGCGCTGCCCCAGATCGGCCGGCGCGAAGCGAAGGGAAGACTACGATGACGGTTTTGACCTGGTCCGACGATCGCGTCGAGCAGCTGAAAAAGCTCTGGGAAGCCGGCTTGTCGGCGAGCCAGATCGCCGCGGAACTCGGAAATGTGACGCGAAACGCTGTGATCGGTAAAGTGCACCGGCTGGGCCTGTCCGGCCGCGCCAAGTCACCCTCCTCGGCCGCGCCGCGGCAGCGCAAGGCGCGCCCGGCGCAGCAGATGATGCGGGTTTCGCGTCCGGTTTCGCGCGGCAACACCGCGCTGGCGCACGCCTTCGAGGTCGAGATGGAGCCCGATCCGATCGCCTTCGACAACGTGGTTCCGATGAGCCAGCGGCTGTCGCTGCTCGAACTCAACGAAGCCACCTGTCACTGGCCGGTCGGCGATCCTGCCAGTCCGGAATTCTTTTTCTGCGGCGGCAAGGCGCTCGCCGGACTGCCCTACTGCGCGCACCATTCGCGCGTCGCGTATCAGCCGGCGTCCGATCGCAGGCGTGCAGCGCCGAAGCCGACGCGGTAATAAGCACGGAAATCAGTTGTCGTCCCGGCGAACGCAGGGACCCATAACCACAGGTGTTTGTGGTTATGCTTGGCTGGAGCTCCAGCTCTTTTCAACAAATGACATCGGTGGTTATGGGTCCCCGCGTTCGCGGGGACGACGATGGAGTTTGGAGTTGCGCGGGAGCCCTTACAACTCCACCTTCGCGAACCGATCATCCAGCGCATATCCCGCGCCGCGCACGGTGCGGATCGGATCCTGCTCGCGGCCGGGGTTGAGCAGTTTGCGCAGGCGGCCGATGTGGACGTCGACGGTGCGCTCGTCGATGTAGATGTCGCGGCCCC
>CAWAMK010000033.1:0-145612 GCA_963783115.1 uncultured Alphaproteobacteria bacterium | reverse complement strand
ATCCTGCCGCACTTGCTTCAGAGGTGACCAATCCTTTGCTTCCGCAATCGTTACCCTTGCGACAAGCGGCGGAAATGTCTAAGGCATTCGGCGTGGGGCCACGTGGGCGGAGTGGTTACGCAACGGTCTGCAAAACCGTGTACACCAGTTCAATTCTGGTCGTGGCCTCCACTTTTCTCATTGAAATCATGCAAGTATTTCTCTTGCCCCCGCCCGGGCTCCCGCAAAGTGCGGAGACTGGTCGAAGAACTCGATCAGCATTTCGGTCAGAACCCGGATCTTGCGCGAGGGATGCTGGCCCGGTGGCCGGACGACGTAGATGCCCAGCTGAGGCGCCGGAAAGCGCGGCATGACCTCGACCAGCGCGCCAGAGGCCAGGTGGTCTTCGATGAGGCCGACGGGAAGGCCGGCGATCCCCAGGCCCGCCAGTGCGGCGGAGACGAGAGCCGAGCCGTTGTCGGCCTTGAAGCGGCCTTGCGGATTCATGACGACGGTCTTGTCGCCATCCATCGCCAACCAGTTTTCCGTGCCTTGCATGACGGCCTCGTGTGTCTGGAATTCCTCGGGGGTCTGGGGCGATCCGTGGGTCGCGATGTATGCCGGGCTTGCGACGTACTTCGCGTAGATGGGCCCGACGCGTCTGGCGAGCAGACTGGAGTCCTGGAGGAAGCCGACGCGAATGGCGCAGTCGTAGCCCTCGTTGACAAGGTCGACTTTGCGGTCGCTGTAGCAGGTGTGGATGTGCATCCGCGGATGCCGCCGCGCCATTTCCGCGAGGACCGGCGCGAAATGCGTCGGGCCGAAGGAGAGTGGTGCCGCGACCCGCAGCCTGCCGCGAAGATCGCCTTCCGGTGAGATCGTCTCCCGCGCCGCTTCGATCACCGCCACAACGCGCGCCGCATAGTCGCGGAACGTTGTACCGGCTTCCGTCAGCGCGGCGCCGCGCGTCGTTCTGTTAAGAAGCTGGACGCCCAGTTCTGTCTCGAGCCGCAAGAGCCGTCGGCTGACGATGGATTTCGAAGTCCCCAGGCGACGCGCCGCCGGCGAAACGCCGCCGGCATCGGCGACTTCGACAAACGTCTGAAGCTCTTCGATATCCAAGTCGGCGTTCCTCTTTCGCGACACAGCTGGGCAAAAAATCAGGTACCGGCCCACTTTGGGGAATGCCAATATCCGCTCCGGCCGCTTTCACGCGGCGCGCCTCGCGCCGGCAGGCCCGCATTCCTCCCCCAAGGCAGATGATTCTCATGCCACTACGTAATGGCCTTAATTCGCTCCTCCGTCCCCAGGACTCGGTTCTGGTGCTCATCGACCATCAGCCCTACCAGCTCGCGAACTTGAACAGCCATGACCCGCAAGCCGTGGTCAACGCGTCGGCTGGCCTCGCCAAAGCGGCCAAGGTCTTCAATGTCCCCACTATCCTGACGAGCGTGATTGCCGAACGCGGCGGCAAGCTCTTCCCGCAGATCACCGACGTTTTCCCGGGCCAGGAAGTGATCGACCGCACCTTGATCAATACCTGGGAAGACAAGAAGGTCGTGGACGCCGTGAAGGCGACGGGCCGCAAGCAGCTGATCATCGCCGGCCTGTGGACCGAGGTGTGCGTAGCCATGCCCGCGATCCAGGCGCTCGGCGAAGGCTGGGATACGACGGTGATTACCGATGCGTCGGGCGGCACGTCCGTCGAAGCGCATCAAGTCGCCATCCAGCGGATGATTGCGGCGGGCGCGAACATGATGACCTGGCTGGCGCTGGCCGCCGAATGGCAGCGCGATTGGGCACGCATGGACACCGCGATCAAGTTGACGGAAGTGATCGGTGCGCACGCCGCCGGCAGTGGCATCGCCTATCTCTGGGAGCAGCAGCTGCTCCGCACGCCGGTTCCCCGCAGCGCAGGCTGAATTCGGCGCGGGCGAGGAGGTTTGAGCGACGCGTTGCGAAAAGCCGTTTGCTTCTCGGAACGCGTCGGCCTCTCTCAATAAAATGGCTCAGGTCGATTGAACGAGAAGTCGCCGCGGGCCGGCAGCAGATCAGCAGGCGGCGTACCAGCCCTCGGGAAACGGCACCAGAGGCCAACGGGCCCCGTTGTCATTGGCGGCACGCGGCGACTGGGAAAGGACGCTGGGTCTGGACCACGAAATCATCCTCCGGGACTGTCGCGATAGCCGTTTCGACGGCTTCCAGCATCAAATCGTATTCAACTTCGCTCATCGCGCTCTCCGGGGTTCCAGAGGCGATGGTCGCAAATCGATTTTGTTTCCAGATTGAGCGGATCGTTCGAATTTTAGGGATTCGGCGACCGCGGCAAAGCTGGTTACTAAACTATTGAGGTCCCCGCGGACGACCGTAACTCCGTATTCGTACGGCCAAGTGTGAGAAAAATCACTTTTCGCAAAATTTAGTTCGCGTATTTGCCGGGATGACGCCTGCCAAGGCGGGCATGATCCAGGGAGACGCGACGATGAAGGCAAGGTTTGCGCGACGTGCGGATGTTCTGTTTCGTTACCGCCGGGCTTCGGCACTCGGCCTCCTGCTCACGCTGATCGCGAGCGGTTCGGCCGTTGCCCAGCAGGGCACCCCCGAACAGCGCAAGGCCTGCACGCCCGATGTCTATCGGCTCTGTGCCGGCGAGATCCCGAATGTCCGTGCGATCACCGCCTGCCTGCGCCGGCAGAGGGCGAGCTTGAGCCCGGGCTTGCGCTGCGGTGTTTCCGCAGGTAAGTCTCGATCGTCCTGACATTTCCAGCGCGGTCGTGCGGCGACGGATTGCCGGGCGTAGTCATCGGATTGCGCGATAAGCGATTGATTCAGCTTGGATTAGCGCCAAATTAAATGCTGGAATAACTCCGCCTAATGCGGCTGTTCGCATTTAATGCGATGCCGATGTTTACATAATTATCGGCGCAAACTACTGTAAACGTTACATTGTTTGTTTTCAGTAGGAGTTGCGTATCATGGGCATTGAAAATGAGGTCGAAAAAACCCCTCGCGAGCATTTCGATCGAAAAAATGCCCAAGGCGAAAGAGCGCACGCTGCAACGATCCAACTTCGATCGTCATTCCCGGATTGCCAGGGTGGCCGAACCGCGAACGCAACTCCTGACGCCGGCAGAGATTTGGCGCGATCTGAGGTAACGCCGTCTGACCGCCACGTTCTTGTCCGCGCCCGATCGCCAACGTGCCATTCATACGCCGCCGACGGCGGATCGTGCGGACAGCTCACCACGAGGCGAAAAACAAGTCGCTGATTTTTATGAAGAGCTTGGCTCCCCGGGCTGGATTTCGAACCAGCGACCATTCGATTAACAGTCGAATGCTCTACCGCTGAGCTACCGAGGAACAGGCGAACCAAGGTCCGCGCGCGGGGAGCGTATAACAAAGCCTTTCGGGCTTGCAAAGGACCAAATCGCGGGCTGCGCACCTGGGGCAGGCAGGGCCGGAAAGCGCCGGCGCGGCAACAATTTGCCGGCTTTTTCGTCGCTCCGGGCACCGGCCGCTGGAACCGAGGTGCCGTCCGATTTCGTCATACATCGACGTGACGGACCGGGTCGCCCATTCGACTCAATCGGCCATAGGGCTCGGCCCGTCGGGTTAATGGGAGCTGATTCGATGCCGGCCAATGCGACCGACGTGATCCGCGCGGGACCTTCGATCGTTCCGGACGATATCCCGGCCATGAGTGACGACGAATGCCTTTCGCGGTTAGCGCAAGTCATTGAAGCGCATGATGGCGAGAAGCTGGATGAGGTTGCGCGTCTGATCGCGCGGCTCGCCGTGCCGATCGAATAGGCGGCTATTGGCGCCATTGGTGGGCGACCGGCGAGGGCCGGCCCGCATGTTGCGTTTTGCCGTTGCTTGTACCAAAGATGACGCGGTTTCAGTCTTCGCAGCCGCTGCTCTCAGGGTCTTAAAGATATGTCCGGTTTTGCGACCGCGCGCCAGCATATGGTCGATGGTCAGGTGCGTCCGAGCGACGTGACCGATATCCGAATTCTCGATGCCATGCTGGCGGTGCCGCGCGAGGCCTTTGTCCCCGAAAACAAGCAGGCCCTGGCCTATCTGGACCTCGATCTCGATGTCAGCGAGGGCGAAGCGGCCAAGCGGTTTCTGATCAAGCCGGTGGTGTTGGCGAAGATGCTGCAGGCGGCCGAGATCAAGCAGGGCGACCGCGTCCTGGTGGTCGGCTGCGCGAGCGGATATGCCGCTGCCGTGATCGCCCGATTCGCAGCCGATGTGAGCGCCATCGAGAGCGATTCGGCGCTGGCGTCGAAGGCGCAGGCGATCCTGGCCAATAATGGCTGTGGAAATGTGGCCGTCCGCCCCGCGGCATCGGCCTATGGCGATGCGGCGAGGGGGCCTTACGACGTCATCGTGCTGAACGGCGCGACCGAGATCGTTCCAGAACATCTTTACACGCAATTGCGCAGCGGCGGCCGATTGGTGGGCGTTTTCGCAACATCCCAGCCGGCGCGCGCCACCATCGTGACGGCCTCGCATGGCGATTTCGGTCACCGCACATTGTTCGATGCCACTGCCCCGGTGCTGCCCGGCATGGAACTTGTTCCGGCCTTCGTTTTCTAGCGTTTCAGCCCCTTCAACGCCCAATATTTGCCCTTGGTCGCCGGCTAAATCCTCTTCGAAATCAGAAGTGTGGCCCGATTGCCCCACGTAAAGAGTTTCAACGACGTTTGCTTGCGGGGTAGTTCCGTCCGGCTTACGTGCGGACTAAGGTGAGCTGGGACTCACTTCGATTGAAGCGGCGCCCGGTCCTTGGTCATGCTCGTGATTTTGGACCGGCAAATAAAACGAATGGATTACCAGGGATGCGTGGGGTGAAGGTTTTTACCGGGGCGGCGGCCTCGGCCCTTCTTATAGTTTGTATGGGCCCGATGCCCGCCTTGGCCGATACGATCGAGGCTGCGTTGGTGCGCGCCTATCAAAGCAATCCGCAGCTCAACTCGCAGCGTGCACAGGTGCGCATCACCGACGAGAACGTGCCGCAAGCGCTGTCGGGCTACCGCCCGAAGGTCTCGGTGACGGCGAGTGCGGGCTACCAATACAGCGACAGCCTCACCAATACCGGCGACCTCAACGTCGGCAGGGCTCCGCCAATCAACGGCGCGAACGCGCCGCGCAGCGTTGGCGCCACCATCACGCAGACGCTGTTCAACGGCCAGCAGACCGCCAACAACACCAGAAAGGCGGAGAGCCAGGTTTCCGGCGCGCGCGAAGCCCTGCGGTTCACTCGAGCAACCGGTCCTGCTCAGCGGCGCCACGACCTACATGGACTATCTGCGCGATTCGGCGATCGTCGAGGTGCAGAAGAGCAACGTTCGCGTGCTCGAGCAGACGCTGAAGCAGACGCGCGACCGCTTCAACGTCGGCGAAGTCACTCGCACCGACGTGGCGCAGTCGGAAGCGCAACTCGCCGCCGGCAGGACGCAGCTTCTGACCGCAGAAGCCAATCTGACGACGACGCGCTCGAACTTCCGCCGCATCATCGGCAACGAGCCGCAAAACCTCGCGCCGGGTTCGCCGGTCGATCGCTACCTGCCGTCGACGCTGCCGGCCGCCGTCGAACTCGGCCTGACGCAAAATCCGAACGTCACCGCGGCGATGTTCGGCATCGACGTCAGCTATCTCCAGGTCAAGGTGGCCGAAGGCGCGCTGTTGCCGACGGTCACGTTGCAGGCCTCGGTGCAGCAGACCTATGAGCAGAGCCTGGTCCAATACCGCTCGTTCGGCGCGTCCGCGATCACGCAACTCAACGTTCCGATCTATCAGGGCGGCGGCGAATACGCCCTGATCCGCCAGTCCAAGGAAACGCTGGCGCAGCAACGCCTCGTGCTCGAGCAGACCCGCGACCAGGCCCGCGCCAACGTCGTCACGGCATGGGGACAGCTTGTCGCCGGCAAGGCGCAGGTGCAGTCCGCCCAGGCGCAGGTGCAGGCATCTGAAATCGCGCTGAACGGCGTGCGCGAGGAAGCCAAGGCCGGCCAGCGCACCACGCTCGACGTGCTGAACGCGCAGCAGGCGCTGGTCAACGCGCGCGTCGCGCTCGTCACGGCGCAGCACGATCGCGTGGTGGCGTCCTACTCCGTGCTGGACAAGGTCGGACGGCTGTCGCCGCAGGTGCTCAACCTGCAGACCACGGTCTACGATCCGAGCGTGCACTATCATCAGGTGCGCGACAGCTGGGCCGGCGTTCGCACGCCCGACGGCCGCTGATATCTGAGTCCATTTCCGCACAGGCGGGATGAAATCATCGCCCGGCGCCCGAAGCGCCGGGCGCTTTGCTTGCAATCGATTGTGGCCATGACGTAGCGTTTCTTGGGCGAGCTGAGCAATTCGTGGCCCGCGTCTTTGCATCTCATGGACGCGGGTTTGGGGGTCGCCTTGAGGGGAGCAGGACCCGCGCGCGGTGCCGCGGGCGGGCTTGATCTGGGGACAAGTAGGGCTTGTGCGATGAAAATCCCGGCCCTCACATCCGGAACCGGCAATTCCTTCGTGGCTTTGGTATAAAATGGTTTCGATGTGGAGTCGGA
The DNA here is from genome assembly GCA_963783115.1 of uncultured Alphaproteobacteria bacterium. Classification (GTDB taxonomy): domain Bacteria; phylum Pseudomonadota; class Alphaproteobacteria; order Rhizobiales; family Xanthobacteraceae; genus Bradyrhizobium. The sequence continues at coordinate 139,067 of CAWAMK010000033.1, read as the reverse complement.
GATGACGCAACCTGCAAAGGTCCAAGAGCCCTCGATGGAGGAGATTCTGGCGTCGATCCGTCGCATCATAGCCGACGACGAGGCGAAGCCTGCCGCGGCCGAAAAACCGGCGAGCCCGGCGGCGGCCGCGAAGCCGGCCGTGATGAAGGATATCCCGCCGTCGGCGATTGCACCGGCCGCCCAAGCCTGCTCCCGCGCCGAAGCCGGCTCCGCCGCCTGCCCCTGCGCCCGCACCGGTCGTCAGCAACAACCAGGACGACATCGACGCCATGCTGGCGGGCCTCGACGCGGCGACGCCCGAAGCCGAGATCAGGCCGGCGCGCCCCGAACCGGAGCCGGAGCCCGAGCCGGACGTGTTCGAACTCACCGACGAAATGGCGGTGCCGGCGCCGCCACCGGGCAACCTTCAACAAGGTCGAGCCTCAGGACGACATCGAATTCACCGAAGCCAGAGCGTCTCGACGTCAACCGGATCCGCCGTTCGAGAGCCCGCCAGCAAGACCCATTTTATCGCATTCGACCGTCTCCGCCGTGGAATCCGCCTTCAACTCGCTGGCCAATACCGTCCTGAGCAACAATGCGCGGACGCTGGAGGATCTGGTCAAGGAAATGCTGCGGCCGATGCTGAAATCCTGGCTCGACGACAATCTGCCGGGCCTGGTGGAGCGGATCGTCAAGGCGGAAATCGAGCGGGTCTCGCGCGGCGGGCGCTAGGTCACCCCAAGAGATGATCCGATGCCCGCGATGCGGGCACGGATCGGCTTCGGCGCGGCCTCCGACAAGATTGCGAAAACAACCCCATGCAAAGTAGAATGGCCTGGTCGGTTGACTTGAGGCGCTGTGGCGGCTTTCTACCGGCGACAGCCCGGCGCCGATACATCCAGACCGGGCGCTACCACGTTGATTTGATTTGCATTCCTTGATCTTGCCGGCGACGGATCGGTTCGAGAGCGTCCCCATCATTCCGGTTGCAGTGCCATGATCGAGAAAAACTACCAGCCCGCCGATATCGAAAGCCGCATGTCCGCCATCTGGGAGGAGAGCGGCGCGTTCATGGCCGGCCGCCCGGAACGAAAAGACGCCGCGCCGTTCACCATCGTGATCCCGCCGCCGAACGTGACGGGCTCGCTGCACATGGGCCACGCGCTCAACAACACGCTGCAGGACATCCTCTGCCGCTTCGAGCGGATGCGCGGCCGTGACGTGCTGTGGCAGCCCGGCACCGACCATGCCGGCATCGCGACCCAGATGGTGGTCGAGCGGCAATTGATGGAGCGGCAGGAGCACCGGCGCGACCTCGGCCGCGCCAAATTCCTCGAACGCGTCTGGCAATGGAAAGCCGAGAGCGGCGGCACGATCGTCAATCAGTTGAAGCGCCTCGGCGCCTCCTGCGACTGGTCGCGCGAGCGCTTCACGATGGACGAAGGCCTGTCGCGCGCGGTCGTGAAGGTGTTCGTCCAGTTGCACCGCGAAGGCCTGATCTACAAGGACAAGCGACTGGTCAACTGGGACCCGAAGCTGATGACCGCGATCTCCGATCTCGAGGTGCTTCAGATCGAGGTCAAGGGCAGCCTGTGGTATCTGCGCTATCCGATCGAGGGCAAGATTTTCAACCCCGACGATCCCTCGACCTTTGTCGTGGTGGCGACGACGCGGCCGGAGACGATGCTCGGCGACACGGCCGTTGCGATCCATCCGGACAACGAGCGGATCGGGCACCTGATCGGCCAGCACGTCATCCTGCCGCTGGTCGGCCGCCGCATCCCGATCGTCGGCGACGACTACGCCGATCCCGAGAAGGGGTCCGGCGCGGTCAAGATCACGCCGGCGCACGACTTCAACGACTTCGAGGTCGGCAAGCGGCACGGCCTGCCGCAGATCAACGTGTTCGATCGCGAAGGCTGCATGGCGCTCAACGAGAACGAGGACTATCTGCGCGGATTGCCCGAAGGCGCGCTGATGCTGGCGGAAGAGCTGCACGGCGTCGACCGCTTCGCCGCGCGCAAGACGATCGTGGCGCGGCTGGAAGATTTCGGCTTCCTGGAGAAGATCGAGCCGAACACGCACGCGGTGCCGCATGGCGACCGCTCCAACGTCGTCATCGAGCCCTATCTGACCGACCAGTGGTATGTCGACGCCAAGACCATGGCGCAGCCGGCGATCGCGGCGGTGCGCTCGGGCGCGACCAGCTTCGTGCCGAAGAACTGGGAAAAGACCTATTTCGAATGGATGGAGAACATCCAGCCCTGGTGCATCTCGCGCCAGCTCTGGTGGGGCCATCAGATCCCGGCATGGTACGGCCCGGACGACAAGGTGTTCGTCGCCGAGACCGAAGAGGAAGCCGTCGGCAACGCGCTCGGCTATTACGTCGAGCGGGAAGTGATCACGGAAGAGCAGGCGCGCGCGATGGCGGAAGACCCCGCCAAGCGCGAAGGCTTCATCACGCGCGACGAGGACGTGCTCGACACCTGGTTCTCCTCGGGACTGTGGCCGTTCTCGACGCTCGGCTGGCCCGACGAAACGCCGGAAGTGAAGCGCTATTACCCGACCAACGTCCTCGTCACCGGCTGGGACATCATCTTCTTCTGGGTCGCCCGCATGATGATGATGGGCATCCACTTCATGAAGGACGCGCCGTTCTCGACCGTCTACATCCACCGCCTGGTGCGCGACGAGAAGGGCGCCAAGATGTCGAAGTCGAAAGGCAACGTCATCGATCCCCTCGGCGTGATCGACGACTTTGGCGCGGACGCGCTGCGCTTTGCGCTGGCGCGCGGCGCGGCGCACAGCCACGACATCAAGCTGTCGTCGCAACTGGTCGAAACCAACCGCAATTTCGCGACCAAGCTGTGGAACGCCTGCCGCTTCGCCGAGATGAACGGCTGCGAGAAGCCCGATGGATTCGATCCGACGGCGGCAAAGGAAACCTTGAACCGCTGGATCGCGCATGAGACCTCGCGCGCCACGCGCGAGGTCTCGGAGGCGATCGAAGGCTATCGCTTCAACGATGCGGCCAATGCGATCTACCGCTTCGTCTGGAACGTCTATTGCGACTGGTATGTCGAACTCGCAAAGCCCGTGCTGATGGGCGAGGAGGGGGCGGCCAAGGCCGAGACCCGCGCCATGACCGCCTGGGCGCGCGACGAGATCCTCAAACTGCTGCATCCGTTCATGCCCTTCATCACCGAAGAGCTGTGGGCGGTGACGGCCAAGCGCGACGGCCTGCTGGTGCTGGCCGAATGGCCGCGCAAGGCCAGCGCGCTGACCGCGGAGCAGATCGCTGCGATGGCGCTGGCAGGACCCGGCGAGCCGCTGATCGCACCCGTCATGGCCGCGCTCGACGCCGACGATTTCAGCGATCCGGCCGCCGAGGCCGAAATCGGCTGGGTGGTCGATCTCGTCACCGCCATCCGTTCGCTGCGCTCGGAAATGAACATTCCGCCGGCCACCTTGATCCCGCTGGTGCTGTCGGGGGCGTCCACGGAGACTCAAGAGCGCGCGCAGCGCTGGAACGACACCGTGAAACGCCTGGCGCGGCTCGCGGATATTTCGTTCGCCGATCGCCCGCCGGAAGGCGCGGTGCAACTGCTCGTGCGCGGCGAAGTCGTGGCGCTGCCGCTCAAGGGCGTGATCGATCTCTCGGCCGAAAAGGCCCGGCTCGACAAGGAAATCGTCAAGGCCGACGCCGACATCAAGCGCGTCGACGCCAAGCTCGGCAACGAGAAATTCGTCGCCAACGCGCCCGAAGAGATCGTCGAAGAAGAAAAGGAAAAGCGCGAGGCGGCGGTGGAGCGAAAAGCGAAGCTGCAGGAAGCGCTGGAGCGGCTGAAGCTGGCGTCGTAGCCGCCGGCCGCTGTCATAGCGAGCGCGGCGACTTGTGGGCCGTAGCTCAACGAGCGAAGGCGAAAGCAATCTGTGCGAAATTGACCTAAAACCAGTTGATTCAGATCAAGCGAGGAGCGCGCCGGCGATGGTCGAATAATTGTAGCTGACCACAAGCGAGGAGCCGGAACATGCCGAATTCGCGCGCGTTTTCTCTTCGATCCTTCACCAATACGTTGCTCTGCCTCGTAAGCTCGCTCGCCTTGGCGAGCCAGGCCGCAGCACAGCAGGTCAGCGGCACGCTGGGGTCGCCGAGCGCCAGTTCGACCATCACCGGGAAACAGCTTCCACCGCCCGATCCGAAGTTCGGCGGCATAATCAAGGATGGTGCGCTGCAGTCGAAGCCGTGGTGGGCGCCGCGGGTCGTGCCGCCGAAGGGTGCGCCCAATGTATTGCTCATCATCACCGACGACGCCGGCTTCGGAGTGCCGAGCACCTTTGGTGGCGTTATCCCGACCCCGACCATGGATCGTCTCGCGAGCGAAGGCCTGCGCTATAATCGCACATTCTCCACCGCGCTGTGCTCGCCGACGCGGGCGGCGCTGATTACCGGGCGCAACCATCATTCCGCCGGCTTCGGCGTGGTTTCAGAGCAGTCGACCGGCTTCCCCGGCTACAACAGCATCATCGACCGGGACAAGGCGACGATCGGGCGTATCCTGCTCGACAACGGCTATGCGACCTCATGGTTCGGCAAGAACCACAACACGCCGTCCTTTGCCGCCAGCCAGGTGGGACCGTTCGACCAGTGGCCCACCGGCATGGGCTTCGAATATTTCTACGGCTTCGTCGGCGGCGACGCTAACCAGTGGCAGCCGAACCTGTTCCGCAACACCACTCAGATCTATCCGTTTGAAGGCAAGCCGGGCTGGAATCTCGTCACCGGCATGGCCGACGACGCCATCGACTACATGACACGGATGCATCAGATCCAACCGGACAAGCCGATCTTCATCAAATACGCGCCCGGCGCCACCCATGCGCCGCACCATCCGACCAAGGAGTGGGTGGACAAGATCAGCAATATGAAACTGTTCGACGAGGGCTGGAACAAGGTGCGCGAGCGCATCTTCGAGAACCAGAAGCGGCTCGGCGTCGTTCCGCGGGACGCGAAGCTGCCACCCTGGCCGAAGGACGTGCTGAAGGAATGGGACACGCTCTCCGCGGAAGAGCAGAAGCTGTTTATCCGACAGGTCGAGGTCTTCGCTGCCTACGCCGCCTACAGCGACCACGAGATCGGACGCGTGGTTCAGGCCTTCGAGAATTTAGGCAAGCTCGACAACACGCTGATCATCTACATCAACGGCGACAACGGAACGAGCGCGGAGGGCGGCCCGATGGGTACGCCGAACGAGGTGGCGTGGTTCAACGGCGTCAATGACCTGCCTGCCGAAGTACAGATGAAGTTCTACGACGTTTGGGGCACCGAGCAGACCTACAACCACATGTCGGCGGGCTGGTCGTGGGCGTTCGACACGCCGTTCCGCTGGTTCAAGCAGAACGCCTCCCAGCTTGGCGGCGTCAATCAGAACATGGTGGTGTCATGGCCGGCACGCATCAAGGACAAGGGTGCATTGCGCGAGCAGTTCGTTCATGTGATCGACGTCGTTCCCACGATCCTGGAGGCCGCGGGCATTCCTGCGCCGGAGATGGTGGACGGCATCAAGCAGAAGCCGATCGAAGGGACCAGCTTTGCCTATACCTTCGATGCAAACAATGCCAAGGCGCCATCGCGGCACAAGACCCAATACTTCGAGATGATGGGGCAGTGGGCGCTATACGACGACGGCTGGTTCCTGAGCACGAAGGTCAACCGCGCACCCTGGGAGGCGTTTGGACCGGCCAACCCAGACCCGTTGAACAAGCAGGTGCTCGAGCTCTTCAACCTCAATGTCGACTTCAACCAGACCACCGATCTCGCGGCGAAGAACCCGCAGAAGGTGAAGGAGCTGAAGGACAAGTTCATCGCCGAGGCGAAGAAATACCAGGTCTTCCCGATGGACGCGTCGGTGGCGGCCCGTATCGTCGCCCCGCGCCCGAACATCACCGCAGGTCGCTCGGAATTCGTCTACACGCGGCCGATGGTCGGCCTGCCGCAGGGCGACTCCCCGCTGCTGCTGAACACTTCCTATACGATCACCGCCGATATCGAGGTGCCGCAGGGCGGCGCCGAGGGCATGATCCTGACCTCGGGTGGACGGTTTGCCGGCTATGGCTTCTATTTGCTGCAGGGCAAGCCGGTGTTCCTGTGGAACATGGTCGATCTCGAGCGCATCAAGTGGGAGGGCGCCGACGCTCTGACGCCCGGCAGCCACACGGTCGAGTTCGATTTCAAGTACGAAGGGATCGGTGCCGGCACGCTCGCGTTCAATAACTTCAGCGGCCTCGGTCAGCCCGGCACCGGCACCCTGAAGGTGGACGGCAAGGAAGTCGCCACCAAGCGGATGCCGAAGACGCTGCCGATGATCCTGCAGTGGGACGAGAGCTTCGATGTCGGCTCTGACACGCTGACCGGCGTCAACGACGCCGACTACAAGCCACCGTTCGCGCTGACCGCCAAACTCAACAAGTTGACGATCAAGGTGGACCGCCCGCAGCTGTCGCCAGCCGACATCAAGAGACTTCAGACAGCGATGCAGGAAAAGGCAAAGAGTGACTGATCCCGCCCTCGGGCGAGATGCGCGCAGGCCGAACTGGCCTGCGCGCAGCGTTTCCGGTGTGTCACCGGGCACAGTAGCGGGGGCAGGAAGCCTCGCCCGGACGAGCGCCGCGACATCCGGGTTTTGAAGGTTGGCGCGCGAATCCACAAATTCGGCCGGTCGGCGGACGTGCGACGGATTATCTCCTTCGCCGCGGAACCTCGCATGCTATCGTTCCAGGTATCGAAATATCGGCCTCAGCCCGGGACGGATAGGATATTCTGAACATGTCGACGCTGACCCCGCATGGCGCGTGCTTGTCGTGGAGGCCAGAGTTGATCTGGCTGAATGCCGTCTCCGACGCCATGCTCGCCATCGCCTTCTTTTCTACCGCGTTCGTCCTCGGGTATTTCTTATGGCGGCGCCGCGATCTGACGTTCCGCGCTGTGTTCGGAGCATTCGCCGTCTTCGTTGCGGTCTGCGGCGTGACCCGGCTGCTGGCGATCCTCACCCTATGGGTGCCGGCCCACGACATCGAGGCCATCACCAAAGGTGTCCTGGCGCTGATATCGCTGGGGATCACGGCGGGGCTGCTGCTGTCGCTGCCGCGGATCCTGACGGCGCCGTCACGCAAGCAACTTGCGCTAGCCAAGGCGGCGCTCGAGCAGGAAATCGAACATCGGCGCAAGGCTGAAGCCATGGTTTTGCGTTTTCAGGAGATCGAAGCCAACGAGGCCCAGGTCCGGCAGGCGCAGAAGATGGAAGCGATCGGCCAGCTCACCGGCGGCGTGGCGCATGACTTCAACAACATTCTGACCGTGATCACCGGCACCATCGAAATCCTCGCCGACGCGGTCAAGGATCGGCCGAACCTCGCCCAGATCACCGACATGATCAGCGCCGCCGCGGCGCGGGGGGCCGATCTGACGCGGCATCTGCTGGCCTTCTCGCGTCGACAGCCGCTGCAGCCGCGCAACACCGACGTCAACGCGCTGGTGATCGATTCCGCGCGGTTGCTGCGGCCGACGCTGGGTGAACAGATCGAAATCGAATCGATGCTGGGGCACGATTCTGCGCCGGCGCTGATCGATCCCAGCCAGCTATCGACCGCGATCCTCAACCTCGCCCTCAACGCGCGCGACGCCATGCCTGATGGCGGCAAGCTGACGCTCGAAACCAGGAACGTCGTGCTCGACGAGAGCTACCCGAGCATGAACAGCGAGATCAGGCCGGGCAACTACGTCATGGTCGCGGTGAGCGACACCGGTGCGGGCATCCCCGGCAACCTGCTCGACAAGGTGTTCGAACCGTTCTTCACCACCAAGGATGTCGGCAAGGGATCGGGGCTCGGTCTCAGCATGGTCTACGGCTTCGTCAAACAGTCGAACGGCCACATCAATATCTACAGCGAGGAGGGCCACGGCACCACGGTGAAGCTCTATCTGCCGGCGGCGGCGGGCGTCCCGGAGGCCTTGGCCGTCGAGGCTGGCGCTTTGGGGACCGAATATGGCGAAGAGTCCATCCTGATCGTCGAGGACGACGCGCTGGTCCGCGAATACGTCATGACGCAGATCGGCCGCTTCGGGTACCACACCATGGCCGCCGGCAATGCCGTCGAGGCGCTCGCGATCATTGACGGTCCCGAGCACGTCGATCTGCTGTTCACGGATGTGATCATGCCCGGCGGACTGAATGGCCGGCAGCTTGCGACCGAAGCGCTGAAGCGACGTCCCAACCTCAAGGTGCTCTATACGTCCGGTTATACCGAGAACGCCATCGTGCATCACGGCCGCCTCGACGCCGGCGTGCTGCTGCTACCAAAACCCTATCTCAGCTCCGATCTCGCACGGATGATCCGCACCGCGCTGGCATCGTGAACTCTCTCTGGGAAGCGTTCCTGCGATTGCGGCGCATCGCGGAGACCGTGCATTCATCACCGGCGATTAGATGGACTGTCCCGTAATCCCCGACGGCAACGAAGTCGAGGCGGTCTGCCACCGGGCGCAGTGAGCCGGTTTCCCACTTTTCCGGATCATGCTCTAAGTATCGAAACACCAGCCTCAGCCGGGACAGGATATTCTGGACATGTCGATGCTCACCCCGCATGGCGCGTGCCTGCTGTGGAAGCCGGAGTTGATCTGGCTGAATGTCGTTTCCGACGCCCTGCTTGCCATCGCCTTCTTCGTTACCGCGTTCGTTCTTGGGTTCTTCGTGTGGCGGCGCCGCCGCGATGTCCTTTTCCGTGGCGTATTCTGGATATTCGCCATCTTCGCCGCGTTATGCGCGCTGACCCGCCTGCTTTCGATCCTCACTGTGTGGGTGCCGGCTTACGACATCGAGAGCCTCGTCAAGGGCTTGCTGGCGCTGGTATCGCTCGGGGTCACGGTGGCATTGTTGCTGATGCTGCCGCGTCTCCTGGTGCTGCCGACACGCGTGCAACTTGCGCACGCCAATGCGGCGCTCGAGCAGGAAATGGAACACCGGCGCAAGGCCGAGGCCATGGTCAAACGTTTTCAGGAGATCGAGGCCAACGAGGCCCAGGTCCGGCAGGCGCAGAAGATGGAAGCGATCGGCCAGCTCACCGGCGGCGTGGCGCACGACTTCAACAACATTCTGACCGTGATCACCGGCACCATCGAAATCCTCGCCGACGCGGTCAAGGATCGGCCGAACCTCGCCCAGATCACCGACATGATCAGCGCCGCCGCGGCGCGGGGCGCCGACCTGACGCGGCATCTGCTGGCCTTCTCGCGTCGGCAGCCGCTGCAGCCGCGCAACACCGACGTCAACGCGCTGGTGATCGATTCCGCGCGGTTGCTGCGGCCGACGCTGGGCGAACAGATCGAAATCGAATCGATGCTGGCGCACGATTCTTCGCCGGCGCTGATCGATCCCAGCCAGCTCTCGACCGCGATCCTCAACCTCGCCCTCAACGCGCGTGACGCCATGCCAAACGGCGGCAAGCTGACGCTCGAGACCAAGAACGTCGTGCTCGACGAGAGCTATCCCGAGCATGACCAGCGAGATCAGGCCGGGCAACTACGTCATGGTCGCGGTGAGCGACACCGGTGCCGGCATTCCCGGCAGCCTGCTCGACAAGGTGTTCGAACCGTTCTTCACCACCAAGGATGTCGGCAAGGGATCGGGGCTCGGTCTCAGCATGGTCTACGGCTTCGTCAAGCAGTCGAACGGCCACATCAATATCTACAGCGAGGAGGGCCACGGCACGACGGTAAAGCTCTATCTGCCGGCGGTGGCAGGCGTCCCGGAGGCGGTGGCCGCGGAGGCCGGCGCCCTGGGGGCCGAACATGGCGACGAATCGATCCTGATCGTCGAGGACGACGCGCTGGTCCGCGAATACGTCATGACGCAGATCGGCCGCTTCGGGTACCACACGATGGCCGCCGGCAATGCCGTCGAGGCGCTCGCGATCATTGACGGTCCCGAACACGTCGACCTGCTGTTCACGGACGTGATCATGCCCGGCGGACTGAACGGCCGGCAGCTCGCGACCGAGGCGATAAAACGGCGCCCGGACCTCAAGGTGCTCTATACGTCCGGTTATACCGAGAACGCCATCGTGCATCACGGCCGGCTCGATGAGGGCGTGCTGCTGTTGCCAAAACCTTATCTCAGCTCCGATCTCGCTCGGATGATCCGCACCGCGCTGGCATCGTGAATGGCTTCGGCTGAGGACTGCACTTGCGACCTACGCTCGCCGGCTCATCCGGCGTGACGAGCATCCGCACCGGAAAATAGGCGCCGAGCGCCGCGATCGGATACTCGACGCCGGCCAGCGCCATCACCAGGCCCGGACGAAAGTGTCGCGATAAATATGCACGGGAATCCGCGCGTCCGTTGCGATATCGGGGATGACGGCAGTCTGCTTGTGCAGCATTTTCCAGCCGCTGATGCAATCGGCCATCCCGAACTTGCGGCCTTGGCCGCTGCGCCAATGCACGATTTTCTCCAGCAACTTCAAGCTGATTTGCCCCGTCCAGTCTCGCCCGCAAAAATATTCCGCTTCGCGCGAGACCCAAATCACTCCTACAACTCCGGCCATCCCGTCCCGAGAAGAGGGGCGTTGGCCATCGTCACGAACGTTGGGGCGGGTTGCGGTGGACGCGGCAGCGTCGGGCGCGAGAGGTGTTTGCAGGGCGGGCTTCCGTGAGCGAACATCGCGCGCAGACGAACGGCGCTTAAACGCTTTCGCGATTGCTTCGGCCGGCATGCACTTGGCTGGTCGGAGTTGGTGGCGGAGGAAGCTGCGTACGGCAAAACCGTGTGGTCCTGGCGCCCGTGGCTGGCGTCAAGCCAGCGAAGGTTTGCAAAGCCCGACCGGGCGATGCAAGCCGTCAATTCGCTGGCGATGGAGGCAAGAGGAATTCGTCTCCAGGGAGAGCGCGGCATAAGCCGTAACACCACTGCGCAGGGAATGCCGGGCTGCTTCGGCTGTACCTGTATGCTCGTGTGCGCATTCATCAGTGCATCTTGCACACGAGACCGCGGGTGCCAGCCGGCGCCCGGCATTCCCTGCGCCCTCTGATTTCTGGAGGGCAAACTTCGAGCAAGCCTCGGGTGCAACGCGCCGCGGGAACGCGAAGGTGTATTCAGCCGTCATCGTGCGCCATTGCGCACCGGGGCGGACGATCCAGTATTCCAGAGACAGCAGTGATTATTACGGCGTGGGTACGCAGCGGTTGTAGGGGGCATAATAATAGTAGCCGTATGGACAACCGACCGGCGCAGCGCCGTAATATCCTGGCCCGTAGTAAGCTCCCGCAGCAGCAGCGCCGACGGCGGCAGCACCAACCGCAGCGGCGCCGATGCCAACCGCCACGCCCGGGCGTACACCACGGTAGTAAGCGCCGCCACGGTAAGCGCCGCCACGATAGACGCCACCGCGTGCGACACCAGCGCGATATGCTGACGCGTCGGTTGAAACAGTGCCGACAAATCCGATGCCGATGATGACCGATGCGGCGAGCGAAATAATGGTTCGACGTGACATAATGAGTTCCCTTTTCAGACTGCGACGACACTCCGAGCGGCGAAATTACCTCGGCATCAGTGGCGTCAAGTAGTTGGACTTAGGTCCACCCGGGTTCTGCAAAAAGCAGCGCAGCGAAATCCTACATCAATTTGCCTGACGGGCAAATCAGTCCAAAGGTCTGTGGTGCGTCGCGAGATTGGGAAGTCGTTGTTGACACAGCTCACCCTTCAAAACGGCTTGCTCAGAAACCTCGACCCCTTCAAGCCGTAGCGCCACGGCAGGTCGACAGCCTTGGTGATCCCGATCCGCACGCCGGCGACGATCTCGGGCTTTTCGCGGCGCGCATGCAGCACGAAGGGCGGCTGGTCGAGCGCCAGTTCGTTATGCTTGATGGTGATGCCGAGCGCCTGGCAGAGCTTGCCGGGCCCGGAGCACAACGCGCGCTCCTCCGGCACGCCGCGGCGGCGGCGCATCGCGGGCAGGCCGTGGGTCGGCTGCAGCGCGCGGATCAGCACGGCGCTGGCCGAGCCGGCCTCCTCGCAGACGAAATTCACGCACCAGTGGATGCCGTAGGAGCGGTAGACATAGGCAAAGCCGGGCGGGCCGAACATCACGAGGTTGCGCGGCGTCGGCCCGTTGAAGGAATGCGCCGCCGGATCGGTGTGATGGTAGGCCTCGACCTCGGTGATGATGCCGCCGACGCCGTCCAACAGCAGCGTCGCGCCGATCAGGTCGGGCGCCACCTCGTGCACGCTGCGGTCGAAGAACGAGCGTTTCAGCGGCTTGCCGAGGCGAGGGGCGGCGGCATGGGCGGGCTTTGGATTTTGAGCCATTATCAGGTGGGAATCACGGCGGAACAGGTGAAAACTGCCAATATGTTGCACGTTTCTGCTAGCCTCAGCGAGTCTTCCGCCAACGGGTTGCAGCCACCGGCGGCACCGATTAGCTAGTATTTCCAGCCATATCCGGACTTAGCATGGTCGTTCTCGTCGATACCGTCTCCGCAAACCAGGTGCGCCCGCGTCACCCCGAAAAGGTGAACCGGCCGGACGCGCTGTCGCCGCCGAAGCCGAACTGGATCAGGGTGCGCGCGCCGAACACCCGGGGCTATGCGGACACGCGGAAGATCGTCAAGGAGAACGGCCTCGTCACGGTGTGCGAGGAGGCCGGCTGCCCGAACATCGGCGAGTGCTGGGACAAGAAGCACGCCACCTTCATGATCATGGGGGACACCTGCACGCGGGCCTGCGCGTTCTGCAACGTCAAGACCGGCATGCCCGGCGCGCTCGACGCCAGCGAGCCGGAGCATGTCGCGGAGGCGACCTTCAAGCTCGGGCTCGCCCATGTCGTGGTCACCTCGGTCGATCGCGACGATCTCGCCGACGGCGGCGCCGAGCATTTCGCGCAAACCATTCGCGCCATCCGCGCGCGCTGCCCGACCACGACCATCGAGATCCTCACCCCCGACTTCCTGCGCAAGGAAGGCGCGCTGGAAGTGGTCGCGGCGGCCAAGCCCGACGTGTTCAACCACAATCTGGAAACCGTGCCGTCGCGCTATCTCACGGTGCGCCCGGGCGCGCGCTATTTCCATTCGATCCGGCTGCTGCAGCGGGTCAAGGAGATCGATCCGACCGATCTTCACCAAATCCGGCATCATGGTCGGCCTCGGCGAGGAGCGGCATGAAGTGCTGCAGGTGATGGACGATCTGCGTTCGGCCGAGGTCGATTTCCTCACCATCGGGCAGTATCTGCAGCCGACGCGCAAGCATCACGCCGTGATGCGCTACGTCACCCCCGATGAATTCGCAGGCTATGAGAAGGTCGCCTACACCAAGGGATTTTTGATGGTGTCGGCGAGCCCATTGACGCGTTCCTCGCACCATGCGGGCGAAGATTTTGCCAGGCTGCAGGCCGCGCGCGCCGCGGCAGCCCGCTAACGCCGGATCGAACCGATGCAACGCGTTCTGGTCATGGGATCGTCGGGGTCCGGCAAGTCGACGTTTGCACGGCGGCTGTCGGAGATCGCGGGCATTCCCTTTGTTTCGCTGGATGCGCTGTACTGGAAGCCCGGCTGGGTTGCCTCCGACAATACCGAGTTCGGAACGCGTGTCGGCCGAGATTGCGCGACAGCCGCAATGGGTCATGGATGGCAACTACACCCGCCACGGCGCCGGCGAATTGCGCCGCCAAACCAGCGACACCGTGATCTGGTTCGACCTGCCGCGCCGGAGCTGCATGCTCGGCATCATGAGGCGGATTGCCGGAAGCTACGGCCGCGTTCGCCCGGAGATGGCCGAGGGCTGTCCGGAGCGGCTCGACTTCGAATTCTTTCGCTATGTCTGGACCTATCGCCGGCAACAGCGGCCAAAACTGCTGGACTATTTCAAGGACTGCGCGCCGATCAAGCGCTGGTCTGCTTCACCGACCGGACGCAGGCAAACGAATATCTCGACACCCTCGCGCTGAAGCAGAACCGGGCGGGTATGCACTGATGCCGAGCTTCTCCAGCAAGCGCCGCGTTCGTCATACCGCGTCGCAGATGTTCGATCTGGTCGCCGATGTCGAGCGCTATCCGGAATTCGTGCCGCTGTGCCAGTCGCTGAAGATCCGCCAGCGCACGCCGAAGGATGACGGCACCGAAATCATCGTCGCCGACATGACGGTGTCGTTCAAGCTGGTGCGTGAAACCTTCACCAGCCGGGTGACGCTGGACCGGCCGAACCTGAAGATCCTGGTCGAATATCTGAAGGGCCCGTTCAGCAATCTGGAAAACCGCTGGACGTTCGAGCCGCGTTCCGAGGCCGACTGCGACGTCGGGTTCTTCCTGTCCTACGAATTCAAGAGCCGGATGCTGGCGATGCTGATGGGCACGATGTTCGACACCGCGTTCCAGCGCTTCGCCGCCGCGTTCGAAAAGCGGGCGGACGCGGTTTACGGAAAGGGCGGGACGGTATCGGGCAAGGTCGGCTGACGCTCCGAAACTGGAGCCTAGATATCGACGAAGTCGGCGCGATCGGCCAGCCGCTGCGCGGCGTTGTCGTAGTGCTTGCGGGCTCTGTCCCGCGCCGCGATCGGGTCGCCGCGTTTGATGGCTTCGACGAGCCGGACCTGCTCCTCGATCGCGGCCGCGGCAAGCTCCGTCGCCTTGGTATTCTTGACGGCGACCGACCGCAGGTTTTCGGCGATCTGGCTGTCGATCATCACGATGAAATTGAGGGCGTGTTCGTTGTCGGCAACCTTGGCGATGGCGAGGATCAACTGGCGCTCGGCTTCGAAGTGGCGCTCGGCGCCGTGAACGCCGTCGCTGATCGCGTCGCGCATCTCCTTGAGGATGGCTTCCATGCGGACGATGTCGCGGCTGGATCGCGCCTGCGCCGCGTCCGCCGCGGCCTCGATGACGACACCGTTCCGCAAACGCAACAGCTTCAACAGCTCCTTGCGTTTCCTGAAGCACTCCGGGCTGATCCGGAACGCCGTCCGCTCCTGCGGTTGGGAGATGAACGCGCCGACGCCGACGCGGCTCTGCACGATGCCGTCGTATTTGAGCTGCGAGATCGCTTCCCGCACGACCGTTCGCGCCACGCCGAATTCGGTCGCCAACGCCTGTTCGGACGGCAGGCGATCGCCGGGCTGAAGCTCGCCGGCGTGCAGGGCGCCGGTCAGGCTCGCGACAATTTCCTGTGGCAATGAAGGTGTACGCTCGAGGGATTTGAACTTCACGTGATTGGTCCTGTCCTGTTGGCGGCGTCGCCCTCAACCCACCGTTGCGATCCACGCGAGCTAACAGGCATATCGAAACAAGGCGTGCCGTGCAAACTGCATCGACGAGGTTGTCAGACAGCCTGTGAGCGTGCTAGCCGGGCAAAAATGGCAGCCGGGCGGAGAACGCCGCAGCGCAGCAAAACGGCCGAGCGGATGCAAAAAGAAGACACCGCCAGCCCAAATCGGAAGGCCTGACATGACGACACTCGAACGCGTTGGCTTCATCGGCCTCGGTGGCATGGGACGCGGGCTGGTGAAAAACCTCGTCGCCAAGGGGGTAGCCGTCACCGCCTATGATCTCAATCCGGCAGCCGTGGCCGCCGTCAAATCGCTCGGCGCGACGGCCGCCAAAGGGCTTCAGGAGATCCGCGAGAACTGCCGCATCGTCATGATTTGCGTCAACGAGGCCGAGGACGTCGAGGCGCTGATGGTCGCGCGTGACGGACTGCTGGCCGGTCCGGCACCCGGATTCATCATCGTCGACCACACCACCGGCAGCCCGCAGATGGTCGCAAAACTGGATCGCATGGTGCGGGAGGCGGGCGGGCGCTACGCCGAAGCGCCGATGACGCGGACCCCGAAACATGCCGATATCGGCAAGGTCAACGTGCTGTTTGGCGGCGAGACGGAGTTGCTCGACGACCTCAGGCCTTATTTCGAGCTTTATGCCGAAAACATCTTCCACATCGGCCCGCTCGGGCACGCCATTCGCCTGAAACTCATCCACAACTATATCGCGTTCGCCAATGTGGCGGCGTGGTGCGAGGGGTTTGCGCTCGCCGCGAAGGACGGCCTCGATCTCTCCCAGGTCATCAGCATCATCTCTGCCGCCGGCGGCAGGAGCGGCATGCTCGACCTCTACGGCCAGGCCACCCTCGACGGCGATTTCACCCCGCTGATGTCGTTGGCGAACGCCCGCAAGGACGTCCGCTATTATGCGCGCTGGCTGGAGGATGCCGGCCTGCCCGGTTTCATGGCAGAGGCCGTGCACCAGACCTACCGGCAGGCGGCGCTGCTCGGGCACGATGGCGAGTCCTGCACCGCCGTCATCAAGGCCTATGAAGCCGTTACCGGCGTGGAGGCGCGGGTCGCGCCGAAGGCAAAGTGACCCACGGAATGGCGGACCATGCTGCAAAAGCGGTTGCTGGCACCGGCGGCATTCTCTAAGCCGGGCTCAAATCCCTGCGGAAGGACGAGGCAATGGACGGAAATCTTCGAACCGGTGGCCATATTCTGATCGAGCAGCTTGCGCTGCACAATGCCGACACCGTGTTCGGCGTGCCCGGCGAAAGCTTCCTGGCCGCGCTCGACGGCATGTACCAGAGCCAGCGCGTGCGGTTCGTCAACGCCCGGCACGAGGGCGGGGCCGCCATGATGGCGGACGCCTATGGCAAGCTGACGGGCCGTCCCGGGCATCGCCTTCGCCACGCGCGGGCCCGGCGCCACCAATGCGTCGGCCGGCGTTCACGTCGCATTCCAGGATTCGACGCCGATGATCCTGCTGCTCGGGCAGGTCGGGCGCGACATGATGGAGCGCGAGGCGTTTCAGGAAATCGACTATCGCCAGATGTTCGGGCCGATGACGAAATGGGTCGCCCAGATCGATGACGCGCGGCGGATTCCGGAGTTCATCTCGCGCGCCTTCTTCACCGCGACCTCCGGCCGGCCCGGGCCCGTCGTGCTGGCGTTGCCGGAGGACATGCTGACCGACACCGCCGAGGTGCCAGACGCGCCGCCCTATACGCCGCTTCCGATCGCGCCTGACGACGGCACGCTGCAGCGCTTCCACGCGCTGCTGTCAGCGGCGAAGAAGCCGTTTTTGATCGTCGGCGGCGGCGGGTGGAGCGATCAGGCCCGCCGCGATCTCGAGGCATTTGCCGCTGCGCATGAAGTGCCCGTCGGCGTCTCGTTCCGCTGCCAGGATTATTTCGACAATCTGCATCCCTGCTATGGCGGCCATATCGGCATCGGGCTCGATGCCAAGATCGCCGAGCGGATCCGCACCAGCGATATGGTGATCGCGCTCGGCGCGCGGCTGGGCGAGGCCACCACGGGCGGCTACACGCTGTTCGATATTCCCAAACCAAGGCAGCCGCTGGTTCACGTCTACCCCGATCCCGAGGAGATCGGCCGCGTCTATTCGCCGACGCTCGGCGTGGTCGCGAGCACTGCTGCCTTTGCGGCGGCGATCAGCCGGCTGGAGCCGAAGCATCAATCGCGCGCCGACCACGTCAAGGCGGCGCATGCCGACTATCTCGGATTCGCCGAGCCGACGCGATCACCGGGTGACGTGCAGCTTTCGCAGATCGTTCGCGGTCTGAGTGATCGCTTGCCCAATGACACCATCATCTGCAACGGCGCCGGCAATTATGCCGTCTGGGTGCACCGGTTCTGGCAATATCGGCAGTATCGCACCGAACTGGCGCCGACCTCGGGCTCGATGGGCTACGGCCTGCCGGCGGCGGTCGCGGCCAAGCTGCAGCATCCCGAGCGGACGGTCATCTGCTTTGCCGGCGACGGCTGCTTCCAGATGACCGGCCTGGAGTTCATGACCGCGGTCGAAAACCGGCTGCCGCTGATCGTGATCGTCTGCAACAACGGCATGTACGGCACGATCCGGATGCACCAGGAGCGCGAGTATCCCGGCCGCGTCTCCGGCACCGATCTCGCCAACCCCGATTTCGCGGCGCTCGCCCGCGCCTGCGGCGGTTTTGGCGCCCATGTCGAGCGGACGGAAGACTTTGCCAAGGCGTTCGACGAAGCCGTGGCCAGCGGACTTCCGGCCATCATCGAGCTTGCGATCAGCCCGGAAGCGTTGACGCCGGCCGCTTCGCTCAGCGAAACCCGCGCCAAGGCGCTGGCCGCGCAGAAGTGATTGCCGGCTTCAAGTCCGCGTCGGCCGGCGTCGCTTGACGGCGCTGCGCCGCGGCGTACGCGCCACCCGGGGCCGCAGGCGGCTCATCGTCTCGCGCCGCGGCTTTGCCGGCGGCTGCGGGCCGCGCGCCAGCTCCATCAGCATGCGCAGCGCCTCCACCACGGAGCGCTGGCGCACGGCGGTGCGGCCGATGGCGCCGAAACGGAATTCGCGGTGCAGAATCTTGCCGTCGCGCGAGGCGACCGCGAAATGGACCAGGCCGACCGGCTTGCCCGGCGTAGCGCCGCCGGGGCCCGCAATGCCGGTAATGGAGACCGCGAGATCGACCTTGGCCTTTTCCAGCGCGCCGATCGCCATCGCGGTCGCGGTCTCCTTGCTGACGGCGCCGAAGGTCGCCAGCGTCGTCGCCTTGACGCCGAGCATCGTGCGCTTGGCGTCGTTGGAATAGGTGACGAAGCCGCGGTCGATCACGTCCGACGAGCCGGGAATGTCGGTGAGCGCGCCGGCGACCAGACCGCCGGTGCAGGACTTCGCCGTCGCGATCGTCAGCTTGCGCATCCGGCACAGGTCGAGCAGCGAGCGGGAGAGGGCGCGCGCATCGCTGCTGCTCATGGCTATTCGCCCCAACCTTTATCTGACCACGGAAGACGGATGGTGGCGGCCGCAGTGGCGGCGATGCCTTCCTCGCGGCCGGTAAAGCCGAGCCGTTCGCTGGTCGTAGCCTTTACCGCGACGCGTGAGATGTTGACGCCGGTGATCTCGGCGATGCGGGCGCGCATGATGTCGCGCAGCGGCCCAATTTTCGGACGCTCGCAGATCATCGTGACTTCGAGATTGGCGATCCGGCCGCCGCGCGCGGTGACGCGGTCGACGGCATATTTGAGAAACTTATCGGACGCCGCGCCCTTCCATTGCGGGTCGCTCGGCGGAAAGTGCGAGCCGATGTCGCCGTCCGCCAGCGCGCCGAGGATGGCGTCGACCAGCGCATGCAGGCCGACGTCGCCATCGGAATGGGCGAGAAAGCCGCGTGTGTGCGGTACGCGCACGCCGCACAGCATCAGATGATCGCCGTCGCCGAAGGCGTGCACGTCGTAGCCGGTGCCGGTCCTGATATCGCCGAGCTGGGCGGCGAGGCGGGCTTCCTCGCGGATGAAATCTTCGGGCGTCGTCAGTTTCATGTTGGCAAGATCGCCTTCAAATGTCGCTACCGTCAATCCCGCCCATTCCGCCAGCGCCGCATCGTCGGTGAAATCGCTGCGGCCGTCGCGCGCGGCGCGGCGATGCGCATCGAGAATGACGTCGAAGCGGAACGCTTGCGGCGTCTGCGCTACTCGCAGTTTTGCCCGCTCGGGCGTGGCCTCCACGTTGCCGGCCTCGCCAATCTGCTTGATCGTGTCGGTGACCGGGATCGCAGGTACCGCTGCGCCGGTGCGGCCGGCCGCATCGATCGCGCGCGAAATCACCGCTGTCGTAACAAAAGGTCGCGCGGCGTCGTGGATCAGGACGATATCGGGCTTCTCCGCCGCCAGCGCCTCGAGCCCGGCATGCACCGAGGCCTGGCGCGTCGCCCCGCCATGGGTGGGCGGCTGGTAGCGCAGCCCCGCGACGGCGGCGTTGAAGACCGCGGTGTCATCGGGGTTCACCACCGGCTGCACGGCAAACACGTCCGGGTGCCGGCAGAAGGCCTGCATGGCGCGGAAGATCACGGTCTGTCCGCCGATCTCGCGATATTGCTTTGGTCCGCTGCCACCGGCGCGAAGCCCGCGTCCGGCTGCAACGAGGATGGCTGCGGTACGCTCAGGTCTGGGCATCTGGACTCAAATTACGAACGAATCGGGTTGAGGGCGGGGGTGGGGCGCGCTGGCGCACAGCCCTTACCATGAGGGATGGCGAAATCAGAGTGATTCCCATCACCTGAGAAAAGCAGTTTTTGTTGCAGTGCACTTGCACAAATGATAGATCTGTCTAAAGTGTAGGCAAGGCGCTTGACTGCCCAAGATTTGTGCTCACAATATACGTCGACGGGGGCAATGACGCCGCTGTCCCAACCACGAGAACGATGTGACCGGCCCGGAAAGTTCACGCTCTAAGCCGTTGAAAATAGGCGATATTGCTATCGCCAACCGGGTTTTGCTGGCGCCGATGTCCGGCATCACCGATGCGCCCTTTCGACGACTTGCCGCCTCCCTTGGCGCAGGACTGGTCGTCTCGGAGATGACCGCCAGCGACGAGCTGGTGCACGGCCGGCCGATGTCGCTTCTGCGTTGCGAGACCGCCGGAATCGGTGCGCATGTCGTTCAACTCGCCGGTTGCGAGACCCACTGGATGGCGGAGGGGGCCCGAATCGCCGAGTCCTCTGGCGCTGATATTATCGATATTAATATGGGCTGCCCGGCGCGCCATGTCACCGGCGGCCAGTCCGGCTCGGCGCTGATGCGCGATCTCGATCATGCGCTGGCGCTGATCGAAGCCACGATCGCGGCGGTGAAAGTTCCGGTGACGCTGAAGATGCGGCTCGGCTGGGACGATCGCTCGCTCAACGCGCCTGAACTCGCGCGCCGCGCGGAAGCCGCCGGCGTGCAGATGATCACCGTGCATGGGCGGACGCGCTGCCAGTTCTACAAAGGCTCGGCTGATTGGGCCGCCGTGCGCGCGGTGAGGGACGCGGTCTCCGTGCCGCTCGTCGTCAACGGTGACATCACTTCATTCGGAAAGGCGGTCGAGGCGCTGGACGTGTCGGGCGCGGACGCGGTGATGATCGGGCGCGGCGCGCAGGGACAGCCCTGGCTGCCAGGCCAGATCGGCCGCCGGCTCGAAACCGGGCAGGCTGAGACGGCGCCGTCGCTTGCCGAACAACTCGGCTATGTGCGCGCGCTCTACGACGAGGTTTGCAGCCATTACGGTCTGCGGATCGGGCTGAAGCACGCGCGAAAGCATCTCGGCTGGGCGCTGGAGACCGCAGCCCGGTACAGCTGTGCGCCGGCGGAGACGCTGAAGGGCTGGCGGCAGAATATCCTGACGTTGGAGGACCCCAACCGGGTGCACCGATCGCTGCAGGAAGCGTTCGACGATTTCGAATGGAGAGCTGCCGCATGACGTCAGCCTTGGAACATCGCCGGCCATTGCCCACCGACAGCGAGGCCATCCTCAACGCGCTGCCCAATCCGGTGCTGCTGGTGGCGCCCGACGGCCGCATCATGGATGCCAATATCGCCGCCGAATCCTTCTTCGAGATTTCGACGCAATTTTTGCGGCGGCAGTCGCTGAAGGAACTGGTGCCGTTCGGCAGTCCGTTGTTGGCGCTGATCGACCAGGTCCGGTCGAGCGGCTCGCCGGTCAATGAATACAAGGTCGATCTCGGCACGCCGCGCATCGGCGGTGACCGCCAGGTCGACCTGCACGTTGCCCCGCTCACCGAACGCCCCGGCCACATCGTCGTGATGCTGCAGGAGCGCACCATCGCCGATAAGATGGACCGGCAACTAACCCATCGCAGCGCGGCGCGCTCGGTGATCGCGCTGGCCGCGATGCTGGCGCATGAAATCAAGAATCCATTGTCCGGCATCCGTGGCGCGGCGCAATTGCTGGAACAAGCGGCGTCGTCCGAAGACCGCATGCTGACGCGACTGATCTGCGACGAGGCCGACCGCATCGTGACGCTGGTCGACCGCATGGAAGTGTTCGGCGACGACCGTCCGGTGGCGCGCGGGCCGGTCAACATCCATTCCGTGCTCGACCACGTCAAGCGGCTGGCGCAGTCCGGCTTCGCCCGCAACGTCCGCTTCATCGAGGACTACGATCCGTCGCTTCCGCCGGTGCTGGCCAATCAGGACCAACTGATCCAGGTGTTTCTCAATCTCGTGAAGAACGCCGCCGAAGCGGTCGCCGATCTCGGCTCGGACGCGGAAATCCAGCTCACCACGGCCTTTCGTCCCGGCGTTCGCCTGTCGGTGCCGGGCAAGAAATCGCGGGTGTCGCTGCCGCTCGAATTCTGCGTCAAGGACAACGGCTCCGGCGTGCCGGAAGACCTGCTGCCGAACCTGTTCGATCCGTTCGTGACGACGAAGCAAACCGGCAGCGGGCTCGGCCTGGCGCTGGTGGCCAAGATCGTCGGCGATCACGGCGGCATCATCGAATGCGAATCCCAGCCGCGGAAGACCACGTTCCGCGTGCTGATGCCGATGTTCAATCCCACCAAACAGTTCGACCAAAGCAACCGCGACGGCGTTCCGGGTACGCTGCCGCCTGCCTCACAGAACGCAAGATGAGGAATAATGATGCCCGCAGGTAGCATTCTCGTTGCCGATGACGATACCGCCATCCGCACGGTTCTCAACCAGGCGCTTTCGCGCGCCGGATATGAAGTTCGCCTGACCGGGAACGCCGCGACGCTGTGGCGCTGGGTAAGCCAGGGCGAGGGCGATCTCGTCATCACCGACGTGGTGATGCCCGACGAGAACGCGTTCGATCTGTTGCCACGCATCAAGAAGATGCGGCCGAACCTTCCCGTCATCGTCATGAGCGCGCAGAACACCTTCATGACGGCGATCCGGGCCTCGGAGCGCGGCGCCTATGAATATCTGCCAAAGCCGTTCGACCTGAAGGAGCTCATCACCATCGTCGGTCGTGCGCTGGCCGAGCCGAAGGAGCGGGTGGCGAGTTCGGCCGACGAGGGCGAATTCGATTCGATCCCGCTGGTCGGCCGCTCGCCGGCGATGCAGGAAATCTACCGGGTGCTGGCGCGGCTGATGCAGACCGACCTCACGGTGATGATCTCCGGCAGAGTCCGGCACCGGCAAGGAACTGGTCGCGCGCGCGCTCCATGACTACGGCAAGCGCCGCAACGGCCCGTTCGTCGCCGTCAACATGGCGGCGATCCCGCGCGACCTGATCGAATCCGAATTGTTCGGCCATGAGCGCGGCGCGTTCACCGGCGCCAATACCCGCGCCTCCGGCCGGTTCGAACAGGCCGAGGGCGGCACGCTGTTCCTCGACGAAATCGGCGACATGCCGATGGAAGCGCAGACGCGGTTGCTGCGCGTGCTGCAGCAGGGCGAATACACCACCGTCGGCGGGCGTACCCCGATCAAGACCGACGTCCGGATCGTGGCGGCGAGCAACAAGGATTTGCGTATCCTGATCCAGCAGGGCCTGTTCCGGGAAGATTTGTTCTTCCGCCTCAACGTCGTGCCGCTGCGCCTGCCGCCGCTGCGGGAGCGGATCGAGGATCTGCCCGATCTGATCCGGCATTTCTTCTCGCTCGCCGAAAAGGACGGCCTGCCGCCGAAGAAACTCGACACGCTGGCGCTGGAGCGGCTCAAGCAGCACCGCTGGCCCGGCAACGTGCGCGAGCTCGAAAACCTCGCGCGCCGGCTGGCGGCGCTCTATCCGCAGGACGTCATTACGGCCTCGGTCATCGACGGCGAACTGGCGCCGCCGGCGGTCACCTCGGGCGGCAACACGCCGATGGGCGTGGAGAACCTCGGCGGCGCGGTAGAGGCCTACCTGTCCTCGCACTTCTCCGGCTTCCCGAACGGCGTTCCGCCGCCGGGCCTCTACCACCGCATCCTCAAGGAGATCGAGGTACCGCTGCTCACCGCGGCGCTGGCGGCCACCCGTGGCAACCAGATTCGCGCGGCCGATCTGCTCGGCCTCAACCGCAACACGCTGCGGAAGAAGATCAGGGATCTCGACATTCAGGTCTATCGAAGCGGAGCCTAGGGGACGCGCGGCAAAAAAACGGTTGATTCGATGCAGTACTGATCACTTTAGTGCTCGGCCGCGCCGTCGAATTGTCGTAATTCGGCAACATTGTGATATGAATGCATCAGTTCGCGAAACGCGGGCCCAAGCTCTTTCACATCACCGATTGCCGGAATGACCACCGCAGAGACGACCTCCGCACCATCGTTCGACCCGTCGCACACCGAATCGGGTCGTGGGATTCTGCGTAAATGGGTAGCGCCGTTTGCGGTCGTGATCGCGTTGCTGTCGGCGTTTCTGACCTTCGTGGTGCTGAGCGGCCTGACGCCGATCGAGCCGAACCGGCAGGTGGTCTATTCATTCCTGCTGACCAATGCTGCGACGATCCTGCTGCTGGTCGCCATCATCACCCGCGAAGTCTGGCAGGTGATCCAGGCGCGCCGCCGCGGCCGGGCCGCGGCCAGGCTGCACGTCCAGATCGTCAGCCTGTTCTCCATCATCGCCGTGCTGCCGGCGGTGGTGGTTGCCATCGTCGCCAACATCACGCTCGATCGTGGCCTCGACAGGCTGTTTTCCGGGCCGACGCGCGCGGCGATCGAGAACTCGCTCAACATCGCCCATGCCTACGTCAACGAGCACGCTTATCTGATCAATGGCGACATTCTCGGGATGGCCAACGATCTATCGAACGCGCGGCCGCTGTTCGACCAGGACCGGCAGTCATTTTTCGAATTGCTGACGAACAACGCGACCGCCCGCAATTTGCCGGGCGCGATGCTGATCGACAAGGATCGTAACATCCTGGTGACGGCGCAAACCGGTATCAAGCAGCAATTCTCGACGCCGCCGCAGGACTTCCTCAACAACATCGACGAAACCAAACCGGAGATCGCGGTCTTCCCGGAAGAGAACTACGTCGCGGCGATCATTCGGCTCCGCGGCTTCACCGATACGTTCCTCTACGTCGCCCGTCTGCTCGACCCCCGCGTGGTCAGCCAGTTGAAGCAGACGCAGGCCAGCGTCGCCGAATACGCCCAGATCGAATCGCGCCGGCTCGGCATTCAGGTCGCCTTCGCGCTGATGTTTGCGGTGATCGCGCTGACCATTCTGATGGCGTCGGTGCTGATCGGGCTGAACTTCGCCAACTGGCTGGTGTCGCCGATCCGCAATCTGATGAGCGCGGCCAATATCGTCTCGACCGGCGATCTGCACGTCCAGGTGCCGGTGCACAAGTCCGAGGGCGACCTCGCGCAACTCGGCGAGACCTTCAACAAGATGACGGCCGAACTGCGCACCCAGCGTGACGAACTGGTCAGCGCCTCGGACCTGATCGACAGCCGCCGGCGGTTCATCGAAGCGGTGCTGTCTTCGGCGAGCGCCGGCATCATCGGCGTCGACGCCTCCGGCAGCGTCGGCATTTTGAACCGCTCGGCCGAGAAGCTGATCGGCCACGCGGAATCCGAGACGCTGGATCATCCGCTGTCGGACGTGCTGCCCGAGCTCGACGACATGATGAAGACCGCGCGCGAGGGCACGCAGCGGCTGGTGCAGGGCCAGATCACGATCATGCGCGACGGCCACGAGCGCAATTTGTCGGTCCGCGTCAGCGCCGAGCAGACCAGCCAGTCGCGCGACAGCTACATCATCACGCTCGACGACATCACTGAGCTCGTCTCCGCGCAGCGGACTTCGGCATGGGGCGACGTCGCGCGCCGCATCGCCCATGAAATCAAGAACCCGCTGACGCCGATCCAGCTCTCGGCCGAACGAATCCGCCGCAAATTCGGCAAGGTCATCATCGAAGACAAGGGCATCTTCGAACAATGCACCGACACCATCGTACGACAGGTCGACGACATCAGGCGGATGGTTGATGAATTCTCGCGTTTCGCACGGATGCCAAAGCCGGTCATGGAAGGCGAGGATGTCGCCGACACCGTGCGCCAGGCGGTCTTCCTGATGAAGGTCGGACACCCCGACCTCGATATCGAGACCGATATCAAGCAGGATCCGTTACGCGCGCAGTTCGACCGCCGGCTGATTTCGCAGGCGCTCACCAACATCATCAAGAACGCGACGGAGGCGATCGAGCAGGTGCCGCCGGAGGAACTCGGCAAGGGCCGCATCGACGTGGTCGCCGCCCGCGAAAACGACGACATCCTGATCGACGTGATCGACAACGGCATCGGCCTGCCGAAGACGAGCCGCGCGCGGCTGCTGGAGCCCTATGTGACCACGCGCCAGAAGGGCACCGGACTCGGGCTCGCCATCGTCGGCCGCGTG
Organism: uncultured Alphaproteobacteria bacterium; assembly: GCA_963783115.1. Classification (GTDB taxonomy): domain Bacteria; phylum Pseudomonadota; class Alphaproteobacteria; order Rhizobiales; family Xanthobacteraceae; genus Bradyrhizobium. The sequence continues at coordinate 112,930 of CAWAMK010000033.1, read as the reverse complement.
CTGGAAGACCATGGCGGACGCATCGAACTCAAGGATGCGTCGGATTTCCGGCCCGGCCAGCGCGGCGCCTGGATGCGGCTGCGATTCGCCGTCTCGGGCCATGCGCCGAAGGCGGAAGCCAAGCCGCCGGGCTCGGACGAAAAGCCACGGTTTGACGAAACAAAAGCGCCGTCAGGCGAAACCAACGCGGCTACGGCCGCGACCAATGATCAAGCAAAAACCGAAGCCGCGACAGGCAGCTGACAAGACAGGTGTAACCCATGGCCAGTGACATTCTGATTGTCGACGACGAAGCCGATATTCGCGACCTCGTTGCGGGCATCCTCGACGACGAAGGATTCAGCACGCGGACCGCGCGCGACAGCGATTCGGCGCTGGCCGAGATCTCCAGCCGTCGCCCCCATCTGGTGTTCCTCGATATCTGGCTGCAGGGCTCCAAGCTCGACGGCCTGCAATTGCTCGAGCAGATCAAGAAGGAGCACGCCGACGTTCCCGTCGTGATGATCTCCGGTCACGGCAACATCGAGACTGCCGTGGCCGCGATCAAGCGCGGCGCCTATGACTTCATCGAAAAGCCGTTCAAGTCCGACCGGCTGATCCTGGTGGCGACGCGGGCGCTGGAAACCTCGCGCCTCAAGCGCGAAGTCAAGGAACTCAAGCAACTGGCGCCCACCGCGAGCGTTCTCACCGGCCGCTCCGCCTGCATGAACCAGTTGCGCCAGACCATCGACCGGGCGGCCAAGGCCAACAGCCGCATCCTGATCGTCGGCCCCTCCGGGTCGGGCAAGGAACTGGCCGCGCGCACGCTGCACAATGCATCGGCCCGTGCAGAGGGACCGTTCACCGTCATCAACGCCGCGGCGATCACGCCGGAGCGGATGGAGGTCGAACTGTTCGGCATCGAGCAGTCGAACGGCGAGCAGGCGCGCAAGCCGGGCGCCCTGGAAGAGGCCCATGGCGGCACGCTGTTCATCGACGAGATCGCCGACATGCCGCGCGAGACCCAGAACAAGATTTTGCGCGTGCTGGTCGACCAGACCTTTCAACGCTCCGGCGGCACCGCCAAGATTCACGTCGATGTCCGCATCATTTCCTCGACGGCGCGCAACCTGGAGGAGGAGATCGCGGAGGGCCGTTTTCGCGAGGATCTCTACCATCGGCTATCGGTGGTGCCGATCCGCGTCCCGCCGCTGTCGGAGCGCCGCGAGGACATCCCCGAACTGATCGACTATTTCATGGACCAGATCTCGTCGGCGACCGGACTGCCGAAGCGCCAGATCGGCCAGGATGCGATGGCCGTGCTGCAATCCCACGTATGGCCCGGCAACGTTCGCCAGCTCCGCAACAATGTCGAGCGCGTGATGATTCTGGCGGGCGGCGGTCCGGAAGCGATCATCACCGCCGACATGCTGCCGCAGGACGTCGGTTCCATGGTACCGGCGATGCCGACCAGCAACAATGGCGAGCACATCATGGGGCTGCCGCTGCGCGAGGCGCGGGAAGTGTTCGAGCGGGACTATTTGATTGCCCAGATCAGCCGGTTCTCGGGCAACATCTCGCGGACCGCCGAATTCGTCGGCATGGAACGTTCCGCACTGCACCGCAAGCTCAAGGCGCTGGGGGTCGGTTGAGTCTGGAGTGAATCACAAGTCCATACCTTCCGCAGTGGGCGGCGAATCTCACGCGGTTTGCGCCGATCCATGCAATTGCTTTGGAATATTTATCTCTTTCCGTGCGATTACAGAGAATGGCCACTGGGTTCGGGAGGGGCGAGGTCCGAACCGGCTTGCCTAAAAAGCGCGCCTGCCCTCTAATCGTCCTGCCGAGCCGACCAGAGGGGGATCTCAGGGAAAGCCGGCGAGTCGGGGGCAGGCTCCATCAGAGAGCAACAGCCGGCTGAACAAAAAGAAACACAAGCGGGATAAAAACAATGGCGGCAGACCGCGCACAAAACCTACAAGACACCTTCCTGAATCACGTTCGAAAAACAAAAACGCCACTGACGATCTTTCTGGTCAACGGAGTTAAACTGCAGGGGATTGTTACCTGGTTCGACAACTTCTGCTTGCTGCTTCGGCGCGACGGTCATTCGCAGCTTGTCTACAAGCATGCGATCTCGACCATCATGCCTGGCGCACCGATTCAGTTGTTCGAAGGCGGCGAGGATGCTCCGGCTTGAGAGTGAACTGATTGGAACCCCTCAACCGTGAAGGGAACGCCGACCGTCCGCGGTCGGCGGGGGGCAAGCAAAGCGGGCGGGTGATCGTCATCGGCCCGTATCTGCGCATGCGCCGCGGCGACGCCGAGACGCAGGCGAGCGAGGTCGCGCGCGATTCCGAAGCCCGGCTCGAGGAAGCGACGGGCCTGGCGCGCGCCATCGATCTGACGATATCCGAGGCGCTGCTTACGCCCATCAGCCAGATCAGGCCCGCGACCTATCTCGGCAAGGGCAAGGTCGAGGAGATCACCGGCCTGATCGCGGGCCACGACATCGAACTCGTGGTGATGGATTGCGCGCTGTCGCCGATCCAGCAGCGCAATCTCGAGAAGGCGTGGAACACCAAGGTGCTCGACCGCACCGGACTGATCCTGGAAATCTTTGGCCGCCGCGCCAAGACCAAGGAAGGATCGCTGCAGGTCGAGCTCGCGCATCTCAACTATCAGCGCAGCCGGCTGGTGCGGTCATGGACCCATCTGGAACGCCAGCGCGGCGGCTTCGGCTTCATGGGCGGCCCCGGCGAGACCCAGATCGAGGCCGACCGCCGCCTGATCGGCGACCGCATCACGCGGCTGGAGAACGAACTCAAGAAGGTGCAGGCGACGCGGCGGCTGCACCGCGCCGGCCGGCAACGGGTGCCGTACCGCGTGGTGGCGCTGGTCGGCTACACCAACGCCGGCAAGTCGACGCTGTTCAACCGGCTGACGCGCGCCGACGTGCAGGCCGCCGACATGCTGTTTGCGACGCTGGATCCGACGCTGCGGGCGCTGAGCCTGCCGCATGGCGGCAAGGCGATGCTGTCGGACACCGTCGGATTCATTTCCAACCTGCCGACGCAACTCGTCGCCGCGTTTCGCGCCACGCTGGAAGAGGTGCTGGAAGCCGACATCATTCTCCACGTCCGCGACATCTCGCACGAGGACGCCGAGGCGCAGGAGCGCGACGTCGACACCGTGCTGCGCCAGCTCGGCATCGATCCCGACGCCGGTGCGGGCATCCTCGAAGTCTGGAACAAGATCGATCGCTTCGATCCCGAGGAACGCGAAAACCTGCGCAACATCGCCGCGCGCCGTCCGCCGGAGCGGCCGTGCTTCCTGGTCTCCGCCGTGTCAGGCGAGGGCGTCAACGAGCTGTTGACCGCGATCGAGGACCGGCTGGCGGCGACGCGCACGACGCTCGATCTGTCGATCGACGCTTCCGACGGCGCCGGCATCAGCTGGCTGCATCGCAATGCCGAAGTGCTCAACAAGGAGCTCCACGACGGGCGCTTCGACATGACGGTGCGCGTCGACGAGACCAAGCGCGATATCGTGGTGTCCAGGTTCGACGCCGTGCCGCACGTGGCGTGAACTCGTTGTCGTCCCGGCGAACGCAGGCACCCATAGCCACCGGCTGTGGTTTGGCGCGCAGTATCAGCCACAGAGCCTTATCGAGAGATCACGCGGTATGGGTGCCTGCGTTCGCCAGGCACGACGGGTTTTGCGCCCTTCGCCTCGTTCCATAGCGCGTCCATTTCTTCCAGCGTCGCATCCTCGAGCGAACGGCCCTTCGCCGCGAGCGCGCGCTCGATATAGGCGAAGCGGCGCTCGAACTTGGCGTTGGTGCCGCGCAGCGCGCTTTCCGGATCGGCGCCGACATGGCGGGCGAGGTTGACCAGCGCGAACAGGAGATCGCCGGTTTCGTCGGCGAGCTCGTCCGCATTGCCGCCGTCCAGCGCGGCTTCGATCTCGTCGGCCTCTTCGCGGATCTTGGCGAGCACCGCGCGGGGATCGTTCCAGTCGAAGCCGACGGTGGAGGCCTTGCGCTGCAATTCCATCGCCCGCGTCAGCGCCGGCTGGCCGGCCTTGATGCCCGACAGCAGCGATGTGTGCGCCGTCGCTTCCGGCGGCCGCCGCGCCGCGCGCTCGGCCTTTTCCTCGGCCTTGATGCGCTCCCAGGCGCTCTTGACGCCGGCGGGGGCGATATTGCCGTCCTTGTCGGCGAACACATGCGGATGGCGGCGGATCATCTTCTTCGTGATCGCTTCGACCACGTCGCCGAACGCAAAGGCGTTTTGCTCCTCCGCCATGCGGGCGTGATAGACGACCTGCAGCAGGAGATCGCCGAGTTCCTCGCGCAGGTCATCGAAATCGCCGCGCGTGATCGCGTCGGCCACCTCATAGGCCTCCTCGATGGTGTAGGGCACGATGGTCGCAAAGTTCTGCTCGAGGTCCCACGGGCAGCCGGTGACGGGCGTGCGCAGCGCCGCCATGATTTCGAGCAGCCGTGAAATATCGCGGGAAGGGGTCATGGGAATTCCGTTGCCTGGGAGGACGAGAGCTTTATGCCGCAAGCGGCTGTGCCGATCCCAGCGGAACGAACGCGAAATCGGGCCATTTCCACCGGTTGGCCTCAAGGCGCGGGAATGCTAATGGCCCCTCATGAGCGACCAATCATCCTCCGAAACCGCGCTGGTGCTGTTTTCCGGCGGGCAGGATTCCACCACCTGCCTCGCCTGGGCGCTGCAGCGTTTTGCGCGCGTCGAAATGCTCGGCTTCAGCTACGGCCAGCGCCACGCCATCGAGCTCGAATGCCGCGACCGGCTGCTGTCGGGCATCCGATCGCTGCGGCCGGATTGGGCGGCAAAGCTCGGCGACAGCCACACGCTGGAAATCCCGACGCTGGCGGAGATTTCCGACACCGCGCTGACCCGCGACGTCGCGATCGAAATGGGCGCGGACGGCCTGCCCAATACGTTCGTGCCCGGCCGCAACCTGGTGTTTCTCACCTTCGCGGCGGCGCTGGCGTACCGGCGCGGCATCCGCCACATCATCGGCGGCATGTGCGAGACCGATTATTCCGGCTATCCGGATTGCCGCGACGAGACCATCAAGGCGCTGCAGTCCGCGCTCAATCTCGGCATGGCGAAGAATTTTGAACTGCACACGCCGCTGATGTGGCTCGACAAGGCGTCCACCTGGAAGCTGGCGCATGAGCTCGGCGGGGCAGGGCTGGTCGACCTGATCCGCGAGCACTCCCACACCTGTTACCTCGGCGAGCGCGGCGCGCAGCATGATTGGGGTTATGGCTGCGGGGAATGTCCGGCCTGCGCGTTGCGGGCGAAGGGCTGGCGGGAATACGCGGCGTAGTCCTAGCGGCCGAAATCCGCCGGCGTCAGTTCGATCGGCATGCCGTGCGGCGTGCGGTCGGCGGCGTGGTCCCAGGCGTCGCGGTAGCGGTGCAGCGTCTCGGTGCTGGCGACGCCCTTGGCGGCGACCAGATGTTCCAGCGTCGCCAGCCAGTGCCGGTAATAGGTCTCGCCGGTGTCCGGATCGCCGGCGGCCTGGGCGCGCTTGATCTGGTCGGCGAGGGCTGCGGCCCACTCGGTCCAGCTGAACAGGCCGCGCTCGTGCAGCGCCAGCGCCATCGCGAAGGCCTGCGCCTCCCACGGTTCGCGAAACACCGGGCCGGCATCGTCGCGCGGAATGCCCGGCACGGCAGCGGTCGCGCGTGCGGCGGCAGTGCTATCCATCACACCGCCTCCAGATAGGGTTCGAACGCGTCGATGGATATCTTTACGGTCGGATCGGCGTCCGGGCCCCATAGCTCGGCGCCCTCGAACACGACCGTGTAGAGCCACTGCGGATGTCTCGCCGGCCTCCATCGCGGCCGTATCCGGAAACACATGGCAGCCGTGATCGCGCTCCACCACGCCGACATGGCCGCGCACATAGCGCGGCAGCCGCGTGTGGGTCGCCGGGTGAATGTTCTTGGCGCGCACGCGATCGCCTGCCTTGAACTTTGCGGCGGCGGGAGCCGGGCGGCCGAACTTTCCGCGCACCATGACGCGCTCGACATCATCCAAGGCGAACTTGCCGTGCTTGAGCAGTTTCGGCGGCTGCGACTGCGTGCCCGGCGGCAACTTCCTCGGCGGCGATGAAACCCTTGTCGACCAGCATGTCCTCGAGACCGAGAAACCATTTCTTGTAGTAGGAACTGGCGAGATAGACGTGCGGCGGCAGCATCTCCCGATAGAAGCGCGACGTATCGATGTTGAAGGCGCCGGCGGCGCCCATCGCCCGCACCATCGCCAGCACGCGCGCTTCCCATTCGGTGTGGAACATCGGCTCGTTCGGCTCGGGCTCGACCTTGCCAAAACCGTCCATGCCGCCCATGTCGTGGACGCCGTTCACGATGGCGCTCCCGGCGTCTTCGGAAATCCCGTGCCGATCATGGAGTCGCGCGTGACGAGTTCGGCCAGCTGCTGCTCGCTCCAGCCGTCGGTGCCCTCGGGACGCATCGGCAGCACCAGGAAGCGTGTCTCGGCGGTCGAATCCCAGACCCGGATTTCGGTTTCCTTCGGCAGGCTGACGCCGAAGTCGGCGAGCACGCCGCGCGGATCCTTCACCGCGCGCGAGCGATAGGGCGCGGCCTTGTACCAGACCGGCGGCAGCCCGAGCATTTCCCAGGGATAGCAGGAGCACAGCGTGCACACGACCATGTTGTGGCGCTGCGGCGTGTTCTCGACCGCGACGAGATGGTCGCCGACCCGGCTGACATGGCCGAGCGTGCTGACGGCCGCGCTGGCGTCGTCGAGCAAGGCCTGCCTGAACGCGGGGTCCGTCCAGGCCTTGGCGACGACCTGCGCGCCATTATGCGGGCCGATCCGGGTCTCGTAGGCCTGGATGATGGCATCCAGCGCCGCCGGATCGACATAGCCTTTCTCGGTCAGGATCGTCTCCAGCGCGCGCACGCGCAGTTCGGTCTCCGACAGTTCCGAATGGTCGTGATCGTGGTGGTGGATGGTCGTGGTGGTCGTGATCATGGTCGCTCATGAGCGTCAGGATAGGCGCAAAATCCGGGCTATGTCGAGGCGGAGACTCTGCTAGCATTTGCCGATGGGGATCAGGGCAGGGTGCACGGCTAGTGGTCGCGGCGGCGATTTTGGCCTGGTTTCCGGCCGGCGAGGCGCAGGCGGCCAACGGCGCCTATGCGGTCGACGCCGCCGACATTTCCGAGGCCGGCTCCTGCAAGATCGAGAGCTGGCTGTCGGCCGCGTCCAACACCGATTTTTCGGCCGTGGCCAACCCGTCCTGCGTGGTCAATCCGTTCAAGCCGGTCGAACTCAGCATGAACATGAACCGCGCGCGCAGCGACGGGGAGTGGAGCAATACGTTCGCGCCGAAGGCCAAGATGAACATCGTGCCGACCGGCATCGGCAAGCTCGGCTTTTCGTTCTATGCCGGCGGTTCCTTCGACGCCTTGACCGGCGAAAACCTCACCGCCTTTGCGGTCGTGCCGGCGACGTTCCGGCTCAGCGAAAACATGCGCCTCAATTTCAACGGCGGCTGGCTGTGGGACCGCAGCGTCGATCGCCATTATCTCACCTACGGCATCGGCTTCGACTGGAAGTTCACGGAAACCTTGCAGTGGACCATCGAAGCCTTTGGGCAGGCGGGCCAATCGGATACGCCAAGCGTGGTCCAGCCGCGGTTCCAGACCGGCGTGCGCTACCGGCCGAACGAGATTTTCTCGGTCGACCTGATCTACGGCCGCAACATCACGGGCGAAAACGCCAACTGGATCACGCTCGGCACCACGATCCGTTTCCCGGTGCCCGGCGGCAAGCCTGAGCACCACCGCACGGGCCATCTGTAGGCTGCCTCGCGAGGCGACGCTTCCCAACACGGTCGCTTTCTGCGCTAAGGTTTGAAAAATCAAAGGGCAGGGAGGCCGTGCGTTGGCTGATTTTGTAAAGATCGAGAAGGGCCTCGGGCCGGAAGGCCGCATCGCTGTGGTGCGTTTCGACCGCGGCGACGGCATCAACGCGATGTCGCCGGAGGCGCTGCGCCAGCTCACCGACGCCGCGCGCAGTTTTGAGGATGACGACGCGACCTCCGTCGTGGTGCTGACCGGCGGCGCCAAATCGTTCAGCGCGGGTTTCGACCTGAAGGACCCGGAAGGCCGCTCCCGCAAATCCATGGATCTCGGCACGCTGCGCCGGCATCTGAAACTGGGGCCGCGGCTGACGCGGGCCTGGCAGGAGATGGAGCAGATCACGATCGGCGCCATCGAAGGCTTTTGCGTCGGCGGCGGCGTGGCGCTGGCGGTCGCGCTCGACTTCCGCGTGATGGCGAAAGACGCCCACATGCGCGTGCCCGAGATCGGGCTTGGCATGAACATGAGCTGGCAGAGCGTGCCGCGCATGCTGCATTTGATGGGACCGGCCCGCACCAAGCAGGCCGTGATCCTGGCCGACCAGCGCATTTCGGCCGCCGAGGCCTATGAATGGCATCTGGTGGAGGAGGTGGCCGATCCCGGCAAGGCCTTTGACGCCGCGATGGCGCTCGCCGCCAAGGTCGCCGCGCAGCCGCCGCTGTCGGTCGCCATGACCAAGCTCACGGTCAACCGCCTGGCGCACGCGCTCGACGATCTCGCCAGCCACATGGACGTCGACCAGTTTGCGCTGGCGAGCATGAGCGAGGACCACAAGGAGGGCGTCGCGGCGTTCCTGGAGCGGCGCAAGCCGCGGTTCAGGGGAAAGTAGTTTGATGCGAGATCGCCCGGTGTGCTTGTCGAGCGTACCGGGCGATCAGCGCAACCCTTACGCCGTACGGGCTGCCCGGATCATATGCCCCCCGGGGCCGCTGTCGGAGGCGCCGGCGGGCGCGCCCAGATAGCGGACGGCCATTTGGGACATGCCGAGGTCTTCGAGATCCCCGAAGCCGTATCCGCGGAGCTCCTGCGCGATCTCGTCGGGATCGAAATAGCTGAGCCAGGGTTCACCGATTTCAGCCGTGTAGGCCCCGAGCGCGACGATTTCGGCCCGCCGCTCCGGCGGATAGTTCTCCAGCGGTTCGCTATAATCGAACACCACCTCGGATTCCGGGACGCTCGCAATGTAACGCAGCGTAGCCGCTATGGTTGCTCGCCCAAGATAGGGGACGACACCAAGCCAGATGAAGAACGCGGGGCGATCAGGATCGAAGCCGGCATCACGTAGCCCGTGACCGAGATCATCGCTTTCGAAGTCGATCGCCGCAAAGGTCAGTGACGCCGGAATAGCGAGGCCGACCTCCGATAGACGCTTTCGTTTCCATGCTTGGGTCGCGGGATGATCGACCTCGAAAACCCGCAACCCTAAATTCGAATAGGGATTGCGCAGCGCAAATGTATCGAAGCCGGCGCCGAGAACCACCGCTTGCCGCACGCCGCGTGACACGGCCGCGCCAAGACAATCCTCGGCAAAACGGCTGCGCGCCGCCATGAAGATGCGCATGCGTTGCTGTGCCGGGTCTGCGGATATCCCCGCGACGATGGCGTCGGCGCCGTCACCAAGAATGGTGCGGGCGAGGGGGTCGGAAAACACCTTGCCGCCCTCCAATTGCTGATGGGCTGCACGATATCCTGCTGCGCCGAGAGCGGTCCGGCTTGGCTGTCGTTCGTTCATGAAATCACCTTGTGCTGGAGGACATGCGTCCTCGTTGCAGCGCTCGCGCCGAGATCAATCATGATCCCAGCGCGACAACGTCGCACTGCTCAGAGGGCGTTCGAATGGATGCGAGAACCGTTTGGTTTCGGGAAACTGGCGAAGGAAGAACGAAAGAACAACTCTTGATCGAAACTATGTTTTGTGTATATTACTTGAGCAAGAGCAGCGCTGTTTTGGTAACGCGCGCACTTCAATCCCATTCATTTTTGGCACTTCTTCCCCAGCCGTCGTCGGCCCGTGCTCTTTTTCTTAAGGTTCGGGAAATCAAAGGGCAGGGAGGCCGCATCGCACCGCGTTCGACCGGACGTCGAGAGACCCGCCGCCATGGCGCAGACGTAATTTTTTCGCACTCTTCATTTCTTATCGACGTGTTCTTCCTGATGTCGGGGAGGGAAAATTGGCGAAAAGTGCAAGCAAGTCGAAAGCCCGCAGCAGCAAAGCGGCTAAGCGCAAAAGGCCGACCAGGAAGGTTTCTGCCAGAGCGAAAGCTTCGCCTGTCCACGAAGAAGATCACATAGATAATTGCGGTTGCGACGTCGAATACAGCGACAGCGAGAGTCACGCCTGACGAAGCGTTGCCCGTCGCCCGAGGTGGCGTGGAAGGCCGACCTTAACCGCGAGCATCGATATGCAAAACGGAGCACGATTTTGCGTGCCCCACGAGCAGGATTTGCGTCCTTCGTGAGGAGAGGGTGATGGCCTTTTCATTGACCTGGTTACCACAAGTCCTTTTAGGCGCCGGGCTCAAAGTAGCGGAGCAGCCGGGATGGCGAACTCGCGGCCGCGGCGATGTCGGGCCGACCAAAGGTGTCATCTGCCATCACACGGCTCGGCCCTAAGACTGGGAATATGCCGAGCCTCGGGGTTGCTGACCAATGGAAGGTCGGACCTGCCGGGCCCGCTTCGCGCAACTGTGCCTTGGGCGCGACGGCACCTATTTTGTAGTTGCGGCCGGCCGCTGCAATCACGCCGGAGTCGGCAATTGGCAAGGCATCTCAACCGGCAATACGAATCTTATTGGAATCGAAGCTGAGAATACCGGGTTCGTTTCCGGGCCGAAGGCCGATCCCTGGCCAGCTGTGCAAATGGATGCCTATCGCAGAGGCGTTGCGGCGATCCTGAAGAAAATCAGGGCCAACGCAATCATGTGCTGTGGTCACAAGGAATACGCGCTACCGGTTGGCCGCAAGAACGACCCAACCTTCGACATGGATGATTTTCGATCACGGGTCAGCGCGATCATGGCTGGAACCGCTCCGGCTCATTCGATCATCCCCGCGACGGACGCGGCAAACCGCCCCACCTTGAGACGGGGTGACACCGGCAAGCTGGTTGAGACCGTCCAAACGAAGGTCGGTGTGCCCGCGAATGGGACTTTCGATGCGGCTACGGAGGCCGCGGTCAGGCAATTTCAGCGTGACCATCGACTGGTCCCGGACGGCATCGTTGGCCCGCGCACATGGGCCTCCATCGCTGCGTAGATTTATCGAGTTGGCGTTGCGCGGCGGGACTGCGCTATAGATCGTCACTGCAGGGAGAAACAGAATGAAAACAGTTCAAACGATGCTGGCTGAAGCTGAAGCCGCAGTGCCGCGTATCAGCCCGGACGAAGCCAAGGGATTGCTGGGCAGGGCTGACGTGTTGTTCCTCGACGTTCGCGAGCCTGCGGAGGTGGCAACCTCCGGCAAGGTGCCCGGCGCCCTTGCGGTGCCGCGTGGCCTTGTCGAGTTCCGCGCCGATCCCGCCTCGGCGATGCATGACGCGGCCTTCGACCGCGCCAAGACGGTCATCGCCTATTGCGCCTCAGGTGGACGCTCAGCGCTCGTCGGCAAGACCCTCAAGGACATGGGCTATTCCAACGTCCGCAATCTCGGCGGCTTCAAGGGCTGGCTCGATGCGGGCGGAGAGGTGGAAAAGGTCTGATCGGCGCGGTCGCGATAGCGCGCCCTGAAGGCGATTGCCGCGCCAGGGCGACGGCGATGCGCCTCGAGTGCTTAGCCGTAGAGCCACCACTGGCATCGCGGCCACAGGCGAACTAGATGCCGTCAGGCATGAAAGATTCCGCACTCAAGACCTTCGTCGAAAAGCACCAACGGCTGTTTGTCCTGACGGACGCCGGCTGCAGCACGAACTCCGGCATTCCCGACTATCGCGACGGCAACGGCGACTGGAAACGAACGCAGCCGGTTCGGTTCCAGGCGTTCATTGCCGACGAGAAGACGCGCCAGCGGTACTGGGCGCGAAGCATGATCGGCTGGCGGCGGTTCGGACAAGCCCAGCCCAACGACGCGCATCACGCGCTGGCGCGGCTCGAAGCCGATGGCCGGTGCCAACTGCTCCTCACCCAGAATGTCGACCGTCTGCACCAGGCCGCCGGGAGCAGGGAGGTCATCGACCTTCACGGGCGCCTCGACCTCGTCAGGTGCATGGCCTGCTCGACCACGATCCGGCGCGCCGACTTTCAGGACCAACTGATCCGCCTCAACCCGGCATGGGGCCGGCTGGATGCCGCCGCGCTGCCGGATGGCGACGCCGATCTCGACGGGCTCGATTTCTCCGGCGTTCGCCGTGCCGTCTTGCGAATGCTGCGGCGGCATTCTCAAGCCCGACGTGGTGTTCTATGGCGAAAACGTTCCGCGCGATCAGGTCGCCGAGGCCCAGCGGCAGCTGGAGGCAGCCGACGCCATGTTGATCGTCGGCTCGTCCTTGATGGTCTATTCCGGCTATCGCTTTGCCCTGGCCGCCGCGCAGCGAGGCATCCCGATCGCAGCGGTTAACATCGGCCGCACCCGCGCCGACGATCTGCTGGCGCTCAAGATCGAAGAGCGCTGCGAGACGGCGCTTTCATTTCTGCTCTGAAGCAGCGTGTGCATCAGGCTACCGGCCACCAATCTCGGGCCAATGGACGGCTACAGGGGGCCAATCCCACGCCCAGCCCGAATATCCACGATTCGCATAAGGTATATTATGGAATATATTTATGTATAATTAGATCAGATATTTAGCTGAACATTCTGGCAAATCCAGGCCAGTCCGGCAGCCTTACCAGCGTTCGTTTGGCCCAGGCAATCCCAAGGCAATCCTGATCCGCCAAAGCCATGTGTTGCCGCCGCCTGCGGACGCTGCAATAAGCGCGCGAGTACGCGGATGGTTCGCGAGATCGGATCATCCAAGAACAATAACCCTCAAGGGAGATCCCAATGAGTTTTTCACGACGCACGCTTTTGAAGGCATCCGCTGCATCAGCGGTTTTGGGCGGCATTGGCGCGCCGCTGGTGGCGCGGGCCCAGACCGCCGAATTTACCTACAAGTACGCCAACAATCTTCCTGACGGCCATCCCATGAACGCCCGCGCCAAGGAAATGGCGGCGGCGATCAAGGCCGAGACCAATGGCCGGTTCGACCTGCAGATTTTCCCGAACAACCAGCTCGGTTCCGATACCGACATGCTGAGCCAGATCCGCTCGGGCGGCGTCGAGTTCTTCACGCTGTCGGGCCTGATTTTGGCGACGCTGGTGCCGGCGGCGTCGATCAGCGGCATCGGCTTCGCGTTCCCGGACTACGACACGGTCTGGAAGGCCATGGACGGGGACCTGGGCGCCCATATCCGCGGCGAGATCACCAAGGCGAACCTCGTGGTGATGGACAAGATCTGGGACAACGGCTTCCGCCAGACCACGTCGTCGACCAAGCCGATCAACGGCCCGGACGACCTCAAGGGCTTCAAGATCCGCGTGCCGGTGTCGCCGCTGTGGACGTCGATGTTCAAGGCGTTCGATGCAGCCCCCGCCTCGATCAATTTCAGCGAGGTTTACTCCGCGCTGCAGACCAAGATCGTCGAGGGCCAGGAAAACCCGCTGGCGATCATCTCGACGGCGAAGCTGTATGAAGTGCAGAAGTTCTGCTCGCTGACCAACCACATGTGGGACGGCTTCTGGTTCCTGGCGAACCGCCGCGCCTGGGAAAAGCTGCCCGAGGATGTCAGGACGATCGTCGCCAAGAACATCAACGCCGCCGGCGTCAAGGAGCGCGAGGACGTCGCCAAGCTGAATGCCGGGCTGCAGCAGGAACTGGCCGGCAAGGGCCTGACCTTCAACCAGCCCAACGTGACGCCGTTCCGCGAAAAACTTCGCTCCGCCGGCTTCTACGCGGAATGGAAAGGCAAATACGGCGACCAGGCCTGGGACTTGCTCGAAAAGTCCGTCGGCAAGCTGTCGTAAGATCGCGTCGTAACGTCTTGTAACGTCTGAGGGGCCGTCGTGGCTCATGCCGAACTGAGTGAGAGCGTTGGCGGTGAGGTGGGTCAGCCCCCTCGCCGCCGGTCTGGTCTTGCGTCGATCGAACACGCGCTGGGAATGCTGGTCGAGATTCCGGCGGCGCTCCTGGTCGTCGCCGAAATCGTCATCCTGTTTGCCGGCGTGGTGGCGCGCTATGCGCTGCACCGGCCGCTGATCTGGTCGGACGAACTGGCCTCGATCCTGTTCCTGTGGCTCGCCATGCTCGGCGCCGCGGTCGCGTTCCGCCGCGCCGAGCACATGCGGATGACGGCGATCGTCGCCAGTGCGCAGCCCGCGATGCGGGCCTATCTCGACCTGGTGGCGACGGCAGCCGCATTGGCGTTTCTCATCCTGATCGCCTGGCCGGCCTGGGAATACGCCTACGAGGAAAGCTACATCACCACGCCGGCGCTGCAGATCGCCAATATCTGGCGTGCCGCCGCGCTGCCGGTCGGCATCGCGCTGATGGCGCTGTTTGCGTTGCTGCGGCTGGCGCGATCAGGCAATGTACGGACCATGGTGGCGGCGATCCTGTCGGTCGCCCTTGTCATCGCGATCTTCTGGCTGCTCAGGGGCTCGCTGAAGCCGCTCGGCAATCTCAATCTGATCATCTTCTTTGTCGGCGTCGCCGGCTTCTGCGTGTTCGCCGGCGTGCCGATCGCGTTCGGGTTCGGGCTTGCGACCTACGGCTACCTGGCGCTCACGACGGGCACGCCGCTGATGGTGCTGGTCGGCCGCATGGACGAGGGCATGAGCCACCTCATCCTGCTGTCGGTGCCGCTGTTCGTGTTCCTGGGCCTGCTGATCGAGATGACCGGCATGGCGCGCGCCATGGTGGCGTTCCTGGCGAGCCTGCTCGGCCATGTCCGCGGCGGGCTGCATTACGTGCTGGTCGGCGCGATGTACCTGGTGTCGGGCATTTCGGGCTCCAAGGCCGCCGACATGGCCGCCGTGGCGCCGGTGCTGTTTCCCGAGATGAAGGCGCGGGGCGCCAAGCCGGGCGATCTGGTCGCCCTGCTCTCGGCTACCGGCGCGCAGACCGAGACCATTCCGCCGAGCCTGGTGCTGATCACCATCGGCTCGGTCACCGGCGTCTCGATCGCGGCGCTGTTCACCGGCGGCCTGCTGCCCGGCCTGGTGCTGGCGATCACGCTGTCGGCGCTGGTGTGGTGGCGTTACCGCGACGAGGATCTGCGGCATGTCACGCGGGCGAGCGGCGGCGAGATCGCGCGTGCGTTTGCCATCGCCCTGCCCGCCATCGCGCTGCCGTTCGTGATCCGCTACGCCGTGGTCGAGGGCATCGCGACCGCCACCGAGGTCTCCACCATCGGCATCGTCTATGCCTTCGTCGTCGGCTATTTGATCTACGGGCTCTTGATCTACCGCAATTTCGACTGGCGGCGGATCATGCCGATGCTGGTCGAGACCGCGTGCCTGTCGGGCGCGATCCTGCTGATCATCGGCTGCGCCACCGGCATGGCCTGGGGCCTCACGCAGTCGGGCTTTTCGCGGACGCTGGCCGCCGCCATGACCGGCCTGCCCGGCGGCTCGGCGACGTTCATCGCGGTGTCGATCGTGGCGTTCGTGATCCTGGGCAGCGTGCTCGAGGGCATTCCGGCGATCGTGCTGTTCGGGCCGCTGCTGTTTCCGATCGCCCGCGCCGTGGGCGTGCATGAAGTCCACTATGCGATGATCGTCATCCTCGCGATGGGCATCGGACTGTTCGCGCCGCCGTTCGGAGTGGGCTATTATGCCGCCTGCGCCATCGGTCGCGTTGACCCGGCGGAAGGTATCCGGCCAATCTGGGGTTACCTGCTGGCACTGATGGTCGGCCTGATTATCGTGGCGATATTCCCGTGGATTTCCATCGGGTTCTTGTAAACTTTTCAGATGGGACACAGCCGATGAGCGCAGCCCAGAACCAGTACGCAATCGGATTGGACAAGACGCCGGCGAACTACGTGCCGCTGACGCCGCTGAGTTTCCTCGCGCGCAGCGCCGCCGTCTATCCCGATCACGTCAGCACGGTCTACGAAGGCCGCAGTTTCACCTGGGCGCAGACCCACGAGCGCTGCAAGCGCTTTGCGTCCTGGCTCGCCGGCCGCGGCATCGGCACCGGCGACACGGTCGCGGCGATGCTGCCGAACATCCCGGCGATGAACGAGGCGCATTTTGCCGTGCCGATGGCCGGCGCCGTGCTGAACGCGCTGAACATCCGGCTCGACGCGCCCTCGATCGCCTTCCAGCTCGACCATGGCGGCGCAAAGATCATCCTGGTCGATCCCGAGTTTTCCGGCGTGATCGCGGAAGCGCTGACGCTGATGAAGGGACCGAAGCCGTTTGTCGTCGACGTCGACGATGCGGCCTTTGTCGGCGGCAAGCGGATCGGCGAAATCGAATACGAAGCCGCCGTCGCCGCAGGCGATCCGGCCTTCGTCGCAAAGCGGCCCGGCGACGAATGGGACGCGATTGCGCTGAGCTATACCTCGGGCACCACGGGCAATCCGAAGGGCGTCGTGACCCATCACCGCGGCGCGTATCTGAACGCCGTCAGCAACATCCTGGCCGGCAATCTCGGCCAGCATCCGGTGTATCTCTGGACGCTGCCGATGTTCCACTGCAACGGCTGGTGCTTTCCATGGACGATCGCGGCCTCCGCCGGCATCAATGTCTGCCTGCGCAAGGTCGATCCGGCCAAGATTTTCGAGCTGATCCCGAAGCACGGCGTCACCCACATGTGCGGCGCGCCGATCGTCTACAACACGCTGATCAACGCGCCCAGCGCGCCGAAGGGAAAGGCCGCGCGTCCTGTCGTCGGGCTTGATCGCGGGCGCAGCGCCGCCGGTGGCCGTGCTCGAAGGCGCCGAAAGCATCGGCATCAAGCTGACGCATGTCTACGGCCTGACCGAGGTCTATGGCCCCGCCTCCGTCTGCGCCGAGCAGCCGGGCTGGGACGAACTGCCCGCCGACCAGCGCGCGCAGCTGAAACGCCGGCAGGGTGTGCCCTACCCGCTGGAGGAAGCCGTCACCGTGCTCGATCCCGCAACCATGCAGGAAGTGCCGCGCGACGGCGAAACCATCGGCGAGGTGATGTTCCGCGGCAATATCGTGATGAAGGGCTATCTCAAGAACGAGAAGGCGACGCAGGAAGCCTTTGCCGGCGGCTGGTTTCACACCGGCGACCTCGGCGTGCTCGATGCGGACGGCTACGTCATCATCAAGGACCGCTCCAAGGACATCATCATTTCAGGCGGCGAGAACATCTCCTCCGTCGAAGTCGA
This sequence comes from uncultured Alphaproteobacteria bacterium, assembly GCA_963783115.1. Classification (GTDB taxonomy): domain Bacteria; phylum Pseudomonadota; class Alphaproteobacteria; order Rhizobiales; family Xanthobacteraceae; genus Bradyrhizobium. Next base: position 95,683 of record CAWAMK010000033.1, on the reverse strand, counting down.
GGACATCCTCTACAAGCATCCCGCGGTGCTGTTCGCGGCCGTGGTGGCAAAACCCGATTCCAAATGGGGCGAAGTGCCCTGCGCCTTCGTCGAACTGAAGGACGGCGCCAAGGCGACGGAAGCCGACATCATCGCCTTCTGCCGCAGCCACATGTCCGGCTTCAAGACGCCGAAGGCCGTCGTGTTCGGCGCCATCCCGAAGACGTCGACCGGCAAGATCCAGAAGTTCCTGCTGCGCGAGCAGGTGGATTCAGCCAAGGCGATCTCGGCGTAGCTTCGTAGGGTGGGCAAAGCGTAGCGTGCCCACCATCTTCGGCTAAGCTTGACGCACGATGGTGGGCACGGCGCTTAAGCGCCTTTGCCCACCCTACGAAGCTACGCCTGCTCTCGCTCGACCGCCGGATAATACTGCGGCGCTTCGGTCCGCTCATACATCCCGTAGTCGCGCATCACTTCGAACACTCGAAAATACTCGACCGTCGGATCGGCAAACAACCGCCGGCCGAATTCGATGCCGGCCTGCTCGTCCGGCAAATCGACCAGATGCGCAAAATGCTCCTCGCGATAGACGCTGGCGAAACTGTCGTGGCGCCATTCGGTTTCGGCCGCCAGCGTGGCATGCTTCGATTCCGAAGCGAGGAGATAAGTCGGTTTGCGCCGCGCGGGATCGTTGTAGGGCGTGCGCCGCTCGGGCTGCCAGATCGGCTGTCCCGGTTTTTCCTCGTGAATCACCTGAGCAACGCGGATGCGATAGTCCGAAAACACCCGCTCGCGGCCGAGGGTCTGGACATCATGATGGTGGGCATGGGCGCGCCACGCCGTCAGCGCCCCCTCGTCCTGCCAGATCTGGTAGGACAGCAGCAAATCCTCCCGCGTCAGGCTCCTGAAGCGATCGATGAAGCGACAGCCGCCGATCGCCTCGAGATCGGGCTTCAGCGAGGCGGCGAGATCGAGATATTGGTCGCGGTGTCCGGGCTTCGTCTGAACTTCAAAGAACAGGCCGATCATCGAAAATCCTCCGCGGGTTCTTCAGCACCGGCCCGACATCGTCATAGGCCAGCATGATATCCGGCGGAAGACCCTCCGTGTCAGCTCTTGGTCGAGGCCGTCAGCCCCCTGCGCGACGCGCGGGCGATGCCTCGGCGTCTTCGCGATATTCCAGGATGTCGCCGGGCTGGCAGTCCAGCGCTTCGCAGATCAGCGCCAGCGTGTCGAAGCGCACGCCCTTGACCTTGCCCGACTTCAAGAGCGAGACGTTCTGTTCGGTGATCCCGATGCGCTCGGCGAGTTCCTTCGAACGCATCTTCCGCCGCGCCAGCATGACGTCGAGATTGACGGTAATCGGCATCGCTACCTTACCCTCAGACGAAGGATGCATTTTCATCGGCGATGCGGGTGGCTTCCACGATGACCCAGGACACCGCGAGCAAGACCCCGCCAACGATCAGCGCCAGATAGTCTTGAGACGACAGGGTGATGACGAGCTGGCGAGCGCCCGGCGGATTGTCCAGCGTGAATGCGAGCATCAACGCCGTCGACGAGATCGGTCCGAGAATGGCCTGCGCCAGCACGGATCCGGCGAAATCGCGCAACAGGCGGGCGCTCGCCAGCGTGAACACATGACCATCGACGAAATTGAGAAACAGCGCGCGGACCTGCCAAAGGCCGAACAGCAGGACACCGACCGGAACGGCGGTGATGGCCGCAGCGGAGATCAGGTGTCCCGTGGACAATGAGAGACCGTGCCCTGCCTGACCCAGCCGCGCCAGCAGGAGGTTTCGCGTCCAGTCGGGGATGAGAAATACCGCGATCATGGCCGCGGCGATCAGCAACATGCCGAACGTGGTCAGCATCGCCATGATCTTGGAGAAACGACGGAGACGGTCCGGGTGGTCGAATTCGGTCATTGGGGCCAATCCTATTGACGTGAGATTTAATTATCGTATTACGATAATTAATCATCGTCAATATGGTTGAACTCAATATGAACCTCAGACATCCTCCCCGCTCGCTTGTGATCATGTCTGTCGGTGGCGCTGGCCAGCTGCAGTCATATGCCGGTCACCTCGATGGTGAAGCTCGCCCGGGTCGATTTCGAGACCTCGGACCCCGCGCAACTGCGCGCCGCGATCAAGCTGCCGCGCACCCTGCGGGCGCAGCCAAAAGGCGTCGCGCTGCGGATCGCCGTGCAGGTCGGCCGCGCACCGGAGGAAGCACGCGACTTCATGCTGCGCGAAATCCCCGAGCCCGCGGAGTTGATGCGCGAGGCTGGCGCAGGCGGCCACATCTTCGCCTATCGCATCGACGATGCCGACCTTGCGCGCCTGGCGGCATTTCGCGCCGAGCTGATAGCCAAAAAGAGCTCTGGCCAGAAAGGTTCGATCTCGATTTCGGTACGGCCGCAGGCTTGCAAGGTCGGCGAGCTGCCGGACGGACCGATCACCTTCAGCACCTATCTGAGGACGGCGGAGACCAGGGACTATGTGACGCTCGCCCGCGACGTCGATCTGCGCTCGATCGTGCCGAACGCCGCCGTGGTCGCCGAGATCCCGCGCTGCGGATCTTAAGCCAGCTCCAGCCGCATCCCGTCATAGGCCGGGATCACGCCGGCCGGCAGGCTCTGGCGCAGCACCTCGTAATCGAGGTCGGAATGCATGTTGGTGATGACGGCGCGCTTTGGCTTGAAACGCTCGATCCATGACAGCGCATCGCTGACGCTGAAATGGCTGGGGTGGCCGGCATAGCGCAGCCCGTCGACGATCCAGAGGTCGAGGTTTTCCAGCGCCGGCCAGCTCTCCTCGGGGATGTCGTGGAGGTCTGGCGTATAAGCGGCGTTGCCAACGCGAAAGCCCAGCGCGGGGATGCGGCCGTGGTGAACCAGGAAGGCGGAAAGTTTTACCGGACCGCCCTTCCCTTCGGTCTCATGACTCTCGCCGGCTTCGATCGAATGGCGCGTCAGGATCGGCGGATAGTCGCTGCCCTCCGGCGAGATGAAGCAATAGGAGAACCGCGCCATGATGTCCTTGGCGGTCGACTGGTTGAAGTAGACCGGAATGCGCCGGCGCTGGTGCATGACGACCGAACGCAGATCGTCGATGCCGTGGGTCTGGTCGGCGTGCTCATGGGTCAGAAACACCGCATCGATGTGATCGACCTCGGCGTCGATCAACTGCTCGCGCAGATCGGGCGAGGTGTCGATCACGATCCGCGTGGTGCCGTGCGCGCCTTTGCGTTCGACCATCATCGAGCAGCGGCGGCGGCGGTTTTTTGGATTGTTGGGGTCGCACGCGCCCCAGCCCAGCGCCGGGCGCGGCACGCCGGCCGAGGAGCCGCAGCCGAGGATCGTCAGCGTCACCGTCATGCCGCAACCTTCGGCGCCGGCACTTTTGAAAACAGCCGGAAGAAGTTTTCCGTGGTCTGCCGCGAGATTTCCTCCAGCGAGACGCCGCGCGTCTCCGCCAGCACTTTTGCGACTTCGACCACGTAGGACGGCTCGTTGCGCTTGCCGCGAAATTTTCCCGGCGCGAGATACGGCGCATCGGTTTCGACCATGATGCGGTCGGCCGGCAGCTCGGCGGCGAGTTCGCGTAAGCTTTCCGATTTCTTGAAGGTCAGGATGCCGGTGAACGAGATCGACAAGCCCAGATCAATCGCCTTCATCGCCAGCTCACGCCCGCCGGTGTAGCAATGCAGCACCGCGCGGAACGGTCCCTTGGCCATCTCGTCTTCGAGGATGCGCCCGCAATCCGACGTCCGCCTCGCGGGTATGGATCACCAGCGGCAGATCAGTGGCCCGCGCCGCGGCGATATGCGCGCGAAAGCCGCGCTCCTGCGCCTCGCGCGAACCGTGCTGGTAGAAATAGTCCAGGCCCGCCTCGCCCAGCGCCACGACCTTCGGGTGTTTTGTCAGCTCGATCAGTTCATCGGCCAAAATGCCGTCTTCCTCATCGGCGTGATGCGGATGGGTGCCGACCGAGCAATAGACGTTCGGAAACCGCTCGGCGATGGCGAGCAGCCCGCCGAGCCGCCTCACCCGGGTCGAGATGGTGACGATCCGCCCGATGCCTGCCGTCTCGGCGCGCGCGACCAGCGCGTCGAGATCATCGGCGAAATCCGGAAAGTCGAGGTGGCAATGGCTGTCGACGAGCATGGCTTGCAAACGGTTCAATCCGCCTTTGGTTCGACATAGCGCGGGAACACGCCGACCGGCGCCGGCAAATTCGTGCCGGCCTTGATCCGCGTCCCGATCGCCGCAAAATCGCGGGCGTCCTCGGGAATGCCGAGGCTGTCGAGCAGCTTGGCTGAGGCCTCCGGCATCACCGGTTGGGTCAGGATCGCGATCTGCCGCACGACTTCCGTGGCCACGTACAGCACGGTTTTCTGCCGCGCCGGATCGGTCTTGGCCAGCGCCCACGGCGCCTCGCCCGCGAAATAGCGGTCGGCCTCCGCGACCACGGACCAAATCACGTTCAGCCATTGATGGATCTGCTGGCTCGCCATCGCGGTCCGCGACGCCGCCAGCATGGCGTCCGCTTCGGCCAGCATCTCCTTGTCGTTGGCGGTGAACTCGCCCGGCTCGGGCAGCACGCCACCGAGCTGCTTGGCGATCATCGACAGCGAACGCTGCGCCAGATTGCCGAGACCGTTGGCGAGGTCGGCATTGATGCGCGCGACGATGGCTTCATGGTTGTAGTTGCCGTCCTGTCCGAACGGCACCTCGCGCAGGAAGAAATAGCGCACCTGGTCGACGCCATACTGGTCGGCGAGATTGAAGGGATCGACGACGTTGCCGACCGACTTCGACATCTTCTCGCCCCTGTTGAACAGGAAGCCGTGCGCATAGACCCGCTTCTGCACGGGGATGCCGGCCGACATCAAGAACGCCGGCCAGTACACCGCGTGGAATCGAATGATGTCCTTGCCGATGATGTGCACGTCCGCCGGCCAGTAGCGCCAGTTGTCCGCGCTCTCGTCGGGGAAGCCGACGCCCGTGATGTAGTTGGTCAATGCGTCGACCCAGACATACATCACGTGCTCAGGATCGTTCGGCACCTTGACGCCCCAGTCGAACGTCGTGCGCGAGATCGAGAGATCCTTCAGGCCGCCCTTGACGAAACTGATGACTTCGTTGCGGCGCGAATCCGGACCGATGAAATCCGGCTGCCCCTCGTAGAGCGCCAGCAATCGATCCTGATAGGCGGACAGCTTGAAGAAGTAGCTCTTCTCCTCGACCCACTCGACCGGCGAACCCTGCGGGCCGCGGCGCACCTCATCCTCGCCGAGAACGGTTTCTTCCTCGGCGTAATAGGCCTCGTCGCGCACCGAATACCAGCCGGCATAGGTGTCGATGTAAATGTCGCCATTCTGCTGCATCCGGTTCCAGACCGCCTGGACCGAACGATGATGATCAGGCTCCGTGGTGCGGATGAAGCGGTCGAACGAAACATTTAGTCGCTCGTCCATCTCCTTGAACCGGCCGGCATTGCGCGCGGCGAGTTCGGCGACGGCAATTCCTTCGCTATCGGCGGTCTGTATCATCTTCAGGCCGTGCTCGTCGGTGCCGGTCAGGAAGAACACATCCTTGCCGTTGAGCCGCTGAAACCGCGCCAGCGCGTCGGTCGCGATCGCCTCATAGGCGTGGCCGATATGCGGAACGCCATTGGGGTAGGCGATCGCGGTGGTGATGAAATAGGTGTTGCGCTCGGCGGCGACGACCGGCTGCGGCGCGGGAGCCGGTTTTGCACGCGGCGTGGCGGGCTTTGCACGTTTGACGACGGGCGCGGCTTTCTGTGCGACGGGGCTTGCTTCTTGCGACGCGACCGCCTGCGGTTTCGTCGCCTTGCGCGCGGACTTCTTTGCCGGCTTTTTGGCAGCCTTCGGCGCGACTTTCTTCACGGCCTTCTTGGCGGCCTTCTTGGCGGACTTTTTCGCGGCCTTGCCGGCGGTTTTCTTCGACGCCTTGGCGGCCTTCTTCACGGCACGGCCGCGCTTGACCGCGCCCTTTTTGGCGGCGCGCTTCTTCGCGGCCTTCTTGCCGGCGCGCGCGGGCGGCGATTTCTGGGCCTTCTTCGCCTTGCGCTTTTTCGAAGCTTTCTTTCCAGCCTTCGCCACCACGAATTCCTTTTCAACGCAACGATATCAGGGATAATTGTCGGATTGAGCGTTACCGCGTCGCTTCCGCGAGCATCCCAAACACCGAGAAAACCAGCGGTTTTCGGTCCAGATTATAGGATTCGGTGTCGCGCGCGGCGCGGACGATCTTTTCCCATACCTCGGCCAGCCGTGCAAGGCGGGGCAAATTCGCATTGGCGTCGCCCGTGCGCAGCTTTTCGCCGATCCAGCGATCGATGCCGTCGACGAAAGCCGCCAGCGCCACCCGGTCGCTGGTGCCCAGCGCCTCGCCCAGCGCATGCAGCTCGCGTGGATCGACCTGCGGCAGCGTCGCCAGCAACGCCGCGGTCTTTTGTTGCAGTTTCAGCGCGTCGCCGCCGAGCAGCGTCAGCGCGCGCGACACGCTGCCCTCCGAGGCGGCTGCCGCCTCCGCCAGTGCCGGATCATCGGGGGCGATGCCCGCCGCGCTCGAGGCCGCGCGAATGACGTCGTCGGTCGAAAGCGGCCGCAGCGGCAGCTTGCGGCAGCGCGACAGGATCGTCGGCAACGCCCGCGCCGGCGAATGGCTGACCAGCAGGAACAGCGATTTCTGCGGCGGCTCTTCGAGGATCTTGAGCAGCGCGTTGGCGGCGTTCGGGTTGAGTTCATCGACAGTGTCGACGATGCAGACACGCCAGCCGTCCACCGCCGCGGTCGAGCCGAAGAACGAAATCGTCTCCCGCGTCTCGTCGACGGTGATCACCGTCCGCATCACGCCGCGATCGTTCAAGCCCCGCTCCAGCACCAACAGCCCGCCATGCGCGCCAGCCGTGATCTGCCGCGCGACGGGATCATCCGGATCGACCGCCAGCGTCTCCGGCGCGCTGCACCGCTGGCGACGTGGGGTTGGCATTCGCGAGCACGAAGCGGGCCATGCGATAGGCCAGCGTCGCCTTGCCGATACCCTGCGGGCCGCCGATCAGCCAGGCATGCGGAATGCGCCCGCTGCGGTAGGCGCTGAGCAAGGCGGTCTCGGCCTCGCGATGGCCGAACAGATCGGCGGTTTCGCGGGGATGCCTGACCGCGATCTCCTGCTCGGTCTTGCGCGCACTCATGCGGTATTCGCCCGGCTCGCGGCCGCGAAGACGCGCTCGCGCACCGCCGTCCAGACCCGGTCAGCGACTGTATCAGCGTCGGCATTGGCATCGATCAGCATGCAGCGCTTCGGATCATCGGCGGCGATCTGCCGGTAGGCGTCGCGCAGGCCCTGATGGAATTGCAGGTCTTCCGACTCGAACCGGTCGGGCACGCCGTTGCCCCGCCGGGCCGCCGCGCGCTGCAGGCCGACTTCGACGGGGATGTCGAGGATGATGGTCAGGTCGGGCTTGAGATCGCCGATGGTGACGCGCTGCATGGCGTTGAGTACGCCCGGCTCCACCTGTCCCAATCGGCCCTGGTAGGCGCGCGTCGAATCCGAAAAGCGGTCGCACAGCACCCACGTTCCCTGGCTGAGCGCGGGCTGGATGACGGTGCGAACGTGATCGTCGCGGGCGGCCGCGAACAACAACGTCTCGGCCTCCGGTCCCAGCAGCTTGCCCATACCCGACAGCACGAGGTGCCGCATGATTTCCGCGCCCGGCGAGCCACCGGGCTCGCGGGTGACGATGGCGCGCTGCCTTGCCTTGGCCAGACGCTCGGCGAGCTTCTTGATCTGGGTGGACTTTCCGGACCCCTCGCCGCCTTCGAACGTGATGAACTTTCCGCGCCCGGAGGGCCGCCGCGGCGCTTGCTGGTTCATGCTCAGAGCTTCTCCGCGCTCGCGCGGAACATGCCGATGACGAGTTCGCTGGCGCCGTCGATCGCGCGGCGCATGGTCGAGCCGGTGCCGACCGCCTCGGCGGCATAGACCGGCGCCTCCACGGCGATATTGGCGCCGCGCCACACCTTGACGAGGCCCACCGGCTGGCCGGCCTGCACCGGCGCCTTTACCGGGCCGTTATAGACGACGCGCGCGATCAGTTTTTCGCTGCCGTTCTTCGGCACCATCACCTTGATCGGCTGGGGGCTGGCCAGCTTCACCGAGCGGCTTTCGCCGCCAAACACCTTTGCGTAGCCGACCTGCTGGTTGGCCGCGAACAAAGTGCGCGTCTCGAAATTACGAAAACCCCATTCCAGCATCTTCTTGGCTTCGGAGGCGCGATCGTCGGGATCTTCCAGCCCGTTGATGACGACGATCAGCCGCGTGTCGTTCTGCACGGCGGAGCCGACCATGCCGTAGCCGCCCTCCTTGGTGTAGCCGGTCTTCAGCCCGTCGGCGCCGTTGAGCGAGTTCAGCAGCGGATTGCGGTTCTGCTGCCGGATCTTGTTCCAGGTGAACTCCTTCTCGCCGAACAGTTTGTACATGTCGGGATAGGTCAGGATCAGGTGGCGGGCGAGCTTTCCCAGTTCCCGCACCGTCATCCGGTTGGCGGGATCCGGCAGACCGTTGGAATTGCCGAAGGTCGACTTGGTCAGCCCGAGTTCGCGGGCCCGCTTGGTCATGAAGTCGGCGGCAAAGATCCGCTCGTTACCGGCCATGCCCTCGGCCAGCGCGATGCAGGAATCATTGCCGCTCTGGATGATGGCGCCCTTCAGCAGGTCGTCCACCGGCACCTTGCTGTTGAGGACGGCGAACATGGTCGAGCCGCCGGCCGGCGCGCCGCCCTTGCGCCAGGCGTTCTCGCTGATGCGGTACTCGTCCGTCAGCTTGACCTTGCCCTCCTTGAGGGCGTTGAAGACCACCTCCACCGTCATCAGCTTCATCATGCTGGACGGCGCCCGCAATTCGTCCGCGCTCTTCTCGAACAGCACGCTGCCGCTCGAGGCTTCGATCAAAATCGCGGTCGGCGCATCGCCGTCAAAGCCGCCGTCTTCCTTCTTCGGCGCGCCCTGCACGCTGTTGTTGGCGGCATAGACGATGCCGCCCCAGCCGACCGCGAGCACGACCACAGCGGCCATCAGGCCGCGCCACCGGATGATGACGGATTTGCGGGAAATGGAAGTCTCGGCTGCCATCGGCGATGTCCTGAATCGCTGCGTTCTAACAGTTGCAACTAGCGCAAACAACACAGGCTTTGGATTGTCCCGCCCTGTCGATCGGATTGCAGCGCTCAGCGAGCGGACGTATCGTGGCGGCACGGCAAACCTTGTCGACAAAACACGTAAAACAGGGCGGAAACGCGATGTCCTCCTCACGCACCATTTCCGCCAACGGGCTCGACTTCTTCGTCGTCGAGGAGGGACATGGACCGCTGGTGCTGCTCTGCCACGGCTGGCCCGAACTGTCCTATTCCTGGCGGCACCAGATCTCGGCCATCGCCGCCGCCGGCTTCCGTGTCGTGGCCCCCGATATGCGCGGCTTCGGACGGACCAGCGCGCCGGCGGATGTCGCGGCCTACACCATCTTCCACAATGTCGGCGACATGGTCGCGCTGGTGTCGGCGCTCGGCGAGAAGCAGGCGGTCATCGTCGGCCACGACTGGGGCGCGCCGGTCGCCTGGCATGCGGCAATGTTCCGGCCGGATATCTTCACCAAGGTCGCCGGCCTCAGCGTTCCGCCCCCTTCCCGCGGTCGCGGTCTGCCGCTGGAAACCCTGCGGAATAACGGCATCACCAATTTCTACTGGCAGTATTTCCAGCCGCCGGGAGTGGCCGAGGCCGAATTCGAGCGCGATGTCGCCGCGACCATGCGATCCGTGCTGGCCGGGCGCGGCTTCTCCGACCCGACCGCCCATCAATTCGTGCACGAGGGCGGTTTCCTCGCCGGCTCCGATCCGGCCAGGCCGTTGCCGACCTGGCTGACCGAGGCCGACCTCGCCTATTTCACCGCCATCTACCAAGCGTCCGGCTTCCGCGGCGGGCTGAACTGGTACCGCAACATCGACCGCAACTGGGAATTGACCGCGCCATGGCAGGGCGCGCAGATCCACCAACCTTCCCTGTTCATCGCGGGATCGAAGGACGGCGTCATCACCGGGCTGATCGGCGTCAAACTGGTCAACGAAATGGAGCGCGTGCTGCCCAATCTGCGGCAGAAGCTCATTGTCGACGGGGCCGGTCACTGGATCCAGCAGGAGCGGCCCGACGAGGTCAACGCCGCCCTGATCGCGTTCTTGAAGGGCTAATACAGCCCGCGGCCGCTCAGGACCGCGCTTTGTCCCCGCGAATCGACCGGCAAATAAGCCTGGCTCGGGGCGTAGCTGGCGTCATTTTCGTAAGACACAGCGCGGGAATTCTGCACGGCGCGCCCCCGCGAGCGGCTGGAGGCCGACATTTCCGAGGTCGCATTGATCGAAGCATAGTCGGCCGAGCTGTTGCCGAGGTTATAGGGCCGCCCCTCCGGCGTCGGAACCTCGCCCCGGATCCGGCCCGCGGACGACGGAATTTCGGGCACGAACGGCTGGGCCGAAGCGACCCGGACCGTGGATGGCGACGGCGCCGGCTCGCCGGTGCGGAGCGTGGCCTGCAGCTGGCGGTCGTCGGAACCCTCAAGGGGTGCCCGGCCGACATACTCGACGCGAACCTTGGCGACCCCATTTGCTTTGAATTCAAGGAGTTCCGCCGCCTTGTTGGAGACGTCGATCAGGCGGTTGCCGTGGTAGGGGCCGCGATCATTGACCCGTACGATCGAGCGACTTGCCGTTCTTGACGTTGGTGACGCGGGCGTAGCTCGGGATCGGCAGCGTCGGATGGGCCGCGGTCAGCGAGGTCATGTCAAAAACCTCGCCATTGGCGGTCAGCCGGCCATGAAAATCATCGCCATACCAGGAGGCCATGCCCTCGGCGCGGTAGTTCGGGTCCTCTTCCGGCACGTAGACCCGGCCGGCGACGGTGTATGGCTTGCCGATCCGGTAGGTTCCGCCGCCCTTCGGCACGGTCTCGCCAAGCGCCACCACGCGGGGGCTCGAGGAGACGCCATACTTGGGATCGACTCGGCTGGCGAATTTCTCCGACGAGGCGCAATTGGCAAGCAGAAGGCACGTGGCCACGGCAGCGGTCGCACGCGCCGCCAGGACGATCGTTGTGGTCCGTCGATTCCCCATCGTCCCCAATTACCATTTTCACCGGCCGGCTGCCTACGTCGGAGCACTACGGCCTTAACCCCACCGACGCGGCCCCACCCGCATCGCGTCGTGAAGATATCGCAACCGGAACACGGCGGAAATGGGGAGCGCCCCTGCACGGTGAACGATCTGCTTCCGCGTGGTGAACGAAAGGTTGCACCGCGCATCCGGTGATTTACGGGGGCCGGCCATTCGATACACGGCGTCTATGCCGTTGGTTATAGACTTTCCGTGCCGCTCGCCGGGAATCTGTTGCAGCAAATCATCACTCACCGCCGATTGCGATTTCGCGCCGTGAATCTTTTTGACTGTGCAAGGCTGTAGTCGTTTTGTGGATTGCGCGGGGGCGCAAAGGATTTGTGCGATGATCGAGACGGTTACAGCGGTGATGGGCCTGGTGAGCGCAGGCATTTTTCTAGCCCATGCATTTGAAGGCTATCGTTCCAGGGCGTGAGATTTGAAGGGCTGGCGGTCGGGAATTGCCCCGGGCGCCGGATGGAAAATAAGCTGGTGCTTCCAGCCAGGGATTCCGAAAGCTTTAATAAATTCGGACGAGCATCTCGGTGGTAGGTGTAACATGCGCAACCACGACATTGTCTCTAACGGATTTCTTGCCCTGACCACGGCCAGCCTCGTGCTGCTGTGTTCGAGCCTTCTGGCAGTGGCCTTCGGCTAGACAAGGCATCCGCTGAAACCGCGGCTCCCGATGACGGGACGATTCGGCCCCCCTTTCCTATCGCGTTGACGAAGATCGCGGTCTGCGGCCGGCGATGGTTCGGCAGGCATCTCCAAAAGTGACGAGATGCGTTGCCATCGCGGCCACGTCCGCATTGCGTTCGAGCGCGCTTCGTGCGTCACCCCTTGAATCCATTCAAGAATACCCTGCTTGCCAGCACATCCGATGCCTCCAGTGACATGATCTGGTCCGCAGTCAGCACCCGATCGAGATCGGCGACGAGGCGGTTGGCCTGGCGTAGCCGCATGCGGTCAAGCGCGTTGCGGATCGAGCGGGCGTTGGAGAACAGAGGCTGGCTCTTGCGCAGCTCAATATAGCGGATGACGGCCTGCCGCGACTCCGCGCTGAACCTGTAGTTCATGTCCCGCAGCATCAGCTCGGCGATCGCGAGCAGCAGCGCGACGGTGGTCTTTCCAGTCCCGGGATTGCCGTTGAAGGACATATGCAACGTCGGAACCTCGGAGATGAGGTTCATGCGCTTGCGAATGCGTTCGATCAGCAGCAGCGAGGCGATCTCGCGGATACGGGTCTTGACCGGCTTCAACCCGATAAGCTCACGATCGAGCTGATCGAGCACGTCGCCGATGCCTACCTCGTTGAATTCGCGGCGCAGCTCCACCTGTTCCGGTGGCGGCGTCTCGGCCGCCGCAGCCGATGCCGCTACCACGCTCATTGCCACCGCAGCGTCCGCCCTCGACCGGCCTGTCCGGCAACGTGGGCGTTGGTTATTCGTCTGCGACGGCCATGCCGCCGATAGGCGGATCGAGCGAGCCTGCGCGATAGCGCCTGGCCATTTCCGACAGTGGAAGCACTTTGATCTTCGCGGCATTGCCTGCGGTGCCCAATTGTTCGAACCGCTCGCGGCAGAGCTCGCGCATCGCGTCCATGGCGGGCTTGAGGAATTTGCGCGGATCGAATTCACTCTTGGTTTGGCTTGCAACCTTCCGGAACGCCGCAGTCATCACCAGATGCGTATTCGGCAGCCAGCGTTGAATTTCCTCGACCACGTTCATCGCCAGAATGCCGCCGTGAGGCTTGCCGCCGCGGAGCAGTCGAAAGCCGCCAGGACGGACGAGGCCAAGGTTTGGGAGCTTTCTCCCATATTGGCCCCAAAGCTCACTCTGTTCTCATTGCGCCTCGCAATTTCCTGCGCTAAGCGGTGGAAATTCCTGAGCTGGAAGGGTGGCCGAGTGGTTTAAGGCACCGGTCTTGAAAACCGGCGTGCCTGCAAGGGTACCGTGGGTTCGAATCCCACCCCTTCCGCCACGGCCATTGATTTAATTTGGTTATTTTGGCTCCTCTTTCCAGCCCCATCCTTCTTCCCATACATGGGTCTGCGCATTCTTGAACTTAATCCTGGGAGCTTTGCCGCACTTCCATCTTTAGTTCAGCGCCTTCTGCCCGAGCGGCGATCTCGCCTACGCAGTTGGAATTCGGTTGGAGCATACGCAACGGCCCTTCGGCTACTTCGATTGTGAAGCTCGCATCAGCAGTACATTCTCACCTCATCGAAATCCTCACTCTGGTGACGTTTGCGGCTAACTCCATTCCGGCCCGGGGCCCCTGGAGTGCGATCTTGACGCCCTTCGTGTTCCCCAGCTGAATGCCTCCAATACCGCCCACGAAGGCACCGCCGCTGCCAACCGAGCTGTATGTGCCGGCGAAATCGCTGACTTGCCGGATGCCAGACGCCCATCCTTCCAGCCGGCTGACCGAAGCGCCGGCCGTAACACCCAGGCTGAAGCCCGACACTTTGAATGGATAGTTGCGTCCGCGATAGGTCAGGACGCCACTGCCGGTACCGGCACCCACCATCAGGCCCGCTTTCACCAGCTTGACCCGGACGTAGCCTGGCGCCTGCGCAAGCGATGATGTTGCCGGCATTATGCCGAGGAGAGCCACGATGACGAACCGAGCCAGCGGTGCCCTTGCCCGCGTCTTGAGCTCACGGATTCGCTGCATCGACTTTCTTCCAGGTCTGATCTGGATCGAACAGCGCCTCGAGCTGCTCGGGTTTCAGCGGATCGGCCTGCGCCTGGGCCTGCTGCGAAGGCGTGGGCGGTTCCGTCGATTGCCCCGGCTGGCCTGCCTGTGCAGGCTGATTGTCTGTTGTCTGCGCCATGGTGGCTAAGGGCGCCGCTGTCAGCAGCAGCGCGAGCGCAAGCATCATCTTGCCGCAACCAAGCATCGTTGCCTCCATCCGCGTTATCCGCGGAGCTTCCCGCTCCCCTGAGGCCGGAGGTTTGACAAAAATCAAGGGAATCCGGCGTGGCTCCCCCCTTGAGCGGGTTCCGGTGCGGTGCCCTGCAATGGCCAGCACCATCCGGCGGTCGTGGATCAGGTTTTCCAACCGATGCGCCGCCGCCTTCCCCGATGCGAAAGTTTTCGCCGCCCCAGCGCACTGCCCGTCTCGATGAGATTGAAGCGAACACCAATGCAAAGGCTCTCTTACGCTTTCGCCACGCTGTCTGCTTCAATGGACATCAAGACGCGATACTCAAAGAAGCGGGAGAATGGGCAAGTGGCAGCGTGATCCGGAAACATGCGCCATGAACGGCCTGGTTCCTCACGGAAATCTCGCCGTCATGCGCCTCGACGATGGTGCGGGCGATCGACAAGCCCATGCCCATCCCGTTCGGCTTGGTCGTGTAAAACGGCTCAAACACCTCGCCGAGCTTTTCGGCCAGGATGCCCGGGCCGCTGTCGACGATCTCGATCTCGGCCGAATCGCCATTCTGTGCGGTTCGCACGACAATCTTGCGCTGCGACTTGTCGAGATGCGCCATCGCGTCGGCTGCATTGACGACCAGATTGAGAAAGACCTGCTGCAGTTGAATGCGATCGCCACGCACCGGCAATATCCCGGGAGCAAGCGCACTGACAAGGGTTACTCCGCGGGCATGTAGAAGTCCCGAAACGAGATCAATGGAGTCGGCCACCGCTTCGTTGAGATCGATTTCCCTCGCCTCGAACGGCACCCGCTTCAGAAGGCTGCGCAGCCGGCGGATTACCTCGCCGGCACGCTGGTCGTCGCGTCTGATGTCGGAAAGAATTTCCTTCAGCTCAGCTACGTCAAGCGACGGCGACGTTCGAGCATCAGCGCCGCAGTCTCGGCTATTGACGAGAATGGAGCCCAGCGGCTGGTTCAGTTCATGCGCGATCGACGTGGTCAGTTCGCCCGCCATCGAATAGCGGTTGACGTGGGCAAGCTCCGCCATGCGCTGGCGTGCTTCGACCTCGGCGAATTGACGGCGCCGCCGTTCATACAGCAGGCCAGCGATCAGCATGGCCTGGAACACGACCACCGAGCTGACAGTCGCCACCTGCCAGCGGTATTTTTCCCAGGCGGACGGCTCCCGAAAATAGACCTGGCTGCCAGCCGGCAAACGGCTCTCGGCGATCTTCCAGCGTTGGAGTTGCCGCCAGTCGAATTTCGGCGCTGCATAGCCCGTCGACGGGGTCTTGATGGATCCCGCCGTCTCTCCACCCAGAATGCGAACAGCCACGGTTGCCGTCTTCCGGCTTGTCTCCGACACGGAGTGCATCGGCCCGCCGACGATTTCCTGACCGAAGAAGCCGTCATCGTAGGAGAAGATCGGCGCATTGGCGACGTCGTGGAGCTTGCTTTAGTCCGGTATCTCCTTCGTAAACGACGCCCGCGGCATCGACATTCATCAAATGCCAGAAGATCGCGCTATCCTGCGGCAGCGACGTCGCCTGCTTCAGGATCGTCTCGTAAGGTGTGTCCTCGAACCACTGGAATCGCACCCGGTCCTCGAACGGCTTGAGCTCCCTCTGCATTTCGCTCCAGCCAGAACCTCTCATTGGGAGAGGCGCCATTGATCACGACGATGTTCCTGGTGTCCGGCAAAACGCGGAGGATCGTATCTATGGAAGCCGCGAAATCATGCTTCACCGCCACCACCGTATCGTTCTCGGTGAGGCTGTCGAAGCGGATGCGCCGCTGCTCGACGGCCGTCATCAGCATCGGTATCGCGGGAAATAGCCGGCTGCGGTGCCGTTGCACGAAATTCGCAGCCGGTGCGCCGATGCAAATGATGAGATCCGGCCGTCGCGTGGAGTAAAGTGCGCTCAGATACTCGACAAACGGGATCTCCGGATTTTCGTCGCTCGACCGCGCCGTCACCAGCGAATGATCCTGGATATCCAGCAGCCATCGCGACTGCCGGGTCAATTCGGAACGTATCGTCCTTGCATATTCACCCCACGGCCTGAAATCATTGCCGAAGGAGTGAAGGATCAACACCCGCTTTGCGCCGGGGACCGCGGCGTTCGCAGGAACACGTAGCAGGAGGACGACGGACAACAGCAAACAGAGGCGCCAGATCGCTCGACCTGGCGTCGCTTTCGGTCCGGGATCGGTTCGCGGCCGTTCACTGCCTTTGCATCCTGCTGCACGGCACAAGGACTGGTCCATAGCAGCACAATTCAACGGGTCAGGAAACTGTCGCGAATCGGCACCTAGTCTTGCTCGGCTCTAGCAGCGCGTCACGACCCGGCCATAGGCATCGACCGCCTGGACGCAACCCGACCCGTAATATCTGCCAGTCCGTGTCGGGGCCGCGAAACGCGAGATGTTCGCACTCGACGCCGTCCACGACGCCCTGCCCGACATGCAACTCTATCCGCTAGGGCGCGGGACAGCGCGCATACCTGATTTCCATGCCGCCCATGCCCGGGAACATCCGGATCACCGTGTTGGCGTCGACTTCCCTGAGACTGAATTGCACATTCTGCAGCATGATGTCGGAGCGCACAGGCCGCGACCAGATTGATCGTTGCGCCGTCGTCCTTCTTCGCCTTGATACGGCATCGCGCAAATTTTCCGGTGATCTGGTCACCCTCGATGATGAAACCACCGCCATAGACGTCCGACATGTCGGTGAAGGTGATCTGCGCGCCCTTGCGGACGAATACTTTGGCGCAGTTGTCGGCATCGCTCGCCCACGCACCATTGAGATCGAAGGCTGCGGCCTCGTCCGGCAGCCGCAAGGGACGTGCCGCAAAGGAGCACCAAAAGCGCAGCGTTACGACGTTTTATCTTCATCGCGTTTGCCTCAATGTCCGCTCAGCACCAGCGTCTTGATCGGCAGCAGCAGTGCCTGGATGCGCAGCAGCAGCGCATGCACGAGCCCGGTCGCATCGACGGCATGCAGGGCAAAGCCCTTCATCGTGCCGGTCTTGGGGTCGGCGATCACGTCATGATTGCTGGTATAGGCATTGACGATGCAGCTGCTGCCCGGCGTGACGCCGGCAAGCCCGCCCTTGTAGAGCGGCTCCAGGAAGGCGAGAATCGTGCCCGGCCGCTGCAGGTTCTGCGCCTCGATCAGTTGCTCGCCGGAGCGGAACTTGGCCGGCGGCGATGTAGTCCTGAACGCTCGTAACGACCAGCGGGATGATCACCCAGGGTCTCGAGATGCAGGTCGCCTCGGCGATCATGCCCGGCTTCATGACCTGGGCCTCGATCTGACCGAATCCGGCCTGCAGCACGTTTCGGCCCGCGCCGTCCGGTATCAATATTCCGGCCGGTCGCATCATTTGATTGACGACATCGCCGGGACGAACGACAAATTGCTCGACGCGCCCGTCGACACCGGCACGAACGAAGGTCTTGTCGAGATCGACCTGCGCCTGTGCCATTGCGGCCTCGGCGCTCGCCTTCTCGGCAGGCAGCAGCGTGGAGACGCGCAACGACGCCGATTCCTTGACCGCATTCGCAGCGTCCATGCCGGCCTGCCGCTGATCGACGCAGCACCTGCAGCTTCTCGATATCGCGCTGCGGCACGATGCCGGGATTGCGCCGCTGCAGCTCGCTCTTGACCTCCAGTTCGTCCTTCGCCTGCTGATAGGAAGCTTTCGCCTCTCCTATCTGTGCCTCGGCCTTGACGACGTCGGAGCGGGCGCTGATCAGCGAGGCGTCGACCTCGGCGATCTTTCGTCTGGCCGTCTCCAGCGCGGCCTGCTGCTTCGACGCTGTCGAGCCTGAACAGAACATCGCCCTTCTTCACGGCCTGACTGAAGCCGACGTTTACCTCGGCGACGCGGCCGGAGCCTTCAGGCAGAATCGGCACCGTCCTGAAGTAGATCGCCGCCGTCGTGGTCGAGGGATGATAGTAGAAGATCATCGTGATCAGCCCGATCGTGAGCATCAGGCAACCCGTGATGCCCCACCTCAGTTCGTACCAGACCGAGAAGAACGTGATCTCGTGGCCGAACCGCCTGCCTTGCGCATACCGGCGATAGAGGTAGTCCGGCAGGATCGTCACGAGCGAGCAGATCATCAGCTCAAGCATGGTCGTGCACCTTTTCCTTGCTGCAGCGATCCATGCGTCGGGATTGTCGAGCGAGGCGGTCTCCTCCGTTCGGCCTCGGCAGGGGGCGGGCCCGGCGTGGCGTCCGCAATGCGCTCGACGGAATCGGCGATGCTGCGCATCGGCGTGCCGAAATCCGGCAGATCGATCATGGCGAGCAAGAGACCGGCGATCCAGAAGATATGCATGTGGGTGAAAAGCGAGATCAGGCCGAGAACGGCGACGAATCTCGAATTGCAGCTTGTGCGTCTTGTGCGCCATGCGCTCGGGCAGGCTGTGCAGCTTCCAGTACAGCGTACCCACCCAGAAAACGACCGCTACCAGAAAAATGCCCGTCACCACTATCAGCGTGTCCGAGCCGTCCGGTCCGGGAATAAAGAACGGCAGATGATGAGGCGCTGCCGGATGAATCTGGTCGCTCAATGTCTCGTCTCCCTCTCGCCATGAGTGCCGCAGCCGTGCCCGGCACAGTGTGAGCCACGTCCCGGCGGTGCTTGATCTGGATCAAGGGGCGCCCCTTAACGGCGGCCCTAACCTTGGAACGCCGAAGCGTCATACGGTCATTTCAGGAGAGGCTTGCCATGCCAAAGATCGACGACCTGATCCCCAGTGCGAAGGAAATCCAGAAACAGGCTGCCCTGAAAGAGGCCGAAAAGGCCGACCAGCACGCCAAGCGGCTGGCGGCGGCCGAGGCCGAGAAGCGCGCCTTGATCGATAAGCTGAGCCAGCCGTCGGGCCTGACCGAAGACGAGAAGGTCCAGCTCGCCTCTACGGTCATCCAGCGCGCGGTGCGCAACGGCCTGTCAGAGGTGCAGGTCTACCGATTTCCGAACACGCTGTGCACCGACCGTGGCCGCGCCATCAACCAGATGGAAAAGGGCTGGGAGACCACGCTGACCGGCATTCCGAAGGAAATCTACCAGCTCTGGAGCGACTATCTGCAGCCGCGCGGCTATCGCATCAGTTACCAGATCATCGACTTTCCCGGCGGCGTACCGGGCGACATCGCCATCACCATCAGCTGGGACGGCTAGCCGTTCCGCGTCGGTCTTAGTCGGAAAGGGTTCATAGCGAATGGACACGGACGACGCTTCGTCGAAAATGAAACGAAAGGCCTATGAGAAGCAGCTCCGCAAGCTGCAGGTCGAGCTGTGCCATCTGCAGGAATGGGTGAAGGCCCAGAAGCTCAAGGTGATCATCCTGTTCGAGGGCCGCGACGCCGCGGGCAAGGGCGGCACCATCAAGGCCCTCACCGAGAAGGTCAGCCCGCGGGTGTTCCGCGTCTGCGCCCTGCCCGCGCCCTCCGACCGGCAGAAGAGCCAGCTGTTCCTGCAGCGGTACATCGAACAATTTCCGGCCGGGGGCGAGATCGTGATCTTCGATCGCAGCTGGTACAACCGTGCTGGTGTCGAATATGTCATGGGTTTCTGCAGCCCGGCCGAGCACAAGCGTTTCCTGGAACTGTGCCCACAGGTCGAAAAATTCGCAGTCGACGCCGGCATCATCCTGATCAAGCTGTGGCTTGAAGTCGGGATGGAGGAACAGGAAGCCCGCTTCAAGGCCAGGATCGAGGATCCGTTGCGGCAGTGGAAGCTGAGCCCGATGGATACCGAGTCGTTCGGCCGTTGGTATAATTACTCACGGGCGCGTGACATGATGTTCAAGGCGACCGACACCGAACACGCGCCGTGGCGGCTGGTCCGCTCCGACGACAAGCGGCGGGCGCGCCTGAACGTCATCTCGCATATCCTCAAGTCGATCCCCTACAAGAGGATGGCCCCCAACAAGGTCAAGCTGCCGAAGCGATCCAGCAAGGGCAGCTACAACGACCAGGCCAGCCTGCGGCGCATGAAATTCCTCGAGGAACGCTACTAGCCAGTCGAGGGCAAGGATCGCAGCGAGCGGGGAACGGCGCAAGGCGGATCCCCGCCGTCATCATCGCATCGTGATGGTGACGCCGCCCACGGCCGCAGAGGCTTCCACTCCGATCCGTGGTCCACTGAGCTGCAGGATCACGCCGTTGGCATTCTGCAACTGCACGCCACCGGCGCCCGCCGCGAGCGCGCCGCCGGCCCCGCCCACGGCATAGCTGCCGGCCAGATCGCCCGGGCTTCGAAGATTTAGCGCCCTGCCCACGAACTTGCTGGTCGAGGCTCCGATCGTGAATCCCACGCTCATCCCCGACACCGTGAATGG
Organism: uncultured Alphaproteobacteria bacterium; assembly: GCA_963783115.1. GTDB lineage: Bacteria > Pseudomonadota > Alphaproteobacteria > Rhizobiales > Xanthobacteraceae > Bradyrhizobium. Next base: position 75,227 of record CAWAMK010000033.1, on the reverse strand, counting down.
ATATCTCTTGCCGCGGAAAATCAGCACGCCCTCGCCTGCCACCGACGCCGACGATGAAGCCGCCCTTGGTGAAGACAACCGCGACCTGGCCGACCTCCGCATGGGTCGGCGTTGTCAACCCGGCCGAAGCCAGAAATGCCAGCGCCGCGGTCAGCACTATTCCTCCGATATCTATTCATTGTACTTCCTTTTTTGATTTGAGCCTGGATCACCGGTGCTGCGGGCATTTGCGCGATGCTCGTCCCTGCCCCGGTCGCGTTTCTTGATCCAAGTCAACGGAAGCACCTCCAGGAACGGCGCACTCGCGTTCCCGCCGCGCCGCGGTACAACGCGATCAGCCGGCTCTCAAGTCGCCGAGCAGACTGTCCATCCTTCGCGTCCAGTTGGCGCTGTCGATCTTTTCCGCCATGCCGTCGGCCTGCAGCACGTCCCGAACCTGCCCGCGGGCCCCGACGATCTCGAAGGCAATGCCGCGAGAAGAGAGCTCGCTGTGCAGATCGTTCAGCATTCCTGCGCCCGCCAGATCGATGAACGGCGAGGACGAGAGACCGCAGACGACGAGCCTGGTTCGGGGCGTCGCATCGACCTTTGCCAGCACGGTGTCGCGAACCGTTTCGGCATTGATATAGAGCAGCGAAGCCTCCGGCCGGAATGCAACCACGTCGGCGAGCGGCTCGACATCAGGGTTCCGCGCGCTGTCGGCGTAGCGGCCGGTTCCTCGGCACGCGGCCGAGAAACGCAACATTCGGCTGCGAAGCCCGTGCCAGCAGCAGGAATATGGAAGCGATCGCCGCAAGAAGGATGCCTTGCAGGATGCCGAGCAGCAACACCGAGACCAGCGCGATCGCCGCCGCATAAAAGTCGATCCGGCTGATCCGCCACATGCGGACAAGGGCCGCAACATCGACGAGCTTGTAGACCGCGGTGAAGACGATCGCCGCCAGCACGGCCTTGGGCAGATTGGTCAATAGCCCCGTGAGAAACAGCAGGCAGACCGCGAGCGTGACGGCGCAGATGACGAGCGCGAGCGGCGTCTTCGCGCCCGCCTGGTCGTTGACGGCGGATTGCGATAGTCCGCCCGCGACGGGATAGCCATGGCCCAACGATACCGCGAGATTGGCGGCGCCCAGTCCCAGGAACTCCTGCCTCACGTCGAGGGGATAGCCGTGCTTGGTCGCAAAGCTTCGCGCGGCGGACACGCCTTCGACATAGGCGAGCAGCAGGATGCCGGCGGCGAGCGGAAACAATTCGTCGAACTCCAGCAGCCCGAAGGTCGGCAGGGCAAAACTCGGAAGGCCCTTCGGGATCGCGCCGGTAACCGGAATGCCGAAGGCTGACGGGCCGAGTGCCGTTGCCGCAATGATCGACAGGATGACGACCGCCAGTCCCACCGGCCTGCCCGGGAACCGGCGCTCGCCGAGCAGGAGCAGCAAGATCGCGACAAGCCCGAACGCCAGCACGCCCCAGTGGATCGCATCGAGCTGTCCAACAAGCGTAGCCAGACGATCGAAGAAATTCCGTCCGCCGCCGGCAACGCCAAACAGGCTCGGCAGCTGCGTCATCATAATGGTCAGTCCCGCGCCCGCCTTGAAGCCGACCAGAATGCTGTCGCTGATCAGGCGGACCAGCATGCTCAGCCGGAATAGCCACGCGATGAGGCAGAGCGCGGCGACCGCCAGCGCCGATATGCTCGCAATCTGCGCATAGCGGACGGCGTCGCCGCCGGCGAGCGTTCCAACCGTGCTCGCGATCATCAGCGAGATCGCCGAGGTCGGTCCAACCGCGAGCTGCCGCGAGGAACCGAGCAGCGCGTAGCCGATGCCGCCGAGCATATAGCCGTAGACGCCGACCTGCGGCGGCAGCCCGGCAAGCGCGGCATAGGCCAGCGACACCGGGATCGCGTAGGCGGCGAGCGTGACGCCGCCGTCACATCGGGAAGCAACCAGGATGCGCGGTATCCGATGAGCCATTCCGCCGGAGGAAAGAACTTCGCCCACTTCGGCACCATGCCGTACCTCCTCTCCGCGACGCGTCGGTCGCCAGCGGGGTGTCGCAAAGCAGCAAGACCAGCACGCCGCAGCAGCGCGACCGGCAGGATTTCCTCGCGGCGCACCGAGGGATCGGCGGCAGACGTCGCGGATACGCTCGAGCTCATCCAGCCATAAGCAGCCCTGAGACCCTGGGCTGGATTGATCTGAATCAATGGGTTCCGGATGAATCAACCCTGGAGCCCCGTCGTTGCCAGACCGACGGTTCGTTGATTCAAATCAACCTCTCGGCCCAGGGACGGAAAAGACTCGAACCGGGCATCCAAGCCGGAGCAAAGGCATGAGTAGGTTTTGTCTCCTGATCATTGCCGTCATTGTCGTCGCGTCATTGCCCGCGGTGGCGGCCGACGATCAGCCGCGCCTGCAGGAAGAAGTGTGGGCGCTACCCCTTCCCTGGCCGACCATCGCTTACGTGGTGCGGCCGGTCGGCAATGGCCCCTTCCCGCTTGCGATCATGAATCACGGCGTGTCGCTCGATCCCGTGCAGCGCAGCTTCTTCCCGCTGGTCGAATTTCGCGATGCCGCCATGTGGTTCGCCCGCCGGGGTTACATGGTGGTGGCGCCGGCCGGCTCGGGCTATGGCGCCGCCGCCGTCGAAGTCGCCGAAGACTGGACTGTTCAGCGGCGTTTTCTTTTCCAAGGTAGGGAAGTGCAGCAATCCCAATTTCCGTCGATGCCGGCCTCGCCGTCGCCAAACTCAATCTCTGGATCATCGAATACACCAACAAGCTCGGGCGCATCTTGCCCAACGACGTCATCGTCATCGGCCAATCCGCCGGCGGCTGGGCGTCGATTGCGCTGTCGAGCGTCAATCCGCCCGCCGGTAAAGGCGATCATCACCTTTGCCGCAGGCCGCGGCGGCCGTGTCGACGGCAAGCCGAACAACAATTGCGCCCCTGACAAGCTCGTGGAGGCGGCCGGCGAATTCGGCCGCTCGTCCCGTGTCCCGATGCTGTGGATGTATATCGAGAACGACACTTATTTCAGCCCCGAGCTTGGAAAGCGAATGCACGCGGCCTTCACTGCGGCCGGCGGCAAGGCCGAATTTCACGTGTTTCCTCCGCATGGCAGCGACGGACACTTTTTCGTGGGCGCGGCGGACGCCGTACCGATCTGGTCGCCGGTCGTCGCAGTCTTCCTCGACAAGCACAAGTGAGGAGCGATGCAACATTCATCATGTTGCGGCCTCGTCTTCGGAGTTGCCGTCGTCCTGATCGGCCCTGACGCGGCCCTTCGCACAGCCGGCTCCACCCACGGCGGCCAAAGCGGCTGCGGACGAGTTCGCCGCGCGGGGCCAGCGCGAGGCCCGCAATATCAAGATATGGCGACTGGCAGAAGCTCTGCTTCAAGCCGGGCGGTGCGAAGATGGTATGCCGCACCACCATCAGCGGCACATTCGAAACCGGCCAGACCGCGCTACGCATTTACCTCACCGAGCGCGAGGGCAGCAGCGCCGCCCGGCTGCAACTGTTTCTGCCGGTAGGACTTTATATGAGGCCCGGCGTCAAGGCTCACGTCGACAAGGGAACGGCATACAAGATTCCCTTCACCTGGTGCCTGACCAATACCTGCATCGCCGGCGACCTGGCCGCCCCGGCGCTGCTGCGCGAAATGGAGGCCGGCAAGACCCTCGCAGTCGAAGTGGTCGACACCAATCTGCTGGCGGTCACGACGTCGCTGCCGCTTCAGAATTTCGCTGCCGTCCGCAAGGGTGCGCCGACGCAGGTCTTTGAACAGAAGATTGACGAGTGACGTAGCTCTGCCGGACGCTATGCGATAGCCGCTGCCTTTTCAATCGGCTCGATCAGCGCCTGAGCCGTGAATGGCTTCGTCAGATAGGCGACACAGCCCGAGGCCAGTGCCGCCATCCGAGTGGCGTGGCTGTCATTTCCGGTGATGTAGATGACCGGCAGCGCAATGCCTTGCTCCGTCAGTTGGTAGACGTAGCTCGATGCCCGATCCATCGCTGAGATTTACGTCGAGAATGATGCAAAAGGCCTCGGTCGAAGTTGTCGTGATCTCTTAGCGCCCTGCCCGTCTCAAACGGCACCGTACTCGTAGCCGTGCTGCCGAAGCAGCCGGCAGCATACCTTTCAGCATGGAAGCGTCATCATCGACGACCAGAACGGATTTGCGGTTGCAGTTGGGTCAACGGTTCTTCGGCTCTCAAGATGATGGACGTTCAATTGCCGGCGCAGCCCGGAAAACAGCGTCAATTCCTCGCAGTGAACCAAAGGTTCCGTAGGTCCGGCCGGCTTGCCGCCAAACGTGTCCTTCAGCACCTCCTAGCTTCTCTGCCCGCCGAAACGTGTTGCATATTGTCCCTTGGGACAGGCACTGTCAGCCCAGCAGGCCGAGCCGCTCGGCGATCGAAACCAGTTCTGCGAGAGATTGGACCTTCATCTTCTCCATCACCTGATGGCGATGCGCCTTGATCGTGCGTTCGGTCGCGCCCAGCTCATGCGCAATCTGCTTGTTCAGCCTGCCGCGCACGACGAGACCGAAGACCTGGCGCTCGCGCGGCGTGAGAGCCGCGACCAGCCCCCGCATCTCCTCGAGCCTGTGCCGTTCGCCGCGTCGGCTGGCGTGACGCGCCAGGGCGCGCTCGATGGCGCCGATCAGCTGCTCCGATTCAACCGGCTTGGTGAGAAAATCTTCCGCCCCGGCCTTGATGGTTCGCACGGTCGTCGGCGTATCGGCATGTCCGGTCAGGAACACAATCGGCAGCGTGGAGCCGAGTTCGTTCAGGCGTCCCTGCAATTCGGGACCGCTCAGGCCGGGTATCCGCACATCGAGCAGGATGCAGCCTGGCTCGTTCTCGTCCGGCAAGCGGTCGAGCAATTGCTGCGCCGACGGATAGGTCGCCACCTGATAGCCCGAAAGCTTCAGCCGCCGCTCGATCGCGGTACGGAAGGAGTCGTCATCGTCAACGATATGAATGCGTCCCTGCAACTCTCCGCTCCTATGCCGCCAGCGGCAGGGTGAAATGAAATGTGGCTCCGCCGCCGGTCTGGTTCTCGGCCCAGATCCGGCCCTTGTGCGCGAGAATGATGGTGCGGGCGATGGAAAGCCCTATCCCCATGCCCTGGTCCTTGGTGGTGAAGAACGGATCGAATACGTGGACGAGCTTGTCCGGCGGAATGCCCGGACCGGAATCGGAAATCGAGATCTCGACCGTCGAACCGCCGTTCAATTCGGTACGGCCGATCACGGTGCGGCCATACGGGATCGCGGCCATGGCATCCATGCTGTTGACGACCAGATTGAGGATGACCTGCTGCAACTGGACGGGATCGCCCCTGATATGGAGTTCGCCGGGCGCGGTCTGCAGATACAGCGCGATATTGCGCGTGGCGGCCTGCACCGAAAGGAACTTGAAAACCTCGCCCATGATCCGGTTGAGATCGACGTCCTTGGCCTCGAATGGCGTTCGCATCAGGTAGCCGCGCAGGCGGCGGATGACTTCGCCGGCGCGCTGGTCGTCGCGCTTGATGTCGGCGAGGATTTCCCTGATCTCGTCGAGATCCGGACTTTCCGACTTCAGCATCAGCTCCGCGGTCTCTGCATTGGCGAGAATGGATCCCAGCGGCTGATTGAGCTCATGGGCGATCGATGACGACAACTCGCCCGCCGTCGCCTGGCGGTTGACATGTGCAAGCTCGGACATCCGCTTCGCGCGATTCCGCCTCGGCGTCGCGCCGCAAGTGGCGCTCATGCAGCAGGAACATGATCAGTCCTGCCTGAAACAGGAGAGCAGACCCGATCGCCATGCTTTGCCATCGATATTGAACAAGCAATGACCGCTCGCCGAGTCCGATCCCGCTGTTCGCAGGCTGACCGGACTCGCCAGCGCTCAATCGTTCCGGCACGAGGACCGGGTGCAGGTGCGTCGCCTGCGCCCACGCCGGGCACGGCGCAAGCAGCACGAGCGACCCGAAAATGAAGCCATTGAAAAAAATGCTTTTGATCATGGCGGAGGCCTGAAATGGCCTTGGAAGCTACCATCGCTCTGCGTCGGCGAGAATAGTCACAACCAGACATGGTATCACGTCAGCCATACTGACGCATCCCTACCTGTCCTTTGGGACAATGGACCGCTGCTCCCCTATCGAGACAATGGCCAGCTCACTGCCCATTTTTCCGGGACGAAACCGCGAAAGCGCCTAAACCTTCCTGAGGCATCGGCACCGACAAAGTTGTATCGCTCAAGCGAGGAGTTGGCTCATGTTTGCCCGCGTCAACACCCCCTCCGTGGAATTTCCTGCCCTTCTCGGCTCGAACTGCCCGGAAGAAGGCTCGCTCGCCAGAGTCAGTTTGAATGAATTCAGCTACAGGAAAGGATGCGAGATCTTCGGCGAGAAAGAGCCGGCCGACTATGTGTATCAGGTCGTCATCGGCGCCGTGCGTAGTTACAAGCTGCTGTCGGATGGCCGGCGGCAGATCGGTGCGTTTCACCTCACTGGCGATATATTCGGCCTGGAGATCGGTACCGACCACCGCTTCACCGCCGAGGCGATCGTCGACACCACCGTCCGGCTGATGAAGCGATGCAGCCTCGAGCGTGTTGCCGACAACGACGCGTCAGTCGCCCGCAATCTTCTCAGCATGACGACGAGCAATCTTCGGCACGCGGAAGACCACATGCTGTTGCTTGGACGCAAGACGTCACTGGAGCGTGTCGCCGCGTTCCTGATCGAGATGGACGGGAGATCGACCGCGGCCGGCATTCTCGCGTTGCCGATGAACCGCCGCGATATCGCCGATTATCTCGGGCCTGACACTGGAAACCGTATCCCGGGCGTTGTCCCGTCTGCACGGCATCGGCGTTCTCAGCTTTATCGGCAACAATCAACGCCAGATCGTGCTCCGCGATCGCAAGAAGCTGGCTAGCTTCGACCTTCAAAACTGAGCATTGCGGAAGCTGTGAGTCGCGCCGATTGCCATTCCTGCCCTACATGCTCAATCGCGCTTGCGTTGGTGCGATCGAGGCGTGCGCGCTGCGCTCTCATCCGCTTGATCTCCTCATCAAGCTCCCCCATTTGCTCATCACGCTTTTCCGATTGCGTTTTGGGCCTATCCTCGGCACGTATCTTGTTGAGCGCCTTTTCGACTGAGAGCTTTTCGGTATCGGCCATGGTGCGTCCTCCACGCGAAGAGATGTCGTTCCTGTTGACGCCTACTTGCCGGCATTCGCAAACGCCGTTTCGAGGATATCGCCGATCGGCTGCCATGTACGGCCGTCGAACTGAACCAGCCTCAGGTGCTTGATCGGCCGGAAGTTCGACAGGACCGGTGTTGATCCTGATGCCCGGCAGCAGGACTGAGCCCTGGAAATCGGCCAGGGCCGCGGCCTCCTTCATGACATTCTCCCGCGATAGATCATCGCCGCATTGTCTGAGGACCTGCGCCAATGTCTCGGCGGCTGCGTATCCGAACATGGCGGCACTTTCGTCCAGGCCGCCGGACTGGCGATATTTGTCCAGAAATGATTGCCAGCCGGCCCTGCCCTGTTTCATCCTTCCAGGCCGGGTCATCGGCATCCTTCAGATAGGCGGCGGTGATCACGCCAACGGCCTTCTCCGGTCCCGCCGGCTTCAATCCACTCGCAATCGACGAGGCCATCTGGTTCATGATGAAAACCGGCCGCCAGTTGAGATCAGCTGCCAGGCCGATCACCTTTGCGGCGTTGGAAGGCACGCCCGCGAACACAAGGATTTCCGCGCCCGATCGCTTCAAGATCGAAACATGAGTATCCAGGTGTTCGTCCCTGAGATCGTAAGCGATATCGACCCTGATCATCCGGGCAATGGGACCGAGCCCGTCTTCAAGCCCTTTGACGATCTCTTTGCCGAAATGGTCGTTCTGCCAGAGAACCACGATTCTCTTTCCCGGATAGTAGGCCTGAATGTAATTGGCGTAGATGCGTCCCTCCTCCCGGAACGAGGGCTGCCAGCCCATGGTCCACGGAAACGACGAGGGATCACTGAGATAATCGTCGCCGGAGGCGACGAACAACTGGGGAATTCGGCTTTCATTGAGGTATTTGCGAACGGCGAAATTGCCCGGCGTCCCGAACGAGCCGAACACCAGGAGCACCTTGTCTTCCTCAACGAGATTGCGCGTCAGGGCCAGCGCGGAGGCGGGATCGGATTTGTCATCGTAGGAGATGAAGCGCACCTTGCGGCCATTGATGCCGCCGCGCTCGTTCAGCAAATCGAAATAGGCCGCTTCCGCCTTGCCGATCGCTCCGAAGACCTCAAGGCTCCCGCTATATGGCATGAGATTGCCAATGCGGATTTCGCTGTCGGTAACGCCGGGCTCGCGCACGCGCTCGGAGATTGCTCCCAGCGACGCCAGCGCCACCCCGATTGCCAGCAGGAGTCTGAACGGCCCACGCATCGCCAGGAACTCGAATGGATTGGAACGCTTGCCTAGAATTCAGGCCCGCCGGCGGCGTTGCTTGATCCAGATCAACAAAGGCCAGCTTGGGCATCAGGCGCGAAGCGGAACACGACAGCTCTGACCCTTGACCCAGATCAAGGTGGCGCCCCTGTCGTGCGGGAGGCTTTCCGGAGAAGGCGACGTCGGAGCCGGACATGAAGGCAGTTTCCGCCGAAGAAGCCGTTGCGATGATCCCGAACGGCGCCAGCATCATGGTTGGAGGCTTCATGGGCGTCGGCACGCCGGAACGCCTGCTTGACGAGTTGGTGCGGCAGAGAAAGACCGGGCTTTTCCTGATCAGCAATGACGCGGCCGTTCCGGGCAAGGGCGTCGGCAAGTTGTTCGACACCGAACAGATATCGCGCATGATCGGTACCCACATCGGGCTGAACCCAAATGCGCAGCGGCAGATGCTTGGCAAGCAGATCACTGTCGACCTGATACCGCAGGGGACCTTTGTCGAGCGCATCCGCGCCGGCGGCTGCGGCCTCGGCGGGGTGCTAACGCCGACAGGGGTCGGCACCCTCGTTGAGCAGGGCAAGCAAAAGATCGAGATCGACGGCAAGCCCTATTTGCTGGAAACCGCCCTGCACGCCGACTTTGCCTTGGTGCACGCTTTCCTTGCAGACTATGCGGGCAATCTCTCCTATGCGCTGACCGCGCGCAATTTCAATCCGGTGATGGCCATGGCCGCGGAGACGGTGATCGTCACGGCCGACAATATCGTGCCGATCGGCGTCATAGCGCCTGATCATGTCGTCACGCCAGGTCCGCTGGTCGATTTTCTCGTCGCGAACGGGTGACCTATGGATCCACAAATCATTATCGCCCGGCGCGTGGCCCGCGAGCTTCGTCCCGGAAATCTCGTCAATCTCGGCATCGGCATTCCGACGCTGGTGGCGAACTACGTTCCCGAGGGTCTGAAGGTCTTTTTCCAGTCCGAGAACGGATTGATCGGCACCGGATCCATCCCCGAGCAGGGCATGGCCCATCCGTTCCTCACCGACGCCGGCGGCAAGTCCATCAGCGCGTTGCCCGGCGCGGCCATCTTCGACAGCGCCATGTCCTTCGGCTTGATCCGCGGCGGCCATGTCGACGTTACCGTGCTCGGCGGTCTTCAGGTGGATGCCCGCGGCCGCCTCGCCAACTGGATGATTCCCGGCAAAATGGTGCCGGGAATGGGCGGTGCTATGGATCTCGTCACCGGCGCAAAGCGCGTCATTGTGGCCATGCAGCACGCCGCCAAGGGAAAGTCGAAAATCGTCGCCATGTGCAACCTGCCCCTAACCTCGGCGCGGATGGTCGATCTCGTGGTGACGGACATGGCGGTGATCAGCTTCCCTGGCGGCAGGGCGACGCTGCAGGAGACAGCCCCCGGAATCAGGGTCGCCGAGGTGCTGGCGGTGACGGAAGCCGAACTCGATATTCCAGACGACGTCCCCGAAATGCAGCTTTAGCTGAGCGGATCGCCGAAAGGGCTGAAAAACACGTTGAATTATGGTTCGTGATGATCGAGATCGAAGGCGGCCAACGTCCGGCGTGCGTCGCCGAAGTGATCGGCTTGCACTACCGCTCGTGCGCCTCGCCGCACCCATCAATCGATAATGTGATAGCCGCCATCGATATAGAGCACCGAGCCCGTAATCAGCTTGGCGCCGTCGAGCGCGAGAAACGCCGTCGCCCTGCCGACGTCGTCGATGCTGACCAGGCTCCGCGTGGGCGCCTGGGACTGTGCCTTGTCCATCAGTTCGTCGAATTCGGGAATACCCGACGCGGCGCGGGTCGCGAGCGGCCCGGGTGAAATGGCATGAACGCGAATCCCTTTCGGACCGAGTTCCGCCGCGATGTAACGCACGGCGGCCTCCAGTGCCGCCTTCGCCACGCCCATCACGTTGTAGTTCTTCACCACCATCTGGCTTCCATAGTAGGTCATGGTGAAGATGGTGCCGCCGTTCTTCATCAGCGGCTCCGCCAGATGCGCCATCCGCATGAACGACCAGCACGACACGTCCATGGTCTTCTGGAACCCTTCGCGATCGACGTCCACCACGCGGCCGTGCAACGTACTCTTCGGCGAAAACGCAATGGAATGCAGAAGGAAGTCGAGTTGGCCCCATTCCTTGGTGATGTGCTCGAATACCCTCTCCGTCTCGCCCTCGACCATGACGTCGAGCGGCATGAAGATCGGCGCCTCCAGCGCCTTGGCAAGCGGATCGACGTGCTTTTTGGCCTTTTCGTTGAGATAGGTGACGGCGATATCGGCACCGAGCGCACGAAACGCCTTGGCGCAGCCCCAGGCGATCGACTGATCGTTGGCAATGCCGACAATGAGTCCCTTTTTGCCTTTCAGGGCGACCTTGGTCTCGGGGAATACCGGGATATTCATGACATTCTCGCGCGTTCCTGGTTGGGAGATTGCCGGTTCATGAGCAGGGCAAGCGTATGCTGGGCGATCATCAGTTCTTCGTCGGTCGGGACGACGTAGACCGGAATGCGGCTATCCGATCGCGATATCTTTGCGGCGTGCCTGGCATTCTCGGCCGGATCGAGTGCAAGGCCGAGCCACCCCAGCCTGTCGGCAATCCGAGTGCGGATCGAAGCAGAGTTCTCACCGATCCCTGCGGTGAAGACAAACGCATCGAGGCCCTGCAGCGCAGCCGCCAGCATCCCCGTGTTGAGGGCGACGCGGTAGGCGAAATAATCGATCGCAAAGGCCGCGCGAGGGTCCGTGCTGGTCTCGAGTTCGCGCATATCGTTACTGATACCTGACAGCCCTTTCAGGCCGCAGTCGCGATAGAGAAAGTTCTGGACATTTGACGCCGACATGCCCTTTTCGGCAATCAAGTACAGCACGACGCCGGGGTCGAGCTGGCCCGGTCGTGTCCCCATCGCGAGCCCATCGAGCGCCGTGAAACCCATGGTGCTCTCGACGCTCTTCCCGCCATTGATCGCACACATCGAGGCGCCGCTGCCGAGATGGGCGACAATGACGCGGCCTCCAGCGATCTCGGGCGCGATCTGCGGCAGTCGCTTCGCAATGTATTCGTAGGAAAGACCGTGGAAGCCGTAACGCCTGATGCCCTCGGCATGAAGCTGGTGCGGGATCGCGTAATGGTCCGCCAGCGCGTCATGGTCGCGATGGAAGGCTGTGTCGAAACATGCGACCTGCGGCAATGATGGCGATTTGACAAGGAGCGTCCTGATCGGCGCGAGGTTATGAGGCTGGTGCAGCGGCGCAAGGGAAACATATCGTTCCAGCCGCGTCACCACGCCGTGGTCGATCAATACAGGCCGCGCATGATCCGGCCCGCCATGGACGACCCGATGACCGACGGCGATGGGATTTATGTTGCGCTCGTCGCGCAGCCAGGCACCTGCGACCGCCATGGCGGCTGGCACATCTGCCACGCTTTCGATCGGATAGGCGCGGTCGGCCAGCGGATCGCCTTTCGGCCCGCTGGCCCGCAGGCGCGGCCGGCTGCCGATCCCATCCATCTGGCCCTTGATCTGCCGCCGCAGCCCACCCTCGCCATCCACCGCGAAGATTTGGAATTTGACGCTGGAGGAACCAGCATTGACGACCAGGATCGTGTCCATGGCGATCACGCGGCCGCGATGGGGGTGCTTCGTCGGCGCGCATCAGCATGAAGAGCCGCAACCGCCGCAGACGCCATACGCGACCGCGCCGAGTCCGCCCGGGAGGTCAGCACGACAGGCACGCGCGCCCCGAGCACGATGCCCGCAGCGTCGGCCTTGGCGAAATAGATCAGATTCTTCGCCAGCATATTGCCGGATTCCAGGTCAGGAACGACCAGGATCTGTGCCCGGCCCGCCACCTCCGACTTGATCCCCTTGATGCGCGCCGCTTCGAGGTCGATCGCGTTATCGAACGCAAGCGGTCCGTCGAGAAGCGCTCCGGTTATCTGCTTCCGCTCGGCCATCTTGCACAAAGCGGCCGCTTCGATGGTGGACGGAATCTTGGAGTTGACGGTTTCGATCGCCGACAGGATTGCGACGCGTGGCGGCGTCGTACCGAAACCGGCCTGGTTGAACAAATCGACGACGTTCTGGACGATATCCCGCTTGGCATCGAGGTCCGGGAAGATGTTAATGGCAGCATCGGTCACGAATATGGTGTCGGCGTAGGCCGGCACGTCCATGACAAAGACGTGGCTGATGCGCCGGTCGGTTCGAAGTCCTCCGACCTTTGCGGTGACGGCGCGCATAATCTCATCGGTGTGCAGGCTGCCCTTCATCAAGACTTCGCCTTTGCCTGCGTGGATCAGTTCGACACCCCGCGTGGCGGCCGCCGCTTCGGTCGGCGCCGTGTCAACGATCTCGCAATCCGAAATGTCCAGCTTGTGCCGCGCAGCAACATCCCTGATCCTGGCGGCGGGTCCGACGAGCGTTGCCTGGATGATCCCGGCCTCGGCCGACTCGATCGCACCGCGGAGCGAACTTTCATCACAGGGATATACGACGACGGTCGACACCGTGGGGACGCTCTTGGCGATTGCGATCAGACGGTCATATTTAGACCCGGACTGCGGGGCACTTGCGCTTGCTGGCATGGCACTCATCGCTTTTCTCCGGTGTGTTCGATCCCGTTATGCCCATTCATTGGAGTGCGTGATGCCGGGACGTTGATCTAGGTCAACGGTATCGGTGCTTCTCGACGACCGACGTCAAGCCGCTTGTTGCGGATCGTCCCGTAACGCCGCCGCACGTTCTGCTTGCCAAGCTTGACATAGATCAAGAGAAGCGACTGCAAGACCTCCGTACATGCTCGCACAGCTTGCCACGCGCGACGGAACTCATGTGCCGCCCGAACGCGAACACAAGCCAAAGGAAATCCGACAAGGGGAGAGGCGTCATGAAGGGTAGCGCAGCGCTCAAGAAGGATGTCGGTGCGGGCGATCGCCGGAGCGGTTTTGAGCCGGGGGACTGGCTATCCTCCATCAACGTGCGCGACTTCATCGTTCGCAACGTCACCTCCTACGCAGGTGACGAGAAATTTCTAGCGCCGGCGTCGCAGCGCACCAAGGCCGTCTGGGCAAAGCTGCAGCCCTATTTCGCCGAGGAGCGAAAGAAGGGTGTTCTCGCCGTCGATGCGGCGAATCCCTCGACCTTGCTGGCGCACGAGGCCGGCTATATCGACCGCGACAATGAAGTGATCGTCGGCCTGCAGACGGATCAGCCGTTCAAGCGCGCGATCTTTCCATTCGGTGGCCTGCGGATGGTGGAAAACGGCCTGAAGGCCGCCGGCTTCGAGCCTGACGCCAAGGTTCACGAGGCCTTCACCAAATACCGGAAGTCGCACAATGACGGCGTTTTCGACACCTATACGCCGGAAATCATGAATTGCCGCCGCTCCGGCATCATCACAGGCCTTCCGGACTCCTATGGCCGGGGCCGCATCATTGGCGACTATCGCCGCGTGGCGCTGTACGGCACCGATCGTTTGCTGGAAGTCAAACGTCACGAGCGCGCGCAAATCGACGATATGTGGCCAACCGACGACATCATCCGCCTGCGCGAGGAACTGGCCGAACAAATACGCGCGCTGCAGGACCTCGCCGCGATGGCAAAACGCTACGGGTGCGACATCACCCAGCCCGCAGCCAATGCGCGCGAAGCATTCCAATGGACTTATCTGGCTTATCTCGGCGCGATCAAGGAGGCCAACGGCGCGGCGATGTCGATCGGTCGTATATCGACCTTCCTCGATATCTACATCGAACGCGACCTGAAGGACGGCGTTCTCGATGAAGCCGGCGCGCAGGAGCTCTGGGACCAATTGGTGCAGAAGCTACGGATCGTCCGCTTCCTCCGCACGCCGGACTACGATGCGCTGTTCAGTGGCGATCCCTACTGGGCCACCGAGTGCATTGGCGGCATGGATCTGGACGGACGCTCGCTGGTGACCAAAAGCAGCTACCGCATGTTGCACACGCTCTACAATCTCGGTCCCGCACCGGAGCCGAACATCACAGTGCTGTGGTCCACCCACATGCCGCAGGCCTTCAAGCGTTACTGCGTCAAGGTCAGCAAGGACACCTCCTCGCTGCAATACGAAAACGACGATCTGATGCGGCCATTCTGGGGCGATGACTATGCGATCGCCTGCTGCGTATCGGCCATGCGGCTCGGCAAGCAGATGCAGTTCTTCGGCGCCCGGGTCAACCTGGCGAAGGCGCTACTCTACGCCATCAATGGCGGTCGCGACGAGGTCTCCGGCGACCAGGTTTCGCCCCGCACCATGCCGGTCACGGGCGACTTCCTCGACTACGACGACGTGATGGCGAAGTTCGACACCACCATGGAATGGCTCGCGAAGACGTATGTGCATGCCATGAACTGCATCCACTACATGCACGACAAGTATTTCTACGAACGGCTCGAGATGGCGCTGCATGACCGCGACATTCTGCGGACCATGGCGTTCGGCATCGCCGGCCTCTCGGTGGTCGCCGACAGCCTGAGCGCCATCAAATACGGCAAGATCCGCGTGGCGCGCGACGCCAGCGGATTGGTCGTCGACTACCAGAACGAAGGCAATGCCTCGACGCCCGCAGTTCGGCAACAACGACGACCGCGTCGACCAGATCGCGTCGGAGATCGTCACGGCCTTCATGGAGAAGATCCGCAAGCATCCGACCTATCGCAACGCGACGCACACCCAGAGCGTTCTCACCATCACCTCGAACGTCGTCTACGGAAAGGCCACCGGCAATACGCCGGACGGCCGCAGAAAGGGCGAACCGTTCGGACCGGGCGCCAATCCAATGCACGGCCGCGACAGCCATGGCTGGCTTGCCTCCTGCCTGTCGGTGGCAAAGCTGCCCTACAAGGACGCGCAGGACGGCATCAGCTACACCGTGTCGATCGCGCCGCAGAAAGGCCCATCTGTCCGAAGACCAGCTCATCGAGGAAGCGACCAAGGCGTTCGACCTCTATTTCGAGCGCGGCGGCTTCCACATGAATCTGAACGTAATCGACCGCGAGGTGCTGGAAGACGCAATCAAGAATCCCGACAAGTATCCGCAACTGACCATCCGGGTGTCGGGCTACGCCGTCAATTTCGTGCGTCTGACGCCGGAGCAACAAAGAGATGTGATCAGTCGCACCTTCCACGGTCAGATTTGAACTCGAGGGTACGCGGATGTCGACAGAGCACGCACTCGAATCCGGAAGTCGCCACGACCTCCGTACCGGTATCTCGCCGGATGCGCCGGATGAGGACGCGTTCAAGGACGAAGCCGGCGCGTTCGGATACTGCCATTCGTACGAGACGTCATCCCGCTACGACGGCCCCGGCCTGCGCGTGGTGCTGTTCGTCTCGGGTTGCCTGTTGCGATGCACCTACTGCCACAACCCGGACACCTGGCACCTCAAAGACGGAACCTATGTTTCGGCCGAACAGGTGCTGCGGCGGCTCGGCGATTTCGCTCCATCGCTGCGCAGCCTCGGCGGTGGCCTGACGATATCCGGGGGCGAGCCGATGGTGCAGCTTGCCTTCACGAAGCGCATTTTCGCGGGCGCCAAGGCGATGGGCCTGCACACGGCGATCGAGACGTCTGGCTTCCTCGGCGACCGCGCTGACGATGCCTTTCTTGGGGTCGTTGACCTCGTGCTGCTCGATATCAAGAGCTCCGACCCCGAGACCTACCGCCGGGTGACCGGTCGGGATATCGCGCCGACGCTTCGCTTCGCAGAGCGCCTCGCGTCGATCTCAAAGCCCGTGTGGGTTCGCTTCACCCTGGTACCCGGCGCGACCGACGATCCCGAGAATGTCGAAGGGATCGCCCGCTTCGTCGCGCCGATGAAGAACGTCGAATGGGTCGAGGTGCAGCCCTTCCATCAGATGGGCAGTTTCAAGTGGAAGGCGATGGGGCTCGAATACAGGCATCACGATACGCCACCGCCTTCGCGCGCGCTGATTGACCGGGTTATCGGCCAATTTCGCGAGGCGGGCTGTCGAGCCCGCTGACTGCATACGAATTCGCTCCGGAGAGGGACATGCTTGATCTTGCGCGCGATATCATCGGCAGCCAGCCGATCCTGACGGCGTTTCTGGCGATCGGCGTCGGTTATCTGGTCGGCCAGATCAATATCTTCGGCTTCTCGCTCGGCGTCGGCGCCGTGCTCTTTGTCGGCCTCGCCATCGGTGCATTCGCGCCGAAAGCCCAGATCATCGGTCCGATCGGGCTGACCGGCCTCATCATGTTCCTCTACGGCATCGGGATTCTCTACGGCCGGCAATTCTTCGAAGGCATCGTCGGGTCGGGCCGGAAATACAACTTGCTGGCGCTTGTCGCGTGCCTCGCCGGCCTTGCCGTGGCGCTCGGGCTCGGTCACGCCTTCGGAATCAAGACCGGCCATACGCTCGGCCTTTACGCGGGATCGATGACGAGCACCGCGACACTTCAGGCGGCGCTTGACGTCACCAAGAGCAAGGATCCTTCGATCGGCTACTCGATCGCCTATCCGTTCGGCGTGATTGGTCCCATTCTGTGCATCTACTTCATGACGCGGATGGTGCAGCCGAAATTTCCCGCCAAGGTGCAGCGCTTTCACATGGGCGAGATTTCCATCGGCGCGGCCTTTGCCGGAGGCACGCTCGATCAGTTGACCAAGGAGTTCCTGCATGATGTCCAGGTGACGATGGTTCGCAAGGCAGGACAGAACATCGTTCCCGTGGGCGAGACCGTGCTGTCCACCGGCGATGCGGTACTGGTGGTCGCCGAAAGCCAGGACGCCATTGCGAACGCCGCCGGCAGGCTCGGGAAGCTGGAACCGGGACGGCTGGCCAGCGACAGGTCTGACCTCGACTACATCAGGGTGTTCGTCGGCAAGGCCAACGTGGTCGGCGTGCCGCTTTCCAGCCTGCCGATGCCTTCAGGCTTTCCGACGCACCTTCTGCATGTTCGGCGCTACGATGCCGACCTCGTGCCCTCGCCCGACCTGATGCTGGAATTTGGCGACCGGGTCGGCGTGTTGACGCCGCCGGAGCGCAAGGAAGAAATCCGCAAGTACTTTGGCGATACCGTCAAGGCGACTGCCGAGTTCAGCTATGTCTCGCTCGGCCTGGGAATGGTGCTCGGCGTTCTCCTCGGCCTGATCCCGATTCCGATCCCCGGCGTGGGTATCGTGACCCTTGGCATCGGCGGCGGGCCGCTGATCGTTGCGCTCATTCTGGGCAAATTGCGCCGCACGGGGCCGATGCTCTGGACCATGCCTCTGCCCGCCAACATCGTGCTACGAAATTTCGGCCTCGCGATTTTTCTTGCCACCGTCGGCGTCAATGCCGGGCAACCTTTTGTCCGCACCGTCACCGAATCCGGCTTCACGATGCTGTTCATCGGCGCCGCCGTTCTCCTCACCACCGTCGCCATCGTGCTGCTGGTCGGCCATTTCATCATGCGGATTCCCTATGACGACCTCGTCGGCGTGGCCTCTGGAGCGACGGGCAATCCCGCGATCCTCGTCTACTCGACCAAGATGGCGCCGACCGAGCGGCCCGACATCGGCTATGCGATGATCTTCCCGTCAATGACGCTGGTGAAAGTCATCGCCGTGCAAATCGTCGGGCTTCTCACGCTAGGCAATGCGGGCGGGTGAGTTCCAGCATGCCCGAGCCGTCTCCCTCGCCGCAGTTGCCGATCTTCAATCTGCAGGCTTACAGCCCGGCGGAGATCAAGGAGGCCGTCGAAAAGGTCGGGGTCAAAAAGGCAAACCTCCCTTTCCTGACCTCCTTCATGCTCGCAATCGTCGCAGGCGGCGGCATCGGCTTCGGAGCGCTCTATTATACCATCGTGGCCAGCGACCCGACGCTCAGCTTCGCCACGATACGGGTCCTCGGCGGATTCGTTTTCACGCTCGGCCTGACGCTCGTGCTCGTCGGGGGCGCGGAGTTGTTCACGGGCAACAATCTGATCGTGATGGCCTGGGCCAGCGGAAATGTTTCAACCGGCACGATGCTGCGCAACTGGGCGATCGTCTACTTCGGCAACTTCCTCGGAGCGCTTGGGCTCATTGTCATGGTCTTCTTTTCCCATCATCTGGACATGAACGAAGGGCCGCGTCGGGCTGTCGGTGATCAACACGGCGGTCGGAAAGATTCGTCCGGATATGGTGACGCTGTTCTTCAAGGGCATCCTGTGCAACGTGCTCGTGTGCGCGGCAGTCTGGCTTGCCTATGCAGGGCGATCGGTCACCGACAAGATGGTTGCGGTCATCCTGCCGGTCTCCGCCTTCATCGCCGCCGGCTTCGAGCATTGCGTGGCCAATATGTACTTCCTGCCACTGGCGTGGCTGCTCGTTCAAACCGGTCATGTTTCCGCGGATGTCGACACCTCGCTCATCACTGCCTCGCGGATCGTCCACAACCTCGTACCGGTCACGCTCGGCAATATTGTCGGAGGTGCCGGCTTTGTCGGCGCCGTCTACTGGACGATCTATCGCATCACGTTCGGCGCGAAGTCCTCGGATCAGTAATACCGCATGAAGGACTAGGACGCTTTCGCCTTCGGATCCAGCGGGGTCACGTTGTTCGGCCGGTCCAAACCCTGCATCGATGCCGAACAGTTCGGCAACCTGCGCCAGACGTTTCGCAACTTCACCGGATATCCCGGCGCTCGCCGACAGGACTTGCTGGATCGCTGCGAACACCCTCCGGCGGTCATCCATATTGTCGGGCAGCAGCTTCGGGATGGCGGCAAGCGCGGCCTTCTGATCGAGCAGCAGCATGAAGAATTGCTCGCGCACCAGCATTTTGAATTCCGCCAGCGTGATACGCGCCGACTCGTCGGCCTGCCGCAGCCGCCGCAGCGCCTCGAGGCTGCGCTCGTCGACCATGCCACGCGCCGATCCGACATAGAGCAGTGCCCGAATGCCGGCCTCTCTCAGGCCGCCGGTGCCGATCTTCGACTTGATCTCGGCTATGCGTGCCAGCAGCATTTCGCGATGCGCGGAATCCATTTCGCGATAATGCGACGGCGTCGATCGCGGGTCGACGCCCACGGCCGACTGCAGCGCCGGCGAGCCGTAAATGGAGAGGAACATAGCCTCGCTGAGCGCCTCCTGGGAGTCCCGCCATTGATCGAGCGACCGGGTGATCTGCGTCGAGATTTTCTCCTGGAAGGCGAGAAACGGATTGTCCTTGGCGGCGGGCTTGCGCTCCTCGCGGGCCTTGTCGGCCGCGTTCTCCACCGCGGTCATGAACGGGTTTCGGCTGGAGAATGCTTCGTATTGCACCCGCAGCGGATGCCAGTTTCGCATCATTTCCGCCATTTGCGGCGTCACCATCGACTTGACCCAGGGCTGGACGTATTTGCGGTAGGCTTCAAGGTTCATCTCGGAGACGCGCTTGGCCGTCTCGAACCGGCGTTCGTCCTCGGGCGAATTGCCGCCCATGGCGCGAATATCGTCCAGCGTCCGAGCCTCGCAGCGCATCACCCATTGTCCGATCGCAAGCTCGGCATTGGTGGTATCGGCCCCCCTCGCCTCGAACGTCGCCTCGTAAAGTCCGGGCGGCAGCACGTCGATCAAGTCGATGTTGCTGGAGAACTCGGCATGCTCCTTCTTCGCCACACCGCCGGACACGAAAATTCCAAGATGGCCGATTGTCTCATGGACCGTGTAGACGATGGTTTGCCCATACGCCCTGATCTCGTCGACATCGGCGTAGAGGTCGAGAATCCAGTCCAGCGCCTGCTGCGGCGGCGTGACGTTGTCGCCCTTGGAGCAGAACACCACGATGGGCGAACGGATGTTGCGCAGATCGACCGCCGTGCCGTCCGACATCTTGATGCGGCCGGCCGCCAAATTGTTGCCGACGAAAAGTTCGTCGACGATGAACTGGATTTCCTCGGCGTTCAGATTGACGTGACCGCCCCACCAGCGCTCAAATTCCAGATAGCGGTCGGCCTCGGTATCGACTTTTGAATAGACGTTGTACTGCTTGGTCCACAGCGTGTTGGACGGATTTTGACCTTCGAAGTTCTGCACCAGCCAGGCGCCGTCGAACTTGCCGGCGCCGAGATCGCTGGACAGCGCCGTCAGCCAGCTTCCGCCGAGCAGCCCGCCTGAATAGCGCATCGGATATTTGCCGTGGACGCCGGCCCAATAGGCCAGTGGCGCACCGGCGATGATCAGGGGGCCAAACAGTTCCGGCCGCAGCGATGCGAGGATCATCACGGCCCAGCCCGCCTGGCAGTTGCCGATCACGCACGGCTTGCCGTCGGCGTCGGGATGACGCGCGATCACTTTCTCGATGAAGATCGCTTCGGCCCGGGCGATCCGTTCGATGGTCTGCCCCGGCATGGGCTCGGGCAAGAACCCGATGAAATAACAGGCGTGCCCGGCCTTCATGGCGACTCCGATTTCGCTATCGGCCTTGAAGCCGCCAATTCCGGGACCATGGCCGGCGCGAGGATCAACCACGACGAACGGTCGACGCCGAGGATCAATCTCGACGCCCTTCGGGGGAATGATCCGCACAAGCGCGTAATTGACCGGCTGCTCGAGATTTCGGCCGTCGATGATCAGTTCAGCGGCGTAGCTCAGTACATGTGGCGCGGTTTGCGCTATGTGTTCACGATACTGGTCGCCGCGCTGGCGCATGATATCGAGAAACAGCACGCTGCGTTGCCCGGCATCCACCATGTATTCGACGGCCGAAGCGACCAGACCCGACATCGGGCCGCCCGGCGACGTTGCATTGTTCATCGACATGTTTCGACCTCACTCGTCGTGAGGTCCAGTCAATGAGCCCAGCGGCGCCGGATGTTGATTTAGGTCAACGTCTGAAATTGGTGTCGGCAGAGCCGCCTCCGCACGGCCGGCGCGTATCCAGGCGACCGTCAATTCCCAAGCCAGTGACAGGATGATCGGTCCGATGAACAGGCCGACAATGCCGTGCGCGAGCGTTCCTCCGATCACCCCGATGAAGATCACGATAATCGGTGTGGTGAGCCCTCGCCCCATCACGAGCGGCTTCAATATGTTGTCCAGGAGGCCGACGATGACCAGGAAGAGCGTCAACAGGGTTGCCGTGGTGAAATCCTTGTCGAACCAGATCCAGGCGATCACCGGAAGCATGACGATTGCGGCTCCGATCTGTATGATCGCCAGGATCATGACGGCAAAGGCCAGCAGACCGGCGCCGGGGACGCCGGCCAGTTTGAAGCCGATGCCGGCAAGCAAGGCCTGGAAGATCGCAATGCCGATGATGCCCTGGGATACTGCTCGGATGGTGGCGCCTGCCAGATCCAGAAAATGTTCGGTCTGATCGGGGGCGATACGTTGGAGAAAAGCCCTGCCCCCTGCCGCGAGCTGTAAGCCGTAGGGGAACAGAAAGCCCGACAACGCCACCGACAGGAGAAATTTGAGGGTTCCAACCCCGGCGTTGCTTGCGAAGCCAAGCAGCGTGGTAGCCAGAGGCTTCAGATGGGGAGTGACCTCGCGCAGCGCTGTCCGGATGTTGGTCGACGCTTGATTCCAGAGCTCGTAAAGCTGCTGGCCGATAACAGGCCAAGCCTTGACCGCCTCCGGTGGAGAGGGAACCATCAGGTTGCCCGCCGCCAGATCTGCGGAAAACTGCTTCACGCCTTCAATCGCGCTAAGACCGAGCCAGGTGGCCGGCCCGATGACGATTCCGAGATTGACCACGGTGAGAATGGCCGCGGCGAGCTTTGGACGGCCGCCGAGAAGTCGGGCCAGAAGCCTGAAGACAGGATAGAGCGCGACGGTGAGAACAACGCTCCAGAGCCAGGATCGGCACAAAAGGACGCATCAGGACGAACGTCCAGTAAATCAGGAGAGCGAGCAATCCGAGCCTGACAGCAAGCTGGATGACGTCTTCTCCGGGCCAGTACTGGCGAAGGTTTTTCAATGACGCGCCTTCATCTGGAAGCGGGCATGGTGCCGCCTAGCTAGTTGCCGCTCCGGTGCACCAGTCTTGATTCAGATCAAGCGACGGTGGCTGGCCCCTGCCTTGATCGGTGCATGCAGGCCGGGCTATCCGCCTGCTTGCTGACCGTGAGGCCGGATGTCCGAGATATTCAATTATACGACGCACGAGGTGCTCAAGGACGGCAGCCAGATCGAAATCCGCGCGCTACGGCGCACGGATAAGTCCGACATGCTGGCCGCGATCGAAAATACCAGCGCGCAATCGCTGCAGCGCCGCTTCTTTGTCATGAAGCGCCACTTCTCGGACAAGGAGCGTGCCTTCTTCATGGACGTCGATTTCAAGAATCATGTCGCGATTGTCGCCGTCGCCAACGAAGATGGCCGACAGATTATTGCCGGCGGCGGCCGCTACATCGTTTTTGAAACCGGACGCGCCGAAATGGCGTTTGTCGTCATCGATGCCTGGCAAGGCCGTGGCATCGGCTCGCTCCTGCTACGTCATCTCGTCAAGATCGCGAACGCCTCGGAACTGGATGAACTGACGGCGGAGGTCCTGCCGGAAAATACTGCCATGAAAAAAGTGTTCGAGAAGTTTGGTTTTCGCCCTGCCCCGCGTCGCGATCCCCAGACGCTCCATTTGGTGCTGAAGCTACGCTAGGCGAATATTGCCCTCCCTATGGAGGCCGTTATCGCAGCTGGCTGGTAGCCGCACGGCCGAGCACAGCCTGATCCCGCTCCGACTATGCCAGCCCGGATATGCGGCGGCGTGCGGCTGGAGAGCCGCCGAATTGCAACGCCGGTTTGGAGTTACCTAAGCCCCAGCGGTGAACGCCGATAGCCGTTATTTTGAGCCTCATTTCTGCAGGCGAAGCTGCCGGTGAACCCGGACGCGTACCGCTTCTGACCCCTCGTATAGTAGCGCTCCCGCTCGAAATCGAGCCAGACAACCACGTCGCCCGGGCAATGACGCTTCGCCTGGGACTCATAGCGAAACGGCGTCAGAGCCTGCGCCATTACAGCATTCGTCGGGCATGAAGCGAGGACAAGAAGCACGGCAGAGCAGGCACAATGGTGCAATCTCATGCCCGATTTGTAGTTCGCTGACGGACCGTCGTGAGATTGGCGACCGCTTATCATCTCCAGAAAACCCTTGGGTTGAAACCGTAGTCGTTTCGAGCGGAGCGGCTTCTATAATAGTAGTGTTGATAACTTCTCGGCCATCTCCAAATCCTACAGGCTTACGCCTGAAACGATCACAGTAACGGTTGATGGCATTTCCGCCGCATCTGTCCTTGACAGGACCACCGCCCAAGTAACCTTAATTTTCTGTTTCGATTGTCGCTAAAATTTTATGGATTAGTATCATTGTCAGTCGCGCGGGGCCGAATACCCGAACGATCAGAGGCCGCCGAAGACCCTCGCGTCTTCACGGCCTCGCCGAAATCAAGCAATGGAACCGGTCGCGAACCGGCAGTTGCGGAAATGAGCCGTCCGGTGACCGCCCGGACGGCTCTTTCTATTGGTAGCCCATCCATTGCAGCGGTAAAGAAGCGACTTACCGAGCGCTATCGATCGCACTATCTTGTTGGCCCGGCGCACGACAGGTTCCGGACGACATGCGCCGGGCCATCACCACCACGGGGCTCGCTCCCGGAATGGCGTGTTCAGGCTGGGTCTGATTCTTGGCGGAAGTTGGCGCCTTCGGCGTCAAACCGAAGTCATGGTCGAATGGGAGGACGACCGACAGCGCAGGGTTCGAAAAACAGCTTCGTCGACGTCGTGACTGGCCGCTAGGGCTACTTCACTGCCTGGATCGACGCTGCCGATCGGTCGGCCGCAGCAGGTACGCTGTCAACAAAAACGGCGGGCCCCACAGCGACAGCGCCCCGAAGATGACCAGCTCCACAACATCCATGAGCGTCCCCGATGAAATGTCGCTTATTAAACTTTGCCCAGATTCGATCTGGTTGAAAGAAAAACAGTTTGTGCGTCGCAACCAGCCGATCCGAAGCGTCATCCCGCTATCGTCTCGGGCCAACGACGCACCGCCGTCTTCCCGGAACTTTGGGTATTGGAGGCCTATGGCGCGGTTGTGTCCGGTCCGGGGCGGCCCGGGGACGAATTTTGAGCAAGAGGCTCGTCATCGGCGATGGCGCGCCAGCCGGCGCCTTCGAGGTCGTCATACTGGCCGTTCTTGAGCGACCAGAGAAAGCCCGCCAGGCCGAGGCCGCCGAGCGTCAGTGCCAGCGGCACGAGGAAGACCAAGCACTTCCATCAGCAAAGCTCCCTTGTGCCGCGATGGGCGCGCAATGCGTTCAGGATCACCAGCAGCGACGAGCCCGACATCGCAGCGGCAGCGACCAGCGGCGTCGCGAGGCCTGCGATGGCGAGCGGCACGGCAAAGAGATTGTAGCCGGCCGCCAGCCACAGGTTCTGCCGCATCAGCCGCAACGCTTTTCGCGAGAAGCCGATCGCCGTGACGACCGGCGCGAGGCGATCGCCGAGGAACACCAGATCGGCGGTCGCCTGGCTCAGATGGGTGGCGCTGACCGGCGACATCGAGACGTGGGCGGCGGCAAGCGCCGGCGCGTCGTTCATGCCGTCGCCGACCATCAGCACCTTGGTGCCGCGCCGCTTCAATTCCTCGATGCGGGCGATCTTGTCGGCCGGCGTGACGCCGGCGCGCCATTCATGAACCCCGAGCGTCTCGGCGGCATGGCGTACCGCGGCCTCGCGGTCGCCCGACAATATCTCGACCTCGATGCCGGCCTTGCGAAGCGTGGCGATGGCGCCGGCCGCATCGGCGCGCAGACGCTGCCGCACGGCAAACACATGCCGCGTCGTCGCCATGACGGAAGGCGACCACGGAAGCCTCGGGATCGCTGCCAAGGATGTGTTTGGGCGATGCCGTCCGCATCGCAGAACGACGGCCTGCCCAGCCGCACTTCGAGCCCGTCGACGAGGCCCTGCACGCCCTCGCCCGCGATCTCTTCGACGCCAGCCAGCGGCGTCCTTGGCGCCGGAGGCCCGCGCCACCGCGGCGGCGACGGGATGATGGCTGGCCAGCGCCAGCCGCCCGGCGAGTTCGAACATGTCATGAGGCACGTCGGCGGCGTTGGTGACGTCGAGCTCCGGCAAGGTCAGCGTGCCCGTCTTGTCGAACACGACATGGTCGATGTCGGCCAGCCGCTCGATCGCATCGCCGGAATTGAGCAGCACGCCGGTCCGGAACATGGCGCCGGCGACGACGGTCTGCACCGCCGGGATCGCCAGCCCGAGCGCGCAGGGGCAGGTGATGATCAGCACGGCGATCGCGGTGACGATGGCATCGTGCCAGCTCGCGCCGGCCGCCGCCCAGCCCAGCATGGTGAGCAGCGCCGCCGCATGCACCACGGGCGCATAGAGCCGCGAGGCGCGGTCGGCGAGCCGCACGTAGCGGGAGCGCGCCTGCACGGCATTGTCGAGCAGCCGGCCGATCTCCGCCAGCAGCGTGCCTTCGGCGGCCGCCGACACCCGCACCCGCAGCGCGCCCGACAGATTGAGCGTGCCGGCATAGACCGATGTCCCCGGCCCCGCCTTCACGGGCAAGGTTTCGCCGGTGATCAGGCTCTGGTCGATCTTGGACTGCCCCTCGATCACGACGCCGTCGACCGCCGAGCGCTCGCCCGGACGCAGCAGCACGATGTCGCCGGCCTCAACGGCTGCGATCGGCACGACGCTGATCTCGTCGGCGCCGACGAATTTGGTCGCGGTCTCCGCCTTCAACGCGGCGAGGTTGCCGGCCACCGCGCGGGTCTTGCGGCGCATGCTCTGGTCGAGGTAGCGGCCGGCCAGCAGGAAGGCGAGCAGCATCAGCGCGGCGTCGAAATAGGCGTGTTCGGCGTGATTGATCGTCTCGGCCACCGACATGCCAAGCGCCATCACGATGCCGATCGAGATCGGCACGTCCATGTTGGTGTGCCGCGCCCGCAAGGCGCGCCAGGCCGAGCGGAAGAACGGCTGCCCGGAATAGGCCGCCGCCGGCAGCGCGATCAGCGCCGACAGCCAGTGGAAGAAATCGCGCTGCTCCGGGATCATGTCGCCGACATTGCCGGACCACACCGGGATCGACAGCATCATGACGTTCATCGCGGCAAAGGCGGCGACGCCGAGACAGCGCAGCAGAAAGCTCGCCTGCGCGGTCTCGTCCGCTTCGGCGCGGACCGGCTCGAACGGATAGGCCTTGTAGCCGAGCTCCGCCAGGCGGTCGATGAACCGCGCCGGATCCAGCGTGCCTTCCTTCCACTCCAGCGCCACGCGGCGGTCGGTCAGGTTGACCCGCGCCAGCGTCACGTCGGGCAGCGCGGAGAGCCCGCGCTCGATCTTCGACATGCAGCCGGCGCAACTGACGCCCTCGACCGCCAGATCGATATGCGACAGCCCGGAATCGAGATGCCGGACGTAGTGTGAAAAGTCTCGCGTCGCCTGCATGATCTGGATTTCCTAATTCAGCAAAACGCGGTTCTTGGACAGAAACATCCGCTGTCCTGCCGCAACGCCTTCGAGCACGAGATCCCATTGGCCCGGCGCGATGGTTTCCGCATTCCCGCGATAGATGCCGATCCCCGTTTCGGCGAGTTCGACCGGCCGGTCGGCGCGGCGATCGGTCGGCCGCTCGAAGCGGCCCTGGAACGTTCAGCCCGGACATCGGGCGGCCGGTATTATCGCGCACCTCGACCTGCAGCGTCGCGCCGCCCTGCCCGCTGCGTTCGACATGGGCATCGACCTTCCAGTTTCGTTCGCTCTGGTCGCGGGCGGTGGCGATCTCCTTGCCATAGGCGAGACTTGCGCTGTAGGCGCTGTCGACTTCGGTGCCCGGCAACGTCTGGATCGCAAGACGCATCATGACGAGATTGACCCCGATCACGACGGCGAAGAACGACACCATCATGAAGAACACCATGCGTCCGGTGATGGGCCGTATCGGTTGCGTCCGGCTCATGTGAGTTTTCTCCAACCGTATTATGGCGCCACGAAATGATCGGTGGCGGCGGCAACCTCTCCGAGACCGATGTCGGTGACGCGGAAACGCACGGGCACGGATTTGTCGGGATTGTTCTCCGCCGGCGCCGTTACCAGCAGCCGCAGCTCGGTGGTGGTATCCCGCGCCAGGATGATCATCGGCCGGTCCTGGGTCACGGAATCGGAGCCGACGACATGGAGCGTGGCATTGACCGGACCATCGACGTCGATCGCGATGACGCGGTCGAAGCCGCGCTTGTTCAGCAGGCGGACGGTATAGGCATTGCGGATCGATCCGTCGGCGAGCTTCACCGCGACCGGGTTGCGGTCATGCAGCACGTTGATGTCGAGCAGCGTCCGCGTCAGCATCGCGTAGAGCATGATCGCACCGACGGCGGCGATCATTACGGCATAGGTGATGGTGCGCGGTCGCACGATGCGGTAGATCGGCGGCTTGCCGGCCTCGCGCCGGTGGATGTTGACGTCGTTGTCGTAGCCGATCAGCCTGGTTTCCCGGCCGATCTTGGTCATCACGGTATCGCAGGCATCGATGCACAGGCCGCACTGGATGCAGTCGAGTTGCGATCCGTCACGGATATCGATGCCGGTCGGGCACACGGCCACGCACTGATAGCAATCGATGCAGTCGCCGACCGGCTGGCCGAGCGCGCGCAGTTCGTTGGCCTTCTTCAGCGACGTGCGCGCTTCGCCGCGATCGTATTTGTAGGTGACGTTGAGCGCCCACTCGTCGGTCAGCGCGGCCTGAATGCGCGGCCACGGGCACATGTAGACGCAGACCTGCTCGCGCATCCAGCCGGCGAAGATATAGGTCGTCGCCGTCAGAATCCCGATCCAGATATAGGCGATGCATCGGCGCCTGGAAGGTGACGAGCTGTTTCACCAGCGTCGGCGCGTCGTTGAAATAGAGCACCCAGGCGCCGCCGGTCCACCAGGCGATCATCAGCCAGATCGAATGCTTCAGCAGGAGTTCGGCGAAGCGCTTCGAGCTTCATGGTGCCCTTGGCGGCATCCTTGCGCATGCGCTCGCGCCGGTCGCCCTTCGATCCAGCGTTCGACGGCGTAGAACAGGTCGGTCCAAACCGTCTGCGGGCAGAGATAGCCGCACCAGATGCGGCCGCCGACGGCGTTCATCAGGAACAGCGTCAGCGCGGCTGCGATCAACAGGCCGGTGAAGTAATAGACTTCCTGCGGCCACAGCTCGATGAAGAAGAAATAGAAGCGGCTGTTCGGCAGATCGACCAGCACCGCCTGGTCCGGCGCACCCAGGCCGCGATTCCATCGCACGAACGGCAGCAGGTAATAGACGCCGAGGCAGAATGCCATCAGCCCCCATTTGGTCCGGCGGAAGGTTCCGGAGACGCTCTGCGGATAGACCTTCTTCTGGGCCGCATATAGCGGCCCATCGTCGTCAAGCTGCAGGTCGGTCGGGTTCACGGGCTGGTTCATCGCTGGGTCGGATCTCATGTCGGGAGTCCACTGTAGGCCCCGCTTTCAAGAGCCGTTTGATCCACCTCAAAGCGGAAGGGCGCCTGCCCCACCCGGCGGGTTATTTGCCTCCGCCGAGCGAGTGGACATAGACCGTCAGCGCCTTGATCGTGGAGGGATCGAGCCGGCCGACCCAGGCCGGCATGACGCCGGCGCGGCCGTTGCTGATGGTCTCGACCAGCGTCGCCTCGTCCGAGCCGTAGAGCCAGATCTTGTCGGTCAGGTCGGGCGCGCCGAGTTCCTGGTTACCCTTGGCGTTGTCGCCGTGGCACGACGTGCAGTTTTCGGCGAAAATCTTCTTGCCGGCCGCCGCGTCATATCCCGCAGCCGTCGGCAGGCCGGACAGCGACCGGACATAATTGGCCACGGTCACGATCTGGTCCTTCTTGAGGACCCCCTCCTTGCCGAAGGCCAGCATCGCGCTCTCGTGGGCCTTGGCATGCCCGGAACGGGCGCCGAACTGGATCGTCTGCATGATCTGGTCGAGGCTGCCGCCCCACAGCCATTCGTCGTCGTTCAGATTCGGGATAGCCCTTGGCTCCTGCGCCGCCGCTGCCGTGGCAAGGCGCGCAATTGTCGCCGAATACCGTCTTGCCGCGGGCGCGGGCCAGCGCCAGCAACGCCGGATTCTTCTCGATCTCGTCCAGCGGGGCAGCGCCCAGCGCCACCATCTTGTCGCCGCGGATCTTCTCCAGATTGGCGAGTTCGACGGCGACATCGGCGCGCGTGGAGTAGTTCCAGATGCCGGTCGTATGGCTCGAAAGCAGCGGCCACGCCGGATACACGATCCAGTAGCCGATCGCCCAGACGATGCACAGATAGAAGGTGATCAACCACCAGCGCGGCAGCGGCGTGTTGAGTTCCTTGATGCCGTCCCATTGGTGGCCGGTGGTCGACCTTCCGGAAACGTGATCGAAATCGCTGTGTTCGGTCATAACAGGCTCACTCCTCGCGCAAAGGCATTTTCGCCGCTTCATCGAAGGCGGCCTGGTTGCGCGGCCAAAGGGCGTAGCTCAGAATTGCGATGAAGATGCCGACGAAGATGGGCGTCCAGATCGTCGTGACGAGGTCCGACGCGATGTTATGGGCAGTGAGGATTGCTTTCATCGTTCTGCTCTTTCAGAGAAGATTTGCTCAGCGAAGAGTTGCTCAGCGAAGATTTGCTTTTTCGTTGTAGAGTTTGAAATCGACCAGCGTGCCGAGCATCTGCAGGTATGCGACCAGCGCATCCATCTCGGTCGGTGCTCCCGACTTGCCGTCGAAGTTGCGCGCAACCGCCTTCGGGTAGCGCTTGGTGAATGCATCCACGCCGGCGTTATCAGGGTCGACCTGCGCCTTGAGATCGGCGACGGCATTGGCAATCTGGTCGTCCGAATAGGGCACGCCGACGGCGCGGTTGGTGCGCAAATGGGCCGCGACGCTGGTGCCGTCGACTTCGGTCTGCGACAGGAACGCGTAGCCCGGCATGACCGATTGCGGCACGATCGCGCGCGGGTTGGTCAAATGCGTCACATGCCACTCGTCGGAATATTTGCCGCCGACGCGCGCCAGGTCGGGCCCGGTGCGCTTGGAGCCCCACTGGAACGGATGGTCGTACATGCTCTCGGCCGCGAGCGAGTAATGGCCGTAGCGCTCGACCTCATCGCGCAGCGGACGAATCATCTGCGAGTGACAGAGGTAGCAGCCCTCGCGGACATAGACGTTTCGTCCGGCAAGTTCGAGCGGCGTGTACGGCCTGACGCCGTCGACCTTCTCGATCGTGCTCTTGAGGTAGAACAGCGGCGTGATCTCGACGAGACCGCCGATCGCAATCACCACCAGAATTCCCGCGACCAGGACGATCGAGTTCTTTTCGAAGATTTGATGCCGTGACCAGAAAGACATGTGTGCGCTCCTCATTCCGCCGGCTGGAGAGCGACGGGCGACTGCACTTCCGCCTCGCCGACGCGCACCGTCATCCAGAGATTATAGGCCATGATCAGCGAGCCGATCAGGAACAGCCCCCCGCCCGCGGCGCGGATGATGTAGAAGGGATGCATCGCTTCCACGGTTTCGATGAAGGAATATTCGAGGAAGCCGAGCGAGGTGTAGGCGCGCCACATCAGGCCCTGCAGGATTCCCGACACCCACATCGCCGAGATGTAGAGCACGATGCCGATGGTCGCGATCCAGAAGTGCCAGTTGACCAGCTTCAGGCTGTAGAGACCCTTGCGGTCCCACAGCCAGGGCACCAGGCAATACAGCGCGCCGAAGGAAACGAAGCCGACCCAGCCGAGCGCACCCGAGTGCACATGGCCGATGGTCCAGTCGGTGTAGTGGCTGAGCGAATTCACCACCTTGATCGACATCATCGGCCCTTCGAAGGTCGACATGCCGTAGAAGGCGACCGACACGACCAGCATGCGCAGCACGGGATCGGTGCGAAGTTTGTCCCAGGCGCCCGACAGCGTCATCAGGCCGTTGATCATGCCGCCCCATGACGGCATCCACAGCATGATCGAGAACGTCATGCCGAGCGTCTGCGCCCAGTCCGGCAACGCCGTGTAATGGAGATGGTGCGGCCCGGCCCAGATATAGAGGAAGATCAGCGACCAGAAATGGATGATCGACAGGCGGTAGGAATAGATCGGCCGCTCGGCGCGCTTCGGAATGAAGTAGTACATGATGGCGAGGAAGCCGGCGGTCAGGAAGAAGCCGACCGCGTTATGTCCGTACCACCACTGGAACATGGCATCCTGCACCCCGCCCCAGGCGACGTAGGATTTCGAGCCGAACACCGAGACCGGCAACGCGGGATTGTTGCCGAGATGCAGCACGGCGATGGTGACGATGAAGGCGAGATAGAACCAGTTGGCGACGAAGATATGCGGCTCTTTCCGCTTGATGACGGTTGCCAGGAAGACCAGCAGGTACGTCACCCAGACGATCGTCAGCCACAGATCCGCGTACCATTCAGGTTCGGCATATTCCTTGGACTGGGTGACGCCGAGCAGATAGCCGGTGCCGGCGACCAGGATGAAGAAATTGTAGCCGACGACGACGAACCAGGGCGCGAGATCGCCCGCAAGGCGCGCGCGGCAGGTCCTTTGCACGACGTAGAACGAGGATGCGATCAGCACGTTGCCGCCGAAAGCGAAAATTACCGCCGAGGTGTGCAGCGGCCGCAACCGGCCGAAGCTGGTCCACGGCAGATCCAGATTGAGCGCCGGCCACGCCAGCTGCGAGGCGATCAGCAATCCGACGGCGAATCCGGCGATGCCCCAGATCACCGACATCACGACCGAGAACTTGATCGGACCCATGTTGTAGTTGGGGCGGCCGTTGATCTCCTGCGGCGTCAGCGCCGGGCGCGCGAAGTAGCGGTTGCCGATGACAATGACGCTCGCGAGGCTGGCAGCGCTGAACAGCAAGGCGTGGAAGGCAAACGCCGTGTCGAGCGCATTGGCCGTGGCGAACAGGCACAGAAACGCGGACAGCGAAAAGACCAGCATCAGACCGGCTTCGCCATGTGTCATCGATTTTGCGATTGGGGATTGGGTCATGAATGAGAATTCTCTTCTGCGAATGCCAGCCTTACTGATCACAGCTTCGCGAGAGCGAAATTGATCGAGGTCAATTTCCATCCGCTAGCCAACGAAAGAATGGGGGATGCTGATCGGCACGAGCGCGAATTCAGCAGCAGGAAGGGCCAATCGGCAGCCAGGCCTGCGCTGCCGTGGCGGCTTCCGTCGAATCATCGGTCTTGTTCAGTCCGCCGGCGCCGTCTGCAGAATCAGTCTGTCCGGCGAGGCGCCCGTAAAATCCCGGATGCGGCGTGGCGGAACGCCTGAGCCTGCCGGCCATCGCCTGCAACCGGCGGCCGATGGTGGCGGTCATCGTTTCGTTGTTGACGGACATGATTGGACGAACCTCACAGGAGCATGCGCAAACCAAAGCGCAGACGAGCGTCCGGCGTATTGACGCGCATCAAGCGAGATCGGCGTCGTCAGAGAAGCAGCGGATTGGCTGCGCCGGTCCTGCGGGTGGTCACGCCCCGGGGGCGGCCCGATCAGAAGCCGCGGTGTTTGGCCTGGGAAGAATCGGCCAGTTGCTTCGACTGGGTCTGCCGGTCACCCCAGAACAGAGCCGCGGCAAACACCACGAACATCGCGACGACGCCGATGGTGACGAGCAGGGAATCGATGGGCATGGGGCTGATCCTCCGTTGTTGTGGAGAAAACATGCCTGCGGGCCTGGACCGGTACTTTGATATGGATCAAATTGTGCCGTCGCCTGCGCGGGGTTATGAACGCTGATGTCGCGCTTTACGCCGCGGCCATGGCAGCGGCCCGGCCGGCGTCCAGCAGGCGAATGCCACCCGCGACAATGATGAGCATCTTTTCACGCTCGAACCTTGTCAACGTCCGGCTGACCGTTTCGATCGTCAGTCCGAGATAGTCCGCGATGTCCTGCCGGCTCATCGGCAGCGAAATAGTCGGCTGTTCGTCGCCGATCTGGGCCAAGCGCTCTCGCCAGCTGACGAGAAAGGACGCGACCTTCTCTTCTGCCGTTCTGCGGCCCAGCAGCAGCATCTGCTCCTGCGCCATCGTCAGTTCCCGCGTTGCGAATTCGTTGATCCGCATCAGGAAATGCGGCCGCCGCTCGATGAAATGCGTGAACGCTTCCCGGGACAGACGGCACGCGGTCACCGAATCGACGGCGTCCGCCGAAAAGCCGTAACGGTCGGCCGGCGCCGTACCGAGAAAGTCGCCCGGCAGTGCGAAGCCGATCACCTGACGCCGTCCGTCCGGCAATAATTTGTAGAGACGCACCACGCCCGAAGTCACGCTGTGCACCGAACCCGCGACCTGACCCACGGAAAACAGCGCCTCATTCGGCGCGAAATGAACCTGACGCGCGATCCGCTCAAATTCCGCAAGGTCGGCCTGGTCGAGCGCGCCGCAAATGCTGAGCGACCGCACGGTACAGGCCGAACAGCGGCCGAAACTTGCCCGATTCGGAGAGATGGTTCGTATCATTGTCCCCACCGTTCAAGCGCCGGATTGACGCGCGGTTCTACGGCCAGGGCGGACCAGCCGGAGATATATTTCATTGTAGCGGATACACCGCTCGCCGATTGATCCACATCAAACTGACCGGCAATTAGTCCTTCACATTACGACGCAGGGCTGGCTGGCCGGATTTCCACGGAGTTTAAGCTGCAATGATCGGACGAACTGTGCTGCCGCTGGCGTTTACGCTCATCACCCTGACATCGGCTACGGCCGCTTCGCCGCAGGAGCAGCGCGGAAAAACCTTTGCGCTGAACAATTGCGCGAAGTGCCATTCGGTCGACAAGGTTTCGGCAAGCCCGCTCAAGATCGCGCCGCCGTTCCGGACGCTGCACAAGCGCTACCCGATCGAGACCATCGGCGAGGCGCTGGCCGAGGGCATCTATACCGGGCACCCGACCATGCCGGCCTTTCAACTCGACCCGGACCAGATCGGCGATCTACTGGCCTATCTGAAGACGCTCGAGTAATCGGGGCTCAAACCGCTTTGACAAATGGCGAGGCAGTCGCCCGCCTCGCCTAGTTCGCCTGTACCGTCCAGGCGATTACGTTCTTTGCGATCCGGCCAAAGGCCTCGTTGAACGCGGCGACCGCCTCGGCGGGTGCGACATTCGCAAATTTCTCGCGCTCTTCGAACAGGCGCGAGGCGACGACCTTGCCGTTCTTGTCAACGATCCTGGCGGACAAGCCGATCTCGGCGGCCGGTCCGGACTCGATGGCGATGCGGAACTGCCTGACATCGATCAGCAACTGGAATTCGGTCTGACCGATGTCGGGGGCGCGCAACGGCGCGTGCGCGATGTCGTAATTCTCAAAACTCTCGATCAGGCGCGCCTGGATCAGCTTCGGTAAGCGCATCGGCCCACATCGCCTCCGCGAATCCCGGATATTCCTGCGCCGGCGAAAACAGGAATCGCTGCGTCTCCAGCATCGCCACCGCCGTCGGCTCCGGTATCGCCCATTGCACATTGATCGTCTTGCCCGGCGCGCCCGGGTTCTGCGGCGCGCGCAGGTCATAGGTGATCTTTGGCGGCGGGCTGCGTGACCCCCGTCATGCGTTCGAGGCCGGCGACGATGCCGTCGAGCTTGCCGGTGTTGCGCGCCAGGCCTTCGGAAAAGACCTTGAGATTGCCGATCGTGTCCTTCAGCGCCCCCGAATTTTCCGACAAGACCGTATCGACCTTGCGCAACGCATCGCGCGCGGCCTGCGTCATGCCCTGCCCCGCGCCGGGTTCGGCGACCAGCGTCGGCACCTCCCCGGTTCGCGCGACCTGCGTACCGCCTTCCAGTGCGATCACCGGCACGCCGGTCAGGCCCTGGAACTCGAGGCCGACCTTGGTGTCGGCGCGCACCGGCGTCGTCGCCGCGACCGAGATGGTGGCATTGACGCCGCGCGGATTGTCGGGCGCAAGGCCGAGCTGCGTCACCTCGCCGACCCGGATGCCGTTGAACAGCACGGCCGCGCCGACCAGCAATCCCGGCACCGAGCCTTCGAACTGCACGCGATAGCTGGTGCGCGGGCCGAGCCCGCCGGTGTTCTGCAGCCAATACACAAAGCCGAATACGGCGACGATGGCCGCCAGCACAAAGGCGCCGACGATGACGAAGGGAGCGCGCGTTTCCATATTTCAACCCGTCTTTCAGCTCGCTTGGGGGTGCAGCATCTGGGAGCGCTTGCCATGAAAGTAGGCTCGCACCCAGGGATGTTCTGATTGCAGCAATTCACGCATCGGTCCGATCGCGACGATCTTGCCGTCGGCGAGCGCCGCGACGCGGTCGCAGACCGTATTGAGGCTGGCGAGGTCGTGAGTGACCATGAAGACAGTCAATCCCAGCGTCTTCTGCAGCGTCTTGATCAGGGCGTCGAAATCGCCGGCGGCGATCGGATCGAGGCCCGAGGTCGGCTCGTCGAGAAACACGATCGCGGGATCGAGCGCGAGCGCGCGCGCCAGCGCCACGCGCTTGGTCATGCCGCCGGACAGTTCGGAGGGAAACTTGTCGCCGTCCTCCGCCTTCAGTCCGACCATTTCGAGCTTGGCGGTCGCAATCTCGTCCATCAGCGTATCAGACAGTTCGAGGTTCTCGCGCAGCGGAAACTGGATGTTCTGCCGCACCGTCAGCGATGAGAACAGCGCGCCCTGCTGGAACAGGATGCCCCACCGCCCGGCGGCGCTGCGGGTGGCGCGGTCGCCGTTGATCGGCGAACCCATCACCTCGATCTCGCCGCCCTGTCGCGGGATCAGCCCGATGATGGTCCGCATCAACACCGACTTGCCGCCGCCGGAGGCGCCGACCAGCCCCAAAATTTCGCCGCGGCGGACGTCCAGCGCGAGATGATCGATGACGACGCGGCGGCCGAAGCCGACCACGAGATCGCGGACACGAATGGCAAAGGATTCGGTGGCTTCTTGCATCGCTACATTCCGATCGATGCAAAGAACACTGCGAACAGCCCGTCCAGCACGATCACCAGGAAGATCGACTTCACGACCGACGTGGTGGTCTGCTTGCCGAGCGACTCCGCACTGCCCTTCACCCGCAGGCCCTCGCTGCAGGCGACGATGCCGATCACCAGCGCCATGAACGGCGCCTTGATGATGCCGACCTCGAAATGGGTGACGGAAACGGCCTCATGCAGCCGCGCCAAGAAGATCGCCGGCCCCATGCCGCCATAGAACCAGGCGACCAGGCCGCCGCCATAGAGCGCCGCCATCGCGCCGATGAAGCTGAGGATCGGCAGCGCAAAGATCAGCGCCAGGATCCGCGGCAGCATCAACACTTCGATCGGGTCCAGCCCCATGGTCGACAGCGCGTCGATCTCCTCGCGCATCTTCATCGAGCCGAGCTCGGCGGTATAGGCGCTGCCCGAGCGCCCGGCGACCATGATGGCGACGATCAGCACGCCGAGCTCGCGCAGCACCAGAATGCCGACCATGTCGACCACATAGGAGTCCGCGCCGAATTTGCGGAAATGGAAGATGCCCTGTTGCGCGATGATGGCGCCGATCAGGAAGGTGATCAGCACGACGATGGGGATCGCCTGCCAGCCGACGCGATAGAGCTGGTAGGTGAGCGACGTCAGCCGCAGCGACCGCGGCCGGCGCAGGATGCCGAGAATGGCGATACACAGCGCGCCCAGCATCTGCAGGAAGGCCGCGATGTCTTCCTTTGAGCCGATCGTGGCGCGGCCGATATCGCCGAGTTTTGCCAAAACGGGATTGCGCGCCGGTACCGGCGCCGGCGTTTGCCGGTTGACCTGGCGCACCTCATCGATCAGGCCGGCATAATTATCGGCGATGCCGACGATATCGGCACGGCGGCCGGCCGAGGTGGCCCGTCGCGACATTTTTTCCAGCAGCCAGGCGCCGAGCGTATCGAGTTCGCGCACGTCGGCCATATCGACCTTGACCGCTGCGGCACGATCGAGCTGCGGCGCAACGTGGTTGGAAAGCCGCTCCAGCGTCGTCGCGTTGGAAGCGGTCCAGGAGCCAGCAGGACGCAGTTCGAGTACATCGCCCGATGACGTCGCCGTAAGGAGAGGAGCCGTCGCCAATATGATGTTCCTTCAATTGAATGGCATGCTTCGGGCCTGTGGGCCCAAAGTGCCATGTTGGCTTGCCTTAAAGCAGCAGATGCGTCCGGACAGTTGACCCAAATCAAATGGCGCTTTTGCGTCTCACCTACAATTCGGTACGCAAGAAAAGCAAGGTTGAAGCCATGTTCAAATCGAGCGAGCTCGGCGACGAGTTGCTGGCGCTCAAAAGCGAGATGTCGCGCCTCCTGGGCATGCCCGCCGACGACATGCTCGAGGCGGCACGGAATAGATCCGAAGCGCTCGTCGAGCAGATCAAAACGACCCTGGGCGATCTCGGGGAAACCTTGAGTGAGGAAGAAGAACATCTCGAGCAGTTGGTTGCCGAACGGCCGATCGTGGCGATTGCGTCAGCTTTCGCGCTTGGCATTGCCGTCGGCTTCATGTTGAGGAGACATTGACGTGAACAGCGAGAACGTCGTCAAGCATCTGCGCGCACTTTGGCGCACCGACCGCATCATCGCGGAAATCCGCATGCGCCACATGCTGGTCGGCCTGGGCCTGCGGGCGTTTGCGGCGCTGATCGCGGCCTTCGGCCTTCTGATGCTGGAGCTGTCGGCCTATTTCGCACTGGTCCAGATCTGGAGCGCGATTTCCGCGGCAGCCGTCCTCGGCGCCGCCAATTTCGTGATCGCAGGCATTTTGTTCGTACTGGGCGGAAGGGCGCCCGCGGGTCGCGAACTGGAGCTTGCCACCGAAATTCACGGCTCCGCGGTCGAGGCCTTGCAGGTCGAGGCCCGCGCGCTGCAATCGCAATTCACCGGCATGGTGCAGCACCCGCTGAACAGCGTGCTGCCACTGGTGCTGGTGCCGCTGATCACGATCATCATCAAGAGCCTGAAGAAATCGAGAGCAACCGCCACAGCGGCGAAAGCGTCTGCCGAGCCGGGCTGATTGCGGCTGCCGCCTCGTACCGAAACGCCAAGGAGCCATCCGAAATGTCCAGGACCACTGCCAACATCCAACCAAAGCCGATCCTCAACGCTTCCCTGCCCGCGCAATTCCGGCAATTCCGCCTGGCGCTGGCCCGTGAGCCCGGCCATCCCGACGGCGATGACGAGGTGGCCTATATCATCGTCGCGCCGCTCGATTCCGAGCATCGCATCGATGCCGGGCTTTGGCGCGAGCATCGCGATGCCTGCCGTGTCGTGCGGCAGCGCCCGGACCAGCAGGACCAGCGCGGTCACCTGATTCACCGTCCGGGCGGCGGCTGGGCCTTCCGCTACGACGACGGCGAGACCAGCCTGCCCGACGAAGTCGGCTACCATTTCGCGGACGAACGCTTTCTCGTCGGCGAGTATGTCTCGCTCAACGAAGGCGGCAAGATGCACACGTATCGGGTGACGTCCGTATCGTATCTGTGAGCCGTGACACCGTTTTCCGGCCTCACCGCTGCCGATGCGGCGGCGCGGCTTCGCGCGGAGGGGCCTAACGAACTTCCCCAGGCGGAGCGGCGCACGCCGTTTCGCATCGCCATCGAGGTGCTGCGCGAGCCGATGCTGGCGCTGCTCCTGGGCGGCGGCATCGTCTACCTGGCGCTCGGCGATCTCAAGGAAGCGGTCATCCTGGTCGCCTTTGCGACCATGTCGATCGCCATCACCGTGGTGCAGGAGACGCGGACCGAGCGGGTGCTGGAGGCGCTGCGCGACCTGACCAGCCCGCGCGCGCTGGTCATTCGCGACGGCGAGCGCAAGCGGATCGCCGGCCGCGACGTCGTGCGCGGCGACCTCATCGTTCTCGCCGAAGGCGACCGGGTGCCGGCCGACGCCATTCTCCTGCAGTGCACGGATTTGCAAGCCGACGAATCGCCCCTGACCGGGGAATCCGTACCGGTGCGCAAAGTCGCCTGGGATGACCGCGCCAGATCGGGACCGCAGCATCCGGGCGGCGACGACCTGCCGCATGTCTTTTCCGGCTCGCTGGTGGTGCGCGGCCAGGACTGGCGGAAGTCACCGCCATCGGCGCGGAGCGAGATCGGCCAGATCGGCCAGTCGCTGGCCCGCCTCGAAACCGAGCCGCCGCGCCTGCAGGTGCAGACGCGGCGCGCTCGTCCGGCTGTTCGCCGTTTGTCGGCGGTGGCGTCAGCCTGCTCGCAGTGCTGCTTTACGGTTTGTTGCGCGGCGGATGGCTCGACGCGCGTGCTGGCCGGTATCGCGCTCGGCATGTCGATGCTGCCGGAAGAGTTTCCGGTCGTGCTGACCGTCTTCATGGCGATGGGCGCATGGCGCATTTCGCTGGCGCGTGTCCTGACGCGCCGCGCGGCCGCCATCGAAACGCTCGGCTCCGCCACCGTGCTGTGCACCGACAAGACCGGCACGCTGACCGAAAACCGCATGACGATCGCCGAGCTACGGCTGAAGGATGGAAGCATCTTCCGCCCGCAGGATGCCGTGGAAATGCCGGCACAGTTTCCGACGCTGTGCGAGTTCGGCCTGCTGGCGAGCGCGCCGAGCCGTTCGACCCGATGGAGAAAGCGTTCCATACGCTCGCGCGCGAGCGGCTGCGCGAGGCCGCGCACCGGCATCCGAACTGGAAGCTGCGTGCATGCCTATGGTCTGCGTCCGGATCTCCTCGCCGTGACCCATGTCTGGCAGGCCGGCGACGAGCGGCAGGAAACCATCGTTGCCGCCAAGGGCGCTCCCGAAGCGATCGCCGGCCTTTGCCGGCTGAGCACCGCCGACCGCGCGGCGCTGACGGGGTCGATCGATGCGATGGCCTCTGCACGGCCTGCGGGTGCTGGGCGTGGCGCGCGCCCACCATGCCGGGCCGCCCTGGCCGAGTTCGCCGCGCGAACTTGACTTCGAGTTCCTCGGACTGGTCGGCCTCGCCGATCCGCTGCGGGCGAGCGTCGTCGAGGCGGTCCGCGAATGCCGGACCGCCGGCATCAGGGTCGTCATGATCACCGGCGACTATCCCGCGACCGCCGCGCCATCGCGCGTCAGGCCGGGCTCGAGCGCGGCGAACGTCGTGACCGGCGAACGAGCTCGAGCGATGGAGCGATGCGGAACTGGCCGCCCGGGTCGAGACGGCCGGCGTGTTCGCCCGGATCTCGCCGAACCAGAAACTGCGCATCGTCAACGCGCTTCAAGCGCAATGGCGAAATCGTCGCGATGACCGGCGATGGCGTCAACGATGCGCCCTCGCTGAAAGCCGCCCATATCGGCATCGCGATGGGCGGGCGCGGCACCGACGTGGCGCGCGAAGCGTCCTCCATCGTCCTGCTCGACGACGATTTCGGCTCCATCGTCAAGGCGATCCGCCTCGGCCGCCGCATCTACGACAATCTGCGCAAGGCGATGGGCTTCATCCTCGCCGTTCACGTGCCGATCGCCGGCCTGGCGCTGCTGCCGCTGATGTTCGGCCTGCCGATCCTGTTCGGGCCGATCCACATCGCCTTTCTCGAAATGGTGATCGATCCCGTCTGCTCGCTGGTGTTCGAGGCCGAGTCGGAGGAAGACGACGTCATGCGTCGCCCGCCGCGCGCGCCCGACGAGCCGCTGTTCTCGCGGGCGATGATCGCCTGGAGCCTGCTGCAGGGGCTCATCGCATTTGCGCTGGTCGCCGCCATCTACGTCGCGGCGCTGAGCTGGGGCATGCCGGCTCCGGAAGTGCGGGCGCTGACGTTCTTTTCGCTCATCGTTGTCATTGTCAGCCTGATCCTGGTCAACCGATCCTTCAGCGCATCCTTGATCACGGCCCTGCGGCGACCGAACCGGACGCTCGCCGCGGTGCTCGCCGCCGTCGCCATCATCCTCGCCCTCAGCTTGCTCTGGCCGTTTGCGAGCCGGCTCTTCGCCTTTGGTCCACTTCATGCCGACGATATCGCCCTGACGCTCGGTGCAGGCTTCGCCGCGCTGGTCGTACTGGAGATTCTGAAGCCGCTGCTGCGCCCGAAGCTTCAATAATCACGGCTGCAGGCGCGACGAAATGACCAGCTTGAGGTGGATCAAACGCCCAAGCCGACCGGCCGCTAGATTGGTTCCGGAAGAAGGAGAGCCCCATGGCGTTCAAAGACATTCTGCTGACACTGACGAGCTATCCCGACCCCACCCCGGCATCGGTCGCCGGGGACGCGGTGGCCATCGCCGCGACCTTCGATGCGCATCTGGCGGCGGTGGCCTGCGAGGTGCATGTCGAAGTGCCCGGACACTTCCTTTCCGGCGCGACGGCCAACATTCCCGGAATCATTGCCGGCGAAACCGAAAAGAGCCGCAACAGCGCCAAGGCGATGCTGGCGGCTTTCGATGCCGCCGCCAGCAAGGCCGGGATTCTGCACGAAACCCAACTGGAAAAATGCCCGACCTTCGCCGTTCCGGACCTTCTGGTCGAGCACGCGCGGCTCCGCGATCTCACCATCGTGCCGGTGCCGGACAGCTACGACCAGTGGTATGCGGAAGCCGTCATCTTCGGATCGGGACGGCCGACCCTCGTCCTGCCCGAAAAGCCGCGCGCACGCCCGTTCCAGCTCGGCACCGTCGCCGTCGCCTGGGATTCCAGTCGCGCCGCGGCCCGCGCGGTTTCCGACGCCATGCCGCTGCTTGAAAAGGCCCGCAAGGTGCGGGTCGTCACCGTCGTCAATGAAAAGAAGCTGGAAGGCAGGCATTCCGCCGAAGCGCTGGCCAAGAACCTGGCGCGCCACGGCATCGACGTGGTGCTCGACAAGGTCGACGCCGACGGCCGAGGGATCGGCGAGGTGCTCGAGGCCTACACCGCGGCGCAACAGGTCGACGTTCTCGTGATGGGCGCCTATGGCCACGCGCGCTGGCGCGAGTTCATCCTCGGCGGCGCGACCAAGAGCCTGCTGTCGAAGCCCCCGCTGCCGATCCTGTTCTCGCATTGAGGGCCAATTCGCATTTCACCACGCCGGGACGATCAGATGGCCCAAAACGTCAGCCGGGATGATTCCCGTCCGCCGCTGAAAGTCCGTCGCGTCAACCTCGACACCGGACGCGAAAACGTCGTGGTGATCTCGCGGCGTTCGAGCGCGCTGCGGCCGGAGATCTTTCGCGGATTCAGCCGCGTCGAACTACGACGCGACTCGAAGGTGGTGCTTGCCACCCTCCTGATCACGGACGACGACGCCCTGGTCGGGCCTGACGAAATCGGGCTCTCCGAGCCGGCATTCCGCCGCTTCGCCGAGCCCGCCGGCAGTCTTGTGACGGTCAGTCCCGCCGCCCCGCCCGAAAGCCTCGATGCCGTCCGCGGCAAGATTCAGGGCCGGGCGTTCGAGCCGGCGGAGATCGACGCCATCATCAGCGATATCACGCATTACCGCTATTCGGACATGGAGGTGGCCGCATTCCTGATCAGTTCGGCGAGCTTCATGACCAGCCGCGAACTGCTCGCGCTGGTTCACGCGATGGCCGCCGCCGGCACGCAACTGAAATGGCAAAACCCGATCGTCGTCGACAAGCATTGCATCGGCGGCATTCCGGGGAACCGGACCTCCATGATCGTGGTTCCGATCGTCGCCGCCCACGGCCTCACCATCCCCAAGACGTCCTCGCGCGCGATCACCTCGCCGGCGGGGACGGCGGACACGATGGAAGTATTGGCGCGGGTCGACGTTTCCGTCGACGAGATGAAGGAAGTCGTCGCGGCATGCCGCGGCTGTCTGGTCTGGGGCGGACACGTCAATCTGTCGCCGGCGGACGACATCCTGATCTCCGTCGAGCGGCCAGCTCTGCATCGACACCAGCGAGCAGATGGTTGCCTCCATCATCTCGAAGAAACTCGCGGCCGGCTCGACCCGCCTGCTGATCGACCTGCCGGTCGGCCCGACGGCAAAACTGGCCAACGCCGCGGAGGCCATGCGGCTGCGCAAGCTGTTCGAGTTCGTCGGCGACCAGTTCGGCCTCGCCGTCGAGGTGATCACGACCGACGGCCGCCAGCCGATCGGCAACGGCATCGGTCCGGTGCTGGAGGCCCGCGACGTGATGGCCGTCTTGGCCAACGAGGCGGACGCGCCGGCGGACCTGCGCGAAAAATCGCTGCGGCTCGCCGCGCATCTCCTGGAATACGATCCGCAATTGCGCGGTGGCGCCGGCTACGCGCGCGCCCGCGAACTGCTCGATAGCGGCGCGGCTTTGAAGAAGATGCAGGAAATCATCGATGCGCAGGGCCCTTCGACCTGCCGCAACGATGTCGGCAAGCTGACCTTCGATGTCCTCGCCGCCGACGACGGCGCCATTTCCGAAATCGATTGCCTGCAACTGAACCGCCTGGCGCGAACCGCGGGCGCGCCGATCGACAAGGGCGCGGGCATCAGATTGTTCTGCAAGATCGGCGACCGCGTCGAAAAGGGCCAGCCGCTCTATCGCATTCACGCCTATGACCAGAACGGGCTCGATCTCGCCGTGACGGCCGCGACCCGCAACAGCGGATATGTCGTCGGCGTCCCGCAGCCGCGGCCTGTCGGGACCGCGCCGTGAGCGTGTCCGTTCAGGGCCTGCCGTCCTCCTCGCGCGAGGCAGCCGCCCTCGCCGCCCGGCTTGGCACGCCGTTTCACGAGATCGCCGTTCACGCCTTTCCCGACGGTGAAATACGGGTGACGGTCGGGCCGGCGTCAGCCACGACGATCGTCTACGCCTCGCTGGACCGGCCCAACGACAAACTCATCGCGCTGATGTTTGCGGCCGAAGCGCTGCGGCGCGGAGGCGCCAGGCGTCTGGTGCTCGTCGCGCCATATCTCTGCTACATGCGGCAGGACACAGCGTTTACCGCAGGGCGAAGCCATCAGCCAGCAGGTGATCGGCCCGTTGCTGGCGCGATGCTTCGACCGCGTCGTCACCGTCGATGCGCATCTGCATCGCACCCCGGACATCGCGTCGGTGTTTCCCGGCATCCAATCCGATAATCTCTCCGCCATGCCCGCCATAGCCGCGATGCACTGCGCAAGCCCGGACTCGATCCAGCGACCGTCGTGGTGGGACCGGATGCGGAATCTTGCCCCTGGGTCAGCGACCTCGCCGGCCGGCTCCACCTGCCCCATACCGTTGCGACCAAGATCCGTCGCGGCGATCGTTCGGTCGCGATCGAATTTCCGGATAGCGCGCGTATTGCCGGCCACCCCGCTTTGATCATCGACGACATCGTCTCGTCCGGAGGCACCATCATCGCCTGCGCCAGGACGCTGACCGC
This sequence comes from uncultured Alphaproteobacteria bacterium, assembly GCA_963783115.1. Taxonomy (GTDB): domain Bacteria; phylum Pseudomonadota; class Alphaproteobacteria; order Rhizobiales; family Xanthobacteraceae; genus Bradyrhizobium. Next base: position 30,534 of record CAWAMK010000033.1, on the reverse strand, counting down.
CGCCGGCGCAACGGCCGTCGATGCCGTCGTGACACACGCCCTGTTTCCGGAAGCGGCCTACCGCGAAATGAGCGCCGCAGGGGTTCGTTCGATCCGGTCGACGCAAAGCGTACCGCATTTTACCAATGCCATCGCGCTCGATGAAGTCTTCACCGATGCCTTGAAAGGCGAACTAACGGAGCCGCCGCCATGGGCGTAACCATCCGATTTTGCGGCGCGTCGCGCACCGTCACGGGTTCGTGCTATCTCTTCGAGACGAATACCGGGCGCTTCCTGGTCGATTGCGGGCTGTTTCAGGGACAGAAAACCCTGAAAGCGCTGAACTACGGCGCTTTTCCCTTTCGTCCCTCCGATATCGATGCCGTACTGCTCACCCATGCCCACATCGATCACAGCGGCCTGTTGCCAAAACTCGTGCGGCACGGATTTGCCGGCCGCATCCTGGCGACGCGGGGCACCATCGATCTCTGCTCCTACATGCTGCCCGACGCCGGCAGCATCCAGGAATCGGAGGTCGCAGCGCTGAACCGGCGCAACGCCGCGCGCGGGCGCGACGAGGTCACCCCGATCTATACGCAAGCCGACGCCATCGCCGCCCTGCAATCCTTCGCGCCGGTCGATTACGAAAGCTGGGTCGATGTCATTCCCGGCGTTCGCGCGCGCTACTGGAATGCCGGGCATCTGCTTGGTTCGGCCTCGATCGAAATCGAATGCGCCGACGACCGATCGGAAAAGCCGCTGCGTATTCTGGCCTCCGGCGATATCGGGCCTGACGCCAAACTGCTCCAGCCGGACCCGGAAGCCCCCTCCGGCTTCGATTACGTCATTTCGGAATCGACCTATGGCAACCGCGACCGTGCGGCGACGTCGCCGGATGCGCGCCGCGCCCGGCTCGCCGCCGAGGTGCGCGACGCCGAGAGCCGAAAGGGCCCGCTGATTATTCCGGCCTTTGCGGTGGAGCGCACCCAGGAGCTGCTCGTCGACCTGGTCGAACTGATGGAACGCGGCGCAATCCCGGCTGCACCGATCTTTCTCGATTCACCCTTGGCGATCCGCGCGACCGAGGTATTTCGCAAGCACGCTGAAAGCCTCGATCCCGAGGTGGACGTCAGCCGGCTGTTGAACTCCCCGCAGTTGCGGTTCACCGAGACGGTCGAAGAGAGCAAGCGGATTGCCCGGCTGACCGGCTTTCACATCATCATTGCCGCCAGCGGCATGTGCGATGCCGGACGCATCCGCCACCATCTCCGAAACTGGCTGTGGAACGCCAGGGCCACCGTCTTGCTGGTCGGCTTCCAGGCGCAGGGAACGCTGGGCCGGTTTCTCGTCGATGGCGCCAAGGCCGTCCGCATCCAGGGCAACGAGATCAAGGTGGCGGCGACCATCCGCAGCATCGACGATTATTCCGGCCATGCCGACGGGTCCGAACTGGCGCGGTGGATCGCCGCGCGTCGTCCCATTCAGCGCGGGCTGTTTCTCGTCCATGGCGAGGAACCGGCGATTGCCGGCCTCGCCGAACGCGTCTCCGAGCGCATCATTCCGGCCGCGCGGGTATTTCAGCCGCTGCTCGACGACATTTACGAGCTGTCGACCGCCGCACCGACGCCGCTCGATGCCGGCCGGCGGCGACGGCTGGCGCCGGAGGCGGTGGTTGCGCTGGACTGGCACAACGACATGTCGAAGCTGGTGCTCGACATCAACGACCGCATCGAAGCTGCCGCCGACGACCGCGCGCGCGGCGTCATCATCCGGCGGCTGCGCCGGGCGCTCGAGGAATAGGATAACAAAACAGGCTCTTACAGCGTCAGCCTGACGTTGCAGATGTCGTGTTCCTGCGGGTCCGATTTCACCTCGAAGCCGAGGCTGCGGCACATCGCCAGCATCACGGTGTTGTCGGCCAGCACGTCGCCTGAAATCGCCTTCAGTCCTTCGGACCTGGCGTATTCGATGATCATCTGCATCAACGCCCAGCCGAGCCCCCTGCCCTTGAGGTCCGACCGCAGCAGGATGGCATATTCGCCGCTCTCGTAGATCGAATCGGAATGGATCCGGACCACGCCGACCGGATCGTTGCTCGTCTCGTCGAAGGCGACAAAGGCCATCGCCCTTGCGTAATCGAGCTGGGTCAGGCGGGCGATGAATTCGTGGGAAAATTGCTTCATCGGCGCGAAGAACCGCAACCGCAAATCGTGCATCGTGACGTGCTTCAGCATCTGGTGGATCGCCGGCTCGTCCTCGGGCCGGATCGGACGGACGAAGACGCGCCAGCCGTCCTTGACCTCGATATGACGCTGCCATTGCGAGGGATACGGCCGCACCGCAAAGTTCGCCGGGCCCGAGCCGCGAAATTTTCGCTCGACGCGCCCGACCGCGACGCGCGCGTCGACCGCGAGGACGCCGGCCTCGTCGGCCAGCAGCGGGTTGATGTCGAGGCCGCGGATCTCGGGAATGTCGGCGGCCATCTGCGCCAGCTTGACCAGCACCATCGCAACCGCATCCGGCTTCACCGCCGGAACATCGCGGTAGGCGCGCAGCAGCCGCGACACCCGGGTGCGCTCGATCAGGCTGCGCGCCAGTTGCAAATCGAGCGGCGGCAGCGCCAACGCCTTGTCGTTGATGATCTCGACCGCGGTGCCGCCGCGGCCGAACACGACGACGGTGCCGAAGGTCGGATCGTCGGCGAGGCCGAGGATGAGTTCACGCGCTTTCGCCCGCACCACCATCGCCTGCACCATCACGCCCGATATCCGCGCCTCCGGCCGCAGCGATCTTGCCCGCGCGAGAATCTCACCGGTCGCCTGGCGCACGGCATCGGCATTGGTGAGGTTGAGCACCACGCCGCCGACATCGGACTTGTGCACGATATCGCGCGACATGATCTTGAGCACGACGGTCGAGCCCTGCGCAAAGATCGCATGGGCATGGGCGACGGCTTCTTCGGCGTCGGCGGCAGCAAAGGTCGGCACGACGGCAATATCATAGGCGTCGAACAGCCGCTTGACCTCGATCGGATCAAGCCACGAACGTCCTTCCGCAAGCGCCGCAGCGATGATCCCGCGGGCGGTATCGACATCGGGCGCGAACTCGCTCGGCATCGCAGGCGGGACCTGCGCCAGTGCCGCCACCGCTTCGCGATGACGCACCAGATGCATGAAGCCGAGGACCGCATCGCCCCCGGTCTGATAGTTCGGAACTCCGGCGCCACTCAGCAGGTCGCTGATCGACTGATCCGCCCCGACCCACACCGCGAGGACGGGCTTCGGGGACATGCGATGTTCGGCGCGATACTTTCCGACCACGCCGATGACGGCCGTCGCAATGTCGTCGGCGCGCGCGAGCGCCGTCTGCACGTTCATGACCAGCACGGCATCGTTGCCGGGATCTGCCAACAATACTTCAAGCGCCGCGGCATAGCGCGCGACATCGGCGTCGCCGACGATATCGACCGGGTTCGCTTTCGACCATGTCGGCGGCAGCAGCGCATCGAGCTGCTTGCGGGTCGCGGGCGAAAGTTCGGCGGGAATGCCGTCGAGTTCGACCAGCCGGTCCACGGCCAGCACGCCGATGCCGCCGCCATTGGTCAGGATCGCAAGCCGCTTGCCGGGCGGCGGTTTGACCCGCCCCAGCGTCTCGGCGCAGTCGAACAGTTCGCGCAAATCCGACACCCGCAAGATACCGGCGCGTTGAAAGGCGGCGTCGTAGACCGCATCAGCCCCGGCCAGCGCGCCGGTGTGGGTCGCCGCCGCCCGCGCGCCTTGCGCCATCCGGCCTGACTTGACGACCACGACCGGCTTGATCCTCGCCGCGGCGCGCGCCGCCGACATGAACTTGCGGGCATCCTTGATTGCCTCGATGTACAGCAGGATCGCCTGGGTCTTTTCGTCGAGCGCGAAGTAGTCGAGCAGGTCGGCGATATCGACATCGAGCTGGTCGCCGATCGAGACGATGCCGGAAAACCCGACGGAGCGTTGCGCCGCCCAGTCCACCATGCCCGCGGCAATGGCGCCGGACTGCGAGATCAACGCGAGGTTTCCCGCCGCCGGCATATGCGCGGAAAAGCTCGCATTGAGACTGACGCCCGGCATCATGATGCCCAGGCAGTTCGGCCCGATCAGCCGCATGCCGTATTTGCGCGCGGCCCGCTCCGCGGCATCCGCCAGCGAATCCGGGCCGTGGTCGAGCCCCGCACTCACAATGACGGCGCCAAGCGCGCCGCAGCGACCCGCCTCGTCGATCAATTCCGGAATGGTGCGGGCCGGCGCGGTGAGGACAACGAGCTCCGGCGCAAACGCCAGATTGGCGATGCTGTCGACCGTCGCGATACCGTCGATCTCATGATAGCGCGGATTGACGAGGCCGAACTGGCCCTTGAATTGCGCTTTGCGAATATTGTCGAGGATGGCGCGGCCGACCGAGCCGTGGCGCGGGCTGCCCCCGACCAACGCGACGGAACGGGGCGCAAGCAGATTTCTCAGGCGATAGGTCGACATCGATCGTAGGTACCCGGTGAGTCGCGCCGCCCTGCGAACAGGTATCGCGCGCAATGTGTTCTTGGCGGGGCATGTTAATCCGGATGAGGTCTCGATCCGATGACAAATCTGCCGGCGCTTCCTTTAACTTTCGCAGCCAACTTATTGTTGAGACAGATCAAAGCCGATACCCGTGCGGCATGACAGGCTTGCCCGGCTCATTCATTCAGGGGGCTGCCATGCCGGTCAATATCGGAACACTGGATCAATATGTACGGATCGTCGTCGGCTTGGCGTTGATCGCCTACGCTTTGCAGGACGGGCTCGCCATCCAGGGTTGGCACTGGCTCGGGCTGGTCGGCGTGGTGCCGCTGGTGACGGCCTTTTTCAAGAGCTGCCCGCTCTATACCGTTCTGGGCATTTCAAGCTGCCCCGTCCGTCAGTAGATCAGCGGATCAGCCCTGGCGGCCGGCCTCAGTGGCGAACGTAGTCGCCGGGAGCATCAGCCAGGCTCTTGCCCGCGTCAGCTCCCGTTCCCATCCGCGGCGGCGCGCATGGTTCGCCGGATCGTGCGGCCAGCCACTTCGTCCATTCCGGCCACCACGATCCTTCGACGGACGGAACCATGCTCAGCCATTCGTCGGGACCGGTATAGGTGGCATGCGCCACTTCCGTCCTTATCCGATAATTGTGTCCGCCTTCGCCGGGAGGCGCCACGATCCCCGCATTGTGGCCGCCGCTGGCGAGAACGAAGGTCACGTCGGCATCGACCTGATAGTGCACCTTGTAGACGGACTTCCACGGCGCGACGTGATCGCGCAGCGTGCCGACGACGAACATCGGGATATGAATGTCCGACAGCGATATCGGCCTGCCCTCGACCAGATATCGCCCGCCGGCGAGATCGTTGTTGAGGAACAGCTTGCGCAGATATTCCGAATGCATCCGGTACGGCAGACGGGTGGCATCGGCATTCCAGGCCATCAGATCGCTCGGCGCCGCCCGCTCGCCCATCAGATAGTCGCGGGTCAGCCGCGACCAGATCAGGTCGTTGGAGCGCAAGAGCTGGAACGCACCCGCCATCTGCGTGGTATCGAGTACGCCGCGCTCCCACATCATGTCTTCGAGGAATGCCACCTGGCTTTCGTTGATGAACAGCGTCAGTTCGCCGGCCTCGGTGAAATCGGTTTGCGCCGCCAGCAGGCTGACCGACTTCAGCCGCTTGTCGCCGTCGCGCGCCATGCTGGCGGCGGCGATCGACAGCAGCGTGCCACCCAGGCAATAGCCGAGCGCATGCACGCGGGCGTCGGGTACGATGGCGCCGATCGTATCGAGCGCGGCACCGACGCCGAGCGTTCGGTAGTCGTCAAAGGCAATATCGCGGTCGTGCGGCATCGGGATTGCGCCACGAAATCATGAAGACGGTAAAGCCCTCGCCCGTCAGATATTTGACCAGCGAGTTCTGCGGCGACAGATCGAGGATGTAGTACTTCATGATCCAGGCCGGCACGATCAGAACCGGTTCCGGATGCACCTTTTCGGTGGTCGGCGCATACTGGATCAGCTCGATCAGTTCGTTGCGAAACACGACCTTGCCGGGCGAGGTGGCAACGGTCTTGCCGACCACGAAATCGCCGGTCGCAACCGGGCCGAGGCCCGCCGACACCAGGCGGGTCCAGTCGCTGCGGAAATTTTGCCAGCCGCGCATAAAATTGTCGCCGCCGCTCTCGAACGTTCTGCGCAGCACCTCCGGATTGGTCGCGGCGAAATTGGACGGCGACATCACGTCCAGCATCTGCCGGATCGAAAACTCGACGATCGACTCGTTCTGCTTTGCCACGCCGCGCACGCCGGTGGCCGCGTTGTGCCACCATTGTTCACCGAGCAGAAAGGCCTGTGCCATCAGATTGAACGGCGGCTGCTCCCATTCGGGCCGCGCGAAACGCTTGTCCTGCGGCGGCGGCTTGATCAGCGACCACGGCCCCTGCCCGGGCGTGAAAAAACGCTGTGCCGCTTCGAAGAAGCGCTGGGTGTCGACGATCCCTTCCTGGGCGATTTCCAGCCGCCGCTGCGGGGAAGCCGCCAGATGAGACAGCCAGTCCGTATAGGCCAGCAACAGCGCGGTCGGCGAAATGCCGCCGCTCAGGCGGGCCAGCATGGCATGCAGCGTGCGGTCGGCCCGATAGGTTTCGGCGTCTTCGGATGCAGGCGTATGGGATGCCTGCGATTCTACCCGCGCAACCGCCTGCCCATCCTTAGCTTGGCTTGCGTCAGCGCCACCGATCGGCGCGACGGCAATTTGCACCGCTGGCAGGCTCGATTTCGTCTGCATGTTGCTGGCCGGTCAGTTCGGCGCGCGGCCGTTGATCAGGTTCGACGTCGCCGCGATCATCCGCTCGCCATGCCTGAACACCCGCTCGGTGTCGCGGCGGATGAAGTCCAGCTGATGCTGGCCGCATTCCTGGCACATCGTCCTGACATCCTTGACCGAATGTGCGCCCGCCATCTTGGTGACGAACTCCGACAACAGGTGCGTTTCGGTTCGCGCCCGCTCCATCACCTCGTCGCCGAGGAACACCATCTCCTCGAACAGGATCCTCTGGGCGCCGAGCATGAACGCCAGCGCGCTCTGGTTCAGTCTGGTGGCTTCGGCTTCGCCATTGGGGCCGGCCGGCAAGGAATTCAGAAGTGGCCCGCTCAGTCTCTGCCATAACGATCTCCGATCTCTGAATTCCTGCCAAAAGCATATCGGCCGGCCCGAAGCCGGACATTGAGGTGCATCAACCCGACGCCACTCCCTCGGTCAGTGCGACATCAGCACCGGCACCGTCAGGCTGTCGAACATGCTGCGCGTCACCCCGCCGAGGATTCGCTCGTGCAGCCGCGAATGGCCATATCCGCCCATCACGAGCAGGCCCATGTTGCTTTCGGCCGCGATCGACAGGATGGCGCCCTGAACGTTGCCGCGATCCGCCGTCAGCCGCTGCACCCTGGCCGCAATGCCGCGCCGTCCGAGATGCGCGGCAAGCTGGTCGGAAGACGCTTCACTCGCCTCCTCGTTGATCGTGATGATGGTCACCGCGTTGGCGCCCATCAGGAATGGAATGGCGTCACGCACCGCACGCGCCGCCAGGCGGCTGCCGTCCCAGGCGATGCCGACATGGTGGGCGTCGAGCGGCCCCTTGTGGATGTAGGGAACCATCAGCATCGGTCCGCCGGAATTGAACAGGATGTGCTGGGGAATATCGTCGTCATAGCTGGCTCGATCGCCCTCCGGCTGCAGCACGATGGTCATGTCGTAGAGCCGGGAGAGCGCTTCGATGGTCTGACCGGCTTCGGCGGGAATGCAGGCGAGCGTCCGGGTGCCGTAGGCGATCTTGGCCAGCCTCGCTTCGGTTTCGAACACCGCGATCGCAGCGTCTGCCCTCTCCTGTGCGCGCTCCTGTTCGGCGCCCATCACAGCGGCAACGGCAGCCCCGCCCCCCTCGACGATCATGCCGGCGGCGCCCATCGAATTCATAGCCGATGGCGACGGCATCGAGATGCGACCGCCGCGCGATGGTCAGCGCGACCGCGACATCGACCACCGGCCGGACCGGCCGCTCGGAGGGAATATGAACCAGAATGTTCCTGAACATCGCCTGTCTCCCACGCATTTACGAGGGACTCGCGGCCCCCGTCTTGGGTTGCTGGCGACAAGGTACAGGGCGGGCGAACGGCCGAGTTGACGCACGTCAAACTGGAACGATTCCTGTGCGAATGGCGACGTCAGCCAGATTCGGCGTGCTTGAGATCGCGATACGCCGCAACGGCCGCGCCGAGCAGTTCTTTCCTTTCATGGCGATAGCCCGGCGGACGACCACCCCGCTTGCCGTTGGCGGCAAGGTCGGCAAGGCGCTCGAGGTCGCGCATGTCGCCCAGGGCGCGTTGCAATCGCTTTGCCGCCCGGTGCAGACGACGGGATTTGCCGCGCCCCCACAGCGGAACGGTTTCCGTCAATGTTTCAATCATGTAGCGGAAGCGCTTGGTCTGGATCCGCAGCCGGTGACGGCGTTCCGCCCCCAGATCTTCCAGGCGTTTGCCCTTGCGGACCAGCCGCGCGTGCCAGCGGTCGAGTTCACCCGCACAATAGGTTGGCAAGGCTTCCGCGTCCTTGCGCTGCCGGTAACGCTTCAGCCATGCGCCCCGCCTGGTCCAGCGCGCCATGGCCGCGATCAGGCGTTGCGTGCGGGCCGAACGCAGACAGCGCACCAGGCGGCGATGATGCCGCGCCTGGCGCTGTTCGAGCTGCGCGCCGATCATGGCCCGGGCCCATGCCCGGTATTTCTTGCGGCGCGCATACTCCACGACGACATCGCTGTCGCGGGCGTCGCCGAGCGGCCCGTTCAGCCAGGAGATGTCCCGCTTCAGGCGCAGCCACTCCGCATCGGCCACAACAGGTGCGAAGAAGGCCACGGCGGCGCGCAACCGCGTGATCGCGACCCGGATTTGATGCACCGCCTCGGCGTTGCCGGCGTACGCGCCCGCGCGATGGGCCTTGATAGCGCTCACGGCGTCGAGCGCAATCGTCTGGAATGCGGCGGCGCAATCGAGAACGGCGGCTTCAACGGCCTTGCGCCGGCTTGAGGTTCGGTTTGGATGGGCTCCCATCAACGCTGGTCCGCCGCCGCGATCAGAAAAATACCGGCACTCCGGAGCGACTGGTCCGGCGTCCCCGAGGCATCGACTATATGCCAGTCTACCGCGCCGATCGCGAAAGTTTCCTGTTTCCGGGCGACGTCCTTTGTCGCATCGGACGCATCGTCCTTGCGCCGTTCGATCCGCGCCAGCCGCGTCGCAAGGTCGGCGGTGAGGAACAGGCCGACGAAACGAACGCCACAGGTGGCTGCGAAATGAGCGATTTCAGCCCGTTCGGCTTCTTGCAGGTACGCGGCATCGAGTACGACCGAGCAGCCCTGCGCCAGCACCCGCTGCGCTTCGCTGGAAAGCAGGCCGTAGACGCGGGCCGTGACGTCGGCCTGATAGGCGGCCTCCGGCAGCGCCGTGGTCTCATCCACGCCGAACAGGTGCTTGCGGACGACATCCGAACGGATAATCACCGCGCCGGGCGGCGAGCCGATCATCCCCGCGAGCCGGCGCGCGAGCACCGATTTTCCGGTCCCGGACAGACCCCCGATCGCCACCAGCACAGGTGGCTCGGGCGAGATCAGGCGCTCGGCCAGATCGAAATACCGCTTTGCTTCCTGCCAGACCGCGTCATTGCCGTTGGCCAGCTCGCTCTTCATGAACAGGACATGCGCGCGGATCGCGGCCCGGACCGACAGGAACAGCGGCAGCACGCGGAGGCCGTCGAAGCTTTCATCCCCAGCTCTCGCCAAATAGCGATTGAACACCTCGTTGGCCGCCGCGGCCTGATCGAAATGAACGAGGTCCATCAGCGTAAAGGCGAGGTCGTAAAGCACGTCCGTCGTGGCGATGACGGGATCGAATTCGATGGCGTCGAACAGCAGCGGCCGGCCGTCCACCAGGGCAATATTGGCAAGATGCAGATCGCCGTGGCAGCGGCGCACAAAACCGTGCTCCGCACGCTGTCGGAGCAGCGGTTGCAACGTCGTCGCGGCATCGCGGCTGGCGGCATCGAGCCGATCGATGACGGCGGTGTCCAATCCGCGCACGGTGCGAAACTTCGCAGTGTTGCGTTCGATGATGGGGGAAATGGAGGCAAGCCAGCTGTCGCCATCCGCCCGCGGCGCGCGGTCGTGGCTTTGCCAGATCGCATCGGCCACCGCCGTCGCCAGCGCCGGGTCGATCGTCTTCGCCGCCGCGACGCGGTCGAGCGCCTGGCTGTCGTCGAACCGCGCCATCTCGACCGCCCATTCGGCAGGCGCTCCCGCGCCGTCGATTTCGAAGGCGCCGTCGGCCTTATGCGTAATGGCGACGACGCGCCGGTAGAGCTCGGGAGCGTTGCCGGCGTTGACCCTCAGTTCTTCCTCACAGGCGCGCTGGCGTTTCTCCAATGTCGAATAGTCGAGGAACGGCAGGCGGCAGGCCCGTTTGACCTTCAGAACCCGATCGGCGCCGAGAAAAACCATCGAGGCATGGGTGTCGATCCGCTTGCCGCCGCCCGCCGGGCCGAAGCTGGAGCCGTCGAGGAAATCGAGAACCTGCCGCTGCAAGTCATTTTCGGTTGCCGCTTTTCCGTCGCTCATGGCAGCAGCACGGCGGCGCCGGTGATCTGACCGGCGCGCAGTCTGGCGAGGACCTCATTGGCCTCCCGCAACGGAAAGACGCTGGTATGTGTCTTGATCCCTGCCCGCGCCGCGACGTCAAAAAACGCCACCCCGTCGCCGCGCGTCAGATTGGCGACCGACAGCAGCTGCCGTTCTTCCCACAGTGCCCGGTAAGGGAACGAGGGAATGTCCGACATGTGAATGCCGGCGCAGACCACGCGCCCGCCCTTGCGCACGGCGCGCAGCGCCAATGGAACGAGATCGCCGACAGGCGCGAAGATGATCGCAGCGTCGAGCGCGACCGGTGGCGGATCCGCCGATGACCCAGCCCATTCCGCGCCGAGCGATCTTGCCAGATGCTGCGCCTCGACATCGCCGTCGCGGGTGAAGGCGTAGACGACGCGTCCCTGCCAGCGGGCCACCTGCGCGATGATATGGCCGGCCGCGCCGAAGCCGTAGATGCCGAGATGTTTTCCATCGCCCGCCATCACCAGCGAGCGCCAGCCGATCAGGCCGGCGCATAGCAGCGGCGCGACGGCGACATCGTCGCCGGCGTCGCCGAGCGGAAAGCAATAGCGGGCGTCCGCAATCAGATGCGTGGCAAAGCCGCCGTCGCGCGTGTAGCCGGTAAAGCGAGGGTGGTCGCAGAGATTTTCCCGGCCGCTCCGGCAATACGAACATTCGCCGCAGGTATAGCCAAGCCAGGGGACGCCGACCCGCTCGCCGATGCGTAGCGAGCTCACATCGGAACCAAGCGCATCCACCCGGCCGACCACTTCGTGCCCCGGCACGATCGGATAGGCGATATCAGGCAATTCGCCGTCCACGACATGCAGATCGGTCCGGCACACGCCGCAGGCGGCGACCTTGACGCGGACCTCGCCTCGTCCGGGAACCGGATCTTCCCGCTGCTCGAACCGCAGCGGCGCGCCGGGCGCCGACAGGACCATGGCGTGCATCTCGTCCGATTTCCCCTCAACGCAACCCTGCGAAACCTAGCCGGGTGCGACCGCGCCGGGTTTGATCCTCATCAATCGCATCGATGCGAACTCTCCCTAACATGGCGACGACGGCAGCGCCGCGCCAGCCCGCGGTGTCTCGCCAAATTCATGGAACAGGAGAACGTCACATGCGCGCCCATCAGATCATGACCCGGTCCGTCATCACCATCGCGCCCGACGCCACCATCCTGGAGGCCGCGAAGACCATGCTGCAACATCATGTCAGCGGGCTTCCGGTGGTCGATGCCGCCGGCTCCCTGGTCGGCATCGTCTCGGAGGGCGATTTCATTCGCCGAAGCGAAATCGGCACGCAGCGCAAGCGCGGCCGCTGGCTGAAATTCCTGCTGGGCGCCGGCGCAACCGCCACCGATTACGTTCGTGAGAACGGCCGCAAGGTTTCGGAGGTCATGACCGTCGAACCGATCACGGTCGGCGAAGACGCGACGCTGGAAGATATCGTCAATACGATGGAAACCAATCACGTCAAGCGCCTGCCGGTCACGGAGAATGGCAAGCTTGTCGGGATCGTCTCGCGCGCCAATTTGCTGCAGGCCGTCGCCGGCCTCGCCCGCGACATCCCCGACCCGACCGCCGACGATGACCACATCCGCCGCCGCGTCATCGCCGTCATCGAGAAGAACGATTGGAGTCCGTTCGGTCTCAACGTCATCGTGCGCGACGGCATCGTCCACCTCAGCGGTGTGATCACCGACGAGGGTTCGCGGCAGGCCGCCATGGTCGCCGCGCAGAACGTGGCTGGCGTGCAAAAGGTTCACGACCACCTGTGCTGGGTCGACACCATGTCCGGCATGTATCTGGAATCGCCCGAAGACGTCGGGATGGCGAAGGCCGGCTAAACACCGGGGCTTTCAGCGCGCGCGTTAACCGCGCGTGGTTTCGGTCAACGCGCGCATGATGTCCTCGCGCGCGATGATGCCGGCCAGCCGCTGCTCGGCATCCAGCACCGGCAGGCTCTTCATCCGGTGGTCGACCATCAGCTGCAGCACGCGGGTCAGTTTGGTCGACGGATCGACGTAGATGAATTCCGGCGTCATGACATCCGCCACCATCCGCGAAAGCAGATCGTCGTAGGCCGGGACCATACGGCCTGGGTTGAACGCAAAGCATTTCAGGAAATCGAAATTGCTGACGACGCCGACGATGTCGTCGCCTTCGCGCACCGGATAGCAGTTGAAATCGTCGGCCTCGAACATCTTGTGCAGGTCGCGCATCGTGGTGTCGCGGGCGACCGTCTTCACCTGCTGCGTCATGTATTGCCCGGCGGTGGCTTCGAGAAATTTATGCACGGGGGGCCCTCGCCATTGCAGGTTAACGGGACAGCAACGCGCAGCGACGCGATTCGGTTACGAGGTGGCGCGTCACGCCGCTGAGCACCCATTCGCGGAAGCGGGAGTGGCCATAGGCGCCGGCAACCACGATCCCCGCCCCGACATGGGCGGCGATGTCCTCGATCTGCCCGATCACGCCGCCGGTCTTGTCGGGGACCACGGTATTCGCCGCGATGCCATGGCCGCTCAGCCAGGCCGCCACGTCGGCAACATGCGCGAGCGCGTCCGCGCGCCGGCCGTCCTGCTCGGGAATTTCTGCGATCGTGACTTCCTTTGCGGCAGCCAGAATCGGCAACGCGTCGAAGACGGCCCGGCGCGCTTCGCGCACATCCTTCCAGGCGACCAGGACGCTTCTCAGATCGAGCCATTCCACCGTGGGCGGCACCACCACGAGCGGCCGGCCAAGCTGCATCAGGAGATCGCTCGGGTCCGGGGCGGCGCAGGGATCGACCAGGTTCTCCGGGCGGGCGCCGATCACGAGGATGTCGGCGGCTCGCGCCTGCTGCAGCACAAAAGGCACCGGTATCGCCCGGGCCGAACGCCACTCCACCGCCGATGCGCGCCGCTCCACCGCAGCGCGGAACTCCGTTTCGAGTTCCGACAGCCGGCGCTCGACGGCCATGGCCTCCTCATCGAGCAGCTTTTGCGCAACGGCGCCTTCGGCGAAATACATCGGCGGCCGCAGGTCGGAGGCGGCAACGCCGATGATCCGCGCTCCGAATCGTTCGGCGATATCGCCGGCCACCCGAAGGCAGGCATCGTTGGGCCGGTCCAGCGCCAGGCCGACCATGACGGTTTTGTAGTTCATCACCTGCTCCACGCCTTCTCCACGCCTTGGGGCGAGCCGTCGCATGGGACCCGTCCGCACGGCGCCATCCTAGACGCACGCCCTGCGTCCAAGCTGACCTAGATCAAGAATCCTCCGTTGCCGTTGAAGGGCGCTGCGATCGAACCTGGCGCGGAGCGTCGCGGTGCTGAAACATCGGGAAAGTGGCCGTGATTTCATATGGATACGTGGATGATGCAATTTAGTTCCACAGCGATTTCACACGCTCGCTTGAATGCGGTAGTGAGAAGCGAGAGTTGCCCGGAAGGCAAAAGATGATCGACCCCGACCGCCCCCATCGAGATCAGGACCCGCTCGACCAGAACGCACGCAGCGGTGCCGAGAGATCGGGCGTGGGCGCCTGGGATCTCGAGTTGCCGGCCCGGACGTTGAGATGGTCCACCGCCACCCGCAAGCTCTTCGACGTCGGACCGGATGCGCCTGTCGATTACGACAAGTTTCTTGCCTTGCTCGATCCGCAGGACCGCGATCGCACGGCAAAAGCCCTGCAAGAATCGATCGATACCGGGTGCAATTTCGACGTTCAATACCGGATACACCGGGATTCGGATGAGGGGCACTGGGTGCGTGCGGTCGGCACGATCATCGATGACGCCGATGGCGCCCCTGCCCGGCTCAGCGGCATCGTCATCGACATCAACCACGAGAAACTGCTCGAGGACACGGTCAGGACACGCGAGCGGCATTTTCGCTCGATCCTCGATACCATCCCGGACGCGATGATCGTCATCGACGAGCATGGCATCATGCAGTTCTTCTCCAGCGCCGCCGAACGGCAGTTCGGATACAGCGAACCCGAGGCGATCGGAAAGAACATCAGCGAGCTGATGCCGGAGCCGGATCGCAGCCGACACGACGGCTATCTCGCGCGCTACCTCCGAACCGGCGAACGGCGCATCATCGGCATCGGGCGCATCGTCACCGGCATGCGCCGGGACGGCACGACGTTTCCGATGCATCTCACCATCGGCGAGATGAACTCGGCGGGAAAGCCGTTCTTCACCGGCTTCGTCCGCGATCTGACCGAGCAGCAGCAGACCCAGGCCCGCCTGCAGGAACTGCAATCCGAACTGGTCCACGTCTCGCGTCTCAGCGCGATGGGCGAGATGGCTTCGGCGCTGGCCCATGAACTCAATCAGCCGCTGTCGGCCATCAGCAATTACATGAAGGGATCGCGCCGCCTGCTGGCGGGCTCAACCGACGCCAACGCGGCGAAGGTCGAGGCGGCGCTCGATCGCGCCGCCGAGCAGGCGATCCGCGCCGGCGACATCATCCGGCGATTGCGCGACTTCGTCGCCCGCGACGTTTCCGAGAAGCGGGTCGAAAGTCTTTCGAAGCTGATCGAAGAGGCCGGCGCGCTCGGCCTCAGCGGCGCCCGCGAGCAAGGCGTGTTCCTGCGCTTCAACCTCGATCCGACATCCGACCTCGTGCTCGCCGACCGGGTTCAGATTCAGCAGGTCCTGGTCAACCTGTTCCGCAATGCGCTGGAGGCCATGGCCGTCTCTAGTCACCGCGAGCTGATTGCCGCAAACACCAAGGCCGCAGATGACATGATCGAAATTGCGATTTCCGATACCGGGTCCGGCTTCGCCGGCGATGCGCTGGCGAAGCTGTTTCAGCCGTTTTTCACGACCAAGGAAACCGGCATGGGCGTCGGCCTCTCCATCAGCCGCACCATCATCGAATCGCACGGCGGCCGGATGTGGGCCGAAACCAACGGCGCCGGCGGTGCGACATTCCGTTTCACGCTGCCCGCGGCGCACGCCAAGGATATGACCGATGCCACAGAGTGATACGGTCTATGTCATCGACGACGACCCGGCGATGCGCGACTCGCTGGATTTTCTGCTCGGCTCGGCCGGCTTCAATGTGCGCCTTTTCGATTCCGCGCTGGCTTTCCTCAACGAACTGCCGAAGCTCGGCGACGGCTGCGTGGTCACGGACGTGCGCATGCCCGGAATCGACGGCATGGAGCTGCTGCGCCAGCTGGGATCCGGCCCGCGAAAACTCCCCGTGATCGTCATGACCGGACATGGCGACGTGCCCCTCGCCGTCGAAGCGATGAAACTCGGCGCGCTCGATTTTCTCGAAAAGCCGTTCGAGGACGACCGGCTGATCAGCATGATCGAGACGGCGCTGGCGGAGCGCGAGAGCGGCTCGAAAAGCGAGGCGCTGTCGGCCGACATGGCCGCCCGCGTGGCCAGCCTGACCCAGCGCGAACGCCAGGTGATGCAGGGACTGGTGACGGGCCAATCGAACAAGGCCATCGCCCGGGAATACGACATCAGCCCGCGGACGGTGGAGGTCTACCGCGCCAACGTGATGACCAAGATGCAGGCCGGTAACCTTTCCGAGCTGGTGCGGTTTGCGATCCGGGCCGGCATCGTCGAAGATTGAGCCAAGGAGATTGAGCCAAGTCAATTTGGCGGTCGGAGAAATCGCTATCCTGACTGAATGAACAACGCCCGAACCTGTACCAGTGGTGACTCCGGTATCGGCCCTCCGCCGAGGAAGCCGCTGGTCTACGTCGTCGATGACGATTACGACGTTCGGACATCGCTGCGGTTTCTGCTGGAGACCGAAGGCTTCGACGTCCGCACGTTCCGCAACGGGGCCGCGTTGCTCGGATCGGCCACCCGAAATCATGCGGATTGTCTGGTCGTTGACTACAAGATGGCGGATCTCGACGGCCTGGAACTGGCCACCCGGCTGCGAAGGCTTGAGGTTTCGACCCCGATCATCCTGATCACGGGCTATCCGGACGAAACCATCCCGGCCAAGGCAAGTTCGGCCGGCGTCCGTCAGGTGCTCTTGAAGCCCAACCTCGAGGGCAATCTGGTCGACTGCGTCCGAGAGGCCATCGAAGCGCCGAATGCGGCGATCCGGCCCTGAAAAAGCGCCCGCCTCCGTAACAGCCCTTAGGGGCCCGCCCTTAGGATATCGACCCAAATATCGGACCGCAAAAACCGGGGGTACACCAACGCCATCACGCATCGAGGAGATGGCAAAATGCTTACCCAGACGATCACCGCCCCGGCAGTCCCGGCAGCCAAAATCCCGGCAGCAAAAATCCCTGGAGCCAAGGCTTTCCCCGCCCCGCACGCCCAGGCCGCTCCGAGCCGTCGACCAGTTCAGCGTGATCGCGGCCTGCGCGGGTGTGGTTGCCAGCGAATTCTCCTACCGCAAGGACGAGGAAATCTACGGCGACGGCGAGCCCTGCGAATATGTCTATCAGGTGATCCGCGGCGCGGTCCGCACCTACAAGCTCCTCAACGACGGACGGCGTCAGATCGGCGCATTCCACCTGCCCGGCGACGTATTCGGCCTCGATGCCGGGTCGACCCATCGCCTGACCGCCGAAGCAATCTCCGACACCACCGTTCGCCTGGTGAAGCGCCGCAGCCTGGAAGCCGCCGCCGGTTCGAGCGTCCAGGTCGCCCACAACCTCTGGACCCTGACGGCCAACGGCCTGCGGCACGCCGAAGACCACATGTTGCTTCTGGGCCGCAAGACCGCGATGGAAAAAGTCGCCACTTTCCTGCTGGAAATGGACCGTCGCCTCGACCCGTGCCGGCATGATGGCGCTGCCGATGTGCCGCCGCGACATCGGCGACTATCTCGGCCTGACGCTGGAAACCGTTTCGCGCGCGCTTTCACAGCTCAGCGACCAGGGCGTGCTGGTGTTCTCGAGCGCCCGTCAAATCGTGCTGCACAACCGCCAGCGGCTGGCAGACATGGACGCCTGAGCGTAGACTGGCCCACAAGAACACGGAAATGACGGAGGGCTAGATGAATAATTATCGCGTCTCCTTCTACAAGGATCTCTGCAACTCCGACGGCCACAGCTTCAAATGCCTGCAGCGCCAGATCGACGTGCAGTCGAGCGGACCCTCGCAGGCGCTGGTGCTCGCCGAGCGGCTGGTCGACAACGAGCGCCTGAACGCCGACTGCGTCGAGGTGATGCACCTGAGCGGCCATCACGAGTTCGAACAACCGGCCGACCCATCGGCCGCGCCCTGCAAGCACACCTGGAACCGCGTCGCGTCATGATCTGACCGCGACGCATATGCTGCCGGATTTCCAAACCGCTATTGGTATGACGTGGCCGCGAGGCCGGCACGTTTTCCGTTTGATCCAGCTCAATGCGAACGCCGCCGCACGGGCGGAATGTCGCACCACATGATGTCGACGACGATGTCCGCATCATTATTCGGCGATCTCGCCGTTTTCTCCTAAGACTGCCCCGCCAGCGCCGGTCGTAGAGACGGCGTTGCGGGGCATTTTTATTGCAGCCTCCGCCTGCTCCGAACCTGGTGCGCTCAGTGGCTTTTGGTGCGTAAACCCGATAAAATCATCGATATGCCACGCGCCTTGCCGACCGGCCTCGCCAGTTCGTTTCGGAGTAACCGTTGAACGTTCGTCACCGTATCGCCTTTGCCGTCTTGCTGGCCTGCGCAACGCCGGCTTTCTCGGGCGCAGCCGTCGCCCAAAGCGCGGTCGCCGCCGCCGTCGCCAAACCGGTGTCGATGCCGGACATCGCCATCGGCTCGCCGGACGCGCCGATCACGATCACTGAATATTCGTCGATGACCTGCCCGCATTGCGCAGCCTTCGGCCAGAACGTGTTCCCGATGCTGCGCTCGAAATATATCGACACCGGCAAGGTGCGTTTCGTGTTCCGCGAATTTCCGCTCGATATCAAGGCCGCCGCCGCATCCATACTCGCGCGCTGCATCGGCAATGGCGATTCCGAAAAATACCTCGGCGCGGTCGAGATTCTGTTCAAGCTGCAGGACCGCCTGCTGGCGCAAACCAAGGATACGCTGCTCTATGTCGGCAAACAGCACGGCATGAGCGAACAGGATGTCGCGACCTGCGAGCAGGACCAGGCGCAATTCGACAAGCTGACCGCCGACCAGCAATACGCCGTCCAGGAGTTGAAGGTCACGTCGACGCCGACCTTCTTTCTCAACGGCGTGATGTTTCGGGGCTCGATGCCGTTCGAGGAACTGGAAGAGCGGCTGTTGCCACTGCTCGCGAAATAGCGGCCATAGGCCGCCGCATTCCCCCTTGTCGGCCGCCGCGACCTCGCCGATGATGACCCCAACAAAAAGCAGATGGGGAGAGAGCGCCGTGGTCGCAGCTTTGCGCGTGGTATTTGCAGCGGCGTGGCTGCTGTCCGGTGTCGTGACTTCGGCAGCGGAAAACTACCCGACCAAGCCGGTGCGCGTCGTGGTCGGGTTCCCCGCCGGCGGACCGACCGACGCCATCGCCCGCATCGTCGCCCAGAAGCTGACCGACAATCTCGGCCAGCAATTCTTCGTCGAAAACATCGGCGGCGCCGGCGGCAACACCGCGGCCGGCCAGGTCGCGCGCGTGACGCCGGACGGCTACACCATCATGGCCATCAGCACCGGCTTCGTCGTCAATCCGAGCCTCTACGCCAAGGTGCCGTACGATCCGATCAAGGATTTTGCGCCGGTGACGCTGGTGGCGGCATCGCCGAATATCATTGTGGTAAATCCACAAGTGCCGGCCAAGACGCTGCCGGAACTGGTGCAGCTGATCAGGGACAATCCCGGCAAATACAGTTTTGCCGGCCCGGGCGTCGGATCGACGCCGCATCTCGGAGGCGAATTGTTCCGCCTCGCCTTCAAGCTCGATCTGGTGCACGTGCCGTTCACGGGAGCCGGGCCGGCGGTCCAGGCAACGGTCGGCGGCCATACGCCGATCGCATTCACCGCCCTGCCATCTTCCCTTTCGGCGGTGCAGAGCGGGCAACTGCGTGCCCTTGGCGTCGCGTCGGCCGAACGGTCCGCCAGCCTGCCCGATGTGCCGACCTATGCCGAACAGGGTGTGAAGGACCAGGATGCCGACACGCTGACGGGCATCGTCGCGCCTGCCGGAACGCCGAAGGAAATCGTCGACCTGCTCTATCGCGAGATCGCCAAAATCGTCGCCCAGCCGGACGTGAAAGAGCGCCTCGGCGTGCTCGGTTTCAATCCGGTCGCCAATACGCCGGAGCAGTACGGCGCGCGCATCAGGCTGGAGATCGACAAGTGGGGCAAGGTGGTGCGCGACGCCAAGCTGCGGATCGAGTGACGGATCCCGTGTTACGGCGCTGACCGGCTCTCACCCTCATCTGCGATCTTCACGAAGGTCAGCCCGATACGGTTGTTCTGAATCCAGGCAACGCGGCAGTCATGCACGACCGAGCGGTCGTTTGCCATCACCAGGCGGAAACGCTGCGGAACGAAGGCCGGGTTGTCGACGTCGATCGCCGCGCCATCAGGCGAAATATTCCGGATCATGCAGGACATGACGGAACCGCCCGACGAAACAAAGCCGGCCTCGTCGATTTCCGTCCGCGGATATTTTCGTTTTTCTTCCATGCCCTGCCCCTTCCCCACAGGGTCGCAAGGCTAAGGCAAAACCTTAAACAAAGTCGGTTCATCCGCGCGGGAAGCCGGAATAGATGGCGGCTCCGTGGCCTCCCGCATGGTGCAAAGCGGCACGAAACGCGCTCGCTTATTCGCAGATGTGCTCCGCGCCATCATGGACTTGCCGATCCCGGCGCCGGCGCGATAGCCTTTCGCCAACAAACGGCACAGGGACGGGACGGACCGGCGGGCATGGTCTTGAATATTCCGATTGCAAATTCTGCCGATCTTGCCGGCGACCGGGCGGTGATCGCCCGCGCCGAGGCCATTTTCTCCGATGTCGCGACCGCTTCCGGCGATATCGAGACCACGCGCCGGCTGCCGCCCGCGCTGCTCGACAGACTGCACGATGCGCAATTGTTTCGCCTGCTGCTGCCGCGCTCGGCCAACGGCATCGAGACCGATCCGATCACCTTTTTCCACGTCATCGAGACCATCGCCAAGGCCGATGCGTCCACCGCCTGGTGCCTCAGCCAGGCCGGCGGGTGTGCGATGTCGGCGGCCTATCTCGACCTGCCGGTGGCGCAGGCAATTTTCGGCGACCCGCGCGCGGTGCTGGCATGGGGGCCCGGCCCCCGGGTCCGCGCGGTCGAATGCGAGGGCGGCTACCGGGTGACCGGCGTCTGGTCCTTTGCCTCCGGCGGCCGGCATGCGACCTGGCTCGGCGCGCACTGCCCGATTTTTGCGCCGGACGGCTCACCCAAATGCGACGCCAACGGCGTTCCGCTCGAACGCACCATGCTGGTGCGCACCGAGGACGTCGAGTGGACCGATATCTGGAACACCGTCGGCCTGCGCGGCACCGCCAGCGACCAGTTCGCGCTCAACGATTTCTTCGTCCGCGCCGACCATTCGATCACCCGCGAGTTCGACCGCGAATGCCGCGAGCGCGGCCCGCTCTACCGCATGAGCAACCACACCTGCTACCAGATGGGTTTTGCCGGCGTCGCCTGCGGCATCGCCCGCACCGCGCTCGACAATTTCGTCGAGACCATGCGCACCAAGGTGCCGCGCGGCACGAAGCAGTCGTTGCGGGACAATGCCGTGGTTCAATCCAACCTCGCACAGGCGGAAGTCAATCTCCGCGCCGCACGCGGCTATGTGCTGCAGTCGATGGCCGATATCTGGAAAGACCTCAGCGCCGGGGCGACCATCACGGTGGCGCAACGCATGAACATCCGCATGGCCTCGACCAACGCCATTCACAAGGCGCGCGAGGCGGTCGACTTCGCCTACAACGCCGCCGGCGCCACCGCGATCTTCGAGAACCATCCGCTGGAGCGGCGCTTTCGCGACATCCACACGGTCACGCAGCAGCTGCAGGGCCAGCTCAGGCATTTCGAAACCGTCGGCGCCTGGATGATGGGCGTCGATACCGACCTCAGTTTTGTATAGGGAGAGAACGACCATGGGACTTGGCGGACTGCAGCACTACACCATCGAACCATCCGACCTCGAGCGCACCAAGGATTTCTATTGCGATGTGCTCGGGCTGGAGAACGGCGACCGCCCGCCCCTCGATTTTCCCGGCTACTGGCTCTATTCCGGCGGCGCCGCCACGGTGCACCTGATGGGCACCCGCAAGCCGCGCGAGGGCATCGTGGTGCGCGGCACCGAGAAGAAGTACGAGGATACCGGCCGGCTCGACCACATCGCCTTTGCCGCCAACGATGTCGACGGCATGCGCAAGCGCCTGCAGTCGAAAGGCGTCAAATTCCGCGAGAGCATCGTGCCGCGCACCGGCGACACGCAGTTTTTCCTCTACGATCCGGATGGCGTCGGCGTCGAGTTGAACTTCCCGAAGAGCTGAGCAGCGGCCCCGAGAGTTCACAGACAATCCGGCCGCATCCTGTTGGCCGGATTGTCGTTTGGCGCTTACGCGCCCGCACCTGATGTGCAGCTGCAACACCACCCATCAAAGATTGAAGTTCCCGACAACGCCGCAAGTCAGCCATCAGTAAGGCGCGAGTTCGTCAGGGTTTGATCATCATTCAAGTGAGATTGGGAACAGCCGCGCCGCTGCGGCAGAATAGCCGGGTGCCGCGCCTTTCAACCTACCCCAGGGCATGCGTACCCGGCTATTCACCCCCAGGTTGCGTCTCCTAATCGAGCCCCCGCTCGTGGCTCAGATTGACCATTTCCTGAATGAACGCCGCCTTTTGCTTGTCGTCGAGGCTGGTGAATAACGGCTCGGCCGCGTCAGCCACATTGCGCTGATCGACGGCGCGGTCGTTGAGGAATTGAGCTTCGTTGCGCATCTGCTCGATGATGTCATCCGGCGGATCGCGCTTGGCGCGCGCCACCCGCAGTTTAAGGCGGTCGGCGCCATTGTGACCGAGATAGTGCATCGCACTGTTGAACCCGGCCCAATGCTTCTCCTGTTCGGGCGTGAGATTCAGCTCCTTCTTGATCCGCTCGATATTGGCGTCGCTGGTGGCCACGATCTGCTCGGCCGTCAGCTGCGTCGCGCCAGGCTGGGTGAGGACCGCCGGCTGCGGCTGCGGTTGCTGCTTGGCGGTCTTGGTCGCCTTGCTTCCCTTTGCCGGTTTCGCCGTGTCACCCTTCGGAGCCTCGCCTTGTTTGGAAGCCTCGCCCGGCTTGGGGTCGTCACCCTGTTTGGCATCCTTTGCCGCCGGCGCCTGCCCGCCTTTGGCATTGTTGTTATTGTTGCCCCCGGTGAGGACGCCGGTCACACCGGTCACGACGCCCACCACGCCGCCGATCGCCCCGCCCAGCACGCCGCCGACCGGGCCTGCCGCCTTGTTGCCCTCGCGGGCGCCCTTCTCGACGCCCTGAATCACCTGCGCATCCGCAAGCGGCGGCGCGCCGAGAAGCAGGATGGTGGCCAACCCCATGGCCGCGCACATTCTCCAGTGCGTGCGCAGTTTGGACGTCGGGCTAGTCATTGTCGGTCTCCGTTGTTCGCCAGCCAGGACTGATGTCCTCGAATCTGAATCCTATCGTTTTCAGCAACGAGCAAGTCCAGCCGCGGTGCCGGCCGCTGCGGCTGGCGCAGCACCTTCACAGCCCGTGGATCCGGAACCCCCGCCTCACGATTGCGATCCCTGCCCCTCTCGCGTTGATGGTGTCGTGTGCAACGCAATATGCCGCATCGAGAGGCACCACTGTATTTCCGAGCGCTGGAAATTTCGACGCAACGTTAGTTCTAGAATGTCGCACATGTCATTTCTCGACAGACGCATTTAATTCTGTTCTGATTGCGCAACCAAATATTTCGCGGGGTACGCCGACCAACTCGGCGCGATCGCGTGAAAGCCAATAAGAACAAGAAAAATAAAAAGAGGAAACGCAAGACGACAACAAGAAGCAAGCAAAGAGGGAGACACCATGTCACGCAAGAAGCTTTCTCGCCGACAATTCGTTGCTGCTACCGCACTGTCATCCGCAGCGCTCATCACCGCGCCTTATGTGCGCGGCGCCTACGCTGCAGGCAAGCTCTCGATCGGCTTCTGGGACCACTGGGTGCCCGGCGCCAACAAGGCCTCCACCGATCTCGTCAATGAATGGGCTGCCAAGGAGAAGGTCGAGGTTCGATCGACTACATCCCGAGCCAGGGCAACAAGCTGCTGCTGACCACGCAAGCCGAAGCGCAGGCGAAATCGGGACACGACATCATCGCGATGTCGACATGGTTGCCGCACGCCATCGCCGAAAATACTCGAGCCTGTAACCGACATCGTCGAAGCCGATCATCAAGCAGAACGGCGACGTCAACGGCACCGTGAAGTATCTGGGCGTGGCCGACGGAAAATGGCTCGGCGTTCCGGCCTGCGTCGGCAGCCAGATCAAGGGTCCCTGCTCGCGCATCGACCTGATGAAGAAGCACGCCGGCATCGACGTGCAGGCGATGTATCCGGCAGGAGAGGCGCCGAAGGCCGACGCCTGGACCACGGACGCCTTCCTGAAGGCGGCGGAAGCCTGCCACAAGGGCGGCGTGCCCTTCGGCATCGGTCTCGGCGAGACCACCGACAACGTCGATACCGTCGGCGCGTTCTTCCTGGCGTTCGGCGCCGAAGTCGTCGACGCCAAGGGCAATGTCGTCGTCAAGAACGACAACGTGCGCGGCCGTCCTCGAATATCTACAAGAAGCTGATGGCGTTCCTGCCGCCGGATGTCGCCGGCGTGGGACGACGCCTCCAACAACAAATGGCTGGTCTCCGGCCGGGGCGCGCTGATCATGAATCCGCCGAGCGCCTGGGCTGTCGCCAAGCGCGACGCGCCGCAGGTTGCCGAGCAATGCTGGACCCACGGCTTCCCGGTCGGTCCGAAGGGACGCTTCGCGCCCTTCCTGCCCTACTTCTGGAGCATCTGGAAGTTCTCCAAGAACAAGGAAGCGGCCAAGAGCCTGCTGGTGCATCTGTCGCAGCCGGACGCCATCGAGAAGATGGTCACGGCCAGCGGCGGCTACGATCTGCCGGCGTATCGAGAAGCTCACCACGCTCAAGGTCTGGGCGGAGGAAGGGCCGCCGAAGGGCACGCTCTATCACTACCCGAACCCGCACAAGCACCAGATGCTGTCGATCGCGGCCTCGCCGGCACCGCCCAAGGTCGCCCAGCAGATCTACGCGCAGGCCACGCTGACCAAGATGTGCGTGCGCTTCTACCAGGGCGAAGCGATGGAGAAGACGCTCGCCTGGGCCGAGGGCGAGTGCGAAGGCTTCATGCGGAGCTGAGGATACGCACCGCCGCGGCATGCGCAGAGTGCAAGCCGCGGCGGTTCTTCCGCTCTCATGCCAAGAGATCGAGGCAGCCGGCACACGCCGGTTTCCCGACAATTGAAATTCCGCAGGGAAGATGCATCATGGTCGATGTCGCATTTCAGCCGAACAGTGTTGCCGCAACGTCAGCCGGCACGCGCAAACGCTCCAGCCTGCAGAAGGCGCTGAAGCGTAAATCGACCGCGGCGTTCCTGATGACGTTGCCGCTGATCATGCTGATCGCGCTCCTGGTGATCTATCCGGCGTTCTACTCGCTGCACCTGGCGTCGCTGAACAAGTCGATGCAACGCTTCGTCGGCTTCGGCAATTTCGAATTCCTGTTCAAGCGCGACACGTTCTGGCTGGTCGTCAAGCAGTCCTGCATCTTCGCGATCACGGCCGTCATCTTCAAGGCGCTGATCGGCTTCATCGTCGCGCATTTCGTTCACAACATTCCGGCCAAGGGCCAGCGCAAATGGCGCGGCATGCTGCTGGTGCCCTGGGTCATTCCGCCGGCCATGAGCACGCTGGCGTGGCTGTGGCTGTTCGATCCGTCCTACAGCGCCTTCAACTACACGCTGTCGTTCTTCGGTATCGGGCCGATCCCCTGGACCGGCGACGCGGGCTGGGCGCGCTTCTCGGTCATCCTGGTCAACATCTGGTTCGGCGCGCCGTTCTTCATGATCATGTATCTGGCGGCGCTGAAATCGGTGCCGGACCAGCTCTATGAAGCCGCCGCGATCGACGGCGCCAACTGGTGGCAACGGATCTGGTACGTGACGCTGCCGATGATGCGCAACATCATCGCGATCACGACGCTGTTCTCGCTGATCGTCACCTTTGCGAATTTCGATATCGTGCGCATCCTCACCGCCGGCGGTCCGCTCGACCACACCCACATCTTTGCGACCTGGGCGTTCCGCGTCGGCATCGAGGGCAGCGACATTCCGCTCGGCGCCAGCGTCTCGCTGTTCATGGTGCCGATCCTGGCGGTCGCAGCGATCTTCATCCTGCGCGACATCAACAAGCGCGGGAACGAAGCCTGATGAGCACCGTCACGATCGACAAGGCCGCGCCGACCCGCAAGGTCAAGTACGGCAGCATGAGCCGCGACCGCGCCTGGGCGCTGCGATGGTCGTATTTCTTCCTGACCATCTTTGCGATCTTCTCGCTGCTGCCGCCGCTCTACATGCTGATCACCTCGCTCAAGAGCAGCGCGGAGATTTCGGCGGCGACCAATCCGTGGTGGGTCTTCAATCCGACGCTGGCGAACTATGCCGAGATCCTGACCTCGAACCAGTTCCTGCGCTTCTTCTTCAATTCGGCGATGGTCTCGATCTTCGTCGTCACCATCACCATGCTGATCAGCGTGCCGGCGGCGTTCGCGCTGGCGCGGATGCGGTTCTGGGGTTCGGCGACGCTCGCGACCGGCGTGTTCCTGACCTACCTGATCCCCGAGACGCTGCTGTTCCTGCCGCTGTTCAAGATGTTTGCGGCGTTCGGCGAATTCACCGGCATTCAGCTGATCAATCAGATGGTATGTGCTGCTGATCATCTATCCGACGCTGACGGTGCCGTTCTGCACCTGGATCATGATCGGCTACTTCGCCTCGATCCCGAAGGAGCTCGACGAGGCCGCCGTCATCGACGGCGCGTCGTGGTTTCAGACGCTGACGCGGATCTTCATCCCGGTGGCCTTCCCCGGCATCATTGCCGCGACCATCTTTGCCTTCACGGTCTCGTGGGCGCAGTTCCTCTATCCGCTGGTGTTCACGACCTCGACCGACCAGCTCGTGCTGCCGGTCGGCATCATCACCACGCTGATCAAGGGCGACGTGTTCGCCTGGGGGCAGATCATGACCGGCGCCCTGCTCGGCGCGGCGCCGCCGCTCATCATCTACGCTTTCCTGATGGACTATTACATTGCCGGCCTGACCGCCGGTGCGACAAAGGGTTGATCTCATGGCTGACGTGACGTTGCGCAAGGTGGTGAAGCGTTATGACGAGGTCGAGGCGGTGCGCGGCATCGATCTCGATATCGCCGACCATGAGTTTGTCGTGCTGGTCGGGCCTTCGGGCTGCGGCAAGTCGACCACGCTGCGGATGATCGCCGGCCTGGAAGATATTTCCGACGGCGACATCATGATCGGCGGCGACGTCATCAACGACGTGCCGCCAAAGGACCGCGATATCGCGATGGTGTTCCAGAACTACGCGCTCTATCCGCACATGACGGTCGCGGAGAACATGTCGTTCGGGTTGCGGCTGAAGCGCTACCCCAAGGCCGAGATCAAGAGCCGCGTCGACGAAGCCGCGCGCATGCTCGATATCGTCGAGCTGGTCGACCGCAAGCCGAAGCAATTGTCCGGCGGCCAGCGCCAGCGCGTCGCCATGGGCCGCGCCATCGTGCGCAATCCAAAAGTGTTCCTGTTCGACGAGCCGCTGTCCAACCTCGACGCCAAGCTGCGCGTGCAGATGCGGATCGAGATCAAGAAGGTGCACCAGAAGGTCCGCACCACGACGGTCTACGTCACCCACGACCAGGTCGAGGCGATGACGCTGGCGGATCGCGTGGTGGTGATGAACCACGGCCGGATCGAGCAGATCGGCACGCCGAACGAGCTTTACCACAAGCCGGCGACGAAATTCGTCGCCAGCTTCATCGGCTCGCCGGCGATGAATTTCATCCCGTGCCGGCTGGAGGAGATCGCCGGCAAGCTGCACGTCCGCCTCACCGACCGCATCGTCTTCCCGCTGCCGCCGGCCCGCGCCGCCCGCTACCAGGGTGTCCCGCGATCAGACAAATTGCTGCTGGGGCTGCGGCCCGAGCACATCACCGAGGCCAAGCAGCACGCCGAGCCGGGCGTGGAGAACTTCGACACGGTGCTCGATGTCACCGAGCCGATGGGAATGGAGACGCTGATCTATTTCACGATGGAGGGCTCGCCAGGTTTGCGGCCGGGTCAACCCCAATGCCGGCGCGCAGGATGGCGGCCCGCTCCGATTGGCTGTGGACCTCAATAACATGCACCTGCTAAACGAGGCCACCGGCGTCGTCCTTTGACGGCGCAATCGCGAGACCCAAGGGCAGGAAATGGCGACCAACAAGAAGAAAATCTTCATCACTGAATCGATGTCGCAGCAGGGAAGAGCGCTGCTCAACGCGCGCGACGACATCGATCTCGTTGAATTTCCCAACATGATCTCGCAGGCGGATTTCAACGCCAAGCTGCAGGAGCATGCGCCGGTGCACGGCGTCGCGCTCGGCGGCACCCGTTTCGGCGACCCCGAACTCGAGTCTTCAAAGGACATGCTGGTCGTGACCCGGATCGGCGTCGGGTTCGACGCCGTCGACGTGCCTGCGCTGAGCCGCCGCAAGGTGCCGCTGATGGTCGCGGGCACCGCGAACTCGCCTTCGGTGGCCGAATGCGCCATGTTCATGATGCTGACGCTCGCCAAGCGCGCCACCGAAATGCATGCGCTGGTCCGGGACAACCGCTGGCCCGAGCGGCTCGGCATGCTGCCGTTCGACCTCTACGGCAAGACCATTCTCATCGTCGGCTTCGGCCGGATCGGCAGCCGCACCGCCAAGCGCTGCCTGGCGATGGAAATGAATGTCCTGATCTTCGATCCCTACAAGCCCGCCGCCGACATCAAGGCCGCCGGCTGCGAGCCGGTCACCGACCTCGACGCCGCGCTGCCGCGCGCCGACTTCGTCAGCATCCACTGCCCGAAGAATCCGGAGACGATCGGCATGTTCAATGCCGACCGATTGAAGCGCATGAAGCCGAAGGCCTATCTGGTCAACACCGCGCGCGGCGGCATCGTCGTCGAAACCGCGCTGTACGATGCGCTGGTGTCGGGCAAGCTTGCCGGCGCCGGTCTCGACGTCTTCGAGCAGGAACCGCCGCCGGCCGGTCAAGCGCTGCTCTCGCTCCCCAACGTCATCACGGCGCCGCACGTCGCGGGCGTCACGGTGGAAGCCGTCGACCGCATGAGCGAGCAGACCGCCCGCAATATTCTCAGCGTGCTCGATGGCGATCCGCTGCGGCAGAACGTGATCAATCAGGACGTGCTCGGCTAAATCAGTTCGTCAAAAACCCCGCGCGGCCGGTCCACGGACCGGCTGCGCAAACGAGGGATCCGCATGGCCTTCAGGGAATACGGCAATTACGACGCGGTCGGCCTTGCGGAGCTGGTTCGGAACAAGGACAGTCACCGCCAAGGAATTGCTCGACGAGGCCGTCGCCCGCACGGCGAAGGTCGATCCGCAGATCAACGCGGTCGTCGTCAAGCATTACGACTACGCCGAACGCCAGATCGAACGCGGCCTGCCCGACGGCCCCTTCACCGGCGTTCCCTTCCTGCTGAAAGACCTCGATTTGCTGGACGGCACGCGTACCACCTCGGGTGCGTCGGTCCTGAAGGATTTTGTCGCCGACCACACCGGCACGCTGACGCAACGCTTTCTCGGCACCGGCGTCACGATCTTCGGCAAGAGCGCCAGCCCCGAATTCGGCCTGATGCCGACGACGAAGTCGCGGCTGCACGGGCCGACCCGCAACCCCTGGAATCTCGCGCATTCCTCCGGCGGTTCATCGGGCGGTGCGGGAGCAGCGGTGGCTGCCCGCATCCTGCCGGTCGCCCATGCCAGCGACGGCGGCGGCTCGATCCGGATTCCCGCGTCCGCCTCCGGCGTGTTCGGCATGAAGCCGAGCCGGGCGCGCAATCCGCTCGGCCCCGATCGCGGCGAAGGCTGGGGTGGTTTTGCCTGCGGCCATGTCGTCAGCATCAGCGTGCGCGACAGCGCCGTCATGATGGACGCGATCCACGGCGCTGAGCCGTCGAGCCCTTATGTGGCGCCGCCGCCGGAGCGGCCGTTTGCGCAGGAAGTCGGCCGCGACCCGGGCAAGCTCCGCATCGCCTTCACCGACAAGTCGCCCTATGGCGACGCCATCGATCCGGAGATCGCCGCCGCCGTGCGCGAGATCGCGAGCCTGCTGGCGGGGCTCGGCCATCATGTCGAGGAACGGGCCGTGCCGCTCGCCGCCGACCCGGCGGCGGTGATGGGCGCCGATCGTCGGCGCCAACACCGCGCTGACGGTGCGGCTGATCGAGCAGCGGCTCGGGCGCACCGCCACGGAAAACGATTTCGAGATATTGACGCTGGCGTTCGCTCACAACGCGCAAAAGACCACGCGCGACCGACTATGTCGCCGCCCAGCTCGCGGCCTTCCAGATTTCGCGCTCGCTCGCCACTTTCTTCAAGAGCTGCGACGTCTTCCTGTCTCCGACATTGTGCTCGCCGCCGCTGCGCATCGGCGAACTAGACAGCATGTCGAACGACCTGTCGCACATTGTCCCGATCCTGCGCCGCTACATGCCAGGCACCTCGATGTTCAACATGTCCGGACAGCCGGCGATGTCGGTGCCGCTGGCGTGGAACAAGGCCGGCTTGCCGCTCGGCATGATGTTCGCGG
>CAWAMK010000032.1:0-47223 GCA_963783115.1 uncultured Alphaproteobacteria bacterium | reverse complement strand
GGACAGCGGCAGCGGCACCTATTTCGGCGTCGATCCCAAGCTGGACATGATCTACATCCTGCTCGAGCAGACCCAGAACGAGCGCGGACGCATCACACCCGCCTTCAGGAAACTGGTCTACGACGCGTTCGCCACGGACAACTGATCCGTCTGCCGCAATCTACGTCAAACCTTCGTCCGGAATATTCAGCACCTTGCCGCACGCCTTGCAGTGCACGGCATCGCTGTCATGGCGCTGCAGCCCGCAGTCGGACAGGCAAACCGCACCTTGTGGGGCGTGAGCAGCGCGCGGGCCAGATTGAAGAACAGGGTGACGCCGAAAATCATGATGACGACGGTGATCATGCGGCCGGTCGTGCCCGACAGGGTGATGTCGCCAAAGCCCGTCGTCGTCAGCGCGGTGACCGTGAAGTACAGCGCGTCCGCATAATTCGCGATCTGCGGGTTACGAAACTTTTGCGTTTCGTAAACGATCGCCGTCATCACGAAGATGAAGACCGCAAGGTTGGTGACGGCAAAGATCACCTCCTCATTGCGCCGGAAGAACGTGCTGTCCTCGCGCAGCCGGGCCAGCATCTGGTAATCGCGCAACAGCCGCAACGTTCGCAGGATCCGCAGAAAGCCGCCGGCTTCACCGGCGAGCGGCGCGAGGAATGAAACGATCGCGACGATGTCGGTCCAGGTCGAGAAGTGGGTGAAATCGCGCAGCCGATGCCGGCTGGCGAAGAGCCGCGCGGCGAAGTCGGCGAGGATCACGACGCCGAACACGATGTCGAGCGCTTCCGTGACGTCGTTGGACGGCAGGAACGACGTCGCGATGATGAACAGGACGGTGACGATATCGAATGCCAGCAGCCCATAGCGAAAGCGGACGCCTTCCGGCGTTGCGCCTTCGTAGAGGCGTCGAACGTGACTTCCGGAATGCGGCAAACGGCATGGCGCCATCTTCGCCGCTCGCACGCATCATTGCAAATGATGGCTGGCGACGAGCGGCCAAATTGTCGCAGGCGTCACTTCTTGCTTGCCGCCTCGCGCTCGATGAAGGCGACCTCGGTGCCCTTCTTCAACAGCTTCGCCAGCCGGTCGACATCCCAGTTGGTGAGGCGCACGCAGCCGTGCGATTCCGACTTGCTGACCTTCGAGGGATACGGCGTGCCGTGAAAGCCATAGCTTGCCGACGAAAGGCCGATCCAGTGTGTGCCGGCGGGATTGTTGGGGCCGGGCTTGATCGTGAAGGCCTCCTTGGATTTGACGCCCTTGAACTTGTAGTCCGGATTGTAGCGATAAGTCGGCTGCGCATCGATCGAGGTCACCTTGAGCACGCCGCTCGGCGTCGGCTTCTCGTCGCTTCCGACGCTGGCCGGAAAGAAGGCGAGCAATTCGCCGGTCTTTCCGAGGACCTTTACGGTCTGGGCATCCTTGTCGACCTCGACGCGCGCGACCTTCGGCGTGGACTGCTTCGGCCTGGACTGCTTGGGCTGGGCGCTCGCCTCCTTTGGCAGGCTGTTCACCACTGAGATGGTCTGGCCGGCCTCGTCGAATTTCTTGCCGGGGTTGAGCGCGTCGAGCAGCGCCTCGCTCATGTGAAATCTTTCGGCGAGCGCCTCGCGCGGGCTGGTATAATCCAGCGACTTGCAGGTCCCTCATGTCCTCCATCTTCGCGGGCATCTTGGCGAGGAACGGCCCTTTGACGTCCTTCTCGGTGATCTTGTAGTCGATGACGACTGGATCCGGGCTGGTGGCCAGCAAGGCGCCCCAGACTTCGGAAGTCAGGAACTGCTTGCCCACGACCAGGCCTTTCAACTTCGAAAAGGCCTTGAGGGCCTTCTCGGCGTTCTCACCCAGCTTGCCGTCGATCTCGCCGGGCGAGAAACTGGCGCGGTCGAGCAGCACCTGCGCCTTGACGACCGCCGGATGAATGCGGTCCTCGTCCGGCACCCTGCCCTTGAACTCCGCATTGTTGATCGCCGCCGCGTCCAGGCCCGCGAACGCTGGCGCGGCAAGACAGACGAACAACAGCAACCCGGCGAACAAGCGGATCATCGGCAATCTCCGAAACGGTCTGTGATAAGGATTTGGACGGTTCGGAGTTCCCAGCGTTCAGTCCGGCCGGATCATCTCGAACATGTTCTCCGGCTTGATCTCGAAATAGTCGCCCTTCCGGCCGGCACGGACGATCGGGTGTGCCAGGCCGGTCTGGTAGACGCCATCCTTGATCAGGGCCTTGTCGATATGCACGGCGACGACCTCGCCGAAGGTGACCCAGGCCTGCGCCTTCTTGCCGTCGGCGCCTTGCAGCTGGACGACCTGCGTCAGCTTGCATTCGAAGGCGACCGGGCTTTCTGCCACGCGGGGCACGTTGACGAGCTTGCAGGGGGCGGCCGTGACACCCGCGAGCTTGAACTCGTCGACATCGCGGGCGACATGGGCGGCCGTCGCATTCATCTGCTTGGCCAGATCCATGGTGGCGAGATTCCAGACGAACTCACCGGTGTCCTGGATATTGCCCGCGCTGTCCTTCCAGTTGGTGGAGGAGAAGCCGATGATCGGCGGCACGTAGCAGAAGGCGTTGAAGAAGCTATAGGGCGCCAGGTTGACGTTGCCGCTGCCGTCGCGCGAGGAAATCCACCCGATCGGGCGCGGAGCGATGATGGCGTTGAAGGGATCGTGCTTGAGGCCGTGGCCGTTCTTCGGCTCGTAATAATGCAGGTCTTTGATGTCCGCGGTCACGCGGGTTGTTTCCTTGGTCATTCCGGGTTCGATGCTTACGCACCCCGGAATGACAGGGAAGTCAACCGGTGAATGACGCTCAACCCGCCTTGCGCGGCTCGAGCGCACGGAGCAGGAAATCGATCATCTGGTCGATCGTGGCGCTGGGCTTGTTGATGGCCTGTGCGATCATCTGCGGATGGAAGAAGCGGATCATGCCGGTGCAGGTGCAGAGCGCTGCCAGCGGCAGGTCGGGAGCCTCGAATTCGCCGGACGCCACGCCCTGCGCGATCACTTGGCCGATGATTCCGGTCACGCATTCGATATGGACGACGCAGACGTCCCAGTCCTCCTCCATTGCGATCTCGACCATCTCGTGCAGCTTGGAATCGCCGACATAGCGCTCGGTGTTCATCCGGTTGATGGTCGTGAGCAGTTCGCGCAGGCGAGGTTTCGCCGGGCCGGAGCGGGCCACGATCCGGCGCGCCTCGACCTCGACCTCGCCCATCAGCAGCCTCGCCACGCCCTCGTGGATCGACTTCTTCGAATCGAAGAAGCGATAGACGTTGGCGGGGCTCATCCGCAGTTCTTTGGCGATGTCGGCGACCGTGGTCTTCTGGTAGCCGATCTGCCGGAACAGACGCTCCGCCACCTCGAGAATCTTTTCCCGGGTGTCCGTCTCGACGTGTTCCGAAACTAGCGCCATGTCAGTTCTCAATGTTCAATTATTCGGCGGCATCGGCAAGCGGAATTGCGTGCGGACCCCTGGCCTCCTTAGCCTGATGTTGCGGCGCAAGATCAGGCTGCTCGGCCCGGCCGGCTTCGTCCAGGCTCTTCCTGAACCAGAGGGCGTAAAGACCCGGCAGGTATAGCAAGGTCAGGAAAGTTGCAACAAACAAACCGCCCATGATGGTGATCGCCATCGGACCCCAGAAGGCCGAGCGCGACAGCGGAATCATGGCCAGGATCGCGGCCAGCGCCGTCAGCACCACCGGACGGGCACGGCGGACGGTGGCCTCGACGATGGCTTCCCTGCGCGTCAGTCCCTGGGAGACGTCCGCCTCGATCTGATCGACCAGGATCACGGCGTTGCGCATGATCATGCCGGCCAGCGCGATCAGGCCGAGCAGCGCCACGAAACCAAACGGTTGATTGGCGATATTGAGGCCAAACGAGGCGCCGACGATGCCGAGCGGCGCGGTCAGGAAGACCAGGATCAAGCGCGAGAAGCTCTGAAGCTGGATCATCAGCAGCGTCAGCATCACCATGACCATCAGCGGAAACAGCACGAAGATCGAGGCATTGCCCTTGGCGGATTCCTCGAACGCACCGCCCGGTTCGATCCGGTAGGCCGGTTCGAGATGGTCGCGGATTTCCTTCAGCTTGGGCCAGATCTGGCCGGTGACATCGGGCGCCTGCACGCCATCGACGACGTCGGTGCGCACCGTGATCGCCATGTCGCGGTTGCGACGCCACATAATCGGCTCCTCGTGGGAATACTCGATCTTGGCAATCTGTTGCAGCGGCACGGCAACACCGTTGCGTGACGTCACAGTGAGGTCACCGACACTCTTGAGGTCGAGCCGTTCGGAGGGGATTGCGCGTGCGACTACGCCGACCTTCTCGATGCCGTCACGGATCGTCGTGACCTGCGCGCCTGAGATCAGCATCGCGAGCGCCTGCGAAACGTCCTGCGGGGTCAGGCCGAGCGCGCGGGCGCGGTCCTGATCGACCACCAGCTTCAGGTAAGGCGACTGTTCGTTCCAGTCGAGCTGCGGCTCCACCACGTTCTTGTTCTGCCGCATGACGTCGCGCACCTTGTAGGCGATGTCACGCACGGTATTGGCGTCGGGGCCGATCACGCGGAATTGCACCGGGAAGCCGACCGGCGGACCGAAATTGAAGCGGTCGACGCGCACGCGGGCTTCGTTCAGATCGCCTCCGGCGACCGCCTTCTCCAGCCGCGCCTTGATCCGCTCGCGGGCCTCGACGTCCTTCGAGACGATCACGATCTCGGCAAAGGCCTCGTTCGGCAGCTGCGGATTGAGGCCGAGCCAGAAGCGCGGCGAACCCTGACCGACATAGGAGGTATAGGTCGCGATATCCTTGTCGTCCTTGAGCAGCGCCTCGGCCTTCTTCACGGACTTTTCCGTGACGTTGAAGGCGGTGCCTTCCGGCAGGCGCAACTGCAGGAACAGTTCCGGCCGCTCCGACAGCGGGAAGAACTGCTGCTGGACGTGACCGAAGCCGACGATCGAGAGCGCGAACACGCCGACGGTTGCCAGCACCACCTTGACCCGGTGGTCGACGCACCACTGCACCACGGCGCGCAGGCCGCGATACATCCGCGTCTCATAGACCGCGTGCGGATCGTGGTTGTGGTGGACCGTGATGTTCGGCAGCAGCTTGACGCCGATATAGGGCGTGAAGATCACCGCGACGAACCAGGAGGCGACCAGCGCGATCGCCACGATCCAGAAGATGCCGCCGGCATATTCGCCGACCGCCGAATTGGCAAAGCCGATGGGGAGGAAGCCGGCGGCCGTGACCAGCGTTCCCGTGAGCATCGGAAACGCAGTTGATTCCCAGGCAAAGGCGGCCGCGCGAACGCGGTCCCAGCCCTGCTCCATTTTCACCACCATCATTTCCACGGCGATGATGGCGTCGTCGACCAACAGGCCGAGCGCGATGATCAGCGCGCCAAGCGTGATACGATGCAGGTCGATCGACATCGCGTTCATGACGATGAAGACGATGGCGAGCACCAGCGGCACCGACATCGCGACCACGATGCCCGTGCGCCAGCCGAGCGCCACGAACGAGACGAACAGCACGATCGCCAGCGCCTCGATGAAGGAATGCACGAACTCGCCGACGGCGCGCTCGACCACCTTCGGCTGGTCGGCGATCTGCTCGACCTCGATGCCCTGCGGCACGGCCTTCATGAAATCATTGGTCGCCTTCTCGACGTCCTTGCCGAGTTCGAGAATGTTGGCGCCCTTGGCGGTGACCACGCCGATGCCGAGCGCGGGCTTGCCTTCCTGGCGAGCGACGAAGGTCGGCGGATCGACGAAGCCGTGCGTGACGGTCGCGATATCGCCGAGCCGGAACACGCGGCCGTTGCTTTCGACCGGGCTTTCCGCCACCGCCTTGGCGCCATCGAGCGCGCCGGTGACGCGCAGCGGCACGCGCTGCGATGAGGTTTCCACCGTGCCGGCCGGCGTGACGTTGTTCTGCTTGGCCAGCGAATCGAACAGCGCCTGCGGCGTGATGCCGAGCGTCGCCAGCTTGGCGTGCGAGAACTCGACGAAGATGCGCTCGTCCTGGGTGCCGTAGAGATTGACCTTGGTGACGCCATTGACCTTCAACAGCCGCTGGCGCAAGCCTTCACCCGCCTTCTTCAGCTGCGCATAGTCGGCGCCGTCGCCGGTCATCATGTAGAGAATGGAATCGACGTCGGAAAATTCGTCGTTGACGGTCGGTCCGATCAGGCCGGCGGGCAACTGGCCCTGCACGTCGGCGAGCTTCTTGCGCAGCAGATAAAACAGATAAGGCACGTCCTTTGCCGGGGTCGAATCCTTGAACGTGACCTGCATCGCCGTGAACGACGGCTTTGAATAGGTCTGCACCTTCTCGAAGAACGGCAGTTCCTGCAGCTTCTTCTCGATGGGGTCGGCGACCTGGGTCTGCATTTCCTGCGCGGTGGCGCCCGGCCAGATCGCCGAAACGTTGACCACCTTCACCGTGAAGAACGGATCCTCGGCGCGGCCGAGCCGCTCATAGGAGAAGAAGCCGGCGGCGCCCAGCATGATCATCAGGAACAGGATCAGGGTCGGATGGCTCACCGCCCAGCCCGAGAGATTGAAGCGCTTCATGTCACTCTCCAACGATACCGTTGTTATCGACCACGCACTCTCATGCTTTAGAACGACAGCGCCGAGACGACGCGGACCTTCTGGGCCGGATCGATCTTCTGCACGCCGAGCGCCACCACCTTGGCGCCGTCATTGACGCCGCCCGAGATCACGACGGCATTGCTCTCGTAGGATTTCACGATCACCGGCTGCAGCTTCACCGCGCCGGCATCATCGACGGTATACAGCGAGGGATTGCTGCCCTGGCTGAACAGCGCCGACAGCGGCAGTTTTGCGACGCGCTCGGTGGCGGCATCGGCCAGCGTCAGCGTCGCGGTCATGCCGAGCGAGACCTTGTCGTCGGCTTCCGGCAGCGAGAACTTTGCCAGATAGGTCCGCGTCGCCGGATCGGCCGAGGGCGCGATCTCGCGCAGCTTCGCGGTGTATTTCTTTTCCGCGTCCGACCACAGCGTCACGCTGGCGGTGCCGGACTTGGCGCGGCCGACCAGCGTTTCGGGGATCGCGACCACGGCTTCCTTCTCGGCAAAGCGCGCGACCCGGATCGCGGTCTGGCCGGCGGCCACGACCTGGCCGGGATCGATCAAGGTCGAGGTGACGACGCCGCGGCTGTCGGCCAGCAGCGTTGCATAAGAGAGAGAGTTCTTGGTGAGTTCGACCGAGCGCTCGGCGCGATTGAGGCGCGCCCGCGCCTCGTCGGCAGCGGCGTGGCTCTGATCCAATTGCGCATCGGTGGTCCAGCCCTTGGCGCGCAGATCCTTGGCGCGCTGCTCGGCAGCGCCCGCCTGCGCCAGCACGCCGGTGGCGGCGCGGAATTCCGCCTCGGCCTGCTCGGCCTGCAGCTTCAGGTCGACCTCGTCGAGGATGGCGAGCGGCTGGCCGACATCGACGGTCTGGCCGACCTCCACCAGGCGCTTGGCGACCTTGCCGGGAACCCGAAAACCCATGTCGGTTTCGATCCGGGGCCGGATGGTGCCGACGAAACTGCGCTCCGGGGTCTCGGCTGCGTAATGCACGGTGGCGACCAGGACCGGACGTCCGGGAGCGGGCGCTTCGGCCGCCTTTTCATTGCAGCCGGCCAGCGCAAACACCGCAAAAGCCAGCGACGCACCCGTCAAGAGCCTGTAATAGCTAGAGAAAATGGACCGGGCGAACATCGGCACTCTCCATCGGAAGATCTGATGAAGAGTATCGATTGGCGACTGACGAATGTCAATAATCGTCAGTGATCAGGAATTCGTGAAGGAATGTTTAGTTAAGGGGTAATTGCTTTTTCCTGAATTGTTGTTCCGTGCGGTCGCACCGGGCGCGGATTAGGATGGGTTGAGCTCTTCGCGAAACCCATCGTTCTCCGCGGAAGCATGATGGGTTTCGCAAGGCTCAACCCATCCTACAAGCTCCAGTCAATTCGCGTTCGCGAATTCGGTCTTGGTCTCGTGGCCGCCGAGGAAGACGAGCAGCCCCGCCGCGAGCGGCAGCAGCGACAGCACCAGCAATCCCGTCGAGGTGTTGCCGGTCGCTTCCTTGACCCAGCCAATCAGATACGGCCCGCCGAAGCCTGCAAGGTTGCCGATCGAATTGATCAGCGCGATGCCACCGGCCGCAGCCGTGCCGGACAGCCACGCCGTCGGCAGCGTCCAGAACACCGCAAAGGTGCAGAACACGCCGATGGCGGCGACCGTCAGCACCACCATGGTGATGGTGGGATCGGTGATGTAGCTGGAGGCGCCGAGCGCCAGCGCTGTGAGCAGCAGCGGCGCGCCGACATGGGCAACGCGTTCGCGCGTGGCGTCGGAATGCCGCGCCCACAGGATCATCGCGATGGTGCCGAACAGATAGGGGATCGCGGTGACGAAGCCGGTCTGCGCGTTGGTGAGGCCGAACGCCTTGACGATCTGCGGCAGCCAGAACTGCATGCCATAGAGCGCGCCGACGAAACCGAAATAGATCAGGCTCAGCGTGATCACCTTCGGCGACGACAGCGCTTCGCCGAGCGTCAGATGTTTTGCCGCCTGCTTGGTCGCGATCTCCGCCTGCAGCTTTGCCGAGAGCCACGCCTTCTGTTCGGCGGTGAGCCAGTCGGCCTTTTCAGGCCGGTCGGTCAGATAGAACCAGGTGACGATGCCGAGCAGCACCGAGGGGATGCCCTCGATGATGAACAGCCACTGCCATCCCCTCAGGCCCATCATGCCGTCGAGACCGAGCAGCAGTCCCGAGATCGGCGCGCCGATCACGGTGGAAACGGGAACCGCGATGGCAAAAGCCGCGAGGAACCGCCCGCGATATTCGGCCGGATACCAGTAGGTGAGATAGAGAATGATGCCGGGGAAGAAGCCGGCTTCCGCGACGCCGAGCAGGAAGCGCAGGATGTAGAAGCTCATCTCGCCGCTGACGGTCGCCATCAGCGCCGAGATGATGCCCCAGGTCACCATGATGCGGGCGATCCAGCGGCTGGCGCCGAATTTTTCCAGCGCGAGATTGCTCGGCACCTCGAAGATGAAATAGCCGATGAAGAAGATGCCGGCGCCCCAGGCGAAGATCAGCGGCGTGAACTTCAGATCCGCATTCATGGTCAGCGCGGCAAAACCGAGATTGACGCGGTCGAGATAGGAAAAGAAGTAGGCCAGCACCAGAAACGGGATCAGCCGCCACGAGATCGTTCGGATGGTGGAAGTTTCGATGTCGCTTTTGGCTGGCGTGGCTGGCTGGTTCATGGTTTCCCCCTTGAGGCTTCTTGTTGCCGACGACGGATTAGCGGGGGGCGTCATCGCTTGCAACGCGAGATTCCCGCGCTGGGGGTAACAGGGGCATTCCGCCGGCGAAGGGCTCGCCGGCAGAGGCGGCAGCGAACCTCCTACTCCGCCAGTTGAAACCGCTCGAAACGATCCAGCTCCTCCTCGATGCGGCGCTTGAAGTCCTTGCGAAGGCTTCGCATTGCGCCCTTGCCGACCCAGCTCCATTTCTGCATCAGCAGCTTTTTGTTCTGGCGGTCGGTCTTGAGGTCGATGGCGGCGACGATGTCCTCGCCAACGAGCACCGGCAGTGCGAAATAGCCGAACAGGCGTTTTTCCTTCGGCACATAGGCCTCGAAGCGATGGCCGTAATCGAAGAACAACTCGGTGCGCTTGCGCTGAATGATGAGCGGATCGAACGGCGACAGGATGTGCACCGGGCCCGCATCGCCCTCGCCGCCCGGCGCGGCCGCGTTCGCCTCGAGCACTTCCGGCCGGGCCCAATGCTCCTGCTTGCCGGCGCCCTCGAGCGCGATCGGCGTTAATTCCTTGCGCCGCACCCGCGCCTCGATCAGGCGGCGCACCGCCGCCTTGCTCGGCGCGTCGAGGTGGCAGATGGAATCGAGACTGACGACGCCCTGCGACCGCAACGCGCGATCGAGCAGATAGGCGGTTATCTCGGCCGACGGAGCCGGCTTCGGCGGCTTGTCCCAACCGAAATGCCGCCCCATCAGCTCATAGGTCTTCAGCATGCCGGTGCGTTCGGAGATCGTGACCTCGCCGGTATAGAAGGCAAGCTGCAGCGCGCGCTTGGAGGGTTTGCGGCTCTGCCACAGATGTTCCTTCTCGGTCAG
Organism: uncultured Alphaproteobacteria bacterium; assembly: GCA_963783115.1. Lineage (GTDB taxonomy): Bacteria > Pseudomonadota > Alphaproteobacteria > Rhizobiales > Xanthobacteraceae > Bradyrhizobium. The sequence goes on along the minus strand of CAWAMK010000032.1, from coordinate 37,056 downwards.
AACGTCGTCCTCGATGTCGCGGATGGTCAGCGCGCCGTCGCGCCGCAACAGCCGCATCACCTTCCGCGTGTCCTCGGGCTTGACGGAAGCAAACCAGCGGTGCCCCTCGCGCCGGTGCTCCCGCATCGCCGGGACGAAGAACCGAAAATCCTTGGCCGGGACATAGGACAGCGCATGCGTCCAGTATTCGAACACGCTCTTGTCGACGCTCTGCGCCTGGCGCAGGTCGGCGCGGGCATAGGCCGGGATGCGGCTGTAGAGAATATGATGATGGCAGCGCTCGATGACATGGATGGTGTCGATCTGCACATAGCCGAGATGGTCCACCGCCGCCGCCACCGCCTGCGGTCCGGCGCCGAACGGCGCGCTGGTATCCAGCCGCTGGGCACGCAGCCAGATTCGGCGGCCTTCGGTCTTGGACAGGGGAAGAGGTTCAGTCGCGCGGGGCATCGGCCGGCAATGTAACCGGATTCGCCGGCGTGACGAGCCCGGTTCCGGGAGTTCAGCCGCTACGGGCCTGGGTCAGCCCGCCGCTTCTGCCGATCCCCGACGCTGCCGGTTGCGATCTCGGCCTCGCAGGCGGCACGGCCGGGCTGCAGAGCATGACACTTGTAGACCTGGCCGGTGAGACGATCGACCAGCCACGCGCTCTCCTCCGTCGGGCTTTCGAACCCGACATAGCGGCTGCCGAGCGCGTTGATCAGCGTCGACAGCAAGATTGCAGCGGCGATCATCGCCGCACCGATCAGTGTTGGCATTGAATTGCCGGAACCGGCAGGCTCCGATGCGCTGGCACGATACCCCTGGTACTCACGCTGTCGCTTGACTGACTGTAACACCCGCCCCGCCCGCCTGGTTGCCCGAACGAATTCTTACTCGGAATTTTTGTGATTCGTTTTGCTAAGCGCGCATCTGGCCGATTTGTTGTCGACAGATCGACACCGGCGCGACGGATTGCTTTTCTTTTCTGAAGTGCACGGCAGGAAGCGATGGACGTATCCGTATTTGCGCGGAGATTGTCGGACGTCACGCGCTCGCGTTGTCCCGATGCCATGCATTGCGCGGCACGACATGACGATCGACGCGCTACGTATCGTCACGCAAAATCGCCGGAACAGTCAGCGAGCCACCCCGACCAACGATCCAGCGTGCGGCTTATCACGCAGGCTGCGTTGGACGATCCGTCCACGAAAGACGGCTGAGCAAGCAAAGTGACACCCAATCAGCCTCAAATAGCCCTGCATCGCCACTTCAGGGGCCGATCTGCCCGAAAACCGGCGGCTCGCTATGTGACATTTGTCACATATGCCCATTTGAACCTGTCCTAAGCTCACAGCATCCAAACGTCATGCACGCCAAATTGCAGGGCGTTTAACAATGAGGATTAGGACAATGACCCGCTTTCTTTCCATCATGACCGCCGGTGCCGCTCTGTCCATGACGGCGGGCCTGGCCGTGGCCGGCGAAACCGTTTCGGCCGAAAAGATCCTGGATGCCCTGAAGCCGAAGGCAAGTGTCAGCCGCGGCCTTTCGACCGGTCCGCAGCAGCCGGTGGATGTCGCCGTGCAGACCAAGGAAAACAGTTTCGTCAACACGTTGCGCAACCGCAAGACGCGGTCGCTGTCGCTCGGCGAGCGCCAGGAGATCGCGGAACTTGCCGCGACCAAGCCGAAGATCGATCTCGAAATCCAGTTCGAATACAACTCGGCCGACATCAGCAAGAATTCGGTTACCGCCGTGCAGGAACTCGGCAAGGCGCTGTCGGACACGACCCTGAAGGGCTCGACCTTCGTGGTTGCCGGTCATACCGACGCGGTCGGCGGCGAGGCGTATAACCAGGATCTTTCCGAGCGTCGCGCCGATACGATCAAGAAGTACCTGACGGAAAAGTACGGCGTCGACGGCTCCAATCTCGTGACCGTCGGTTACGGCAAGACCAGGCCGAAAGATGCGAATGCGCCGATGGATCCGGCCAACCGCCGCGTTCAGGTCGTCAACATGGATACCAAGACCGCGTCGAAATAAGGTTTCGGTGACCAATCCGCCTGCCGCTTTGCGGCGGGCGGATTTTGATTTGCCGGCGCCGCGATGCAAAATCACGGCTCGCTACGAACAGCATCTGGTTGAAGAACGCCGGCAGGCTTGCAGCAATCGCCGGTCCCTGCGACGCGAACAGCGCCAGCCCGCACAGCCTCACCCATCACAGACTCAAGCGTGGCGACGCCGGCACGTCATGCACCTCGTCGAAATAGAATTTTCTCAGGCGTGGTGACGCCGATCAGCATTGCGAAATGCGCGACGAAAAAAGAATGGCAGCGGCGATGCCTGTGCGGAGCATCACAGAAGACGAAACGGAATGTGATGGGGCGGATGGCTTCACAAAAAATCCGGCACAAATCGTGCGGCTGGATGACATTGCGGCAAAACTGAGTGTGACGTCTCGATATTTTTCTATCCATCGCATTGAACGCATTTCGATTCCGCAATCACTAAACGACGGACGAGTAAGCCACGCGCGTGATAATTCTGCTACATCGCACGCGCGCGTGATCCGGTACGATGTTGGGGTAAATCGATCGGCGTTGAAAATGATTTTTAGTAACTGCGTTCGTTTGCTATTCGCAATTGGCTTGGTGACTGCGTTCACTGTTTCTGCGTACGCGCAAACGCGTGTCGGCGAAGCGGCCGTCGTGAAAAATGAAGTGCTCCGCGTTGCCGGGCCTTCGACCACCCAGATCAATGTCGGCGACGGACTGCTGCGCGACGAAACCGTGCGCACCGGCATCGACAGCGCCACTCGCCTGGTGATGGCCGACAGCACCAATCTTTCGCTGGGTCCAAACGCGTCGCTCAAGCTCGACCGCACCGTGTTCAACGATGAGCATCACTATCGCGAAGTCGCGGTGCGCATGACGTCGGGCGCGTTTCGTTTCGTCACCGGCCATTCAGACAAGGCCGCTTACAAGATCACGACGCCGCTGGCGACCATCGGCGTGCGCGGCACCACGCTCGATATCCTCTCCCAGCGCGGCCAGACCATCGTCAATCTGCAGGAGGGCGCGGCCTCGGTTTGCACGACCTCGTTCGAATGCATCCAGCTCACCCGGCCCGGCGACACCGCCATCATCACCGCGGGCGGCGCCGGCGGCAGATCGACGATCAAGAAGAGCAACACGCCGCCCTGGACGTTCGCCGCGACCTGCAGCGCCGCCGCGGGGCTTTGCAGCAAGACGCAATATGCGGACGCAACACCCGTCATCGTCGACGACGGCAGCGATCCCACCGGCATGCTGTGCGGGCGCTGACCATGGCAAATTTCATCCGCAACGCCCTGGGGCCTGCAACGCTTGTTGTCGCGGTGCTCGCGATGCAATCCTCGCCGGCGGAGGCACAGTCGCGATCGACCTCGCCGACACCGCAAGAAGAATGCGTCGAATGCTATCCGCCGACATCTGAGCCGCCGGCCAATGCGCCGCCCGCCAACGCGCCGCCGGTGGCAGGCGCGGGTTCGAACGCCGGCTCGATCAACGGCCTGGCCGACCAGCGCTTCAACCAGATGATCACCAACCGCGTGCTCGGCAACGTCCTGCTGGGGGTCAACGAGCAGGTCAATTGCAATGATTGCATCAGCGCGTTCGGTTCGGCGGGCTCGTTCTCGGCCGGCATTCACGGCCGCAAGAACCTGACGCCCAATCTGTCGCTGCTCGCGGGCATCGCCTATGCGCAGTACAATGAAGGCGGATACCACGTCACCTCTTCGCCGATCGGCGCGTTCGCGCTGCGCTACGATTTCGTCGACTGGGGTTCGTCGCGACCGTTCTTCGATATCGGCACCATCCTGTCGCCGTTCCAGAAGGTGCGCTACGCGCGCAGCTACACGACCAGCCTCGGCGCGGTATCGCTGGAGAGTTCGACCTCGAGCGAGAACTACGCCGTCTATGGCCGCGCCGGCTGGATGAGCCGGTTTTCGCCGCGCGACGAGGTGGCGGCGTCCGTCGAGGTCTGGCAGCTATGGCAGCGGGTGAAGGGCTATGTGGACCCCACCGTCGCCTTCAATCCGTTCGACGCTGCGATCAAGGACGGCACCGACCGCACCACCCTCGTCAAGGTCGGCGGACAGTGGACGCATCTGTTCGGCTCCAGCGTCGAGACCAACATCAACGGCGGATGGGTGCAATCGTTCGGAACACGATCCGGCATCGTCGCCAGCGTGACCGGCGACGGCACGATCGTGCCCACGATGGGCAACCAGGGCTGGTTCGAATATGGCGGCCGGGTCGGCTTCCGCATCACCAAGGGCTGGGTCGCCGACCTCTTCCTCAACGGCACCGCCGGCCCGCAGCCGGTCGGCAACACGCTGCATGGCGGGTTGGGGTTGCGGGTGAGTTATTAGGCGGACGGTGCAGCGGTCGCGGCCGCGACATCCATCCACATCACTTCCCAATGGTGGCCGTCGGGATCCTCAAAACTGCGGCCATACATGAAACCGTGATCCTGCTTCGGGCCCGGGTCGGCGCCGCCGCCCGCGCCTTGCGCCTTGGCGACCATATCGTCCACAGCCTCGCGGCTATCGGATGACAGGCAGATCAGGACCTGGCTGGTCACCTTGGCGTCGGCGATCTTCTTCGAGGTGAACTGCCGATACTTGTCGTGGGTCAGCAGCATCACGTAGATGGACTCGGAAAACACCATGCAGGACGCGGTGTCGTCGGAGAATTGCGGGTTCTTTTCGGCGCCGATCGCCTGATAGAAGGCGGTCGAGCGGGCGAGATCGCCGACCGGCAGGTTGACGAAGATCATCTTGGCCATGGTGAGCTCCTTTTGGCGGGTTCCACCCCAGGACGAAAGAGCGGGCAGCGAACCGACACGCCTATCGATATTTTTCGCTATGGAACAACGAGGCGTGGGATAGGCGGACTTTCGGAGAGCGGGCCGCAGCCGTCCCGGCATCAGCTCCGCAATGCCGGACCTTGTATCATTTCCCCCTGAACTGAGGCGTGCGCTTTTCGGCGAACGCCTTGACGCCTTCCTTGAGGTCATCGCTGTCCCTGATGACATCGAGCAGCCGTCGTACTTCCGCGACGCCTTCCAGCGGTCCCTTCGGCATGGCGTCGCGCGCCAGCTTCTTCAGCGCGCGCACGACCAGCGGCGCATTGGCGGCGATCTTTGCCGCCATCTCCTGGGCCTGCGCGACATGCTGTCCCGGCGGCACGACCTTGTTGACGAAGCCGATCTGGTAGGCGCGCTCCGCCGACATTTCCTCGCCGACCAGCAAAAATTCCATGGCGATCTTGTGCGGCATCCGCGCCATCACCGAGGAGATGCCGCCGGCGGTGGTGCCGATCTTGCCTTCGGGATAGATGAAGCGCGTCGTCTCCGACGCCACGCACATGTCCGCCATCTGCACCAGCACGAACGCGCCGCCGACGACCCAGCCGGATGTCGCGGCAATGACCGGCTTGTCGAGTTCGACGCCGAGGCCAGGCACGGCGTGCCACATGTTGACGGGAAGATCCTTGACGTCGGCACCGACCGAAAAATACTTTTCCTCCGACGAAGCCAGCACCGCCACGCGATCATCGCTTTCGTGAAAGCGGAACCACGCCTCGCGCAGTTCGTCACACAACGCATTGTTGAGCGCGTTGTGCGAGGAGGTCCGGTCCATGGTGATGGTGGCGACGTGGTTTGCGCTCTCGTAACGAACGAGCTTCATCGAATTCCTCCCGCGGCGTTGCTTGTTGTTCTTATTTCTTTTCGGCGGGATCGCGGTGCACCGGATCGACCCACAGCACGGTCTCCGGCTTTTCGACCGGCTCGATGTCGAGGTTGATCGCCACCGCCTCGCCGTCGCTGCGCACCAGCACGCATTCCAGCACCTCGTCGCGGCTGGCATTGATCTCCTGGTGCGGCACATAGGGCGGCACGAAGATGAAATCGCCGGGACCGGCTTCCGCGGTGAACTGCAGCTGCTCGCCCCAGCGCATCCGCGCCTTGCCCTTCACGACAAAGATGATGCTTTCGAGATGGCCGTGATGATGCGCGCCGGTCTTGGCGTCGGGCCGGATCGTCACGGTGCCGGCCCATAATTTCTGCGCGCCGACGCGGGCGAAATTGATCGCGGCCTTGCGGTCCATGCCGGCGGTCGACGGCACGTTGGAATCGAGCTGGTTGCCGGGGATGACGCGGATGCCGTCATGCTTCCAGCGCTCGGCATCGCCGTGCGAATGATCGTGGGAATGATGGGGATGGGTGTGATCGTGACTGCCGCTCATCTTGTTGCTTTCCGAATGGTTGCTTCCGGACGGTACATAAAACCGTGATCGCAAACCAGCCATATCGAGGAACTTTCCAGGCGGATCGCGGGTTGTTTCGGCGACGTACGATCAATCTGGCAAGCAATTTGGAAGGAGTATTTCGATGGGTTCGACCGCAGACAAGATCAAGGGCACCGCCAACGAAGCGATCGGCAAGGCCAAGCAGGGCATCGGTGAAGCCACCGGTTCCGAGCGCCTGCAGGGCGAAGGCGTGATCCAGGAAGTCAAGGGCAAGGGCCAGAAGGCCATGGGCGACGCCAAGGAAGCCACCAAGGATGCCGTCGACAAGGCAGCCGCGGCGGCGAACAAGAATCTCTGATCGAAGCGACGCGATTGGTGAGAACGGAAAGGCCGGTCCCTCGGGGCCGGTCTTTTTTCGTGCCATGCCGGTATGCTGTTCAGCGCCGCTTCGCCATCACATCCGGATTGACCACATTGATCGGCGTGCCGGCGGCATAGGCCACGATCTGATCGAAAATATCCGTGAACTGGATTTCGTATTCGTCGTGCGAGACGTAGCCGAGATGCGGCGTGCAGACCACGTTGTCCATGGTCAGCAGGGGATCGTTGACGTCGCGAAGCGGCTCTTTCTCGTAGACATCCACCGCCGCCATGCCGGGCCGGCCGGCGCGCAGCGCATTCGACCAGCGCGTTCGGCTCGATCAGCGGCGCGCGGCTGGTGTTGACCAGCAGCGCCGTTGGCTTCATGCGCGCGAGGTCTTCCGCCTTGACGATGCCGCGCGTGGCGTCGACCAGCCGCATGTGCAGCGAGAGCACGTCGCATCGTTCGAAGAAATCGGCCTTGCTGGCCGCGATCTCGTATCCGTCGGCGCGGGCCTTCGCCATCGCCGGCTCGCGCGCCCACACCAGCACGTTCATGCCGAACGCCTTGCCGTAGCCGGCGACGACGGCGCCGATCCGCCCGTAGCCGTAGATGCCGAGCGTCTTGCCGCGCACCGAGTAGCCGACGCCGATCTGCCACTTGCCGGCCTTGAGCGCCGCCATCTGCTGCGGGAATGGCGCGCATCGCCGCCAGGATCAGCCCCCAGGTGAATTCGGCGGTCGCATAGGACGGCGTATCGGCGTGCTGGCCCGACGACACCACGATGCCGAGCCGGGTGCAGCTATCGATATCGATATGCGGAAAGACGCTGCGCTGGCTGATCAGCTTCAGTTTCGGCAACCGCTCCAGCAGCGGCGCGCGGATCTGCGTACGCTCGCGGATCAGCACCAGCGCCTCGGTATCCTGCAGGCGCTCCGCCAGCACATCGACATCCTGGACGTGATCGTTCCAGATGGTGACGTCGTGCCCGGCGAGTTTTTTGAAACAATCGAGGGTGCGCACCGTGTCGAAATAATCGTCGAGGATCGAGACCTTCACGATGCGCCTCCCTCGCTGCGCAGTTACTTCACGGCCAGCAATTCGACGTCGAACATCAGCGTCGCGTTCGGCGGGATGACGCCGCCGGCGCCGCGCGCGCCATAGCCGAGTTCAGGCGGAATGATCAGCGTGCGCTTGCCGCCGACCTTCATCGAGCCGACGCCCTCGTCCCAGCCGCCGATCACCTGCTTTACGCCGATCTTGAATTCGAACGGCTCGTTGCGGTCGACCGACGAGTCGAATTTCTTGCCCTTCTGGCCGTTCTCGTAGAGCCATCCGGTATAATGCATCACGCAGGTCTGGCCGGTCTTCGGCGTGGCGCCGGTGCCTTCCTTGCTGTCGATGATCTGCAAACCTGAAGCTGTCGTCATGGGCTTTTTTCCTGCGGTCTGGGCCGATGCCAGTTCGGTGACGATCGGCATGGCAACCGCGGCCGCCATGGCGGCGAGAGCGGTCCGGAGTATCGTGCGTCGGGAAGATCGCATCTCAATGCACCTCGTTCGAGAGACGGACGTCTCTAGCCCAAGGCGGGCCATTTCCATAGCCATTTTTCAGCGGGCCGCCATGTTTCAGTCCGCCTTGCCGCCGTCACGATCGATTGCGAAATCGCGGAGCAACGGCGAGGTTTTGCCGGCGATCAGATCGCCGATCAGGCGTGCGGCAAGAAAGCTGAACGTGATGCCGTTGCCGCCATAGCCATAGGCCGCATAGACGCCCTTGGCGCCCGGGACCGGACCGATCAGCGGCAAGCCGTCCTTGGTCGTATCGAACGTCCCCGCCCAGCGAAATTCGATGTCAGGTTTGGCGGCGGGCCAGAGCGCTGCCAGCCTTCGCGCCAGCACGCGCGATTTCTCGGGGATCGCGCTATCGCGCGCCTCCGGTTCGATAATCTCCGTGCTGTCTTCGCCGCCGATGATGATGCGCCCCGCCGCGGTGGTTCGCGCATAGAGGTAATCTTTCGCATCCTCCCAGATCAGCGCGCCGTCGTTCCAGATGTTTTGCGGCTGCGGCACGGTCGCAATCGCCCAGCTCGACGACACCTCATGTACGGTAGAATGAACCACGTCCGGCATCACATAGCCGGTGGCGAGCACGACGGATCGCGCCTCGATCTCGCGATCATTGGCCAGACCGACACTGACCGAGCGGCCGGCGGCATCGAACGCCACGGCGTCGGCTTCAAACAGCCGCGCACCGCGTGAAAGCGCCGTCCTGAGCAGGCCATGCGCCAGTTTCATGGGATCGGCATCGGCCGCGCCGGGTGAAATGATCGCACCGGCACGCGCGATGCCGAAGCGCTCCAGCAGCACGGCATGGTCGATGAAATCGCCGGGCAACCCGGCGCGCGCCCGCCAGCGATGCTCTTCCACCAGATCGGCGCTGGCTTCGCCCGCCGCAAGATACAGCGAATGCTTGTCGCGCAGGTCGCAGGCGATGCCGAGCCGCCAGATCAGCGATTGGAGGCCGGCGACGGCATCGCGGCTGGCGCGATAGGCGCGTGAAGCGCAATCGAAGCCGTAGATCTCGCTCAGCTCGCGCAACGGCCGATCGATTTCCCACAACAGCATGGAGGTGGAGGCCGCCGTGCTGCCACGTCCGGGCAACTCGCGATCGACGATGATGACGTCGAGGCCCTGCCGCGTCAGGCGTTCGGCGACCAGCGATCCGGTAATGCCGGCGCCGACGATCAGCGCATCGCAGCTGAGGTTCTCGGTCAACTCGCGGCGCGGCGGATGCGACGACGTCGCAAACCACGGCGAACGGCCGCCGCGCAGGTCGGCCTGTTCGGTATCGTCTGAATCGAGAATGGTGATGGTTGACCTCTGAAAACAGGCGGCTGTCGGCAGTCATGCGATCAGCTCCGGCCCGTCGTTCTAACGAAAGCGACGGGCCATGGTTCCAAAGGTGCAGAAAGCCAAAGGGCTCAATAGCCCAGCGCGCAGCCGTCCTTGCGGGGATCGGAGCCGCCGGTGAGCGTGCCCTTGTCCCAATCGATCCAGATCGCCTGGCCGCCGCCGAGCGGGCCGACCACGCTGGTGGTCTTGTGGCCGATCTTCTTCAGGCCCTCGACGATCTCGGCCGGCACGCTGTCCTCGAGCTGGTAGACGCCCTCGTAATGCAGGCCGCGCGGCATATCGATGGCTTCCTGCACGTCGCAGCCATAGTCGAGGATGTTGGTCAGGACGTGGCTCTGCCCGACCGGCTGATACTGTCCGCCCATCACGCCGAACGGCATCACGGCGCGGCCGTTCTTGGTCGCAAGGCTCGGAATGATGGTGTGCAGCGGCCGCTTGCCCGGCGCGATGCAGTTCGGGTGGCCGGGCTGGATGCGGAAGCCGCCGGCGCGGTTCTGCAGGAGGACGCCGGTCTTGTTGGAGACGATCGCCGAACCGAAGGAATGCGCGATCGAGTTGATGAACGAGCAGACGTTGCGGTCCTTGTCGACGACGGTGATGTAGACGGTGGACGGATTCATCGGCGGCGCCACGTTCGGCAGATCGAGCAGCCGGTCCATCTTGATGTTCTTGATGTGCTCCTCGGCGAACTCCTTGGCGAGGATGCCGGCGACATCGACATGCACCTGGGCGGGATCGCCGATGTACTGCTCGCGCATCATGTAGGCGATGCGCGCGGCTTCGGCTTCCAGATGGAAGCGCTCGACGCTGAGCGGCTTGAACTTGGTCAGGTCGAAACGCGACAGGATGTTCAGCATGACCAGCATGGTGATGCCGGGGCCGTTCGGCGGGCACTGCCAGACGTCGTGGCCCTTGTAGATGGTGCCGATCGGCGAGGTCGTTTCGGTCGAGTGCGCGGCAAAATCTTCCAGCGTGTGCAGTCCGCCGATGCCGCGCAGCGTATCGACCATGTCGGCCGCGATCTCGCCGCTGTAGAACGCATCGCGGCCGTTCTTGGCGATCGCACGCAGCGTCTTGCCCAGTTCGGGCTGACGGATCACGTCGCCGGCCACCGCCGGCTTGCCGTGCGGCAACAGATAGCGCTCGGTGTTGGTGCCGTTCTTCAGCTTCTCGAACTGGTTCTTCCAGTCGAAGGCGATACGGGGGGCTACGACGTAGCCTTCCTCGGCGGCCTTGATCGCGGGCTGCAGCAGGGTGTCGAACCCCATCTTGCCGTGGTCGCGCAGGATCGTGTCCCAGGCGTCGATCGCGCCGGGAATGCTCACCGCATGGGCCGAGGTCAGCGGCACCGAGTTGATCTTGCGCTCCAGGTACCATTCGGCGGTGGCCGCCATCGGCGCGCGGCCGGAGCCGTTATAGGCGACGATCTTGCCCTCGCCCTTGGGCTGGATCAGCGCAAAGCAGTCGCCGCCGATGCCGGTCGATTGCGGCTCGATCACGCCGAGCAGCGCGCAGGCCGCGACCGCGGCGTCCGCCGCCGTGCCGCCCGCGCGCATCACGTCGATGGCGACCAGCGCGGCATCCGGGTGCGAGGTCGCCACCATCGCGTTCTGGGCATGGACCGTGGAGCGGCCGGCGAAATGGAAATTCCTCATCGCGAGAGCTTTCTTGAAAAGCGGTTCTTGAGCATCGGGCGGATTTGCAGTGCGGTTATTGGCATATTCATCCCCTGCGGGGCAATGGCTGGCATGCCAAGGGCAATGCGCGGAATACGCAGGGCTTTACGGGGTTTCCCCTGCCCGGCCTGCCTGATAAATGGTCGCCATGCCGCTCAAAGTCGCCGCCCTCTACCAATTCGCCGCATTGCCGGACTTCCGGGAGTTGCGCGAGCCGCTGCGCGCGCTCGCCGCGGGCCTTGGGATCAAGGGCAGCGTCCTGCTGGCCCATGAGGGCATCAACGGCACGGTGGCGGGCAGCGATGAGGGGATCGACGCATTCGTCCGGGAGTTGCAGCATGGCCCCCTGTTCGGTGGCCGGCTCGACAATCTCGAACTCAAGTTTTCGACCGCTACCGGGATGCCGTTCCAGCGGCTGAAAGTCCGCCTCAAGAAGGAAATCGTCACGCTCGGGGATGCCGCCGTCGATCCGACGCAGCGGGTCGGCACCTATGTCGAGCCGTCGGACTGGAACGCGCTGATATCGGCGCCCGACACGCTCGTGATCGATACCCGCAACGCCTTCGAGGTCGCGATGGGCACCTTTGAAGGCGCGATCGACCCCGGCATCAAGAGCTTCGGGCAGTTCAAGGAATTCGCGGCGGAAAAGCTCGACCCCGCGAAGCACCGCAGGATCGCAATGTTCTGCACCGGCGGTATCCGCTGCGAGAAGGCCAGCGCCTATCTGCTGGCCCGTGGATTTGACGAGGTCTATCACCTCAAGGGCGGCATCCTGCGCTATCTCGAAGGCGTGCCGGAGCAGGACAGCCGCTGGCGCGGCGAGTGTTTTGTATTCGACGAGCGTGTGGCACTTGGCCACGGCCTGCGGCAGCGACCACCGAACGACGGTCCCCATGAGTGATCTGAACGCACTGAGCGAGCGCATCGACGCGCTGGAAATGCGGCTGACCTATCAGGACGAGTCCATCGAGACGCTGAACCAGACGATCACAGCGCAATGGGCGCAGATCGACAGGCTGACGCGGCAGCTCGCCGAACTGAAAGAGCGGCTCCAGGAAGCCGAAAGCAACGCGCCGGGCCCTGCGAACGAGAGGCCGCCGCACTATTGAACCAGCCACAAGAAAACGGCCTCCCGAAGGAGGCCGCGTTCAGAGTTTCTCGTATCGGGCGACTGCGTCCGCTTCATCAACGCATGACGAACCAGACCGCCAGGACCACAGCGACGGCAACGATAGCGGCCCACACGACCGGTGAAACCTTCTTGTCGCTACCACTGCGCGGCGAGTCATTGGCCGCGTGATTGAACTCGGTCTTCATCGCCGGACCCGCCATTCGAAGTTAGCGAAACATGCCGCGTATCTTGTCCCACAAGGATTCATCGCGATCGCTGTCCGCCTTTGACGGCGCCGGTTGCGCCGCGCTGACGGGATCGGAAGCCGGAAAGGAACCGACAAGGCCCTTCTCGAGCTTTTCGTGCATTTCGCGGTCGGCCTTCATCGCCTCTTGGGGATCGTCGGCATGCTTGTCATGCGGTGCAGGGTCGAACTTCTCAGCCAATTTCGTAGCCATGGGTCACCTCCGTGGCCCGGATAACGCGCCAAATTCAGGCGGGTTCCACTTCCTGCCTTGGCCAAGCCGAAGGCTGCGTGTATCAGGGACGCCAAGACCGGCACACACTCCGCAGGAACTTTTCGATTGTCCCAGAAACCAGCCGCAAAACCTTTTATCGAAGTGCTGTCCGGCCGCAGGCAACAGGTGCCGCCGGTATGGATGATGCGGCAGGCCGGCCGCTATCTGCCGGAATATCGCGAGCTGCGCGCCAAGGCCGGCGGCTTTCTCGACCTCTGCTTCACGCCGGAATATGCCGCCGAGGTGACGCTGCAGCCGATCCGCCGCTTCAATTTCGACGCCGCGATCATCTTCTCCGACATTCTCGTCATCCCCTACGCGCTCGGCCGTTCCGTCCGCTTCGAGGCGGGTGAAGGCCCGCGGCTCGATCCGCTGAATACGCCGGAGCAGGTCGCGACGCTGGCGCGCCACGCCGATTTCGGCAAGCTCGAGCCGGTCTATGAAGCGCTGCGCCGCGTGCGCCGCGAGCTCGCGCCCGAGATCGCGCTGATCGGCTTCTGCGGCGCGCCGTGGACGGTCGCAACCTACATGGTGGCAGGCCAGGGAACGCCCGACCAGGCACCGGCGCGGATGATGGCCTATCGTCACCCCGAGGCATTCGCTCAGATCATCGACGTGCTGGTCGAGAACTCGATCCAGTACCTGCTCGGCCAGCTCAAGGCCGGGGCGGACGTGTTGCAAATCTTCGATACCTGGGCCGGCGTGCTGCCGCCGCGCGAATTCGAGCGCTGGTCGATCGAGCCTGCGAAACGCATCGTCGCCGGCGTGCGCGCGCAAGTGCCCGACGCGAAGATCATCGGCTTTCCTCGCGGCGCCGGCGCGCTGCTGCCGGCCTATGTGGAAGCGACCGGCGTCAATGCGGTCAGCATCGACTGGGCGGCCGAGCCGTCACTGATCCGCGAGCGCGTGCAAAACCGTGTCGCGGTGCAGGGCAATCTCGATCCGCTGGTGCTGATCGCAGGCGGCGCGGCGCTGGATCGTGCCGTCGACGACGTGCTGGCGAACTATGCGCAAGGACGGCTGATCTTCAACCTCGGCCACGGCATCCAGCCGGAAACCCCGATCGCGCATGTCGAGCAGATGCTGGCGCGGGTGCGGGCGTATAAGGGGTAGCCTCCGGCCTCTCGCCCGGTCTTGCGGCGAAGGCGAGATCCGGGGTCCACCGCGACTCTCCAGCTATCCGCAGACGCTGTACCGCGTCCCGGATCGTCCGCTTCGCTCATGCGGGCTACGACTACAGTCACCGCTACCGCGCATCCTCCAGAATCATATCCGACGCCTTTTCCGCGATCATGATCGTCGGCGCATTGGTATTGCCCGACATCAAATCCGGCATAACAGACGCATCGACCACGCGCAGGCCGTCGATGCCGCGCACGCGCAGGCGCTGGTCGACGACGGCGAGCGCGTCGCTGCCCATGCGGCAGGTCGAGGTCGGGTGATAGACCGTGCTGCCGGTGCGGCGGCAGTAATCCAGCAACTCGTCGTCGCTCTGCACTTTCGGACCGGGATCGACCTCCGCGACCGCGTAGGCCTTCAGCGCCGGCGCTGCGAGGATCTTGCGCAGGATGCGGATGCCATCGATGAAGGCGCGGCGATCGGTTTCGGTCGCGAGATAGTTGATGCGGATTTCCGGCGGCACCGAAGGGTCCGCGCTCTTGATCCGCAGCGAGCCGCGGCTTTCCGGGCGCAACTGGCAGACCGAGGATGAGAAGCCCGAGAGCGCATGAAGCTTCTCGCCCATCTTGTCGGTCGAGAACGGCAGAAAATGAATCTGGATATCGGGCGACGCCAGTCGCGGGCTGGTCTTGAAGAAAGCGCCCGAGGTGCCGGCGGCAATCGTCAACGGTCCCTTGCGGAAGGCTGCATACTGAAGGCCCGCCATCATCTTGCGGATCGGATGGTTGACGACGTCGTTGAGCGTGACCTTCTGCGCGCAGCGCGTGACCAGCCGGACCTGCATGTGGTCCTGCAGATCATTGCCGACACCGGGCGCATCGAGCACGATCTCGATGCCATGCTGCCTCAGCAGGTCCGCAGGTCCCACGCCGGAGAGCTGCAGCAATTGCGGCGAGTTGTACGCGCCGCTGGAGACCAGGATTTCCTTGCGCGCCCGCGCCGTGCGCACGCGTCCCTCCTGCTTGTATTCGACCGCTTTGGCACGCTTGCCTTCGAACAGGATGCGCTGCGCCAGCGCCGAGGTTTCGACATGCAGGTTGGCGCGGCTCTTTGCCGGACGCAGATATGAGTATGCCGTGCTGGCGCGGCGGCCGCGACTTGTCGTGGTCTGGAAAAATCCCGCGCCTTCCTGGGTCGCGCCGTTGAAATCGGGATTGGTCGGAATGCCGGTCTCGGCCGCGGCGACGACAAAGGCTTCCGACAAGGGATCGTGATGCCGCCAGTCGGACACCGGCAGCGGGCCGCCGCTGCCGTGGTATTTGTCAGGCCCGCGCTGCTGGTTCTCGGCCTTCTTGAAATAGGGCAGCACGTCGTCATAGCCCCAGCCGGCATTGCCGCGCTGGCGCCAGCGATCGTAATCCTCGTGCTGGCCGCGCACATACAGCAGGCCGTTGATCGAGCTCGACCCGCCCAGCACTTTTCCGCGCGGCTGAAAAACCTGCCGGCCGTTCAAGCCCGGTTCCGGCTCGGTCTGGTACATCCAGTTGACGGATTTTTCCTTGAACAGCTTTCCGTAGCCGAGCGGTACGTGGATCCAGAGGTTGCTGTCCTTCGGTCCGGCTTCCAGCAGCAACACGGAATGCTTGCCGTCAGCGCTCAGTCGATTGGCGAGCACACATCCGGCCGAGCCGGCGCCGACGATGACGTAATCGAATTCGGAAGCGTCAGTGTTCTTGTTCATTGGTTTTCTCCCCACGCAACCCGAAACAGGTAGCGGGACCGTCACGGACGGTCAATCGCTACCCGGTCGCGGGCGGGGAGGAGCGGACAAGCCGGCTATTTGGCGAGTTTCAAAAAGTCCGGCGGCCGGCGTTCGGCGAACGCGGTGAAGGCCTCCCGTGCCTCGGCGGTTTGCAGGCGCGCGGCGAACTGCTCGCTTTCCGCCTTGATCTGCGCCATCAAGAACTTCCGGGTTGCGCATCAGCCGTTTTGTCGTGCTGACCGCGCCCGCCGGCTGTTTCGCCAGCCGCAACGCCAGCGCTCTCGCCTCGGCGTCGAGTTTGTCGAGCGGCACCACGCGGTTGGCGAGCCCCCAGGCGAGCGCGGACTTGGCGTCGACGGCTTCACCGAGCGCAAACATCTCAAAGGCGCGTGCGTAGCCGATGCGAAGCGGCATCAGCAGGCTGGAGGACGCCTCCGGAACCAGCGCCAGGCTGACGAACGGCGTCGTGAGCAGCGCGTTGTCCGCCAGCACGACCAGGTCGCAATGCAGCAGCATCGTGGTGCCGACGCCGACGGCGCGGCCCTGGACGGCCGCAACCAGCGGACGGCTCGATTGGGCGAGCGCCTGCAGGAAGCGGCTGACATGCCGCTCGCCCTGAACAGCGCCTGCTGCGATGGCGGCGAACTCGCCGACATCATTGCCGGCAGTGAACATGTCGCCCTCGCCGCGGATCAGCAGCACGCGAACGGATGGATCGCTCTCCGCGCCCTGAATGGCGTCGGCCAGCGCGCCATACATCGCATTCGTCAGCGCGTTCTTCTTGTCGGGACGGGCCATCGTCAGGCTCAAAATCCCGTCGCTCTTCTCGATCTTGATGTGCTCGGTCATTCGTCTTCTCCTCTGGGAAATCTGGTTTGCATGGTTGTGAGCCAGCGCGCGACGATGGCGATCTCGGCTTCGGTAAATCCGTCCGCAAGACGCACGTTGATTTCGGCTAGCCCGGCCTTGGACTGCGCCAGCGCGGCGCGGCCGGCCGGCGTCAGCCACAGCCGCCACGCCCGCCCGTCCTCCGGATCGGCGCGCCGCCTGATCAAATTCGCCGCCGCCATCCGGTCCACCAGCCCGCTGATGCCGGGCGGACCGAGATCGAGCGCCGCGCCCGCCTCGCCCATCAATACGCCGTCGCGCTGGCCCAGCACGAACAGCAAGCCGGACTGCGCCGCCGTTACCCCATTGTTCTGCGTCCGCGCCGCCATCCAGCGCTGCAGCCGGCGTTGCGCCACGTTGAGCAGAAATACCAGCCGGGGCTCACGACGAGCGCTCACCGATATCGTCTCGCGGATTTATTTCGCATGCGAACTATCTACATGACCCCGATCAGGTTGTCATCATGTTCTGGTGTGGTTGCCGGAAAACGTGCCCGCGACGCCGTCGACAAATCGACAACTCAGCCAAAACTGCACGCGACACAATGCCTTAGACAAAAAATCGATTTTCGATTGACGGCAGCCGATTACCTCGCCAATCTCCGCCCGCCATGAGCAGTATCGGGTTGAGTTTTGACGAAGGTCTCGCCGACGAACGGCCACGAAGCCTGACGTCAGCCGTACAGGGCCGGCTCCGTGCGGACATTCTCTCGACCCGGCTGCTGCCCGGCCAGAAGCTGCATATCGCCGGCCTCGCCAAGCAATTTTCGGTCAGCCTCGCCGCGGTGCGCGAGGCGCTGTCGCGGCTGGTCGCGGACGGACTCGTGCAGGCGTCCGACCAGCGCGGCTTTCGCGTCAGCCCGGTATCTCCCGCCGACCTCAGGGACGTGACGCAGACCCGTACCGACATCGAAGGGCTGGCGCTGCGCCGCTCGATCGAGCGCGGCGATGCCGCATGGCTCGCCGCGGTGGAGAAGTCGTTCGCCGCGCTCTGCGCCGTTCCCCACACCTATCCCGACGATCCGACGCATCATTACGAGGAATGGGTGGTGCGTCACCGCGTCTTCCACCGCACATTGGTGAGCGCCTGCGGCTCGCCATGGCTGCTCGGGTTTCGCGACGTGCTGCACGAGCAGAGCGAGCGCTATCGGCGGCTCGCGATCCGGCGCAACAACAAGAAAACCCGCAACGTCGAGGCCGAGCACGCCGCGATCGTGCGCGCCACGCTCAAACGCGACGCCGATGCCGCGGTCGCCGCACTATCGAAACATTTTACGACGACCATGCGGCTGGTCGAGCTCGCCAATTCCGACACTTCGGGAAGCAGCAGCACCGCCTGATCCTTCGTTCGCCAAGCAATCCAAACAAAAAAACAAAAAGGGAACCATCACAATGAGCATCACGCGACGCCACATCCTGGCCACGATCGCCGCCGCCTCCGTTCTTGGAGCATCCGCGATGGCGCAGGCCGCCGACACCGTCCGCATCGGGCTTCCCACCAAGACCTACTGGCCGACCACGATCGCCGAAACCGCGGTGCGCCAGAAACTGTTCGAGAAGGAAGGTATCAAGGCCGAGCTGACGATCTATCGCGGCGGCGCCGAGACCTTCGAAGCGATGGCGGCGGGCGCCGCCGACGTCATCCTCGACGCCACCTCGCTGGTATCGGCCGGACGCACCAAGGGCGTGAACTCCAAGGTGGTCGCCAATGCCGCCATGGGCTATTACGGCTGGCAATTGATGACGCTTTCGAAATCGACGCACGGCGTCAGCGACCTGAAGGGCAAGAAGGTCGCGATCACCTCCGCCGGCTCCGGCTCCGATCTGCTGGCGCTGTGGACCCAGCAGGACAAGAAGATCGAGTTCACCCGCGTGCCGGTCGGCGGCGGCGGCCTGGTGCCGAACCTGCTCGCCGGCAATGTCGAGGCGGCCGTGGTCTATTCGCCGCTGAGCTTCCAGATTTCCAAGTCCGGCGAAGCGCGCACCATCCTCGACTACGCCAAGGAAGTGCCGCCGAACCTCGCCGCCGGCTGGATCGCGCTCGACAAATACGCGCAGGACAAGCCGCAGATGGTGCAGAAGACGCTGAACGCGCTCTACGGCGCCCTCGCCTACATGCGCGCCAACAAGGACGCCTCCGTCAAGCTGATTTCCGAGCTCTATGAAATCCCGGCCGACATCGCGGCGCTGGAATACGAGAACACGATCATGAAGCTGGAAACCGACGGCAGCATGGACGGGCCGAAGATTCCGGAGCAGCTCCAGCTCGCGCTCGACATGGCCAAGGCCGGCGGCATGAAGGATCTCGGACCGGCGGCGGAGATCATCTCGACCCAGTTCAAGCCCGTGCCGACCAAGTTCTGAGGCCGGCGCGATGCAAAGCGGGTTGGCCGTCAAGGCTACGCGGGTCGGCATCGTGGTGGCGTTGTTTGCCATCTGGGAAATGCTGTCGCGGACCGGCATCGTCAACCCGCGCCTGCTTCCCTCCGCTTCCGACACGTTGGTCACGCTCGGCGATCTCCTGCAGCGGGCCGGCATACAAAAGGATCTCGCGGTCACCGCCACCGAGGTGGTGACCGCGTTTGCGCTCGCCGTTCCCGTCGGCGCGCTGATCGGCTTCCTGATCGCCGAGAACAAGTATTTCTCCGACGTGGCAAAGCCGCTGCTGTTCTTTGCGTTCAGCATTCCGAAATCGATCTTCCTGCCGATGTTCATCCTGATGTTCGGCGTCGGCTTTGCGCAGAAGGTCGGCTTCGGCTTCTTCTCGACCATCTTCATCGTGATCATGTCGACCACGACGGCGGTCGAGTCGGTCAAGGTCGAGCATCTGACCGTCGCCCGCTCGTACGGCGCCACGCCTGTTCAAACCGCCTTCCGGGTCTATCTGCCGAGCATGCTTCCGGTCCTGCTGGAGGCGCTGCGGATCTCGATGATCTTCAACCTCACCGGCGTCATCCTCGCCGAAATGTATGCCTCGCGCGACGGCATCGGCCATCAGATCGCGACCTGGGGCGAAAACTTCCAGATGAAGCAGTTGCTGGCCGGCGTGCTGATGGTCGCCGCGATCGCAATCGCTTTCAACGAACTGGTCAGATGGGTGGAAACGCGATGCAGCCATTGGCGAACATAACCCCGCTGAAGCCGGCCGGCGCGATCGAGGTCCGCAATGTCGGACAGGTCTTCAAGACCACGACGCAGGAAGTCGTTGCGCTCCAGGACGTCTCGCTCGACATCAAGCCCGGCCGTTTCGTCGTGCTGGTCGGGCCGAGCGGCTGCGGCAAGTCGACGCTCCTGATGATGATGGCGGGCCTGCGCGAGCAGACTTCCGGCACCATCACGATCAGCGGCGCGCCGATCCCAAAACCCGATCCGAACCGGGTCGGCGTGGTGTTTCAGGAAGCCAGCCTGTTTCCCTGGCTGACGGCGGAAGAGAACGTCGAATTTCCGCTGGCGCTGCGCGGCATTCCAAGAAGCGAACGCCGCGCCAAGGCGCAGGATGCCCTGAAACTCGTCGGCCTCGACGGCTTCGGCAAGCGCCATCCGCATGAATTGTCCGGCGGCATGAAGCAGCGCGTCTCGATCGCGCGCGGCCTGGTGCAGGACCCGCCGGTGCTGCTGATGGACGAGCCGTTCGCCGCGCTCGACGAACAGACCCGCATGACCATGGGCGACGAACTGCTGCGGATCTGGGCCGCCACCGGCAAGACCGTCGTGTTCGTCACCCATAGCCTGACGGAAGCGGTCTATCTCGCCGACGAGGTGATCGTGATGTCGCCGCGGCCCGGCCGCATCGTCGATCATCTGCAGGTCACCCTGCCCCGCCCGCGCACCTACGAAATGCTGAGCGGTGACGCCTTCGGCACGCTGCGCGACCGCATCTGGCGGCATATCCGCAAATCGGCGTGAGGCAGACATGAGCGCGGCAACGCTTCGCAGATTGATCGTCATCGGCCTGATCGCGCTGTGGGAAATCCTGCCGCGCGCAGGCCTGATCCCGACGCTGTTCCTGCCCTCGCTGTCCTCGACCCTCATTGCCGGCTGGAACGACGCCGGCGAATACGGCCATGCGCTGGCGGTGACGCTCTACGAGGTCGCGATCTCGATGATGTTCGCCTGCGGCGGCGGCATTTTGCTGGGCGCCATCGTCGGCAGCCTGCCGCGGCCGCGCATCCTGATCATGCCGATGGTGTCGAGCCTCTATGCGGTGCCGCTCGTCATCCTCTATCCCGTCTTCACGGTGTGGCTCGGCATCGGCACGGAATCCAAGATCGCATTCGCTTCGATCTACGGCTTTCTGCCGACGATGCTGGCGACCGCCGCCGGCATCCAGACCATCGACCCACAATTGCTGCTCGCCGCGCGCAGCATGGGGGCGACGCTGAGCCAGCGGCTCATTCGCGTCATCATCCCCGCGGCGATCCCGACCGTGCTGTCGGGACTGCGCGTCGGCGGCGCGCTCGTGATCGTCGGCGTGGTGGTGTCGGAAATGCTGATCTCTTCCGCCGGCATCGGCTATCTGATCTCGCGCTACCGCACCATTCTCGACAGCCCGCATGTCTTCGCCGGCGTGCTGCTGGTGCTCGCGATGGCAATCGCCTTCAACGCCGCGATCAAATGGATCGAGCGCAAGGCCGCGATCTGGCAGACCGGATCCCGCGCCGGCCAGCGCGCCGCCGACGAAATCACCGCCGGCGCCATCCAGCCGGCGACCTGACGGAGTGACGCGTGTTCGACCTGACCCTGACATTCGACAACGGCCCCGAGCCCGGGGTGACGCCGCACGTCCTCGACATCCTGCGCGAACGCGGCATCAAGTCGACCTTCTTTGTGATCGGCGAGAAGCTCGGCGATCCCGAGCGCCGCCGGCTCGCGGCGCGCGCCCATGACGAAGGCCACTGGATCGGCAACCACACTTTTACGCACACGGTGCCGCTGGGGCAGCAGCACGATCGCCGAGACGGCCCGGAATGAAATCGGCCGGACGCAGGCCGCGATCGGCGAACTCGCGCATCCCTACCGCTGGTTCCGGCCGTTCGGCGGCGGCGGCAATCTCGACGATCGGCTGCTGAAACCTTCCGTGGTCGATTATCTCACGCACAACAAGCACAGCTGCGTGCTCTGGAACGCGATCCCGCGCGACTGGGACGACGCCGACGGCTGGGTCGACCGCGCGCTAGCGCAATGCCTCGTCGCAGCCATGGAGCCTGATGGTCGCTGCACGACCTGCCGAGCGGCGCGATGGCCCATCTCGAACGCTTTATCGACCGCGCCGTCAGGGCCGGCGCGCGTTTCCGCCAGGACTTTCCGCCCGAATGCGTTCCGATCCGTTCGGGCAAAATCGTAAAATCCATCGATCCCTACGTTTCCTCCATTGAAGAAAGTGCCAACCAATGAAGATCGCGAGTTTCAAGGCCGGTCCGACGGCGACATACGGCCTGGTGACCAATGCCGGCATCATCGACGCCGGCAAGCGGCTGAAGAATTGGCCGACCCTGAAGGCGTTGCTCGCGAACGGCTCGCTCGACGCGCTGAAGGCGCTGCGAAAACGAACGGCCGGACTACGCGTTCGCCGAAATCGAGCTGCTGCCGACCGTTCCCGATCCCGACAAGATCTTTTGCATCGGCGTCAACTACGCCACGCATCTGGCCGAAAGCGGCCACCCCACGCCGCCGCACCCGATGATCTTCACCCGCTTTGCCAACAGCCAGGTCGGCAGCGGCCAGCCGATGATCCGGCCCTTGGAGTCGGAGCGCTTCGACTATGAGGGCGAGATGGCCGTCATCATCGGCAAGGCCGGCCGCCGCATTTCGCGCGAGACGGCGCTTTCGCATGTCGCGGGCTATGCCTGCTACAATGACGGCAGCATCCGCGACTGGCAGCGCCACACCTCGCAATTCGCACCCGGCAAGAATTTCGTCGGCACCGGCGCGTTCGGACCGTGGATGGTCACGACGGACGAAATGCCCGACATCAGCAAGCAGACCATCGCGACCCGCCTCAACGGCGTCGAGGTACAGGCCGCGCCGATTTCGGACCTCGTGTTCGACGTCCCCGCTTTGATCGCCTATTGCTCGACCTTTACTGAACTGGTCCCCGGCGACGTCATCGTCACCGGCACCACCGGCGGGGTCGGCGCCTACCGCACGCCGCCGCTCTGGATGAAGGAAGGCGACGTCGTCGAGGTCGAGGTGTCCGGCATCGGCGTGCTGCGCAATCCGGTCAAGGATGAAGCGGCGGTCAAAGCGACGCGCGCCGCCTGAGAGCCAAGTAGACAATAAAAAGAGCAAGGAGCTCCCCATGAACCTGCCAAAACACCTGCTGCCGACCACCGTCGTCGGCAGTTACCCGCAGCCGGAATGGCTGGTCGATCGCGCGATGCTGTCAAAAGTCGTTCCGCGCACGCGCCTGCATGCGATGTGGCGGCTGCCGGCCGAACATCTGGAAGAAGCCCAGGACGACGCCACCATCGTCGCGATCCGCGACATGGAGCGCGCCGGCATCGACATCGTGACCGACGGCGAAATCCGCCGTGAGAGCTATTCCAACCGGTTTGCCACCGCGCTCGAAGGCATCGACGACGAAAATCCGGCGATGATCACCTCGCGCAGCGGCCACGCGACGCCGGTGCCGCGCGTGGTCGGCGCGGTGAAGCGCAGCAAGCCGGTCGAGCTGCACGACATGGAATTCCTGCGCAAGAATACCGACCGCGCGGCCAAGATCACCCTGCCCGGCCCGTTCACGATGAGCCAGCAGGCCAAGAACGAGTTCTACAAGGACGACGAAGAACTGGCGATGGCGTTCGCCGCCGCCGTCAACGCCGAAGCGCTCGACCTGCAAAAAGCCGGCGCCGACGTGATCCAGCTCGACGAACCCTGGGTGCGCAACAATCCCGAAGTTGCCCGCCGCTATGCGGTAAAGGCGATCAACCGCGCGCTCGAAGGCATCACCGTGCCGACGGTGGTGCATCTCTGCTTCGGCTATGCCGCGGTCGTGCCCGGCTCGACCAAGCCGGCCGGCTATTCCTTCCTCGCCGAACTCGCCGACACCAGCGCCGAGCAGATCTCGATCGAGGCGGCGCAGCCGAAGCTCGATCTCGGCGTGCTCAGCGACCTGTCGTCGAAGAAGATCATGCTCGGCGTGCTCGACCTCGGCAATCCCGAGATCGAATTCGCCGATGTGGTGGCGGACCGGATCCGCAACGGGCTGAAGCACGTCGCCGCGGATCGGCTGGTCGTCGCGCCCGACTGCGGCATGAAATACATGCCGCGCCATGTCGCATTCGGAAAGCTGAAGGCGATGTGCGACGCAGCCGCAACCGTGCGCAAGGAGATCGGCTAAGGGTCCGGGCTGCTCGGCCATCAGCGCCAGAAACTGCTCGAACGGATCGTCGTTACGGCCCGTTCGTTCCGGATGGATCGTTTCACGAGAAAGACGAGACCAGTTTTCGGCCTCCGCCAGCCAATAGACCTTGCTGTTCGGTTCGCGTTGCGCGAGTTGCCTGCAAAGAGCCGCCCGCGAACTCAATTCGAGTTGGCTTGCCATGCTGTCTCCCCTGCCTGGGGTTGATCACTCATCCTCGACGCCCGGGCAGGCGGATATCCTTGATCCATATCAACTGTGCAAGCGATGACGCGCGGCGCAAGTACCTTCTAGATCGGCTTGCCCTGCAGCCATGCTGCGCCGCGCGCATACAAGGCCTCGACTTCGGGCCCCTTCAGGCCGGGCATGTCGCGCTTCACCGTGTAGCCGATGCGGGTCTGCAGATAGGCGAGATGCCGGTAGCCCGGCGGAAACTGCTCGAGCAGCGCCTTGTCGAGAACGGGCGCTGCGCCCGGCGTAACCGGGTCCATGCGGTCCTTCTCATAGATCGGCTGGCGCAGCACGATGCCCCAGCGCCCGTCGCGCTTTTCGAGAAAATCGTAGAACCGCCCGGTGCAGAGCACGTCGCACTCTACGCCCTCGACCTCGGCGCGCTGCGAGATCGTCATCTTGGTCTGCGAGATGGCGCGACTTCCAGCGAGGTCGACCGAGATGCCGCCGAGGAAATGCAGGATGCTGACGCCCTTGGCCCAGGCCTGCTTGCTGATCTCGATGAACTCGTCGCCGGTGCCCTGCGTCCAGGTCGCCATCATGCGGCCGTCCGGATGCCAGACGGTGCGAAAACGCTCCCAGTCGCCGGCATCGCGCCAGATCGCCCAGTTCTGCAGCAATTCCCGGATCAGGCGATCGTCTTCAATCTCGCTGGCGTTTGTCGGCATGGGGACTCACAGCAGTTTGGCGCGGGCGAACAGCGCCCGCAGCGCGTTGGTCGCCTGCACCGTCAGCATCGCATTGCCGGCGGCGCGCTGCAGGGCATTGACGGCATCGGCATGCAGCGCGCGGAATTCGATCCATTCGATCGAGCTGAGATTGGTGATGAAGCGATAGGCCTGGCCGACGGTGCCGATCGACACCGTCTGGCCATTCAGGTTGATCTTGAAAATCGCGCGCAGCGGCGTGTCCGAAGCGGCGGCGGCGTCGCCGGCGACGGCGGTCATCATGACGGCGATGGTGAACGCCGTGACGCAGTGAGGCCTTCCTTGAGGCTTGGCACGACGACGAGGCGCTTGACCTCGCCGCTCGTGAACGCCGCAAGGAACCGATCATAGTCCTTGATCGAGACGCAGCCGTTGGAATCGCCGTTGGGGCCGAGCAGGTAGCTGTGCACCAGGAGACCATTACGGCCATGCATCTCGTTCTCGCCCACCGGCGTCATGCGCAGCGCGGCGACGCCATGAAACAGCTTTTCCCGCGGCCTGAGGTCGTAGACGTTCGGCGGCGTCGCCCCGACCATGCGCTGATCGATGTTGGCCGGATCGTCCATCAAGCCGCCAAGGCCGGAATGTGCCTCGAGCTTCGTGCCGTTCGGCAGGTAAACGACGCGGCCCGAAATGTCATAGACCGCGGTCTGGCCGTCATAGCCCAGCCCCGCCAGGTCCTTTCGCTCGCTCAGCAGCCCATCCCCGGGCGTCAGCGACGCCAGCGAAAACTTCATTGGCACCAGATCGGCGAGCTTTTCGAACATGGTGCGGTTGTCGGACGAAGCCGCCCCCGGGTCGCTCCTCGGAGACTGGAGATTGGCCAGAACCGGCCGGGCCCTCGGCAGCGGGATCGACGTCTCGGCCGTCGCGGCGGACGGCGCGGGCTGGACGTTCTGCTCCTCCTCGCGCGAGGGTCCACCAAACGAGGCCCGGATGTGCCCGAACTCGGCATCGAAATTCGATCGCTCTCGCTCCGGGCTGGCGGCGGGACGCCAGGGATAGTTGATGGCCAGCGAACGGCGCACCGAGCCCGGCCCGAATCGCTCCTCGAACGAAGGACCGCTGCCGACATTGGCTGATGCGGGATTGGTCCAGCCGGCGAGGTCGAAATCGGTTACCCAAACAGCCAGCCCGAACGCCATCGCAAGCGCTGCTGTGCCGAAAGCCGCTTCGCGGAGCCATCGGGTACCGCGGCTCGAAACAAGCCCGGCTTTACTGGTCTTCCTCTTATCCATTCGTCCCCGGATCGGCGCTTCGGAATCACGTCTGATTCCTAATGGATTCACCGAATAAGTCCCACCATAATGAAATCCAAACTAAGGCATAATCGAGACAAGCGCCCGATATCATATTGACCGGCCAAATCGACGGTTTCAAGCCGGGCGATGGCCGTCCGGGCCGGGAATCCATTGTGCAGCCGCTCAGGGCCGCAGGACCGGAGTGGTATTCGGCGCGGGCGCCTGTTCGATTTCGGCGTGCTCCGGCAGCTTTTCGGCGTGCACGGCGAGCGCCGGCCCGATCCAGATCGGATCGGCCGCATGGTCCCGGCGCGGGTTGGTCGTGTTGGGATGGACCAAAATGCTCAAATGGCCGCGGTTGAGCATCAGCCAGGGCACCAGTTCGGGGAAAATCTCGCGGGCAAAGGCCACCTGGTACATGGCCTGGTCGTGCGGGCCGACCTTGACGTCGTGCCAGCGTCCGAGCGTCACCGGGAAGCGCTCCCCGATCCAGCTGCGCAGTTGCTCGGCCTCGGCCCGCGTCGTCGCCGGATCGTAATAGATATGGGCATGGTAGCTCGCGATCTCGCTCAGGGGTCGCGGACCGCCCGCCTCCGGCTTACCCGTCATTGCCCGCTCCACGCCATCGGTGCCAAGGATCGGTCGATGATCGCCGCAACCGGCGGCTCGGTCAATGCGAGCCCGGAGAGCGGAAACGCTGCTCGACATTGCGCTTGATATTTCTGAGCCCGATCAGCGCTTCTTCGTCCATCCGCGCGAGCTGCTCGGGGCTGGGCTCCGACGGCCGGTCGGGGTTACTCAATGTCCGCGTATATTTGGTGCCGTTCGCCGTCGCCTCGAACGTGTAGCGAACGACGATCTTGCCGATGAAATCGGTGTCGGCCTCGACGGTCCAGGCCCGGGGCGGGTCGCTTTCCGTTACCGTCCAAGCCAGGCGCACCTCGCCGCGCTTGATGTGCCATTGCTCGCGAAAAGTCTCGCCGCGCTGCAAGGGCCGGTTTTCACCGTCGATGTGATGGGACGCGGCCAGCCATTCGGGCCACGAATTCGGATTGCAGACGTAATCGTACACCGCCGAGGGTGGCGTATCGATCATGATGTCATGGCTTCTTTGAAACGACACGCCCATCTACTGCCCTCTCGATCGTGCGATCAGCCCGGCCGCTTCTTGCTGCCCTCGAACACAGTCATACCGGCGGCCGGATCGAGGTCAACATCGGTCGCCTCCGTCAGGCGCGCCATCGTCATGTAGAAGCCGATTGCGAGAATCGATTCGACGATCTCCTGCTCGCTGAAATGTTTTCGCATGGCGGAAAACACCGGCTCGGGGACGCGCACATTGTCGATGACTTCCCGGCCGAACGCCAGCAGCGCCTGTTCGGCGGCGTTGAAGGCGGCGTCCTCATAATTGCCCTGCTCGATGCCGTCGATCTGCTTCTGCGTGACGCCGACGCCGAGCGCGATCGGAACGTGCTGCCGCCATTCATAGACGCCAGCCTGCCGCTGCGCGACCTGCAGGATCAGCAATTCGCGATTGACGTGGCTGAGCTTCTGCTTGTGCAGGATCGAGTTGGCGAACCGCATCGCCGGAATGAAATTGGCCTCGGCATGCGCCATCATCCGAAAAATGTTCAGGACGACCGGCATCCTGTCAAAGGACGCGCGCATGTCGCCGCTGGTTGCCGCCGGGTCGATCAGGGGAAGTCTTGCCATCTGCCTCTCCTTGTTTCTGCTTCTCGTTGATGCGGAGACTTCCGCGTTTTCCTGCAGGTTACGTCACAAATGCCGCGCGCGCATCAGCGCTTGACATCCCGGATCGGATCGGAGCCATCCCAGCCGGCCGCCACCTTGCGGATGTGCTCGAAGAACGCGCCCTTGCTGCCGCTGATGTCTGAAATCTCCACTACAGTTCCGGGATGCGCCTGCGTGTCGAAATAGGCGAAGCGGCCCTTTTCGCCACCGATCTGGCCTTCGTGCCCCACCTTGTAACCGAGGCCGAGCGCGCGGTCGTAGAGGCCCTGGTAGTCCTTGGTCCAGTACGACATGTGCTGCAGGCCTTCGCGGCCGGAGTCCAGAAACTCCTTGTACATCGAGGGCGCGTCATTGCGCTGCTGGATCAGTTCGATCTGGAGATCGCCGGAATTGGCGAGCGCGATGCTCATCTCCACAGCGGAGTCCTGGCCCCGATGGCGGAAGTAATCGGTCTTGACCCGGTCGATATAGTACCAGGGCCCGACGCCCATCACGTTGACCCAATGGTCCATGGCGGCGCGGATATCCCGCACGACATATCCGTTCTGGCAGACTGCCCCGAAAACACGGCTCATGACGACCTCCCGTCTGCTTGCGGGCAGGACATCCGTCCCGCCTCTTGTTCTTTTTGCCTCTGCGTTCAGCCGATCGAGCGGCCGCCGTCGATGACGAGTTCGGTCCCGGTGACATAGCGGCTCTCGTCGCTGGCGAGCCACAGGATGCCGTTGGCGATATCTTCGGGCGCGGCCTTGTAGCCGAGCGGGACCGCGCGTTCGGTGAGCTTGTCCAGCGTCGGACCGCGCTCCCGTCCGCCGTTCGAGCCGTCCTCGACGGTGCCGATCAGCGTGTCCCAGATCGCGGTTTCGGTGATGCCGGGATGCAGCGAGTTGACGCGCACGCCGTCCTTGGCCGCCGCGCATTCCAGCGCGACCGATTTCGTGAACAGCCGCACGCCGCCCTTGGTCGCGCAATAGCCCGAGACGTTCGGCGACGCCTTGATGCCGGCAATCGAAGACACGTTGATGATGCTTCCGCCGCCGCCGGCACGCATCAGGGGCAGCGAATATTTCACACCGAGAAAGACACCGTCGAGATTGACCGCGACCTGCCGTTTCCAGTCGGCGAACGCCATGTCGACCACGGGGCCCGAGAGCCCAATCCCGGCATTGTTGACGAGAACGTCCAGCCTGCCGAAGCGGCCCTTGGTCTGGGCCACGATCGACTGCCAGTCCTCCTCGCGCGTCACATCGTGGTGGTAGTATTCGCACTCGCATCCCATCGCGCGCAATTCGCGCAACAGGCTCGGCGCCCTTCTCGTCCTGCAGGTCGGTCGCGACGATCTTCGCGCCTTCACGCGCCAGCACCAGGGCCGCGCTTCGTCCGATGCCATTGGCGGCGCCGGTCACCAGGGCGACTTTTCCTTCGACACGCCGCGTCATGCCTCGGTCCCGTTTCCTGCCTGCGGCCATTCAGCCAATTGTTGTTGCGGGAGCTAAGGTGGTGGCATCCCGCGCTTCTTGGAAACGTTTCCATACTTTGTCTGATGCTGTGGTTCAAGGTCAGATATTTACAGGCTATCGCCTTGTATATCGTTTCCAGATTGCGCTAGATTTCGCACAAATTTCGCCCCGAGGAAGCCCAGCAATGCCGCCGCGCCAGGCACAGCCCGCACGTGCCACCATCCGCGATGTCGCGGCGCATGCCGGCGTTTCCGTCAGCAGCGTCAGCCGCGTCATGAACGGCGAGCCGCACATCAGTCCGGAATTGCACGCGCGCATCATGCGGGCGGTGAACCGTCTGCGCTTCGAGCCGCATTCGGCGGCGCAGGCATTGCGCTCGCGCGCGAGCAAGACGATCGGCTGCATGGTCTCCGACCTCTCCAACCCGCTCTACAGCGAGATGATCAACGGCGCCGAGGAGGAGTTTCAGCGCGCCGGCTACGTGCTGATGCTGGCGGCCACCCGGCATGAGCAGGATCGCGAAACGGCGTTCATATCGGCCGTGCGGCGGCGGCGGATGGACGGCCTGCTGCTGTTCGCCGGCGACAACGCCCATACCGATTTCACCGGCGCGCTGGCAAACCTCGACATGCCCTGCGTGGCGATCGATCGCGAGGTGCCTGACGTCCCCTCGGTGCGCGCCGACCATCGCGGCGGTGGCCTCGAGATCACCCGCTATCTGATCGGTCTCGGCCATCGCCGCATCGCGCTGCTCACCGGCCGCGCCGCGCTGCTGCCGAGTTCGGAGCGCCTGGCCGGCTACCGGCAGGCGCATGTCGAGGCGAAACTCGAGGTCGATCCCGACCTGATCCGCCCGCAGACGCAGGGCTCCGACATCGCGTTCAGCGAGGTCTGCCAGTTGCTGCAAGGCGCCGACCGTCCGACAGCGATCATTACGCTCGGTACGCACATGCTGGCCGGCGTGATGGACGCGCTGGCCAGCAACGGCCTGCGCTATCCCGACGACATGTCGCTGGTGTGCATCGGCGACACCGACCTCGCCCGGCATGCGACGCCCGGCATCTCCGCGCTGACCTGGGATCTCGACCAGATGGGCCGGGTTGCCGCCAATATCCTGCTCGACCGTATCGGCGGCGGCGACGAGGCGCGCAAAGTCCGGCCGGTCTATCTGCCGACGCGTTTCATCCTTCGGCATTCCGGCGCCAGACCTCGCGCGCCCTGATCGCGCGACAACTTCGAACGAAATACCAAAACAAAAAACAAACGGGAAACCCAGGGAGTTGAGTAGATGAAGTTACGCGCGATCATGCTTTCGCTGCTGGCGATGGCGGCTGTGACAGGCTCGGCCCGCGCCGAGGACGCTAGCGCCTATCCTTCCAAAAAGATCAAGATGCTGCTGCCGTTCGCGGCCGGAGGCGGCGGCGACGTGCTCGGCCGGCTGCTGGCCGATAAGATGGGCAACCGCCTGGGGCAGACCATCTACGTCGAAAACCGCACCGGCGCCGCGGGCACCATCGGCGCGCAGCAGGCGGCGACCTCCCCGCCCGACGGCTACACCCTCACGATCGGCGGCATGACCACGCATGTGCTCGCGCCGGCCGTCTATCCGAACCTGCCCTATGATCCGATCAAGGATTTTACCACCATCGGCCGCATCGGCACATCGTCCATTCTCCTGATCGCGACGAAAGGACTTTCCCGCCAACAATTTGCGGGAGCTGACCGAACTGTCGAAGAAGGGCGAGCCGATCCAGTATGGCAGCTGGGGCGTTGGCTCGACCGGGCACTTCTGCGGCGAAATCCTCTCGCAAAAGGCCGGCGTCCGCCTGCAGCACGTGCCGTTCAGCGGCGCGGCGAAACTCGCCAACGACCTGATGGGCGGCCACATCTCGGTGGGACTGGTCGACATGGCGACCGGCACGCCGCTGGTGAAGGACGGCAAGCTGAAGGCGCTCGCGGTCTGCGGCGGTCGTTCGCCGAGCCTGCCTGACGTCGCCAGCTACAAGGAGCAAGGCGTCGATTTCGAACGGAGCCTGTCCTGGGTGATGTACGCGCCATCAGGCGTTCCGGCTTCCATTACCGAAAAGGTTTCCGGCGCGCTGAAGGCCTCGCTGGCCGAGCCCGACATCGTCGAAAAACTGCTGACGCTCGGCATCTCCGCCGACTTCGTCGCGGGCGATCAGCAGCGCGACATCAACGCGCGCGACATCGCAGCCTGGAAGCAAGTCGCCAGCGACGCCAAGATCGAGGTCAAGTAGAAGGATACGTGTCCCGGACGCGGTGCAGCGCTTCTTCAGCGTTGCACCGCAGAGCCGGGACCCACAGCGCTCCTGGGTCCCGGCTCTGCGTCGCGTCACTGCGTGCCGCGCCGCGTCCGGGACACGATAGCCCTTAGCCTGCCTTGCCGAACAACACCGGCAACTGGCGCGGGCCGCGCACGGTGCCTTCCGACCAGGTGACCTTGCCGACCGGATCGAGTTTGAAATCCGGAATCCGCTTCAGCCATTCCTCGATCGCAACCGTCATTTCCATGCGCGCGAGGTTGGAGCCGACGCAGCGGTGAATGCCGAGGCCGAACGCGGCGTGGCGGTTCTCCTTGCGGTCGATCACCACCTTGTCGGCATCGGGGAACATCGCGGGATCGCGGTTGGCGGCCGGGAACGACAGCAGCACCATGTTGCCCGGCTTGACCGGGCAGCCGCTGATGGTCGTCTCCTTCATCACCTCGCGCGCCATCGTCACCGGCGCATAGGCCCGCAGCAGTTCTTCCACCGCGAGCGGCATCAGCTCCGGCTCCTTGACGAGACGCTCGCGATCGGAGGGTGTCTTCGCCAGATGCCACAGCGAGGAGCCGATCGCGCTCCACGTGGTATCGATGCCGGCGATCAGCAGCAGCCGCAGCGAGCCCAGCACATGCTCGTCCGCCAGCGGATGTCCGTCCTTGTCCCGCGCGTTCATCAGCGTGGAGATGAGATCGTCTGTCGGATTGTTCCGGCGCTGCTCGATCTGGCCGATGAAATAGCCGGTCATCTCCCTCACCGCGCCCATCAGCGCGTTGTCGTCCTTGATCCCGAGTTCGAGGATTTCGTGGATCCACCTGATGAAGAGATCGCCGTCCTTCTCGGGAATTCCGAGCATGTGCGCAATGGCGCGGACCGGAACATGCTTGGTATAGCGCGCGGCGGCGTCGCATTTGCCGTCGGCGATGAACTCGTCGATCAGTTCGTTGCAGATCGCGCGCACCCGCGGTTCGAGCTTCTTCATCGCGTCCGGCGTGAACGGCGGCAGCAGCAATTGCTTGGCCGGCTTGTGCTCGGGCGGATCGGAGGTGATCGGCGGCGCCCGCGCCGTGATTTCCGGGCGAACGTCGCGCACGATGACGCGGCGGGACGAGAAGTGGTCGGTATCGTAGGAGATTTCCTTGACCGCCTGGTAGGTGGTCGGCATGTAGCAGCCGAGGAAGCGCTCGGTGTGGACGACCGGCGAAGCCGCGCGCAGCTTTTCCCAGATCGGAAACGGATTTTCCGTCCAGGTCGGATCGGTGTGGTCGAAATCGTTGACCCAGTCGGTGACCGGCGGATGTTCGGGCATGATGCTGGCGGAATCGGACATCGGAGCAAATCCTTTGCTTGGTTTGTTCGGATCCTGATGAGGGTTTAAGTCGATCTCGGGACCGGACTATTCCTCGGTCACTTCGATCGCGATCTCCGGACAGTTGCTCTGGGCAAGGTAGGCCTTGTCTTCCAGGCCCGCCGGTACGGAACCGTCGCCGACTTCATGCGCATTGCCGAACTCGTCGAGATCGAACAGTTCGGGCGCCAGTGATTTGCAGCGCGCGTGGCCCTGACATTTGTCCTGGTCGACGCGGATTTTCAGCTTTCCAGCCATCGCAGCGTTTTCCCTCTGTGTGGCGCTTGTCTCGCGCGGCCTTCCTTCGGCACGACGGCACTGACCCGCCGGCGCACCGCGAAGTTATATCCTATTACATTCGCGCCGCCGTTGTACTGTCAAGTCAAAAGTTATAGATCATAAATTGAATGCCGTCCCGTCCCGCACGCAAAGCACTGAACGCCTATCACCATGGGGATCTCCGCGATGCCCTGGTTCAGGCCGCGTTGCACGAGGTCGAACTCGGCGGCCCCGAAGCGATCAGCATCAGCGCGCTGGCCAAGAAACTCGGCGTCTCGCAGCCGGCGCCCTACAAGCATTTTGCCGATCGCGAAACGCTGCTGACGGCAGTGACAGCCGAAGCATTCCGCCAGTTCTCGACCATGATGCGGGCGGCGATCGAGAAACCATCGAAGCAGTCAAAACTGTCGCGCTTCGCGCAGCTCACGCTTGATTTCGGACTGCGCCGCAACGGCATCTATCGCCTGATGTTCGCGTCGCGAACCATGGCATGCGCGCCCAAAGGCAGCGAGTTGCACAGCGCGGCAATGGAAACCTTCGAACTCCTGGTGGAAGCGCTGGAGGCTCCCGCCGTGGGGCTGTTGCGCGAGCGCAGCGCCCTGAAGATCTGGGCCTCGCTGCACGGCGTGGTCATGCTCGCCGAACAGGGATTGCTCACCGGCCAGCTTGCCCATGTCAGCCGGGAAGAACTGGTCGAGGACATCGTCGCCGAAACAAAGCTCGCGCTGTCGGTGGCGATCGAGGCGGTCGGCAAGGCAGGCCGGTGACGGCCAGGGTTCCAGCATCCGACAACACGGGCCTCTATGGCGGCGTCGTTCTCGGCCTCTCCGCCATAGCAGCCCTCATCGTTGCAAACTCGCCGCTCGGACCGGACTACGAAGCGCTGTTGCGGACGACGGGCGAAGTCCGGATCGGATCGATCGGACTGAGCAAGACCGTCGATCACTGGATCAATGACGGCTTGATGGCGGTGTTCTTTCTGCTGGTCGGGCTCGAGATCAAGCGCGAGGCGATCGAGGGCCCGCTGTCGAGCGTAAAGCAGGCGGCATTGCCCGTGATCGCCGCGTTCGGTGGCTTTGTCACGCCAGCGGCGATCTTTGCCGCGGTGAACTGGGGCGACGCCCACGCATTGCGCGGCTGGGCCATACCGGCGGCGACCGACATCGCCTTTGCTCTCGGCGTCTGCGCCATGCTGGGACGCAAGGTCCCGGCTTCGTTGAAGATCTTTCTAATGGCGCTCGCGAT
Source organism: uncultured Alphaproteobacteria bacterium (assembly GCA_963783115.1). Classification (GTDB taxonomy): domain Bacteria; phylum Pseudomonadota; class Alphaproteobacteria; order Rhizobiales; family Xanthobacteraceae; genus Bradyrhizobium. The sequence continues at coordinate 2,527 of CAWAMK010000032.1, read as the reverse complement.
CATCGACGATCTGATGGCCATCATCGTCATCGCGATCTTTTATACCGCAGACCTTTCGGTCACGGCGCTGGCGCTCGGCGGGCTCGGCGTCGCTGCGCTCGCGGTTCTCAACCTGCTCGATGTGCGCAGACCGTCGTTCTATCTCATCGCCGGCCTGTTCACCTGGGTCTGCGTGCTCAAATCCGGCGTGCATGCGACGCTGGCCGGCGTCGCCGTCGGTCTCGCGATGCCGATGACCCGCCGCGACGGCCACAGCCTGCTCGAGGATACCGAACACGCGCTCAGGCCGTGGGTTATTTTCGCCATCGTGCCGATCTTTGCCTTCGCCAATGCAGGCGTGTCACTTCACGGACTGACCTTCGCGAACCTCGTGGCGCCGATACCGCTCGGGATCATTGCAGGGCTTTTCGTCGGCAAGCAGATCGGGGTCTTCGTCGCTTCGATGCTGGCGATCAGGCTGGGACTGGCCGCGATGCCGGAAGGAACGACGGTGAGCAAGCTCTATGCCATGGCCATCCTGACCGGCATCGGCTTCACCATGAGCCTTTTCATCGGCACGCTGGCGTTCGACGACGAGGCGGTGCTGAAACAGGTCCGGCTCGGCGTTCTCATGGCTTCGCTGCTGTCTGGCATTGTCGCCGCGCTGATGTTTTCCGTCATTGAGAAGTCGAACGAAACTTCCGTTTCGCGATAACGCCCCCGGCAAGACCCCTCACCTGCGCGAGACGTCCTTGCCCTGCAGCGGGCGTGGTGCAAACGATTGATTGCCGAACGGCGACGCCGTGGGCACCGTCATGACAATGAAGCCGCGGCCGGTCGATTGATGACAGGAATTGCACCCCGTGGTCAGTTCGCCAAAGGCTTTGCCGAATGCTGCGCTGTTTCGGGCAGCGATGGCGCTCTCGATCGATTTGATAGGCGGATCGATCATCGTGATATTGTCTACGGGTATGTCGGTATAGAACGCGATGGCCTCGTTGAGGCTGGTTTTCACCAGCTCCAGTTCGTAGCCGGCGAGTTCCCAGTTCTTCTGCTGGCCCGCCATCCATAGCTTCGAATGCCTGAACTGGACCGCGCTCATGACGTCGGCAAGCCGCGCCGGGGATTTTTGCATCGTCTGGGCGACGGCAACCATGAAAGGAGATGCCGACCCTATGGCGATTGCGGCGACCGCCGCGAGATATTTGGTGCTCTTGCGCATTCTTTGTACCTAAGCTGCTGTTGGTATTCCTAAGCCTCCATCGCGGGAATCCTTTGACCTGGGTCAATTTGTCCGGCGGCGCAAACGCGCCACACTTGCCATCAAGATCAAGTTCGCGCTGCGGTCGCCGCTTGCGTTCGCCACACCCGAATGATCATCTGGGCCGGTCAAAGGCGGCATCGATTGAGCAGGAATCCTACCAGGTCCACCGCACCTAGGCGTCTGAAGTTCGCGCCAGCGCGATCCGCCAGAAGCGTAGCTCTCGGCGTGCTGCTGTCGTTTTGCGCTACCGGCCTGGCGCTTGGAAAGGACGATGGCGACGGTGAGGAGGATGCGACCAAGGCAAAGCCGGCCCTGCCGAACTTCTACCTCGATATGAGAACGATCTACTCGACGCTGCCCGCCGGCTCGCTCTCAATCGGATTCAGTACGCCTCCGTTGTTGTCGACCCTGGTGAACCTTTCCTCGCTCCGAACCCTTACCTCGCCGTCCAGCCAAAGCCTCTCGGTCGACCTGCCCTTGACCGTCGATGTCAACGACCGGCTCTCGGTCTATGGCGGTGTCAGCGGAGCCACTTCGCAGGCGGGCACCGATCCCTGGACGACGTTCTCGATCTACGCCTTTACCGTCGGGATTTCAGGCCGACATCTATCAGCAGAACGGCGGAATGTTTCCGACCATCACGATTCAATCCAACGCGACGCGATCGATCTCGGACGCGCCGCTGGCCACGACGACCTACAACACGATCCTCGAGGCGGGCTACGCGCTGAACGCGGACGAAACCCGCGGCCTGCTCGCGGGCGTGCAATATACCAGAGTGCTCGTCGATACCCCGCTCGCCCGCGTCAGCCCGGATATCATGGGCTATGTCGGCGGCTATTATCAGTGGGACAACAACTGGAAGTTCACCGGCCGCGTCGGCGTGCAACACTTCGGCGGCGCGCAGCTTCTGAACCTGACGCCGTTTGCCGCCTTCACGCAGCCGATCGTGCGGCTCGATCTCGACCGCATGGACGACGACGACAATCGGCTGTTCGGCATGACGGCGCAGATCGCATGGGCGCCGAAGCCGTCCTACCAGCTGACGCTGCGGACGCCGCTTTACGCGATAAAGAATTAGCGGCTGCGCAACCGCTTCACTCGGCGGCCAAGGCCGCCGCCGGGGACTGGACACACAGCCAAACGGTATTGTTCTCCACCTTGATCGGATGCGCGCGCGTACATCCCTCGTCCGGCGCGACCGCCGTACCGCTTTTGAGCTCGATGACGAAATTGTGCAGCGGACAGGTGACGCGCTTGTTGTGAACAATGCCCTGCGACAGC
>CAWAMK010000031.1:0-76128 GCA_963783115.1 uncultured Alphaproteobacteria bacterium | reverse complement strand
CGATTCCGAGATCGTCGGCTTGCGCGTCGGCATCAAGAATGGCGGCTGCGCAGGGCAGTCCTACACCGTGGAATACGCCCACGAGGTCCGGCCGACCGACGAAGTGGTCGAGGACCGCGGTGTGAAGATCCTCGTCGATCCCAAGGCGGTTCTGTTCCTGCTCGGCACCGAGATGGACTACAAGGCCGACAAGATGCAGGCGCAGTTCATCTTCAACAATCCGAACCAGGTCTCCGCCTGCGGCTGCGGCGAGTCGGTGCAACTGACCGCGGCGAAGGTCTAGCTCTCGCATATTGACGTCATCCTGAGGGGCACGCCGTCGCGCGCGTATCGAAGGATGCGCCACCGGATCGGTCCACATCCTTCGAGACGGCGCGGGCGCCGATCTACAGGGGCTGATGACGAGGCTTCGCGACATGGACCGCGACTTCCTGATCGACCTGTTCGCCGATTTCGGTCCGGTCACCATACGCAGGATGTTTTCCGGCTTCGGCATCTCCGTCGATGGTACCAACTTCGCGCTGGCGCTGCGCGCCGGGCTGTATCTTCGCGCCGATGATCAAACCATCCCGCAGTTCGAGGCAGAGGGCTCAACGCCGTTCCAGTACCAGACCCGCGCCAGGACCGTCACGGTGAACTCGTACTGGCAATTGCCGGCGCGCCTGTTCGACGATTCCGAGGAACTGGCGGACTGGGCGAGGTCGGCGCTGGCAGCTGCGCAGCGCGCGGCGTTGCGAAGCGGCCGAAGGCGCGCAAGGCGGCGAAAAGCGTGAAGGCGGAAGAAGGCTGTGAAGAAAGGCTGGAAAAGAACAAGCCGCAGCCGAGAAGAAGTCCTCATCCTGAGGAGCGCGGAACGCGCGTCTCGAAGGATGGCGGCAAGCGAGCTAGCGGACCGCTGGTTCGAGGCGCGCGCCGCGCCTCCTCACCATGAGGAGTGACTCAGGCCACCTGGCTGTGGCTCTCGGCGGCGTATTCGGGGTCGACTTCGCAGATCACGCGGTTGCGGCCGTTGCGCTTGGCGGCATAGAGGCAGGCGTCGGCGCGCTCGATCAGCGAATTGGTGTCGTCGTCCGGCTTCAGCATGGAGACGCCGACCGAGATGGTGACGCGGCCGAGAATCTCGCCGGTGGACTTCTTCTTCAGTTCCTTTGCCATCACGGCGCGGCGGATGTGGTCGGCGACCGTCAGCGCCTGGCGCAGCGCGGTGTTGGGCAGCACCACCGCGAATTCCTCGCCGCCATAGCGCGGCGGTGATGTCCTGGCCCTTGATGGTCTGCTTCAGCGACATCGCGACCAGCCGCAGCACCTGATCGCCGGTGAGATGGCCGTAGGAATCGTTGAACGATTTGAAATGGTCGATGTCGAACATCAACAGCGACAGCGGCTCGCCGCTGGCCAGCGCCGTCCGCACCGCCATCTCGATCGAGCGGTCGAAATATTTGCGGTTGCCCAATCCGGTCAGCGGATCGGTCAGGCTCTCGGCGCGGATCGCCTCGAGGCTGTGCTGGAGATTGCTGATCTCGGTCTTCGACAGCACCAGCCGGTTTTCCAGCGCCTTGTTGGTCTCGCGCATCTCGCGGGTCGACTTCACCAGCCCGTCGACGACCGCCTTGATCTGATCGCGGTTCTTCGCAGTCCTGAGCTTCTCGCTCGCGCCGTCAGCCTGGCATCATAGCTCTCCGACATGCCGAGCGCATCCGATGATCAGCGTCATCACGTCGTCGATCTCGCCGATCACGCGCGCGCCGACCTTGTCGATGCGGTCGGAGGTCTTGATGTGGGAGAGATAGGTCTCGTAGATCTGTTCGAGATCGGATTCGCTCAGCCTGCCGTTGCGCGCCAGCGTCTCGTTGATGATCTTGTTGAGGGGAGCATTGTATCCGGTCGCGTAGACGTACCAGATTTCGTAGTTGCGCGGGACGGCGGTCTGCCGGAGCGATTTGATCTGGCCCAGCGCGACTTCGGCAAACGCCAACGTGCGTTCGTGTTCGTCCAGCAGCTTGACCACTGATCCGTCCCCAATATCGAGCAGCGCCGCTCGTTGCCGTGCCGCAATGACTAAAATTATCGTCGGCAGGTTAACGGAGGAGAATGAACGGCCGGTAAACGGTTCCGGCCGTCCGGCGTCGTGGCGCGTTGGTTCAGACGCGGGCGCGTACCGGCCGCAGCAGGAACGCCGGAAGATGCGAGTGATCGGCGGGCTCCGATTCCACCTCGCGCTGGGCGCGTCGCGGTTCCGGACGGCCGATCGAAGGCACGCGCGAAGGCTGTGCAGGCAGCGGGCGGCGTGAATGGCTCTCCGGCTGCTGGGCCGCACTGCGGCCGCGCCCTTGGCGTGACGCGGTTCGCGTTCGCCGCGCTTGGCCGGACTCGGCTCGCGCTCGCTGCTCTCGCTGCCTCGGGCGGCGCGCGGCTCGCGTTCACGACGCGGCTTGCGGCCGCCGCGTGAACCTTCCCGCGAGCCTTCGCGCGAGCGATGTTCGCGCGGCTGGTCGCTCTCGCCGGACGCATCCGGCTGCACGGTATAATCGCCTTCGGCGGGGGGAATGGTTTGCCCGATCAGCCGTTCGATCGCGGCGATCGACTTGTTGTCGAGCGAGCGTGACGATCGAAATCGCGGTGCCGGCGCGTCCGGCGCGGCCGGTGCGGCCGATGCGATGCACGTAATCGTCGGCATGATGCGGCACGTCGAAATTGAAGACGTGGCTGACGGCGGGAATATCGAGGCCGCGGGCGGCGACATCGGAGGCGACCAGCAACGGGATCTCGCCCTTGCGGAATTGATCGAGCGCTGCGGTGCGCGCCGACTGGTCCATGTCGCCATGCAGGGCGCCGACGCTGAAGCCGTGCTTCTGCAGCGATTTGTAGACGACGGCGACTTCGCGCTTGCGGTTGCAGAAGATGATCGCGTTCTGAGGTCCTTGGCGTCGCGCAGCAGGCGGCGCAGGATCTCGCGCTTCTCGTGTGCCTCGCGTCCGCCGCGAACCTGGAACTGCGACACGCCCACCGCGGTCGTGGCGGGCTTGGAGACCTCGATGCGTTCGGGATTGTGCAGGAAGGCTTCGGTGATGCGGCTGATTTCCGGCGGCATCGTCGCGGTGAAGAACAGTGTCTGCCGCGTGAACGGCACCAGCTTGCAGACGCGTTCGATGTCGGGGATGAAGCCCATGTCCAGCATGCGGTCGGCTTCGTCGATCACCAGCAGTTCGACGCCGGTGAGCAGCAGTCCGCCGCGTTCGGTGTGGTCGAGCAGGCGGCCGGGGGTCGCGATCAGGACGTCGACGCCGCGGGTCAGTTTGGTGTCCTGGTCGCCGAACGAGACGCCGCCGATCAGGAGCGCGACGTTGAGTTTCTGGCCGACGCCGTATTTGTCGAAATTCTCTTTGACCTGAGCCGCGAGTTCGCGGGTCGGTTCGAGGATCAGGGTGCGGGGCATTCGTGCCCGGGCGCGGCCCTTTTCCAGCATGGTGAGCATGGGCAGGACGAAGGCAGCGGTCTTGCCGGTGCCGGTCTGGGCGATGCCGAGAACGTCTCGGCGGGCCAGAACGTGGGGGATCGCCTGTTCCTGGATGGGGGTAGGGGTCGTGTAACCGGTAGCCGCAACAGCGGCGAGGACCTTATCGGAAAGGCCGAGATGGGAAAAAGACATTGAGCCTCTAGTCGACACCGCCGTTCGGAATCGAGGGTAAAAAGGCTGTCGCGTTTTGCCCCGAAACGGCGCGCTTTTGAAAAGCTGGGGGCTCTGACTTACGCTGACGAGCGGCTAACCTAGAGAATCGCGTTTCGATCCAAGGCCGCGTTGAGCGCGAACATAGGGTCGAAATGGCCAAAGTCAATCTGGGAACCGATCATTAGGCCGAAAAAGCTTAATGTTTTCGCACAAATAACCGCCGAAACCGTCATTTGGCCGTCAAATCGAGCCGCGGCCGTTCCTGATCAATCGAAGCCATTGAACCGTGGGCAATGGCCTGCCGACTATGGCATGAAGTGGTCTTCGCACGGCCCAAACCAGCGACCGAATCGTGCGTGCGGGGAATTCCGATGAAGGGTTGGCTTTCGAGATTGCTCGCGGTGACGAGCGCTTGCAACCTGCATCGCGGCCTTCGCCGCGCCGGCGCTACGCCGAAAAGCGCGTCGCGCTGGTGGTCGGCAACAACGACTACCGGAACGTGCCCAAGCTGCAGAAGGCGGTCAACGACGCCCGCACCATGGGCGATACGCTCAAGCAGCTCGGCTTCACCGTGATGGTGGCGGAAAACCAGAACCGGCAGGCGTTCAGCCAGACGCTGCTCGCCTTCGACAGGGCGGTCGAGGCCGGCGACACCGCGTTCTTCTTCTATGCCGGCCACGGCTTTGAGATCGCCGGCCAGAATTTCCTGCTGCCGACCGACGTGCCGGCGGCGACCGAAGGCCAGGAAGAACTGGTGCGCGACGCCTCGGTGCTCGCCGACCGCATCATCGAGCGGCTGCAGAACCGCAAGGTGCGCACCGCCATCCTGGTGTTCGATGCCTGCCGCAACAATCCGTTCGAGCGCGCCGGCACGCGCGCGGTCGCCGGCGGCGGTGGCCTTGCGCCGATGACGCAATTGCCGGAAGGCGTGTTCTCGATCTTCTCGGCGGGCCCGCGGCAGACCGCGCTCGACCGGCTCTCCAACGACGACGCCAATCCCAATTCGGTGTTCACGCGCACCTTCGCCAAGCAACTGACGCAGCCCGGCGCCAACCTCGTTCAGGTCGCGCAGCGCACGCGGCGGCTGGTCAGCGAAATGGCGGAGACGGTCCGCCACAAGCAGATCCCGGTCTATTTCGACCAGATGGTCGACGACGTGTTCCTCAACGGCGTTTCGAAGGGCGCCGCCGGAGGCGGCGATGAAGCCCGCCGAGCCGCTGCCGAAGCTGGCGGCGCTGCCGCCGGTGCAGCAGCTCAAGCCGCAGAACGATTCGGTGAACGCGCCGATCGCGATGTTCTCGCGCCACAATGGCGGCTGGACCGTGGTGTTCTCGATCGCCGATCCGACGCTCGGCATTTCCTGGCGGATGGGCGAGGCCGGCGATTTCCGCGAGACCGGCTTCATGGATACGCTCGACCCGCGCACCCGCAAGCGGATGCCCAACCCGTCGGTCGAACTGCCGGCGGATGCGCCCGCCGCCATGATCCAGGTGCGCTATGTCGACACCAATGGCGAGTTGCAGGGGCCGTTCCCGATCCGGTTCGATCCGGAAGCGGCGCTGATCCGCGACCAGCGCAAGATCCTCGACATGACCGCGACGAGCTGGCTGTCGTTCCGCGAGTTCAACGGCCTGCTGGTCTACTACACGCATCTGATGTCGTATCGCTGCGCGATCCGCGAAGTGCGCGTCGGCATCGACTCGACGGTGCCCGACAAGGTGCTGAAGATGCCGCCCTGCGATCCCCGCGATCCCAGCGCGATCCCGCATGAAGCGACGCCGTATCTGAAGCTTGCCCCGCAGACCAGGTCGGTCTCGGTGGAACTGACCTACCGCGACGGCAGCGTGTCGGAGATCAAGAGCTTTCGGCGCTGATCGCAGCATCGGCGCCGCATGGTTCTAGACGCGCGGGTCTAATAGCGCTCACGCTACCCTTGGCTGTAGAATCCACGCGAGGCGGGACGTCGGAATATTTCACCCCGAACCCGGGATGACCCAAATCTGCCTGAAATTGTTCACTAAATTGCCTTGTGCGCACAATGATAGTAGGAGGTTTTTAAGGGGCGCGTGGGCCGGGAGGCGAGGGCGCGCAGCCGGACAGTAGTTAGTCGTGCAGGGTGTAAGTATGTGCGTATCTCAGACGATCTCTCCGAATCCGGGTCGATGGCCGTGCCGCCGCCGGTATCGCTGCAGCGCTTCCTCGCAGACCCCGGCGTAGGCGCGCGATGTCTGAGCTGACCGCTTCCGCCGTACGGCTGGGAATCCCCGCGCAGATCGCGTCATGGCCGCAATCGCGGTTCTGGCGCATGTGTACCGATCTCTATCCCGCGTTGGCCGCGGCTTCGCTGCCATGGTCGACGACGGCGGTTTCCGTATTCATGGTGCTGTGGCTGGTCGTCCTGCTCCCCACGATCCGCTGGCCATCCTTTCTCGAGGCGTTGCGCGCGCCGGCGAGTTACCTGCCGCTGGCCTTCTTCGCGCTGGCGCTGGCAGGCCTGTTCTGGACCCAGGAAAGCTGGCCGGCCGGCCTTCAAGGCCTCATGCCCGTGGCGAAGCTGCTGGCCATTCCGCTGCTGCTCTACCACTTCCAACGCTCCGAGCGTGGGCATTGGGTGCTGTTCGGCTTCCTGGCCGCCTGCGTCCTTCTCATGGGCCTGTCGTGGGTGACGTATTTCGCCGACTGGAAGCCGCAACCGGGCGGAATGGCCGGCGTCCCGGTCAGAAACTACATCGATCAAAGCCACGAATTCGCGCTGTGCCTGTTCATCATGGCGCCGCTGATCCTGTCATTGGCCGCCAAGGGCGATCGGGCATGGACCCTGGCGTTCGCAGTCGTCATGGCCGGCTTCTATCTCGACATGCGGTTTGTCGCGAGTTCGCGGACGGCCTTCGTCTACTTCCCGGTCCTGCTGATCCTGTTCGCCGTCAAGTATCTGAACCGGCGGCGCGCGATCATTTTCCTGCTGCTTGCGGCGGCCGTCGAGTGCGCCGTCCTGCTCTCGTCGCCCTATCTGCGCGACCGGGTCGGGCGCACGGTCGAGGACTACAAGGTCGATCGCGAGACCAGCGCGGTTCGCGACACCAATGCCGGCACCACTACCGCCACTTCGAACGGTCTGCGGCTGGAGTATTGGCGCGTTTCCTTGCAAGCGATTTCCGAAGCGCCGGTGTTCGGCCACGGTACCGGATCGACCCGGGAGCTGTTCAGCCGCGCAGCCGAAGGCAAGAGCGGCGAATGGGCCAATATCATCCGCAACCCGCATAACCAGACGCTGTACGTCGCGATCCAGTGGGGTGTGCTCGGCTGCCTCGTCCTCTATGCGATGTGGTACTTCCAGCTGCAGCTGTTTCGCGGATCCGGTTTCGCATCATGGATCGGGCTGGTGATCGTGGTGCAGAACGTCATCAGTTCGCTGCTCAACTCCCATCTGTTCGACTTCCATGAAGGGTGGGTCTACGTGCTGGGCGTCGGCGTCGCCGGCGGCATGGCCGCGCGGGCGCAAAGCCAGGCGACTCACAAACAGCGCGTGGCCGCGCGCTCGGGGCACAGTTGCAGCGCGCTCGACAGCGTGAACAGGAAACGCGGATGGCGCGCCCAATTGTCGGGCGCGCGATAGCCGAGCGGCACGGCGACGCCGAGATCCGCCTGCAGGTCGCCGCCGAGGAACAGGCGCACACCGCCGCCCGCCGAGGTCAATGCGGTGCCGTCAGAGGGACGCACGCCGTCCCACCAGACGAGCCCGCTGTCGACGAAGCTGTAGAGCTGGAAGCCGGTCCAGTATTTGTAATTCAGCTTCTGGTCGAAACGAAGCTCGAGCGAGCCGGCCACCCCGTTGTCGCCGCTGATCTCGGCAGCGCCGTAGCCGCGGCCGAAGGCGAGGCCGCCGAGATAGAATTGCTGCGACAGGTACATCGGGCCCGAGGCGATCTGGCCGGCCGATGCAAGCTTCAGCGACCACGCATCGGTGAGGGTCTGGTAGCGCGTGAACCAGAAATTCAGCGCGGAGAATTTCGGCGAGGCGCCCCACACCGAAATCCAGGGATCGCTTTTGTCCGACGCGCCGAGGATGTCGAGCCCCTGCCGCCAGTTCACCGTGAGAAGATTGGTGCCGCCGAAATTGTCCTGCAGGCGATAGTCGGCGTTCAGGCTGATGGTGCGGATGGCGTCGAAGTAGATCGGCCCGAAGACGGCTTGCTCGGACACGTTGGAAAAGCCCGCAGCCATCGTCAGCGTCAGCGTCTGCTTCTGCGACATCAGCGGCACAATGCTGGCGCGCAGCTTCGAACGCTTCGGTCTTGGTGTTGTCTGCAAACAGCCGCCGCCAGTCGCCGGGCCACACTTCGCTGTAGAGGCCGGAGGCGCCGACCCGCAGCCCGTCGACGCCGATCGGCGTGTCGTAGGACAGCCGTGCGAAGCGAAGCTGGCGCGGATCGCCCGGCGTGGTGGCGAGATTGAGCGCGAGCGTGTCGCCCGGTGCGATCATCGAGTTGTAGGCCGCGGTCGCGTAGCTCTGCCACGGCCCGACCGCGGACGAGCCGAGATTGTCGAGGCCGGCAAAGGCATAGACGTGCCAGGTCTGCGCCGAGACGATGAGACGGAAATGTCCGCTCGCCGTTCCGATCTCCTCGAGCTGGGTGTCGACGATGCGCACGCCCGGCCGCGTGTTGATCAGCATGAGCTGGCGCTCCAGCGTCGTCAGGCGCGACGGCTGCTCGGCGACGACCGGCGACAGCAGCGCGCGGATGCCGAACTGCTCGGCGCCCTCGCCCTTCAGCACGACGTCGGTGATGCTGCCTTCGATGACCTGGATGCGGACCGCACCGCCCGCGATGTCCTGCGGCGGCACGATGGCGCGGCTGAGGTGAAAGCCGGCGGCGCGGTAGACGTCGCCGATGCCGGTGGCGATCGTCACGAGATCGGCCTGCGAGACCTTCTTGCCGACAAAGGGCCGCCAGGCGGCGGCGAGTTCGCTCGGGCGCAATCGCGTGCGCCCCGGTCAAGGAGACGTTGCGAAGCACGAACAGCGGCGTCGGATCCGCCGCGGTCTCCGACCGGGAAACGCGCGGCACCGCAACGCCGCGCCTGCCATCGGTCGACTGCGTCGGAGTCCTGCTCCTCAAAGCGCCGCTCGAGCTGGCGGACATCGACGCCGGACTGGCTGGCCTGCTGGGCTGCGGCCGGCAGCGCATTAGCGAACAGGCCGAGCACGAAGGCCAACGCACCTCCGTAGTTCCACGGAGGAACCGCAGCAGACCAACGTCATGAATCCTCAGCCCCATGATTTTCAATAGGTTTTTTATGGTTAATCAATCGTTAACAGCGCTCGCAAAACGGGTAGTACCCACTCACTCAATTTTGAAACTTCTTCCTCTAGCCTGAGGCTCGATTTCAGGCTGAGGAGAAGTGTCATGCGTACCGTCCAGGAATTTCTCGCGCGTTCGCCGCCGCATTTGCGCTGGTCGTCGCATCGAGCGCATTCGCCGCCGACGATGGCGTCTGGGTGGTGCGAAAGTCCTCCGGCGAGGTCTGGACGACGACCGGCGACGTGCAACAGGCATCGCTGAAGACGGACGATGTGCTGAAGCCCGGCGACACCATCCGCACCGGCCGCAACGGTCGCGTGCTGCTGGTCCGCGGCGAAGAGAGCATCCTGATCGCACCGAACTCGGTGGTCGGCCTGCCCGCGGAAAAGAAGGAAGGTCTTGCGACCACCATCAAGCAGCAGGCGGGCTCGATCCTGCTCGAGGTCGAGAAGAAGAACGTCAAGCATTTCGAGGTCGAGACGCCCTACCTCGCCGCCGTGGTCAAGGGCACGCAGTTCCGCGTCACCGTGAGCGCCTCCGGCGCCACGGTCGACGTCGTCCGCGGCCAGGTCGAGGTCGCCGACTTCAAGACCGGCCAGATCGCGCAGGTGATGCCGGGCCAGCACGCCACCGCCTTTGTCGCAGCGGCAATGCCGGCCTTTCGCTCGGCGGATCGGGCACCTTGCAGCCGATCCAGCACGGACAGCCGCGCGCTTCCTCGGTCGATCGCGTGCCGGTGCCGCGCAACGGCCTTACCGCGCCCGGCAAGCCCGGCCCGGCATCATTGCAGCACGCAGGCCTCCGCCGGACCGCGGCACGGCGTGACCCGGATTTCGTCCTCGCTCGGCGAGGTGCGGCTGAACGTCCACCGTGTCACCCACGGCCTCGCGCGCAATGCCGGCACGGTGGCCGGCGTCGCGCAGCGCCGCAAATCGCGAAAACGCGACTGTCTGGGCTTCGACGGACTCTGGATCGAGCAGCGCCGGTTCGGTCAGCGTCAGAGCGGAACGGCAGTGGCGGCAGCGGCAATAGTGCGAGCGGGAATGGCGGCAACGGCGGGTCCGCGGGTGGCGGTAGCTCCGGCGGCAGCGGCCGGTCGCCGGCGCTGTTGGCTGTCGGCGGCGCGGTTGGCGGCGTCGTTGGCAGGTGTCGGCGGCACGGTCGGCGGCGTCGGCGGCGGCGGTCGGCGGCGTCGTTGGCGGCGTCGGCGAACGGTTGGCGGCATCACCGGCGGCATGGCGGCGGTAACGGCAACCGACGGTGGCAACGGCAACAACGGCAACCATTACGGCGGTTCAAAAGGTAGCGAAGGACGCGCGGCGCGACTGAACTCGCCGTCGAGGGGACGGGGGACGGGGACAGGTGAAGAACTATCGACCACACATCCTGGTCGCGGCGATGCTTGCGATCGCGCTGCTGACCAACTGGCCAGGCACGTTGCGCAACGATCTCGCCGACTTGCGCTTCGCCTGGCAGTCGCGCGCGGCGACCGGCGATGTCGTCGTCGTCGCGATCGATGCGCCCTCGATCGAGCAGATCGGCGTCTGGCCCTGGCCGCGCCGGCTTCACGCCGAGTTGCTGCAGCGGCTCGACGCGCGCCGGCATCAACGACGTCGCCTTCGACGTCGATTTCTCCACGCCTTCCGATCCGGCTTCCGACCGCGCCTTCGTCGAGGCGCTTCGCCGCGCCGGCGGATCGACCGTGCTGCCGGCCTTCAAGCAGCCCGGCGCCGATGGCGCCACCTATTTCAACCGCCCGCTGCCGCAGTTCCGCGACCAGGCCTGGACCTCCGTCGTCAACGTCGCGATCGAGCCCGACGGTCTGGTGCGGCGCTACAGCTTCGGCCAGAAGCTCGACGCCGAGTTCCTGCCCTCGATGGGCGCCGTGCTGGCCGGGCGCTTCGACGCCGACAGCCCGTCATTCCTGATCGACTTCAGCATCCGCTCCGCGACGATCCCGAAGGTCTCCTTCATCGACGTGCTGCGCGGCGATGCAGGCGACGCTGAACCGCCTCAAGGGCAAGAAGGTCATCATCGGCGGCACCGCGCTCGAACTCGGCGACCGCTTCAGCGTCCCCAATGGCGGCATTGTCGCCGGGCCGGTGCTGCAGGCGGTGGCGGCCGAATCGATCCTGCAGAACCGCGTGCTGCACTGGACGTCGGCGCGCCGTCACCGCTGCCGGCCTCGCTGCTGCTGATGCTGGCGATGATGCTGACCTGGCGCCGCTTCAGCGCCGGCGCGCGCGCCGCCGCGCTGGTCGTCACCGCGCTGTCGATCGAGGCGGCCGGCGTCGTGCTGCAGGCCAATCTTCCGCTCGTGCTCGACACCGCGCTGTTCCATATCGCCATCGTCGCCTACATCGCCGCCGTCGCGCTCGACGAGATCGACATCCGCGCCCTGCTCGGCCGTGTCGCGGAGAGCCGCTTCCAGCGCATCGCGATGTCGCTCGGCGACGGCCTGATCTGCACCGACTCCAACTACCGCATCACGGTGTGGAACACCGGCGCGGCCGCGATGTTCGGCTATCGCGCCGAGGACATGATCGGTCAACCGTTCGAGGCGATTTGCGCCGACGGCGGCAACGCGCTGTCGATCAGCGAAGCCGCCCGCCGCTCGCCCGGCGCCGTCGTCGAGTTCGACGGCCGGCGCAACAACGGCGAGGTGTTTCCGGTGGAGGCCAGCTTCTCCGGCTGGCAGGGCACCGAGGGTTACCAGTATGGCGCGATCCTGCGCGACATCTCGGTGCGCAAGCGCGAGGCGGAAAAGATCAGGTATCTCGCCGAGCACGACACGCTGACGGGGCTCGCCAACCGCTACACGCTCGACGCCAGGCTCGCCGCGCATGATCGCGCGCGCCGAGACCGAGCATGGCGAGGTCGCGCTCCTGGTCGTCGGTCTCGACGGCTTCCAGCAAATCAACGATATGCTCGGCCACGCCAATGGCGACCTGGTGCTGCGCGCCGTCGCCGAGCGGCTGAAATCTGCAGGTCGGCCCGGCCGCCGTCGTCGCGCGCCTTTCCGGCGACGAATTCGCCATTGCGTTCTGCTGCGCCGACATGGCCGAGAGCGTGGCGGCTCTCGCCGATCGCATCCGCAGCGCCTTCGACGAGCCGGTGCTGGCGGCCTCGCGGCCGCATCGCGTCAAGGTCTCCATCGGCGCCGCGGTCTCTCCGGCCGGCGGCCGCACCGCGGACGAACTGCTCAGCAACAGCCACATCGCCTTCTATCGCGCCAAGGCCATCAAGCGCGGCGGCTACGTCGCGTTCGAAAGTTCGATCCGGCAGGAACTCGAGGCGCGCCTGACGCTGGAGACCGAACTCGCGCACGCCGCCGAGCGCGGCGAATTCGAGCTGTTCTTCCAGCCGCAGGTCCATCTCGGCGATAGCAGGCTGGTCGGCGCCGAAGCGCTGATCCGCTGGCGTCATCCGGTGCGCGGCCTGGTCGCGCCGGGCGAGTTCATGTCCGTCGTCAACACCTCGGGCATTTCCGAGCGGATCGCCGACTGGGTGCTGCGAACCGCATGCCGGCAGGCGCGCGCCTGGGAGCTCGCCGGCCATCCCCTGCGGGTCGGCATCAACCTGTCGCCGTCGCAACTGCAGTCCGGCGATCTCGCCGGCACGGTCGCCGAAGTGCTGGCGGCAGACCGGCGTCACGCCATCGCTGATCGAGCTCGAAGTCACCGAGGACATCCTGCTGGAGGACGAGCAGCGCGTGCTCGATACCTTCCTGCGCATCCAGAAGCTCGGCGTTCGCCTGGTGTTCGACGATTTCGGCACCGGCTTTGCGAGCTTGAGCTACCTCAAGAAATTTCCGCTCGACGGTCTCAAGATCGACCGCTCCTTCGTTCGTGACGTGCTGACCGATTCCGACGACGCCGCCATCGTCTCCTCGACCATCCTGCTCGGCAAGCAGCTCGGCCTGTCCGTCATCGCCGAGGGCATCGAGAACCGCGCCACCGCGGACCTGCTCACGACCATGGGCTGCGAAGAGGGGCAGGGCTACTTCTTCGGAAAACCGATGCCTGCCGCCGATCTGAACGAGACGTGGCTGCACCTGAAAGCGGCTTGATGGGCATCCGCCCTGCCGCGGGCCGGAAGTGAAACCGGTAACGGCGGACCTGCGCCAGTGATTGCCGGCGCAGGTTGAAGGCTCATTCCAGCCATGCACGAACTGCACGTTCCCGCCGTCGACTTCAGGATTGGACGGGTAACTGAAGGCGCAATCCGGGAAGCGGAGCCGGAAGGCTGGGCGGCGCTGCTTTCGAGCCCAGCTTGACCTTCGAAACCAGTCCCTTCAGCGCGCGTCGTATGGCGGGCTCGAGCTTCGCGCAGATGAACCAGCAGACCGGAACGAGCATGGCCAGGCTGGCCCATACGGCCAGGGAGGCATTCATGCCGGCATCAGTCAGGACACGGATCATCGCAGTGCAGGTGACGTTATGGGTCAGATAAAGCGGATAGGTGATCAGCCCGAGCGTCCTCAGATAAGCCGGCGCTTCAGGAGAAGTGGTGCCGGCCACCTGCTGCCGGTTTTTGTTCGCGGCGAAGCCAATGAGCAGTACCGCCGCCGCCCAAACGAGGACCGGCAAGAAGACCGGTTCATCCGAAATGGCGGGTATGGCTTTCACAAGGAAATCGGAGAAATAGTAGATCTCGGCGCAGCCGGAGAGGCATGTCACGGCCACGGCAACCCATTCGAGAGTCGTCAATGTCCTGTTCGCCGACATGAACAGCCAAATTCCGAGCGCGAAGAAGCAGCCATGGTTCAACATCCATGTTGCGCCCGGCACGCGGAACATCAGGACCATCCAATAGAGTATGTTGGATTCAAACGCACCCGACAGCACCACCATGGAGAAGGCGTTGAACGCAGCGCTCCAGATGGTGAGACCCCAGGCCAGATGACGCAGCGTGACTTTCTTCGTCAGCAGCGTGCAAAACACCAGCCCGTAAAAGGCCATCTCCGTCGCCAGCGTCCAATAGACGCCGTCAAGCCACTTGCCGTTGATCCCCTTGGGAATGAGCAGCATCGACTGGAAGTAGGGAAGGATGAACTCGGATGTCTTCTCGCGCAGGAAGATGAGCAGAATGACCAAGCTCAAGGTGGAGGCAATCCAGACCGCCGGATAAAGCCGCAGGGCACGGCCGAACAGAAACTCTTTCGGCGAAGACTTGCTCGCGGAGTTCGCGATGACGAAGCCGGAAATGACAAAGAAAATTTCGACGCCCACCCAGCCGAACCACGTGTAAGGCGCGGCGTTCGGAAATTGAACGTCGGCGGCGAACAACTGCTCAAAGCCCTGAGGGGCGCCGATCGAAGACCCGGCCCAGGAGTAGAACATCAGGTGAAAAACCGCGACGAGGAGAGCGGCCCCGAAGCGCAGCGGATCTAGCAATGAGAAGTAGTTTTTCACGGGAATTCACCAGGTTCATGGATCAATCCCGTTGCAGATACTGGATCCGCTCAACACGCTCCTTGACGAACGTCACACAAGCTTTCCTGTCCCTCCGGATGCACAGGCCGGGGCAGTTCGACGGAGCAGGGTGAGCCCATTCGATTACTTCGTCGGTGTGGGCACGTAGCGGCCGCGTTGAACGCTCGGCCCGATATCGATCATGCCGAGATTGACCAGCGTGCGATGGAATTGGCGCTTCCGTTCGGAAGGCGATGCAAAGTAGGTTTCCCGGCAATGTTCAAGCAGGCTGGCGCGGGTGGCAAATATCGGATCGAGCGGCAGCCCCGCCTGCTGCAGCGCAACGGTGCCGAGGAAGGCAATATCGAGATCCGCGCCCGGTCCGGCAGCGAGGCGGTCGGGACCGATGTTCAGCGACTCGATCGCATAAAATGTGCGGAATGCGCGGCGCGCATCGTCGGGCAGACCGAGTTGCCGATCGATCCGCTTCGCCAGACGGGCTGATGGTCGCCGTAATGCACGATGAGAATCGGACGTTCGGGGAAGTTCGCCGCCAGCGCAAGCCTGAGTCTTTTCCAGGTCGAGGCGGTCTCGGTGAGCCGCGCGTAGTACTCGGCATATTGCGCATCCGGGAGGCTCGATGCGGCAAAGGCGCGTTGCATCTCGAACTGTCCGGGGGCGGCCAGCGGTCGGTCGTGGGGGCCGTGATTGAAGTTGGTCAGTGCATAGAGAAACCGCGGCGTCGGGTCGTCGGCAATGGCCTTCGTGTGGGCCGCGAACGCCGCTTCCAGAAAAATAGCGTCGGAATTGGTCGTCTCGAACTGGCGCACGTCGAACGGGGGAGGGAAGTCGTCCGCGAAGATGCGTTCGCCAATGCCGATCGAACGATAGAATTGATCGTAGTTGAGAAAGCTGCGGCGGCAGCTCGACGCGAGCATGGTCCTGTATCCAAGCGCCGTCAACGCATGGGGAAGGCTGCTGTGAAAGCGGCCCGCGCCCTGCTTGAAAAGGTTATAGGCATTCGAACCGAAGCTGGCGCTGGAAAGACCTGTCAGCAGGCTGAATTCCGACTGCCACGAGCCTCCGCCGAAAATGTCGACGTTGAGGGTTCCATGGAGGCCGTTCGCCGGGGACAGGAACGCTTCGACGGTCGGCTCGACCGGAAGTCCGAAAATACGGGGATCGAAGATCGATTCATGCTGGATCACGATGATGTCGGGGTAGTCGATGGTGCGCGCCGGGACCGCCGCCATCAGCGGCAACGGGTCGTTCGCGATATCGCTCAGCGTCAATCCGCCCGCCTGCCGCCAGGAATGCGGATCGATCAGCGACGCCATGAAGGTCGAATAGAAGCACCTTCGCTGCGCCATGATCCGCTGGAAGGCAATGCCGCCGCCGCTCAGCCGGAAGGCCATGACGACGCAAGCCAGCGTCACGCCGAACAGAAAAACACTGACGTCCAGAGAAACTGACGGTCCGGTTCCGTGGATCAGGGTCGCCGATGACCGCCAGGATGAATGCTGCAGTGCCGGTCAGAACGGCCAAAACGGCGCGCGGGTACTGCGAGATGAAAAAGGGAACCGTGCCTGCGAACATCAGCGGCACGTCGGTGACCGTCAGCTTCAGCGCGCTGTAATCATGTTTGACCGTCGATGCGGCGGTGATGGCGGCGGCCAGCAGGCCGGCCAGCAGTATCGCCCTGTCGAAATCGCCGACGAAGAACGAGATTGCCGCCGCGCTGAGGAACAACGTCGCGATCGCGAACGGCAGGTGCTCGGCGCTGCGTTCGGCCAGCAGAATGACACCGATTGCCGCCAGCAGTATCAGGGTCAGGACCATGGGGATAGGGTAACCGGAGATGGGCGGAATTCAATGATCGACCTGCGCCGTGTCTTCTCGTTCAGGCACGGCGTCGGAGACCTTCCTTCACCACTACTACCGCGGTGTATGGGGGGATGAACGCAGACCGCACTGCACGCGTCTAACGGATGTGTTGGCCGTGAGTTTGGCGGGCATTGGCTGGCGTGGCCTTTCGGCGCTCACGGAGCGCCCGGCGCGATCTTGTTCCAGGCTTCGTAGAGGTCTTCGCCGTCGTCGCGCGCGCGAAGCCCCTGCAGCTTCATCTCGCGCTGGTCCGGCGGGCGCGCGATTTCGACATAGCCGCGTTCGGCGGAAAGCCCATAGGGCGCGCCGTCCTCGTTGGAATAGGCGTAGTAGACTTTCTCGCACGCCTGACAGGTACATCGCCGTCAGGCACATCGGGCACGGG
The DNA here is from genome assembly GCA_963783115.1 of uncultured Alphaproteobacteria bacterium. GTDB lineage: Bacteria > Pseudomonadota > Alphaproteobacteria > Rhizobiales > Xanthobacteraceae > Bradyrhizobium. Next base: position 59,472 of record CAWAMK010000031.1, on the reverse strand, counting down.
TATCCGCTGGCATAGACGGTGCAACCGGAGAGGTCGGTGCTGTTCAGGGCTTTGGCGGCGGCGCGCACGGCCTGCATCTCGGCGTGGGCGGTGGGGTCGCACAGATCGTCGACCTGATTGACGGCGCGGGCGACGATCTTGCCTTGCCGCGTGACCACGGCGCCAAAGGGGGCGTTGGTGCGCCGGCGGACGTTGTCCATCGCCAGGCGGATCGATTCGATGAGGTGCGCTTCCGCTTTGGGGTCGTCGTCCATTCCGGCCTCCTGTTGTCTCCCTGCAATGGGATCGCAGCGCGTGGGTATGGACCGTCGAAATTCATTCCTTCACCAGGGCGTCGATGCGCCCCCGCGTAATCAATCCGATCTGCTCGAGCGCGGCGCGGCGTTCGATCTCGGTGGCTTGCGAGGTTCGGGCGCGGATCGCCTCGAAGATCTGCTGCCTGGTGTTGGCGCGCACGGCGATGATGAACGGAAAGCCGTGACGCTCGCGGTAGGCGCGGTTCAGGCTCTGAAGTTCATCGCGCTCCGCGCCGGTCAAGCGCATTGAGGCCGGCGCTGCTTTGTTCGCCGGTGGACTCGGCCGTCATCGTGCCGGTCTGCGCCTCGCGGCCGGCCAGTTCCGGATGACCGCACAGGAAAGCGAGCTGGCGTTCGTCCGGCGCGTCGGCGCACCACGTCCAGCATGGCGGCATGCAGCGCCGTCACGCTGGCAAACGGACGTTCGGCCCATGCGCCCTCGGCGACCCATGGCGCGTTCTCGAAGGCCGGCCCGAGCACCGCGACAAAGGCGTCGCGGTCCATCGCATTGAGCGCGGCCAGATCGAATGGGGCGGGGCGGCTGACACGGGTCGGATGTCTCCCGGTTGGCGGACAGGATCAGTGCGCCAGCGCGGCGCCGCCGATCTGCTGCTTGCGGAACGCCGGCACGAGGGCGAGGATCAGGAGCGTCGCGCAGAGTTCGACGGCGGCGACGACATAGAGGCCCGGCGCGAGACTGCCGGTCGCGGTCAGCATCAGGAAGGGGACGAGGCGCTGAAATATCTTGCGATATACCCCGTCCAGTTCAGTCGTTGCCCGAGGAGTCATAATCGTCTCCTTTGCCGCGCGCCGGTGCGAAGCCAGCATGATCCGAACAATGCACTAAGCAAAATCCGTGCCGCCGAGGCTTCCTGAAAATGCCGCAACAATGTCGGCAAGAAGATGGACGGCATGGATTTGAGCGATGCTGCTTCGATCCGTCGGCGCTCCGCGCAGATGTGGGGTCTGGCCCACCAAATGAGACGTTGGCCCAAGGCCGCCAATATGTTTTGATGACCGCGTTCGGGCAGAGACCTGAATGACAGGCCGTGCAACGCGGCCGGTGGCGGTGCATCTACCTGCCATAGAAGAAGAAAAAACGGGAGGATACGGCAGTGCAAACGCCCGGCCGAACCTTGCTGGCCAAAATCTGGGACCAGCACGTCATCTGTCGCGTCAGCGACGATACCGATCTGCTTCACGTCGACCGTCATCTGCTGCACGATCTGGGCGGCTCGCGTGGCCTGCTCGATCTCAAGAGCCGCAACCTGCCGGTGCACAATCCGGAACTGACGTTTGCGACGCCGGATCATGCGATCTCGACGGCGCGCGGACGGGCCGGCACCAGCAAGGTCGGACTGGAATTGCTGGCGGGTCTGCGGACCGAAACCTCGGCGACCGGCATCCGGATGTTCGATGTCGATGAGCCCGGGCAGGGCATCGTCCATGTGATCGGGCCCGAGCTTGGCCTCAGCCTTCCCGGCTGCCTGATCGTCTGCGGCGACAGCCATACCTGCACCCATGGCGGGCTCGGCGCGCTGGCGTTCGGCATCGGCTCCAGCGAGTTGACCCATGTGCTGGCGACGCAGGCGCTGATCCAGCGGCGGCCAAAAACGATGCGCGTGCGGTTCGAGGGCCGGCTGCCGGCCGGCGTCACCGCCAAGGACCTCATTCTCGCTTTGATCGGTCATGTCGGCGCCGCGGCCGGCACCGGTTACGCGGTCGAGTATGCCGGCAGCGCCATTCGCGATCTGCCGGTCGAGGGCCGGCTCACCATCTGCAACCTGTCGATCGAACTCGGCGCCAAGATGGGCATGATCGCGCCGGACGAGAAGACGTTCGAATATCTGCGCGGGCGGCCCTATGCGCCGCAGGGCGCGATGTGGGAGCAGGCGGTCGCGGCGTGGCGAAAACTGCCGAGCGATCCCGATGCGGTGTTCGACCGCGAAGTCGTCATCGATGTCGAAAAAATCATTCCGCAGGTGACCTGGGGCATCAGTCCGGAACACGTCGTCGGCGTCGATGGCCGCGTGCCCGATCCGAGCAGATCACTGACCCCGCGCGCCGCGCCGCGATCGAAACCGCGCTCGACTATATGGGGCTCGCGGCCGGTGCGCCGATCGCCGGGACGCCGGTCGATTGGGTCTTCATCGGGTCATGCACCAACAGCCGGCTGAGCGATCTGCGGGCCGCCGCCGAGATCGCGCGCGGCCGCAAGGTGGCAGCGGGCGTCCGTGCCTGGGTCGTGCCGGGCTCGGAGACCGTCAAGCGCGATGCGGTCGCCGAAGGGCTCGACAAGATCTTTACCGATGCCGGCTTCGAATGGCGCGAGCCCGGATGCTCGATGTGCCTTGCCGCCAACGGCGAGATCGTTGCGCCCGGGCAGCGCTCGGTCTCGACCTCCAACCGCAATTTTGTCGGCCGCCAGGGACCGCGGGCGCGGACCCATCTGGCGAGCCCGGCCAGTGCGGCGGCGGCCGCCATCGCCGGCGCCATCGCCGACGTGCGAACGATGGGGCGCTGACATGCCGAAACCGTTCAACACCCTGACGGCGATTGCCGCCCCGATCATGCGCGGCAATATCGATACCGACGTCATCATCCGCATCGAGCGGCTGGTCGGAAACTCCATTCGCGGCACGCTCGGCAAATGGGCGTTTGGCGCGCTGCGCTATCTGCCCGACGGTTCGGAAAACCCCGAGTTCATCCTGAACCGCGAGCCCTATCGGCAAGCGGAAATTCTCATCACCGGTCCGAATTTCGGCTGCGGCTCGTCGCGCGAAGGCGCGGTGTGGTCGCTGCAGGAAATGGGCATCCGCGCCGTGATCGGCTCGAGTTTTGGCGACATCTTCTTTGCCAATTGCTTCCAGAACGGCATCCTGCCGATCATCGTCGACAAGGAGATCGTCGACAGCCTTGCCGCCGACGTGCAGCAGACCCAGGGGGCAGGGCGCATCAGCATCGACCTGCAGCAGCAGACCATCATCTCGCCGTCGGGACAGCGGCACGATTTTGCGATCGATCCGCGCCGGCGCGACGGCCTGCTGGAGGGTCTCGACGAAGTCGCGCAGACATTGCAGCGCGACGACGAAATCCGCGCCTTTCAGGCGGCCGACCGGGCGGAACGGCCCTGGATTCACTTTGCAAAGAACACAGCAGGTAATGTCGGCATGAATGATCGGTCCAACATGATCAAGGTCGCCGTGGTCGGCGGCGAGGGCATCGGCCCCGAAGTGACCGCGCAGTCGCAGCGGGTGCTGAACTGGTTTGGCGCCAACCGCGGCGTTCCCATGGTGTTGCGCGAAGCGCAATACGGCATCATTCCCTATCTCGCGACCGGCAAGGTGATGCCGCCGGACACCGTCGAGGCGATGGAGGAGGCCGACGCGATCCTGTGGGGCGCGACCGGCGGGCCGGAAACCAAGGAAGTGCCCGCCGCGGCGCGCAAGGCGGGAGCCTGCTCGGCCTGCGCAGCAAATACGATCTCTACGCCAATCTCAGGCCGATCGTCGCCCATCCGGCGCTGGCGGATTCCGCGCCGCTCAAGGCCAGCGTGCTCAAGGACGTCGATTTCGTCATCATCCGCGAACTGACCAGCGGCATCTATTTCGGCGAGCCGCGCGGCATCGAGACGCTCCCCGACGGGCAGCGCCGCGGCTTCAACACCGAGCAATACACCACCGATCAGATTCGCCGTGTCGCGCGTTCCGCTTTCGAACTGGCGCGCACGCGCAGGAACAAGGTCTGTTCGGTCGACAAGGCCAACGTGCTGGAGGCCAGCGTGCTGTGGCGCGAGGAAGTCATTGCGCTGCATCGAAGCGGAATTTTCCGATGTCGAGCTCACGCATATGTATGTCGACAATGCCGCGATGCAGATCGTGCGCGAGCCCGGCAATTCGACGTGATGGTGACCGGCAATATCTTCGGCGACATCCTGTCCGATTGCGCGGCGATGGCGTCCGGGTCGCTCGGCATGCTGCCGTCGGCCTCGCTGGGGCCGGTCGACAGGTTCGGCCGCCGCAAGGCGCTTTACGAGCCGGTGCATGGCAGCGCGCCTGATATCGCCGGCAAGGGCATCGCCAACCCGCTCGGCTCCATCCTCAGCGTCGCCATGATGCTGCGCATGACGCTGAACCGGCCCGAGGATGCGGATCTGCTGGAAAAGGCGGTGGCCAGCGCCCTGTCCGGCGGCGCGCGCACCGCCGACATCGCCGAAGCCGGCGCCAAGCGTCTTTCAACGCAGGAAATGGGCGACGCCGTGCTGAGCGCGCTGGAGAAGGTCGCCGGCAAGCGAAAAGGAGCGCGCGTGATGGCACATGTCACCAGACGTTCCGCACTGACGATCATCGCGGCCGGCGGCGCCGCGATCGCCTCCAGCCGGGCATGGGCCGAGGACAAGCCCGGCCGCGTCATCTATCCGGTCGCGGTGCCGGTCTATCAGACGCAATTCGTCGCCGACAAACTCGGATACTTCAAGGAGGCCGGTCTCGACTGCAAGCTGATCCAGGGCGGCAGCGGCGTCAAGACGCGCGAAATCATCGCCTCCGCGCAGGGCGACATCGGCATCGGCGATATCACCCATCCGATGCAGCTCTCCAACCGCGGCCGCCATGGCCGCGTGCTGATGCCGGTCGATACCCGTTCCTCGTCGGTGATGTTCATCATCCGCAAGGATCTGTGGGACCAGGGCATCACCACGCTGGAGAAGCTGACGGAATGGAAGCGCCCCGACGGGCGCAAGCCGATCGTCTCGGTGTCGTCGCTGGGCGGCACCAACCATGTCTGGTCGTCCTACTACATGGAGACGATGGAGCTCGACCAGAAAGTCACCTGGATCGGCACCGGCAATGTCGACACCATGCTGGGTACTTTGAAGACCAAGCAGGTCGACGTGCTCGTCAGTTCACTGTCGCTGCTCAACGATTCGAAGGAGCAGGGCTGGGGCACGCTGCTGTTCGACGGCACCGACGAGGCGATCTGGAACAAATATATCGGCGGCAAGGTGCCGGTGACGGCCCACTTCACCCTGCAGGCGACCATCGACAAGGACCCGCCGAAGATGCAGGCCTTCGTCACCGCGATCTGGCGGGCGACGCAGTGGCTCAAGAAACATTCGCCCGACGAAGTCTACGATACGATCGAGCCCTATGTCGGCAGCACGTCGCGCGCGGCCAATATTCTCGAGATCACCGCGCTGCAGAAGGTCACCGATTACGATGCCTCGATCGATGCGGCGGCTTTCGCCCGCGGCGAAAAGGTCTGGTTCCGGGAGATGACCGGCATCAAGCCGCTGACGCCGGCCGATCTGGTCAGCCCGACCTTCATCGAGGCAGCGCGAAAGGCGTATCCGGCTTGAACGTCCAGAACCTTCCTGCCGGCCTGCCGGATGGACAATCCAATGTCCAGCGCGTCGACGTCAGGGGATTGAGCAAGACGTTCCAGCTTGCCGGCACCGCGATCGAGGCGGTGCGGGATGTTTCGTTCGGCGTCCGGCGTGGCGAGTTTGTCGCCCTGCTCGGGCCGTCCGGCTCCGGCAAGAGCACCGTGCTCAACATGATCGCGACGCTGATCAAGCCGACAGCCGGCCAGATCCTGATCGACGGCACGCCAGTCGTGGCCGGTAAGGCGACGCCCAATGTCGGTTACATCTTCCAGCGCGATACGCTGTTTCCCTGGCGCACGGTCGGCGACAATATCGGCTACGGCCTCGAGCTGGCGGGCGTGCCGGAAGCCGAGCGCAAGGAGCGCATCGCCGCCTGCGTGGCGCAGGCAGGCTTGCAGGGCTTCGAAGACGCCTATCCATCGGCGCTGTCGGGCGGCATGCGCCAGCGCGCGGCGCTGATGCGAACGCTGGTGGTGGAGCCTCAGATATTGCTGATGGACGAGCCGTTCGGCGCGCTCGATACCCACACCAAGATCGACATGCATGAGGTGCTGCTGCGGATCTGGGAGCGCGAGCAGCAAACCGTTCTGTTCGTGACCCACGACCTCGGCGAAGCCTTGACGCTGGCCGACCGCATCATCCTGTTCTCGGCACGGCCCGGGCAGATCAAGGACATGTTCGAGGTGGACTTTCCGCGGCCGCGCGATGCGGTCAAGGTGCGCGAGACGCCGCGCTATGCCGAGCTGTTCCAGCACATCTGGCACTCGCTCGGGGAAGAGTTCGTCAAGGGGCGCAAGCCATGAGGACGCACCGATGAGATCGCGGCGCATCGGCAATACGCTGGCCTGGCAGGTGTTCATCTGCGTCGCGGTGCTGTCGATCTGGCAATGGGGCTATGATCTCCACGCCATCGCGCCGTGGCTGGTGCCCGACCTGCTCGATCCCTACTTCGTCTCAAAACCCTCGCAGATCTTCGAGCATTTTCTGATCCTGAGCTGCCTCAAATCCAAGCTCGGCGTCTTCAACGGCTGGTTCAACGGCGAGTTCGCCAAATGCATGGTGCGCAACGAGAACAATCTCTGGATCGCGACCGCGGTCACGCTGAAGAATACCTTCTTCGGTTTTGTCACGGGCGTATCGAGTGGCTTTGTCGCCGGCTTGATCCTCGGGCGCTCGGACCGGCTCAGCGCGATCTTTCAACCGTTCATCACGGCGGTGAACTCGATTCCGCGGATCGCGCTGGCGCCGATCATCGTGCTGGCGTTCGGCATCGGCGACACCTCGAAGATCGTGACCTCGTGGATCGTGGTGGTGTTCCTGGTGTTCTTCAACACGTTTGAGGGCGCGCGCTCGATCGACGAAGGTTTTATCAACGTCGCGCGGCTTTTGGGTGCCAGCGAGTGGCAGATCACCCGCACCGTGGTGATCCCCTCGACCATGGCCTGGGTGTTCGCGTCGCTTTCGCCGGCGATCTCGTTTGCGTTGATCGGCGTCATCGTCGGCGAATTCATTGGCGCCGAACGCGGCATCGGCCGGCTGATCATCGAGTCCGAAGCGCGGGCGGAAGCCTCGGGGATGATGGTCGCGGTGATCGTGTTGATGCTGGTGGGGGTGGCGCTATCCGCCGTGATCTGGCGGCTGCAGGCTCATCTGCTACGATGGCAGCAGCACAATATGGCGGAATAGCCGCCAGCCATTCCAGCAGGAGAGTGCGCAATGAAGGTTCGTTGCTGCATCGTCGGCGGCGGTCCGGCCGGCATGATGCTCGGCTATCTGCTCGGCCGCGCCGGCGTCGACGTCGTGGTGCTGGAAAAGCATGCGGATTTCTTCCGCGATTTTCGCGGCGATACCGTGCATCCCTCGACGTTGCAGGTGATGGACGAACTCGGCCTGATCGACGGATTCCTGAAATTGCCGCATCAGCGCTTGCAGAAGATGGAGGGCATGTTCGGCGGCGAAACGGTGCGAATCGCCGATCTTACCCGGCTCCACGTCAAATATCCCTTCATCGCCTTCATGCCGCAGTGGGATTTTCTCAATTTTCTGCGCGAGAGCGGCAAGCGATTTCGCCTCGCTCAAGGTGATGATGTCGACGGAGGCGGTAGATCTGGTTCGTGATGGCGACCGCATCAAGGGCGTGAAGGCAAAGACCCCGGATGGCGAGATCGATATCGAGGCCGACCTGACCATTGCCTGCGACGGCCGTCATTCGCTGGTGCGCGAACGCGCCGGCCTGGAAGTCGAGGAAATCGGCGCGCCGATGGACGTGCTGTGGTTTCGCGCCGGCAAGCGACAAGGCGAGACCGAAAACCTGTTCGCCCGCGTCGACCCCGGCAGGATGATGGTGACGTTCGACCGCGGCGACTACTGGCAATGCGCCTTCGTGATTCCCAAGGGGGAGTATGACGCGGTGAAGGCGAGGGGGTTGCCCGCGCTGCTCGACGAGATCGCGCGGATGGCACCGATCCTGAAATCGGGGCTCGCCGAGGTGAAAAGCTGGGACGACGTGAAGCTGCTGACGGTCGCGGTCAACCGGCTGAAGCGCTGGACGCGGCCGGGGCTGTTGTGCATTGGCGACGCCGCGCATGCGATGTCGCCGATCGGCGGTGTCGGCGTCAACCTCGCGGTGCAGGACGCGGTGGCGACTGCCAATCTGCTGGCGTCGCGAGATTGGGGATGGATGGGCTGCCGTCAGAAGACGAACTCGACGCCGTGCGGCGCCGCCGCGAATTTCCTGTGAAAATGACGCAGCGGATGCAGGTCGTCGTGCAGAACAACATCGTGAATGCCGCGCTGAAGCCGGGCGGTCAGCCGCTGAAAGTCCCGTTGGTGATGCGGCTGGTCACGGCGGTGCCCTGGCTGCAGGGCATCACGGCCCGATTTGTAGGCATCGGCGTGCGGCCCGAGCACGTGCAGTCGCCATTCAAGGCCAGCAATTGAGCAAATACTGCGGCGCGACAACCCTGGGGTTGCAGGTATTTCGGTGTTCTCAACCGGAGATAATATTGCCCGCGACTGTAGCAATCGGGTGACAGCCAAGGGACCGGAATCGGGGTATTTTTAGTCAGGATTTCGATCTTGTTGCTCAGATTTTGCTCAAAAGGGGATAGTGTAATGAAGAAACTGGTACTCGCAGCTTCCATCTTTGCCGCCAGCACGGCGAGCGCTTTTGCGGCCGATCTCGCGGCTCGCCCGTACACCAAAGCTCCCCCGATTGTGGCAGCAATGTATGACTGGAGCGGCTTCTATATCGGTGTGAACGGTGGCTGGGGACAGAGCAGCACCAGATATGATTGGCAGAACTTCCTCGCCCGTTCGGATAATGCATCGGGCGGCACCGTTGGCGGCCAGATTGGTTACAACTGGCAGGCTGGTTCCTGGGTGTTCGGTCTCGAAGCACAGGGTAACTGGGCCGATCTGAACCGGAGATATGTCGACCCGTTCGATCCGCGTTGGTCCGTCGGTACGACGGTTGACGCACTCGGCCTGTTCACTGGCCGCGTCGGTTATGCGGCCAACAACGTCCTGTTCTACGTCAAGGGCGGTGCTGCGGTCGCCAGCAACAATTACTATGCTGCACTCAACAACGTCAATTTCATCAACGTGTCCAATACGCGATGGGGCGCTGCTGTTGGTGTTGGCCTGGAATGGGGCTTCACGCCGAACTGGTCGTTCGGTGTTGAGTACAATCACATGTTCCTGGGTGATACGAACTACAATTGGACCAACGCAAACTGGCGCTACACCAACGTCGGCATCCGACAGGACATCGACTTGGTCACAGCCCGCATCAACTATCGCTTCGGTGGCCCTGGTGTAACCAGATATTGATCTGATCACTACAATCGAGCAAACTAGACTGGAGCCCCGGTGCAAGCCGGGGCTTTTGCTTTTATGCGGTCTGGTCGAGGGCATGGTTTTTCCTGCCGTCCTGATCGAACCAGAACGAACGCCTGATACCAGCTTTGAAGTGGTTATCGAGAAGTCGGCCCGGATCAAATCCGAGCCGGCCTTTCGGTCGGAAGCGCCATGGCCTATGCCATGACGGAATATCCGCCATCGACGGGAATCGCCGTGCCGGTGACGAAATCGGACGCCGGAGAGGCGAGAAACACAGCGATGCCGGCGAAATCGTCGATCGCGCCCCAGCGCGCCGCGGGCGTCCGCGCCAGAACGCGGTCGTGCAGGCCTTCGACTTCCTTGCGCGCGTTCTTCGTGAGGTCGGTGTCGATCCAGCCCGGCAGCACCGCGTTGACCTGGATGTTGTCGGCAGCCCAGGCCACCGCGCAGGCGCGCGTGAACTGGACGATGCCCCCCTTGCTCGCAGCGTAGGCCGACGCAAAGCTGGCGCCGAAAATCGACATCATCGAGCCGATATTGACGACCTTGCCGCCGCCGGCGGCCTTCATGGCCGGATAGACTGCCTGCGAGCACAGGAAGGCGCTGGTGAGGTTGGTCGCGATCACGCTGTTCCACTCGGCGATGTCGAGCACGTGTGGCGGCTTGCGGATGCTGATGCCGGCGTTGTTGACGAGGATATCGATGCGGCCGAGATCGCGGGCGACGCGCTCGACCATGGCGGCGATCGCGGCCTTGTCGGTGACGTCGGCCGCAACCGCAATCGCCCTGGCGCCGCCTTCGCTTGAGCTCGGCGACCGCCGCCGCCGACTTGGCCTCGTTGCGGCCGACGACCGCGACCGCGGCGCCGGCTTGGGCCATTCCCCTGGCCATGCCGAGCCCGATGCCGCCATTGCCGCCGGTGACGATGGCTACCTTGCCGGTGAGATCGAAGGGTCGTGTGTTCATGGTTGTCTGCCTCCTTGAAGTGTCAGACCTCATCCTGAGGAGCCGCGCAGCGGCGTCTCGAAGGATGAATGGCCCAGCGTGGCCCATGGTTCGAGACGGCGCTGCGCGCCTCCTCACCATGAGGTTTGAGCTACGAATGCGGTTGCCCTGCCAGATCAGGATCAGGCCGACGGCGCCGAGCAGCGCGCCATATCCGGCCCATTGCAGTTGATTGACCATGAAGCTCGATGACGGCCAGCGGATGGCGCCGGTGCCTTGCCCGATCCAGAGCAAGCCGATGGCGAGCGCCAGGAAGCCGATGATCGAAAGCGATCGGGCCATGGATTTTCCCCCTGTTGCCGTTTCCGCTTCAGCCGCGGGTTGTACGGTCGCCATGGGAAACCATTGCCCACGGCGGCCGTAACTTCCGATCGAATACAAAGCCGGCCCGCTCCGCAAGGCCCGGAACTCATAGCACCGCCATTTCAAGGGACACCATGAACCGCAGAACGGTCATCTTCGCGCTTGCGCTTGTCGTCGTTGCCTGCGGCTCCTACGCGGCATGGCCGCGACACGCGGATTTGCGCGGCTTCGAGCCAGCTGAAATCGCGGAGCTGGAGACCGCGATGTGGCGCGACTATTACGAGAAGCGCCATGTCGCGCTGTTCGGCCATCTCTACCTGATGTCGCGGACGCAGTTCGGCTTCGCGCCGCTGGACAGTTTTCGAATCGCGCTCGCCGCGGCACAGGCCGCCCGGGCGTTCCAGCCGACGCGCTCCCGCGAGGCGGCCAACGCCACGTTGCCGCCGCTCGAGACCTACTACGGCCTGCTGGCATCCGCCGTTCCCGGCGGATTCGATGCCGCGGAGGCGGCTCGCCTCGAGCTCGACTGGTGGCAGGCGCGGCGCGAGGCCGTCGGCCCGGAGCAATACGGCGTGACGGTCGCCCGCGTCGTCCGCGATCGTCTACGGCAAGCCGGTGGACGACCCGTCGCTACTGACCGCGAGCATCGGTCGCGCCGAGGCGATGGCCTATCGCGACGAAATCGGAGCAGGCGATGACGGATTCGGACTGGTCCGAGGTCGAGTGCCGGCTGCGGCGCGCGTACTGGTCGTTGAAGGCGGCGGTTGCAGGCGGTGAGTCGTGAAGGCACATGGCCGACGATCGATGCGGCACCATGCCAGGCACAAAAAAGCCCCGGACGATGCCGGGGCTTTTGAGCTGCTGATTTAGCAGAGATCAGTACCTGGCCTGGACCGGCGCGCCGCTCCAGTTGAAGCGATAGACCAGCGAGGTGCTGACGGTCTGCACCAACGGCTTGAAGGCGATGGTGTCGGTGGTTGCGAGGTTGCCGACATTGGTGCGGACGGCAATATCCTTCCGATCGTAATAGGCCGCGCGATATTCGGTCTTCATGAACCAGCCCGGCGCCGAGATGCCGAAGATGTTCAGGTTGTTCTCGACGCCGCCGCCGACGAACCAGCCATTGCGGTTGAACGAGTCGGTGTGGACGCCCGCACGGAGTTCCAGCGAGGTTGGTCAGGCCAGCGCCGGACCATTGCGAACCGGAGTAACCGCCATTGACGTACGAAAGGACGTTCGGCGCAATCAGATAGCCGAGGCGAACGCCGCCCGCCCAAGCGTCTTTCCATCTTGATGCTGCCGGTGAGGCCGAAAAGCTCATCGTTGATGGTTGCCCTTCAGGCTGCCGAACTGACCATCGCCAAATATGCCGGCCACCCAGCCACCGCCGAACTGCCAGTCATAGCCGATACCGACCGTACCGAACCAACCGTCGCCACCGACGCGCTGATTGATCGTGGCCGGAACGCCCACAAAATTGGTGTGTAAGTCAGCATCCCAGACGCCACCGCCGGCGCCACCGAAGATGTAAAAGCCGGTCCAGTTCGGCGCCGGAGCAACCATCGGAGCTTTGGCGTACGGGCGAGCCCCGAGATCAGCCGCCGAGGCCGATCCAGTGAAAGCCGCCAGCGCGGTCAGAGCGAGCAGTACCTTCTTCATATTCAATTCCTCAGTCCAGAAGCGTCAGTTCTGATTGCTCTAACGATGCGCGAGCACCGATTCCCAAAACCCAGTACGGCCAATATACGCAGTCTCGCTCAAAAAGCTGTTGCGGGAGGGGCACACACTCCCACAAACGAACGATGGAAAAATGCCTGAAAATGGGACAAATTTCGGCGCTAACCGGCTGAAAACGCCAGAAAATGCCCGAAACCCGCCTTGCGAGGCGTAATCAGACGTCCAGCAGGTCGTCGCTGGCGAATTCGGCCTTGTCGGAGATGAAGGCGAACCGGGCCTCGGCCTTGGTTCCCATCAGCCGCTCGACCGAATCGGCGGTGCCCTCGCGGTCGTCGGCCAGCAGCACGACGCGGAGCAGGGTGCGCCTGGCCGGGTCCATGGTGGTTTCCTTGAGCTGCGCCGGCATCATCTCGCCGAGGCCTTTGAAGCGGCCGACATCGACCTTGGCGTTGGCGTTGAATTCGCTCTTCAGCAGCGCTTCCTTGTGGGCGTCGTCGCGGGCGTAAACCGTCTTGCTGCCATGGGTGAGCCGATAGAGCGGCGGCACCGCCAGATAGAGATGCCCCTCGTCGATCAGCCGCGGCGTCTGGCGGTAGAAGAACGTGATCAGCAGCGAGGCGATATGCGCGCCGTCGACGTCGGCGTCGGTCATGATGATGATGCGCGAATAGCGCAGATCTTCTTCGCGATAATGCGCCAGCGTGCCGCAGCCGATCGCCTGCATCAGATCGGAGAGCTGCGCGTTGGCGGTCAGCTTGTCCTTGCCGGCGGACGCGACGTTGAGGATTTTTCCGCGCAAGGGCAGGATCGCCTGGGTCTTGCGGTCGCGCGCCTGCTTGGCGCTGCCGCCGGCCGAGTCGCCCTCGACGATGAAGAGCTCGGAGCCTTCGGTCGCGGTGTTGGTGCAATCGGCAAGCTTGCCGGGCAGGCGCAGCTTCTTCACCGCGGTCTTGCGTGAAGTCTCCTTTTCGGCGCGGCGGCGCAGCCGCTCGTCGGCGCGCTCGATGACGAAATCCAGCAGCTTGTTGGCCTGCAGCGGATTGCCCGACAGCCAGTGGTCGAACGGATCCTTGATCGCCTGCTCGACGATCTTCTGGGCTTCCGCCGTGGCCAGCCGGTCCTTGGTCTGGCCCTGGAATTCCGGCTCGCGCACGAACACCGAGAGCATGACGGCGGCGCCCACCATGACGTCTTCCGAGGTGATCGGCGCGGCGCGCTTGCCCTGGCCGATGCGCTCGGCGTGGTCTTTCAGGCCGCGCAGCATCGCGCTGCGCATGCCGGATTCATGCGTGCCGCCGTCGGGCGTCGGCACCGTGTTGCAGTAGGAGGAGAGGAAGCCGTCGGCGTCCGCCGTCCACGCGACCGCCCATTCGCAGGCGCCGTGGGCGCCGTTGCGGCCCGATTTGCCGGAGAAGATATCCGGATGCACCAGCGTGTCGGCGTGGACAGCGGCGGCGAGATAATCCTTCAGGCCGCCGACGAAGTGGAATTCGTCCTCGGCGGGCACCTCTTCGATGCCCTTCAACAGCGCGGGATCGCAGCGCCAGCGGATTTTCACGCCGCCAAACAGATAGGCCTTCGAGCGCGCCATCTTGAACAGCCGCTGCGGCTTGAACGCGGCTTTGGCGCCGAAAATATCGGTGTCGGGCTTGAAGCGAATCCGGGTGCCGCGGCGGTTGTTGATCTTGCCGAGATCCTGCGAGCTTGCCTTTGGGATGACCGCGCTCGAACGACATCTTGTAGAGCTTCTGCTCGCGCGCGACCTCGACCTCGAGCAGCGAGGAGAGGGCGTTGACCACGGAGACGCCGACGCCGTGCAGGCCGCCCGAGGTCTCGTAGACCTTGGAGTCGAACTTGCCGCCGGAATGCAGCGTGCACATGATGACTTCGAGCGCGGATTTCTTCGGAAATTTCGGATGCGGATCGACCGGGATGCCGCGGCCGTTATCGGTGACGGTGAGAAATCCGTCGGCGCTCAATTCCACCTCGATGAACGAGGCGTGTCCGGCCAGCGCCTCGTCCATCGCATTGTCGATGACTTCGGCGAACAGATGATGCAGCGCCTTTTCGTCGGTGCCGCCGATATACATGCCGGGACGCCGGCGTACCGGCTCCAATCCTTCCAGCACCTCGATGTCGGCCGCGGTGTAGCCGGCCTCGGCGCTGGTCGCCCGCGACGCGGCCTTGGGCGCAGCGCGGCCCTTCGGTTCCGCGCCAAAGAGATCGTTGGGTTTGGTTTTTGCAGCTGATTTCAATGATTTGGACATGGCTCTTCGTGTGTTGCACGCAGCGTGGCGTGCCGAATTGGTTACGCTGACTATGCCATGGATGGGCTCAAAAAGTGACGGCGGGGCTGGAAAGCCTCGCGGCCCATGAGCGTTACCGCCCGGCCACGCGGTCAACATTATCGCAATGCCAGCGCGGGCCTCCCCTTGCATTCACTTTAGAGTTGCTCGAAGGTTCCCGCGGCTAGGGGAGCGTAAATGATCATCAGACTGGTGCTGGCCGCCGCAATCGCGGCGCCGTGTGTTGGTTGTGCGTCCGTGACGCGGGGAACGACCGAGAATATTTCCATTTCGAGTACGCCGGCGGGCGCGACGGCCGAGCTATCGGGGCTGGATAATCCGACGGCCTGCGTCACGCCCTGCGTGGTCGTGGCCAAGCGCAGTGCCGACATCACGGTGACGGTCACCAAGGAAGGATACGAGCCGCAGGTCATCCCGTTGACCAAGGAAATCCCCGGCAGCCGGTGCGGCCGGTTTCGCGGGCAATCTTCTGGTCGGTGGGCTGGTCGGGATGGGCGTCGATGCCGCCACCGGCGCCGCGCAGGATCACAAGCCGAATCCGGTCATCGTGACCCTGCAGCCGGTCGCGCCGCAGGCCCGCCGGCCGCGGCCGCCAAGACGGGCGCCGACGCCGCAGAGCTGACCGGAAGCGCGTTTCCGGCAAGACGGCCCCGTGCGTCCCACCCGGGATTGCGCCGGCGCACTCGCCTGAAATCACGATCCGTGCCAGCCTTTGTGACTTGAAGTCACGCAAGCGGCTGGCTTAGCTGTCGTGAGCCTTGAATCAGTGTAAGAATTCAAGGGCGCAAACGGGGCGGGGAAGGCACTCACGACATGCAGGATTTTGCGCGCGCATTGGCTGATTTCGTGCGCGACAATCAGGTGTGGGCTGCTCCGATCGTCATGGTGCTGGCCTTCGGCGAATTGCTGGCGTTCATCTCGCTGCTGGTGCCGGCCTGGGGCGCGCTGGTCGCGATCGGCGCGCTGATCGGCGTCAGCGGCATCAGCTTCTGGCCGGTCTGGCTGGCCGGCGGGATTGGGGCTGCGCTCGGCGACTGGGTCTCCTACTGGTTCGGCTACCGCTACAAGGAGCAGGTCGCCGAGATGTGGCCGCTGTCGCGCTATCCCGAGATCCTGCCGCGCGGCGAGGCGTTCGTGCAGAAAATGGGGCGTGCCCTCGATCTTCATCGGCCGCTTCTTCGGGCCGCTGCGCGCCTCGGTGCCGCTCGCCGCCGGCATTTTCGAGATGTCCTACTGGCCGTTCCAGATCGCCAATTTCGTCTCCGCGCTGGTCTGGTCGGCGGTCCTGCTGCTGGTCGGCGACGTGATGGGCAAGCTCGCCGAATGGCTGTGGCGGGCGGCGTAGGGCGAGCCGGAATAAGCGGACGACGGGGGTGTTAGCCCCCAATGATACTCGGAGCCATCTTCGCAAGGCCGTCGCCTCGCCGTCGTCGCGCCATCGCAGAAACGCTGCTAGAATCAGCGGCAGACGAACCAAGGGCACGCATCAGGCGGGGATACCGCCATCGCATCCATCGTCTCACTGGGAGGACATCACCATGGAACTGACACGTCGTCACGCACTCGCCGGCGCCGCCGCGCTCGCCGCTACGCCGCTGCTTGCCGCAAACGCCCGCCACGGCCGCCGCACCGGCCGCCGAGAAGCAGGCGCCGAGCTTCTATCGCTACAAGGTGGGCGACGCCCAGGTGACGGCGATCTCCGACGGCGTCAACAATTTCGCGCTGCCCGATACGTTCGTGCTCAACGTCAAGAAGGACGAAGTCAACGCGGCGCTGGAAAAGAACTTCATGCCGAAGGACAAGATGTCGATCCAGTTCGCGCCGCTGGTCATCAACACCGGCGGCAAGCTGGTGGTGATCGACACCGGCAACGGCGCGGCGGCCTACGCGTCGAGCAAGGGCGCCGTCGGACAGTTCGCCGCCAACATGGTCGCCGCCGGATTCGATCCCAAGGCGGTCGACATGGTGGTGATCTCGCATTTCCACGGCGACCACATCAACGGACTGCTGAACGCCGACAACACGCCGGCGTTCCCCAATGCCGAGGTGCTGGTGCCGGCGGTGGAATGGAAATACTTCATGGACGACGGCGAGATGAGCCGGGCGCCCGAGGGCCGCATGCAGACCGTGTTCAAGAACGCCCGCCGCGTCCTCGAGGCCGGGCTGAACAAGAAGGCGACGCCCTATGAGTGGGGCAAGGAAATCGCGCCCGGCCTGACGGCGGTGGAAACCATCGGCCATACGCCGGGTCACACCTCGTACGTTCTCGCATCGGGCTCCGACAAGGTGTTCATCCAGTCCGACGTCACCAACCATCCGGCGCTGTTCGTCAACAATCCGGGCTGGCACCTGATGTTCGACCAGGATCCGGCGCTGGCGGAAAAGACCCGCCGCAGGGTCTACGACATGCTGGTCGCCGACAAGATGCGGGTGCAGGGCTTCCACTATCCGTTCCCGGCCAACGGCTTCGTCGAGAAGGACGGCAATGGCTACCGGCTGATCCCGGCGCCGTGGAATCCGGTGATCTGACGCTTCCCGGAATGACGGTGCCATCGCTTGACGAAAAGCGGGCGTGGCCTTATAGCCGCGCCCATGACTATCGCCGCGACCATGACCATCGCTCGCCGCCGCCGCATTATCGCGGTATGGGCGGACGTCTGCGTTTAGGATTGTCGCCCCTGCCGCCGGATCCGGTCCCGCGGCTTCTTCCTTTTCCAAGAAAACGCGGTCTGAACTGGCGGCTCCTACGTCAAGCAGGAGTTTGAGATGTATACGCCTTCACCGTTCAAGTCCGACCGCGCCGCGAGCCTCGCGTTCGCGGAAGCGCGCGGCTTTGCGCTTGTCTGCGCGTGGGACGGCAACAAGCCGGTCGCCTCGCCGCTGCCGTTCTATCTGACCTCGGCCAATGACGGCACGCTGCGCGCGGCGTTTCATGTCGCGCGTCACAATCCGCTGATAAAGCTGGCGGACGGGACCACGTCCTGGCTGCTGGCCGTCAACGGCGCGGATGCCTATGTTTCGCCGGACTGGTACGTCTCGCCCGATCAGGTGCCGACCTGGCTGTATCAGGTGGTGCACCTGACCGGCCCGGTGCGGGCGATGTCCGGGGACGAACTCGCCGAGCAGATCGAGACGCTCAGCGCCAAGTTCGAGGAGCGGCTGCTGCCGAAGAAGCCGTGGCTGTCGTCGAAGATGACGGCCGGGCGGCTGGAAGCGTTGAAGAAAGCGATCGTGGGTCTTGAGATGACGGTTGAAGAGGTCGAGGGCACCTTCAAGCTGAGCCAGCACAAATCCGAGACCGACTATGCCGCGATCGCGGGATCGCTTGCCGCGCAGGCCGATGCCGGCTCGCAGCAGATCGCGCATTTGATGAAGGCGGCACGGCCCGATGTGTTTGCCAACGAAACGAACCAGCCCGAAAGGAGCGCGCCATGACCCTCACCGACAGCCATCCAGCCCAAAGACCGCCGGCGCCGCGACCAAGCCCGCCGTGTTCGTTGACGGCGGATCCGGCACGACGGGGCTCGGCATTGCCGAGCGGCTGCGGCTGCAGAACGACGTCGTGGTGAAGAGCATCGCCGAGGACAAGCGCAAGGATCCCGCCGCCAAGCGGGCGCTGCTTGAGCGAGGTCGATCTCGTCATCCTCTGCCTGCCGGATGATGCCGCGAAGGAAACCGTTGCGCTGATCGACGGCATGGGCGCGAGCGCGCCAAAGGTGCTGGACGCATCGACCGCGTTCCGCGTCGCGCCCGACTGGGCCTACGGCTTTCCGGAACTGACGCCGGACCAGGCCGACAAGATCCGCGCCGCGCGAAAAGTCTCCAATCCCGGCTGCTATCCGACCGGCGGCATCGCGCTGCTGCGGCCGCTGGTCGATGCCGGCCTGCTGCCTGCGGACTATCCCGTCACCATCAACGCGGTGAGCGGCTATTCGGGCGGCGGCAAGTCGATGATCGCGAGTTTCGAGGATGGCAGCGCGCCGTCGTTCGAATTGTACGGCCTCGGCTTCGAGCACAAGCATCTGCCCGAGACGCAGCTCTATTCAAAACTGACGCGGCGGCCGATCTTCGTGCCGTCGGTCGGCAATTTTCGCCAGGGCATGCTGGTCTCGGTGCCGCTGCATCTCGACACGCTGACCGGCAAACCCAGCGGTGCCGATCTGCACGCCGCGCTCGCCAAGCGCTACGCGGGAAGCAAGTACGTCTCGGTGATGCCGCTGGAAAACGCGGCGACCAAGGGCGGGAAGCTGGAGCCCGAGGCGCTCAACGAGACCAACATGCTCGAGCTCTATGTCTTTGCCAGCGAGAAACATCGCCAGGCGGTGCTGGTCGCGCGGCTCGACAATCTCGGCAAGGGCGCGTCGGGCGCCGCCGTGCAGAACATGCGGCTGATGCTGGGCCTGGCCGACAAGTAAAGGGAACGCGTGATGAGTCCGAAGAAGATCGGCATCCTCGGCGCCTCCGGTTACACCGGGGCCGACGCGGTGCGCCTGCTGGCGCGGCATCCGAACGCCGAAATCACCGCGCTCACCGCCAACACCCATGCCGGCAAGGCGATGGCCGACGTGTTTCCGCATTTCTTCATGCTCGACCTGCCGAAGCTCGTCGAATGGGAAAAGGTCGACTGGAGCAACCTCGATGCGGTGTTCTGCGGGCTGCCGCACGGCACCACGCAGGAAATCATCGCGGCGGTTCTCAAAGCCAATCCCGGGATCAAGGTCCTCGACATGTCCGCCGATTTCCGGCTGCGCGACAAGAACACCTATGCGCAATGGTACGGCCATGAGCACCGGGCGCTGGAATTGCAGGGCGAGGCGGTCTACGGCCTGACCGAGTTCTACCGTGAAAAGATCGCGGCCGCGCGGCTGGTCGCCTGTCCCGGCTGCTATCCCACCGCGGTGCTGCTGGCGCTGGTGCCGCTGGCGAAAGCAAAACTGATCGACGTCGACGACATCGTCATCGACGCGAAGTCGGGCGTCACCGGCGCCGGCCGCGGGCTGAAGCAGAACACGCTGTTCAGCGAGGCGGCGAGGGGCTGTCGCCCTATTCGGTCGGCACCCATCGGCACTCGCCCGAGATCGAGCAGGAGATCGGCGTCGCCGCCGGCTCCGCGGTGACGGTCAACTTCACGCCGCATCTGATCCCGATGGCGCGCGGTGAACTCTGCACGTCCTACGTCAAGCTCAACGGCGCGACGCCGGATGATCTGCGCGCCGCGCTGGAGAAGGCCTATGCCAACGAGCCCTTCGTGCATGTCGCGAAGAAGGGCGTGCTGCCGCAGACCCAGAACGTGCGCGGCTCCAACTACGTGCAGATCGGCGTCGTCGCCGACCGCATCAAGAACCGGGCGATCGTGATTTCCACGCTCGACAATCTGGTAAAGGGTTCGGCCGGGCAGGCGATCCAGAACATGAACCTGATGTTCGGGCTGCCCGAGACAGCGGGACTGGAGCAGCTTGCGCTGTTTCCATGAGACGGAGGATTTTCGTGGACGAAGCGACGTTGCAATTCTACCGCGGCCATGCCGAAGCCTATGCCGGGCGCGAGATCACCTCGCGCAAGGCGCGGCTGGCGGCGTTTCTGGCGCTGCTGCCGCCGGGCGGGCGCATCCTCGAACTCGGATGCGGCGCCGGCGGCGACACCGCGGAGATGCTGGCGCAAGGGTTTGATGTGCGCGCCACCGACGGATCGCCGGAAATGGCCGAGGTCGCGTCGAAGCGCCTCGGCCGCCGCGTCGAGACGCTGCTGTTTCACGAACTCGACGAGGTCGAGGCCTATGACGGCGTCTGGGCCAATGCCTGCCTGCTGCACGTGCCGCGCGATCAGCTTGCGCACGTTCTTTCGCTGATCCGGCGCGCGCTGAAGCCGGGCGGCGCGTTCTTTGCCAGTTACAAGGAAGGCGAGGACGGCGGGCGCGACGCGCTCGATCGCTACTACAACTATCCCTCGCAGGACTGGCTCCGCGCGACCTATGCCGAGGCCGGCAACTGGAGCGCGCTGTCGATCGAGAGTGGCGAAGTCAAAGGATTTGACGACAAGATGGCTGCGATGCTGTTCGTCGTTGCGCGGAAAGCGAGTTGAAGTCCAGCCTTCAATGCCGTGATTCTCGACCAGAAAATCCCGGCGCGGCGCAGTGCATCAATCCGCGCGAAGATGTGGCTCATCAGCTACAGCATTATCAAGCGAATCCCGTAGAACTACGGCCATGCTACCGGACGCGCTTGCGTCGGGAATGTAGTGGGAATGCCGGACTGGGAATGCCGTTAATGAAATTGAAGAAGTACCTGTTGGCCACCGCGCTCGTTGGCCTGGGATCCGCCCCGACACTCGCCGCAGACCTCGCCGCCCGCCCTTACACAAAAGCTCCCGCACTCGCCGCCGTCTACGACTGGACCGGCTTCTACATCGGCGTCAACGCCGGCGTCGGCATCGGCCGCGATCGTTTCCAGCACGACTTTTCGGGCGCCGGATCTATTTATTCGTTCTATGTCGCGCCGCAAGGCGGCTTCGGCGGCGGCCAGGTCGGCTACAACTGGCAGACCAATTCGATGTTCGGGCCGATCGTGTTCGGCGTCGAGGCGGACATTCAGGGCGCCGGGCTGAGCGACGATCACACCAGCTTCGCCAACGGCGCCTTCGGCCTCACGCGCTATAGCCAGAAGCTCGACTGGTTCGGTACCGCCCGCGGTCGCATCGGCATCTCCAAAGGCCCGGTGCTGAGCTACGTGACGGCCGGCTACGCCTTCGCAAACGTCAAGACCGACGCGACGCAGCTCGCGACGAGTTTCTCGACCGACCGCATGCAGAGCGGATGGGTCGTCGGCAGCGGTGTCGAGGCCGCGCTGGGCGGCAACTGGACCGGCAAGATCGAGTATCTCTATCTCAATCTCGGCAACAAGACCGATATGTCGACGCTGCTTGCCGCGACCCCGATCAAGACCGAGATTCGCGAAAACATCTTTCGCGTCGGGCTGAACTACCGGATCGGCGGCAATGCCTATGCGCCGGTGGCTGCCGCCAACTGGACAGGTTTCTATCTCGGCGGCAATTTCGGTTCCGGCACCGGCCGGGACCGCAGTTCGCTGAACGCGCCGGCGGCGACGCTGTCCGAAACCTTCAACCTTGCGCCCGATGGCATCAATGGCGGCGTGCAGGCCGGCTACAACTGGCAGGCGGCCAACTGGGTGTTCGGTCTGGAGGCCGACATCCAGGGCAGCACCCAGAAGGACGACAAGACCTGCGTGGTCTTCTGCTCGCAGGCTGTTTTCGCAGCCTATGACGCCACCCTGCCTTGGTTCGGCACGGTGCGCGGTCGGCTCGGCTATTCGGTCGGTTCGACGTTGTTCTATGCCACCGGCGGTCTCGCTTACGGCAGCGTCAAGACCAAGATCGCCACGAACACGTTCGTCGGCCCGGTCACGCAGTCCTTCTCGAACACCAAGACCGGCTGGACCGCGGGCGCGGGCATCGAAACGCCGTTCACGCTGCTCGGATTGCTCGGCCCGAACTGGACGACCAAGACCGAGTATCTCTATGTCGACCTCGGCACGACCACGGACAATTTCACCCTCGCGGTGTTCCCTGCGACGTCGACGCGGTCGGTCACCGAACACATCTTCCGCACCGGCATCAACTACCACTTCAACTCGCCGGTGGTCGCGAAGTACTGAGCGCGGTTTGAGACGACGCGAATGAAAAACCCCGGGGCCCAGCCCCGGGGTTTTTTCTTGGGCCCACGAACGGCAGGCGACGCCAAGGGGCGCGACACGCTTGTCAGGTATGACAATTATCCGCCGCCGGACTGGCTGCGAACCCATTATACAAGTTCTGGGAAACGGGAGTTCGCTGGAGAATCAAGACCGGCGACGCCCGGCCGGGGAGGGCGGCTGGCGGAGAGAAATGGGGTCGTTGGAGTCCGGCAGGAAGATCATCGGCATCCTTGTCGTCGTTGCGATCGGGCAGATCATCGGATGGGGCACCGTCGGCCTTCTGGCCGTCGTCGGCCGGCGAAGTTGGCGCCGATCTCGGCATGGACATCACGGCCGTGTTCGCCGGCAATTCGATCTTCTATGTGGCGATGGGCCTGTCGGCTCCGCTTCTGGCCCGGCCGTTCATCCGGTTCGGGGCACGGCGCGTGATGATATGCCGGCAGCATCATCGCCGCGCCGGGCTTCGTTCTGCTGTCGTATTCGACCGGCCCCGTGTCGTTCTTCGCGGCATGGGTCATCCTCGGCATCGCCGGCAGCGCGACGCTGGCCACCGCCACCTACATCCTGCTCAATGAGATCGTGGGACGCGCCGCCAGGCGTGCGATCGGCGCCCTGATGCTGGTGACGGGGCTGGCCAGCAGCGTGTTCTGGCCGACCACCTCGTTCCTGTCGGGCGTGATGGGCTGGCGCGGCACCTGTCTGGTCTATGCCGGGCTGATGGTTTTTGTCTGCCTGCCGCTCTACGTGTTCGGATTGCCGCGTCACGTCGGTGCGGAAGGAGGACGCCGGTTCGCGCAGGTGCCGACGGACCAGACCCGCATCGTCCGGAAGAGCACGTTCTACCTGATCGTATCGGCCACCATCCTGTGCGCGTTCGTCTCCTTCGGATTCAACGCCACGATGATCGAACTGCTGAAAGCCGAGGGCCTGACGCCGGCGCAGGCCGTCACCTTCGGCTCGATGCTGGGCGTGATTCAGGTCAGCGCCCGGGGGCTCGATTTCCTCGGCGGCGGACGATGGGACGGGATCACGACGGCGCTGATCGCGACCGCAACCATGGTCGTGGCGATCCTTCTCCTGATGATCGGCGGCGGATCGTACTGGATCATCGCGACCTTCATCCTGCTGTATGGGCTCGGCAGCGGCGCGCTTGCGGTCGCGCGCGCGACCATCCCGCTGGTGTTCTACGACAGCGCCGAATTCGCCAGGGCGACGTCGCGCATCGCGTTGCCGCTCAACCTCATCTCCGCGGCGTCTTCGCCCATTCTCGTCGGCCTGCTGTCGAATTTCGGCAGCAACGTCCTGCTTGGTCTTGGCGCGCTATGCGCGAGCGCGGCGCTCGTGATGCTGTACTGGCTCAGCCGCCACCGTCCGGTCAACCGGCCGATCGGTGGTGAATTAGCTATTCGGCGGTGTATCTCGCCGTCAGGGAGTGGCCATGCACATTGGCCGAGAAGACAATGATGGCCTTGGATGAAAGTTCGGCCGGAGCTTCCCGCGCATCAGGTTCGGGCTTGCCGGGCTAAGCGGAACGGTGACGGTCTTGCCGCCATCCTGAACCGTCGCGCGACCTTTTATGTCCTTTGTCGGGAGCGGCGATCCGTCGTCGTCGCCCACATAGAAGATGATATCGAGACCGTTCCGCACGAACTCGATCGGGTGGCCTTCGGATTTGACGACGGGACCGCCATTGCTGCCTTTCGTCGCCTGAGCGGCGGCAACGCCGGGCATGGCGGCCATGGCGGCGATCAAGGCCAGGAAGATCAGCTTTCGCATTGTTGGTCATCTCCTTGGGTTGAGCGGAAATCAATAGGCTTCCGCAGGGGCAAGCGTGGCGGGCTGGTCGGCGAGCAGCCGCTCCAGCGGCTTCCTGCCGAACATCAGGAACAGAACGGGCGTCACCACCGTATCCAGCAGGGTGGCGCTGAGCAGGCCGCCGAAGATCGTCACCGCGACCGGATGGAGGATTTCCCGTCCCGGCTTCGTCCGCGCCGAACAGCAGCGGGGTGAGGGCGAGGCCCGCGCATAGCGCGGTCATCAGCACCGGACTGAGCCGCTGCATGCTGCCGCGAACGATCAATCCGGTGCCGAACGGCTCGCCCTCGTGCATGGCGAGATTGATGTAGTGGGAGATCTTCAGAATCCCGTTGCGCGCCGAGATGCCGGCCAGCGTGATGAAGCCGATCATCGATGCCACCGACAGCGGCTGATCGGCGATTTTCAAGCGCGACGACGCTGCCGATCAGGGCGAGCGGAATGCCGCCCATGATGATGAGCGACAGGACGGTCGATCGATAGCGGCTGTAGAGCACGATGAAGATCATCGCCAGCGACGCGAGCGAGAGGATTCCGATGCGCCAGGCAGGCTTCCTCCTGCGCCTGGAAGGCGCCTTCCAGATTGGTCGTGTAGCCTTGCGGGAAGTCCAGCTCCGCGAGCGCCTTGCGGATGTCGGCGGCGATCGCCCCCATGTCGCGGCGGCCGTCGCCATTGCCGTAGACCACGATCCGGCGCAGCGTTCCCTCGCGCTGAATCTGGTTCGGTCCGTCGGTCTCGATGACCTCGGCCAGCGCGCTCAGCGGGACGAACTCCAGGCCGGTCGGAATCAGCAGATCGTGAAGTCCGGTCGTCGAGCGATCCTGCTCGGCGAGCCGCATCACCACGTCGAAGCGCCGGTTGCCGTCGACGATCTGCGAGACCTTGCGGCCGTTCGACAGCGCATCGAGCGTTTGCGTGATCGCGGCCGGCGTCAGGCCGTGCAGGGCGGCGCGCGTGTGATCGACCTGAACCCGCACCTGCGGAATCAGCACCTGCTTTTCGACCTGGAGATCGACCAGGCCCGGGATCGTCGAGAGACGCTGGCGCGACGTATCGGCCAGCCGCCGCAGCATCTCGATGTCCTGGCCGAAAATCTTCAGCACGATCTGGGCGCGGATACCCGATTGCAGATGATCCAGCCGATGGCCGATCGGCTGGCCGATGGCGACCGATGCCGGCAATCCCGACAGCGCCTCGCGGATATCAGCGTAGATGTCCTCCTTGCGCCGCTTCGACGGCGCGAGATCGACATCGATCTCGCTGTAATGCACGCCTTCGGCGTGCTCATCGAGCTCGGCGCGGCCGGTGCGTCGGCCGACCGATTTCACCTCGGGGACTTTCGCGATCAACTGCTCGGCCAGCAAGCCGAGCCGATGCGATTCCGCGAGCGAAATGCCGGGATTGTATTGCAGCGAGAGAACGAGCGTTCCTTCGTTGAAGGGCGGCAGGAAACTGCGCGGCATCATCGTCGCCGCGTAGCCCGCCACCACGACGGCGGCCGCCACGATGCCAAGCACCAGCCCGCGCCGCTCGAAGGCCCATCCCAGCAGCCGCCGGTTCGCCGCCTGCAGCTTGCCGGACGACCGCGCTGTCCCGGTCGCCGGAATGCGCCCGGCCGGAAAGCAGATAGTAGGAGAGAACCGGCGTCACCGTCATCGATGTCAGCAGCGATGCCAGGATCGATACGACATAGGCAACGCCGAGCGGCGTGAACAGCCGGCCCTCGATGCCGGGCAGCGCGAACAGCGGCACGAACACCAGGACGATGATCATCGTCGCGTAGACGATGCTCGAACGCACCTCCTGGCTCGCCTGCGCGATGACTTCGAGAACGGGCCGCGGCGTCGTGGGCTGCGGAATTCTCCCTCAGGCGCCGCAGGATGTTTTCGACGTCCACCACGGCGTCGTCGACCAGTTCGCCGATGGCGATGGCCAGGCCGCCGAGCGTCATGGTGTTGATGGTGAGGCCGAAGGCGCGAAACACCAGAACGGTGATCAGGATCGATATCGGAATCGCGGTCAGCGAAATGAGCGTGGCGCGCCCGTTCATCAGGAAGACGAACAGCACCAGCGCGACGACGATGGCCGCCTCGATCAGCACCCGCTCGACATTGTCGATCGAGGTCTCGATGAACGTGGCCTGACGGAACTGGACGTTGGTGACGATCAACGCCGGCGCGCATGGTGCGCTGCATGTCCTTGCAGCGCCGCCTCGACATTGCGGGTCAGCCGCACCGTGTCCGCCGCCGGCTGCTTCTGCACGCTGATGATGACGGCCGGCTTGCCGTTGTAGCCGGCGTCGCCGCGCTTGGCGCGGGCGGCGAAATCGACGCGTCGCCACCTGCTTCAGCAGGATGGGCTGGTCGTCGCGCGATGACGACGACGGTGTTGCCGAGGTCTTCGATCTGCTTGGTCAGTCCGACATTGCGGATCAGATATTCGCGGCCATGCTGATCGACGAAGCCGCCGCCGGTGTTGGTGCCGAACTTGGCCACCGCCTGCTCGATCTGGTCATGGGTGACGCTGAGCGCCTGCATGGTGCGCGACGTTCGGCGTCACGCGATACTGGCGCACTTCGCCGCCGATCGGGATCACCTGGGCGACGCCGGGAATGGCCAGAAGCCGCGGCCTGACGACGAAATCGGCGATCTCGCGCACTTCCATCGGCGATGCGGCGCCGTCGCTGGTGAGGGCGATCAGCATGATCTCGCCCATGATGGAGGTGACCGGCCCCATCTGCGGATTGACGGTACGACGGCAGTTGATCGCGTATCAGCGCCAGCCGCTCGGCGACGAACTGCCGGGCGCGATAGACGTCGACGCCCCAGTCGAACTCGACGTAGACGACCGAGAGCCCGACGCCGGAGACCGAGCGCACGCGGATGACGCCGGGCATGCCGTTCATCGAGGTCTCGATCGGAAACGTGACGAGCTGCTCGACTTCCTGCGGCGCCAGGCCTTCCGCCTCGGTCAGGATGTTCACGGTCGGCCGGTTGATGTCGGGGAAAACGTCGACGGAGATGCTCGGCAGGACGAAGATGCCGTAGCCGACGAGCGCCGCGGCGACCGCCAGGACGAACAGCCGGTTGCGCAAACTTGTCTGGACGATGAGCTTGAACATGGCGGCGCCTTACCGGATCTGGTTGATGAGGTCGGTGCCGCGGACGACGATCCGCTCGCGCTCGTTGACACCGGCCGCAACGACGACACGGCTGGCATCGAGGGGAAAGATGCGGACCGGCTTCGGCTCGAAGCGTTCCGGCGCGGTGTGCTGCCAGACGATGTTCTCGCCATTGTTGCTTCGCACGACGGCGTCGCGCGGAAAGATCAGGCCGGTCACCGGGATGCCGCGCTGAACCATCACGGTCAGGGGCTGGCCGATGTTCAGCCCCGCCGGCGGATCCGCGATGGCGAAATGAACGACCGAGGCGTGCTGCCGCAGCGCGCGGCTGGTTCCGAGGAAAGACAGCGCAATCGGCGGCCCGACATGCCCGATGGCGGTTGCTTCGCCGGGTCCATCCGGTCCGATGTCGTCATAGACCAGCGCCTCGACCCAGAGGCTCTTCGGATCGGCGATCTGGAACAGAACGTCCTGTGGCTGGACGACCTGGCCCGGCACGACCTTGGCCGACGTGATGATGCCGTCGGTCGACGCGCGCAATACCTCGAAGCCGGTCCGCGAACTCCGCGTGGTCTCGCGGCGCGCCCGCAATCCCTCGAGTTCGCTTTCGAGGTCGTTGACCTGGCCTTGCGGCACCGCGCCCCGGTCCGCCAACGGCCGCAACCGTCGCAGCTTGTTCTCGGTCGACCGAGATCAGCTGTTCGATTTCGCCGACTTTTTCGAGGATGGTGGTGCGGTCCGCGATCGGCAGATACGGCTCGATCTGGACGAGAATGTCGCCCTTGCTGACCGACTGTCCGATACGCGGGATCTTCGCCTTCGCCCTGAACGACGCGACCGCCATAGACGCTTTGCACGATGCTGCTGCGGTTGGGGTCGGCAATGACGCGGCCGATCAAGTTGACGGCAGGGCGGATGGTCTCGCGGTTCCGCGGTCGCGGTGCGGACATCGAGCAGGCGCTGGGTCGGCTTGGCGGCGAAGGCCGAGCCATCCTGCAGGCGTCTGGGTGCGTCGGTGAGGGCTTGCACCGGCGGCGGGCCAGCCTCGTTCGCGCTGTTTCGGCTCTGGCCGAGCGAGATGGCAGCAAGCAGAACGCTCGCCCCGGTCAGGGCTGCTGCCGACATCGCCGCGACCTTCAGGCCTCGCCGCCGCGAATAGCCGAACAGCAGTCCGAAACCGAGAGCGGCAAGTGCGAGGCCTGCGCTCCATCCCGGTGCCCAGCCATGGTCATGCTTATCGGGCGAGCCCGCGGCTTGCGGCAGGGTGAGGGAATCCACCAGCAGGTCGTCGCCCTTCCTGGCGTTGATCGAGAAGATGACTTCCACCGATCCCGTCAGCTTTTGATCGGGGAGGGCCGCGGTATAGATGCCGTCGGGCGTTCGCGTGGCCTCGATGGCCGGGGCGTCGCCGATGGTGACCTGCAAGGTCGCATCGGAAACCGGTTCGTTGGTGACGGCGTCGTCGATGAAGATCGAGAAGCGGTCATCCCTGAGGATGCCGACGATCTCATACAGGTCGGATCGTGCGGCGACCCTTGGATATCCCGCGGCAACCACCGCGGATTTGTCGCCATCTCCGTGATCGTGCCCCTCGTGGGCGACGGAAACGGCCAAACCAAGAAAAAGGCTCGCCAAGCAAGCAAGGCCGGCTGCGCCAAGCCCCGCGAGCCGCCTTTTCAGGCGGCATGGAATCGCAAACATTGAAAATTCCTTCAGACACGCGAAATGACTGCGGCCGGATGGCCGCACGAGCTACGCGATGCTGAAGGTACTCGGTGGTCGGATCAGTCCGCCGGGCTCGACCCCGTCGGCGGTTTGAACGGCCGGCGGTTCGACAAGTCCCAGCAAGTCGAACGAGCGGACCAGGGCGACAGGGCGCTGGAACGATCATGGCTGGGGCAAAGATGCTCCAGCAGAGGTTCAAACCACCGTCTTTGTCGGCATCCGGCCCATTGTGAATATGGCCTTCGGCGTTGCTGCCATGATCGTGCACATGACCGGTCAGCTGGTCATGGAAATGCGCCGACCCGTTCAACGTGACGGAGGGCTGCGGCATGATCTCGACAGCAGCCAAGGCCTGAGAGATCGAAATCAGCGCGCCTTGAAGCACGAACGCCGAAATCGCCATGACCATCGCGGTCCTGGCGAATTTTCGAAGGCGTTGGAGAGATCCGTGCGACACAGCCAACAACTAGGCAGATCTTGTTGCTATTTCAAGGCAATGCGGAGCGGCCTCACACCAGCTTGAAGATCGCCAGCGCCAGCACGGCCTGCGCCAGGAAGCCGACGGTGAAGGCCAGCGTGCGGAATACCGGCAGGCCGAGCGTATAGACGATCAGATGCGCGACGCGGGACCAGAAATAGACGGCGCAGGCCAGCACGGTCCATTTGTCGGAATAGTCGATGGCGTTGAGGATCAGCACCAGCGGCGCGAAGATGATCAGGTTTTCGACCGCATTGTCGTGCGCGAACATCAGCCGGTTGGCCCACTCGGCTTGCGGCTTGTCGTTGCGCGAGGGGTTGGCCATGGCGCCGGAAAGGCCGCGCACCTGGCAGCGATTGATGATGTAGGGAACCCACAACAGCCCGGTCAAAATCACGGTCAGCGTAAGCCAGAACAATTCACGCGTCATTGGTTCCCCCTCAAACGATTTCGATTCCCGGCACGGGATGATTGACTATAGCGAACCGCGCCTGATGGCGCTACGCGCGGACCTTGACGTAGCTGCCGGGCGCATCCTCCAGCGGCGGCAGTTCCTCGGAGCCGACGGCGCGTGCCGGCACGCGCTCGGCGTCCAGGCTCTCCAGCCATTGCCGCCAGTCGGGCCACCACGAGCCCTTGTGCTCGGTCGCGCTCTTCATCCAGTCGGCGAGCGTGATGTCCTTGATCCTGTCGTTGGTCCAGTACTGGTACTTGCCGCCGGCCGGCGGGTTGACCACGCCGGCGATGTGGCCGGAGCCCGACAGCACGTACTTCACCGGGCCGCCGAAGAACTGCGAGCCGTAGAGCACCGAATCCGCCGGCGCGATGTGATCTTCCTTGGTCGCCAGATTGTAGACCGGCACCTTGACCTTCGACAGGTCGAGCAGCGTGTTGTCGAGCACCATGCTGCCGGAGGTGAGCCGGTTCTCCAGATAGCAGTTGCGCAGATAGAAGGAATGGTTGGCGGCCGGCATCCGCGTGGCGTCGGAGTTCCAGTGCAGCAGATCGAACGCCGGCGGCGGCTGTCCCTTCAGGTAATTGTTGACGACATAGGACCAGATCAGATCGTTGGAGCGCAGCATGTTGAAGGCCATCGCCATCTTGCTGCCTTCGAGAACGCCTGTGGTCTCCATCTCCTTTTCCAGCGTCGAGATCTGGTCTTCATCGACGAACACCAGGAGATCGCCGGCATGGGTGAAGTCGACCTGCGCCGCAAAGAACGTCGCCGACGTCACGCGCTGGCGCCGTTTCTCGGCGAGCCAGGCCAGCGTCGAGGCGAGCAGGGTGCCGCCGACGCAATAGCCGGCGGTGTGCACCTTCATCTCGCCCGTCACCTTTTCGATGATGTCCATCGCGGTGAGCGGGCCTTGCTTCATGTAGTCGTCGAAGGTCTTCTTGCCGAGTTCCTTGTCCGGATTGACCCAGGAGATCACGAACACGGTGATGCCCTGGTCGACGCACCATTTGATGTAGGATTTTTCCGGCTTGAGATCGAGAATGTAGAACTTGTTGATCCAGGGCGGCACGATCAGCAGCGGCGTGCGCAGCACGGTCTCGGTGGTCGGCGTGTACTGGATGAGCTGCATCAGCTCGTTCTGAAAGATCACCTTGCCCGGCGTCGTCGCCATGTTGACGCCGACGACGAGGTTGGCCGGATCCGACTGGCGGATGCGCAGCGTGCCGCGGCCGGCTTCGATGTCCTCGTTCAGCATCTTCATGCCCCGCACCAGATTGTTGCCGTTCGAGGCCAGTGTCTCGCGCAGCACTTCCGGATTGGTCAGCACGAAATTCGAGGGCGCGATCGCGTTGGCGATCTGCTGGACGTAGAACTCGGCCTTCTTGCGCGTGTGCGGATCGACGCCTTCGGCGTTCTTCACCAGTTCCTGCGCCCATTGCGTGGTGAGCAGATAGGCCTGCAGCACGAAATCGAAGAACTGGTTCGATTTCCACTCCGGATCCTTGAAGCGCTTGTCGCGCGGCGACGGCTCGATCGCGGGCTTGGCGTCGGCTTCGCCGGCCATGCGGCGCGCGGCCTGGCCCCAGAGATCGAGATAGGCCTTGCCCATCCTGGTCTGGATGTCTTCGGCGCGCTCCTTGTCCGTCATCCAGTATTCGGCCACCTTGGTGAAGGTCTTGATGACCTCGCCGATTTCGCTGGGCGGCTTGTCCTTGGGTTCGCCGCCTTCGCGCGGCTTCA
This sequence comes from uncultured Alphaproteobacteria bacterium, assembly GCA_963783115.1. Taxonomy (GTDB): domain Bacteria; phylum Pseudomonadota; class Alphaproteobacteria; order Rhizobiales; family Xanthobacteraceae; genus Bradyrhizobium. Next base: position 27,616 of record CAWAMK010000031.1, on the reverse strand, counting down.
GATAGGCCGCGAGCGCCTGGCCGCTCGTCTCCATCGCTTTCGCGATGTTCATGGCGAAGGCTTCGGCGTTGAAGGTCTTCGAACCCTGGGTTTCGGCGTTGACGTCACTCATGTCAGCGACCCTATAGCTTCATTTCGCGTTCGTCACCGCGCGGATTGACCGCAAGTGAATTGACGTTAACCCTGTTGCACTGCGATAAAGTTTGCGTGTGCACACAAGATGCACACATTGCAGCCGCACCGGTCACATTTGCTCTTTGGGCTTTAATCGTTTCGAGCGACAATCGTTTGAACGGTTCTAGCGAAATCGACGCCGCGGGACGATATGGCGCGTTGCAAGGCTCGTACCAGCGCATCGGTGCGATTGCGAAACGGTTGCCAGGGTAGTTTGAGGATTTCCGGACGGATGCCGGCAGATCGAACGATAAGGCTGTGGGCGATGGCGGCGCTGGTGGCGTCGGCATTCGCGCTCGGCGGCTGCTCGTCGCAGATCGCGGATATGCCGGGCCTCGGCCTGCCGGCGGACGCGCCCCAGCGTCCGAAGGAAGCCGGTGGCTATCTACCGGTGCATGACCTGCCCCCGGAACGGGACGAGCAGGCGATCAAGCCCTCGGAACTGGCTAAAATTCAGTCGGATTTGACGGCGGCGCGGGACCGGCAAGCCGTGGCCTCCGGCCCGGCAAAGCCCGCCAAGAAGCATCCGGGCGAGGTCAAAACGCCATAAAAACTGGCGCCGCCGCCCTCCCGTGGTAAAAGAACCCAATTCAACCGCATTGCAGGTCCAGAGCCCCTTGGGATCACGCGCCTGAATTCGCTCTAAATCATTGATTGAGCGCGATTTCTGATCGAAACCCGATCCGGTTTCGAGCGCCGCGAAAGTTCCCCCGATTCTGTCCCGCAGGGTTGTCGGAGCAAGGGTCCCATGGAAGATTTTTATCGCATCCGCCGTCTGCCGCCTTACGTGTTCGAGAAGGTCAACCAGGCCAAGGCGGCCGCGCGCAATGCCGGGGCCGACATCATCGACATGGGCATGGGCAATCCGGACCTGCCGACGCCGCCCCATGTGCTGGAGAAGCTGAAGGAGACCCTCGGCAAGCCGCGCACCGACCGCTATTCGGCCTCGCGCGGCATCAACGGCCTGCGCAAGGCGCAAGCGGCCTACTACGGGCGCCGGTTCGGCGTAAAGCTCAATCCGGACACCCAGATCGTGGCGACGCTGGGCTCCAAGGAGGGCTTTGCCAATGTGGCGCAGGCGATCACCGCGCCCGGCGACGTCGTGCTGTGTCCCGAACCCGAGCTATCCGATCCATGCCTTCGGCTTCCTGATGGCGGGCGGCGTGATCCGCTCGGTGCCTTCGGAGCCGACGCCGCAGTTTTTCGAGGCGGTGGAACGCGCGATCATCCATTCGATCCCGAAGCCGATCGCGCTGATCGTCTGCTATCCCTCCAATCCGACCGCCTATGTCGCCGATCTCGATTTTTACAAGGATCTGGTGGCGTTCGCGAAGAAGCACGAGATCTTCATCCTGTCGGATCTCGCCTATGCCGAGGTCTATTTCGACGACAACAATCCGCCGCCCTCGGTGCTGCAGGTTCCCGGCGCGATGGACGTCACCGTCGAGTTCACCTCGATGTCGAAGACGTTCTCGATGGCGGGCTGGCGCATGGGCTTTGCCGTCGGCAACGAGCGGATCATCGCCGCGCTGGCGCGGGTGAAATCCTACCTCGACTACGGCGCGTTCACGCCGGTTCAGGTCGCGGCGACCGCCGCGCTGAACGGGCCGGACGACTGCATCAAGGAAATGCGCGACACCTACCGCAAGCGCCGCGACGCGCTGGTCGAATCGTTCGGCCGGGCCGGCTGGGACATTCCGCCGCCGCAAGCCTCGATGTTCGCCTGGGCGCCGCTGCCGAAGGCCTTCGAGGGCGTCGGCAGCATGCAGTTCGCGACCCTGATGGTGGAGAAGTCCGGCGTGGTGGTCTCGCCCGGCGTCGCCTTCGGCGAGCATGGCGAGGGCTATGTCCGCATCGCCATGGTGGAAAACGAGCAGCGCATCCGGCAGGCGGCGCGCGGGGTGCGGCGCTTCCTTGAAAGCGGCATTGAAACGTTGCACAACGTGGTTCCTCTCGCCAATCGGCGCTAATTCCTTCAGACAGGTTCTCTTATTCATGGTCGCACCCCTGAAAGTGGGTATCGCGGGGCTCGGCACCGTTGGCGCCGAAGTCGTCCGCCTCATCGAAGAGCAGTCGCGGACGCTGTCCGAGCGCTGCGGCCGCGGCGTGAAGGTCGTGGCCGTCACCGCGCGCTCGAAAGCGAAGAAGCGTGTCGCTGGACCTGCGCGGCGTCGACTGGGCCAAGAGCCCGCTGGCGCTGGCGAACGATCCCAACATCGATTGCTTCGTCGAACTGATGGGCGGCTCCGGCGATCCGGCGCTGTCGGCGATCGAGGCCGCGCTGAAGGCCGGCAAGTCGGTCGTGACCGCCAACAAGGCGCTGATCGCCAAGCACGGCGTCCGGCTGGCGAAGGCCGCCGAGAAGCATGGCGGCGCGCTGAATTACGAGGCGGCGGTCGGCGGCTGCGATTCCCGTCATCAAGACCCTGCGCGAGGGGCTCGCCGGCACCGGCATCAACCGCGTCTACGGCATCCTCAACGGCACCTGCAATTACATCCTGACCCGGATGGAGCAGGAGGGCCTGTCGTTCGCCGAATGCCTGAAGGATGCGCAGCGGCTCGGCTATGCCGAGGCCAATCCGTCGTTCGACGTCGACGGCCACGATACCGCGCAGAAGCTCGCGATCCTGGCCAGCCTCGCCTTCGGCACCAAGGTGGCGCAGAGCGCGGTCTATGTCGAAGGCATCTCCTCGATCGCGCCGGAAGATCTGCGCGCGGCGGAAGAACTCGGCTATCGCGTCAAGCTGCTCGGCGTCGCCGTGCGCACCGCCAAGGGCATCGAGCAGCGCGTGCATCCGACCATGGTGCCGAAATCGTCTTCGATCGCGCAGGTGATGGGCGTGACCAACGCCGTCACCATCGACGGCGAGGGCATTCCGCCGATCACGCTGGTGGGGCCGGGCGCCGGCGGGGCGGCGACCGCGTCCGCCGTCGTCGCCGACATCGCCGACGTGGCGCGCGGCATTCGCGCAAAGCCGTTCGGCCGCCCGGTGGAACGGCTGCGCGAAACCGACGAAGGCGCCGATGGAGCGCCACGAGGGCGGCTACTACATCCGCCTGATGGCGCGCGATCTGGCCGGCACCGCCGCCACCATCGCCACCCGTCTTGCCGAGCAGAAGATTTCGCTGGAATCGATCGTGCAGCGGCACCCGAGGGCGTCGACGCGAACGGTTCGACGCAAAGAAGGCCGCACCGGTGCCGGTCATCCTGATCACCTATGCCACGTCCGAGGACGCGGTGCGCCGCGCGCTCGAGGCCGTGCAGCGCGACAAGGTGATCAGCGGCCGGCCGCAGGTGATACGGATCGAGAAGAACTAGCGCGATATCCTTTATCGCGCACCGCCAATGATCGGGCCAGCCAGGTCCGCGTATGTGTTTGAAGGAGTGAGCCGATGTCGACCCATATTTCCGTTCCGCCGCAATTGCTGCTCGAGCGCATCCTGACGCTCGAGATCGTGCGCGTGACGGAGCGCGCCGCGGTTTCGGCGGCGCGGCTGCGCGGCCACGGCCAGGAGAAGGCGGCGGACCAGGCCGCGGTGGACGCGATGCGCCGCGAACTCAACAAGCTGCCGATCGAAGGCACCATCGTGATCGGCGAGGGCGAGCGCGACGAGGCGCCGATGCTGTTCATCGGCGAGAAGGTCGGGCTCAACGCCGGTCCGAAGGTCGATATCGCCGTCGACCCGCTCGAGGGCACCACGCTGTGCGCCAAGAACATGCCGGGCGCGATCGCGACCATGGCGATGGCCGATGGCGGCACGCTGCTGCACGCGCCCGACGTCTACATGCAGAAGCTCGCGATCGGTCCGGGCTACAAGAAGGGCGTGGTCGAACTCGACGCGTCGCCGGCCGACAACGTCGCAGCGGCTCGCCAAGGCCAAGGGCGTCGAGGCCTCGGCGATCACGGTGCTGGTGCTCGACCGTCCGCGCCATGCCGACATCATCGCCAGCGTCCGCTCGACCGGTGCCGCGGTGCGGCTGATCACCGACGGCGACGTCGCCGGCGTGATCCATTGCGCCGATCCCGATAACACCGGCGTCGACATGTATATCGGCACCGGCGGCGCGCCCGAGGGCGTGCTGGCCGCGGCGGCGCTGCGCTGCATCGGCGGCCAGATGCAGTGCCGGCTGATCCTCGACAGCGAGGAGAAGCGCGAGCGCGCGCACAAGATGGGCGTGAAGGATCCCAAGCATGATCTACGGCATCGAGGACATGGCGAAGGGCGACTGCCTGTTCGCGGCCACCGGCGTCACCACGGGCTCGCTGCTGTCGGGCGTCAAGTTCCGCAAGGACGCGTGATCGAGACCGAGACGGTGGTGATGCGCTCGGTCACCGGCACGGTGCGCTACATCAAGGCCGAGCACCGGCAGCTGGACAAGTTTCATCTGGATTGAGGCTGGCCGTCATTCCGGGGCGTGCGAAGCACGAGCTTTGATGTGCAATTGCACATCCGAGAATCCATCTATCCACCGAGCTAGAAGCAAAATTGGATTCCGGGTTCGCGCTGCGCGCGCCCCGGAATGACAACAAGAAAACAAAAGGGAGAGGCGCGCATGTCCGACATATCCGCAGTGAAAGCCCTGGTGTTCGACGTCTTCGGCACCGTCGTGGACTGGCGCACCAGCCTCATCAACGATTTCACCAAATGGTCGAAGACCTCAGGCATCAAGGCCGACTGGACCGCGCTGGTCGACGGCTGGCGCGCGGTCTATGCCGCCTCGATGGACGAGGTGCGCAAGCATCCCGAGCGCGGCTACATGATCCTCGATACGCTGCACCGGCAGTCGCTGGAAAAGCTGGTCGCGCAATTCGGGATCAAGGGCCTGAGCGAGGCCGACCTGCATCATCTGACGATGGGCTGGCATCGCCTCCATCCCTGGCCGGACAGCGTGCCCGGCCTGACGCGGCTCAAGACAAAATACATCATCTCGCCGCTCTCCAACGGCAATGTCGCGCTGCTCACCAACATGGCGAAGTTCGCCGGCCTGCCGTGGGACCTCGTCATGTCGGCCGAGTTGTTCGAGCACTACAAGCCTGATCCCGAAACCTATCTCGGCGCCGCAAAACTGCTGTGCCTTGCGCCGGAGCAGGTGATGATGGTCGCCGCCCACAACAACGACCTCAAGGCCGCGCAAAAACTCGGGCTGAAGACCGCGTTCGTGCCGCGGCCGACCGAATACGGCCCACACCAGAAATACGATTTCGAGGCCAAGGGCGACTGGGACATCGTCGCCAAGGATTTTGGCGGTATCGCCGACAAGCTTGGGTGCTAACGCTTCGCTCTACCCATCCTACCCTTTTGCATCTCTATCGCCTGCGCCAGACGCTCCACTGCGGGACCAATCGTCTGACGCGCGTGGCCGCTGAACCCCAGCACCAGCGCCGATCGCGGCGGCGCCGCGAGATAGAGCCGGCTCATCGGCCGGACGACCACGCCGTGCTGGCGTCCGGCGCGCTCGATGGCGGTGTCCGAAAGGCCGCGTCGCGTGAAGGCGACGAGATGCATCCCCTGGTCCGGCGCATCGACCGTGAGATCGTCGCAAAGCTTTTGCTCGAGCGCGGCGACCAGTTCGTCGCGCTGCGTCTTGTAAAGCACCCGCATGCGGCGGATATGCGCGGCAAAGTGGCCTTCGTGCATGAAGGCGGCCACCACGGCCTGGCTCAAGGTCGACGGCTGCCGGTCCATCAGATAGCGGGCGGCCACGAACGGCCGCAGCAGCGCACGCGGGATCACGGCATAACCGAGCCGCAAGCCCGGAAACAAAGCCTTGTTGAGCGTGCCGATATAGATGACGCGCTCGCCGTCATCGAGACCCTGCAGCGAGGCCAGCGGTCGTCCGCCGTAGCGGAATTCGCTGGCGTAGTCGTCCTCCACGATCCAGGCGTCGTTCTTGCGTGCCCAGGCGAGCAGTTCGAGGCGGCGGGCCATCGAGAGCACGACGCCGGTCGGGAACTGGTGCGAGGGCGTCACGAAGACGGCTGAGGCATTCGGCGCCGACCGGATGCCCCTGCCGACGTCGATGCCGTGTGCATCGACGGGAACCGGATGGACGGTCGCGCCGGCGGCGATCAGGGCCTGCCGCGTCAGCGGATAGCCGGGATCTTCGACCCAGACCTGCTTGCTCCGGTTCGGCAAAATCCGGATCACGATGTCGATCGCCTGCTGCGTTCCGGCCGTGACCACGATCTGTTCGGGATCGCATTTCACCGCGCGCGCGGCCTGCAGATAATCGCAGATTGCCCGTCGCAGCTCGATCGTCCCGCGCGGGTCGGAATAGCCAAAATGGCTGGCATCCGGTGTACGGAAGGTGCGTACGGCGAGCTTGCGCCATAGCACGAGCGTCCTGTCGTCGATCAGCGTGCGTCCGAGGTTGAACGGCCGCTGATCGCTCTGCACGGTGACATCGACGAAATCGCCGAGCGGCTGCATGGGCACGGCCTTGAACGGAATTGTCGCCGCAGCCTTTTTGCGTCGTTGCGAAGTCCCTTCGATCGGCTCGGGAAGGTCGGGCGAGATGTAGGTGCCGGACCCGTGCCGGCCGGACGTGTAGCCTTCGGCGAGAAGCTGCTCATAGGCCGCGACCACGGCGGAGCGCGACACGTCGAGCTGCGAGGCAAGCTCCCGGGTAGACGGCAGCTTCGTTCCCGGCCGCAGGCGCCGCGACAGGATCGCCGCGCGGAGCTGCAGATAGAGCTGGCGGAACAGCGGCGTGTCGCTCTCGCGGTTCAGCTCGAACGCGCAAAGGTCGGCCCAGCCTTGTCGGCCTTTCATGTCGGCCTCAGGGAAGTGGTATTGCAATCTTGCATTAAGTGGACCTTTTCGACAGACCACTATGCAGGCTATTCGGAGGACGGAGGCGATTCAAGCGGGTCGTCAGTCGTATCATTCGAACGGTTTCCCGGAGGTCAGCATGAGTTCGCCCCAACTGCGTCGCGCCGATCGCGCGATGCCCGAGCCACGGGCGCAGGCCATGCTGGAACGCAGTTTCAGCGGCCGGCTCGCGACCGTGGGTGAAGACGGCTATCCCTATTGCACGCCGCTGCTCTACATCTGGATGGACGGGGAAATATACGTTCACACCGGCAGCGCCAGGGGACATTTTCGGGCGAACGTCGAACGCGAGCCGCGCATCTGCTTCGAACTCGACGAGCCGGACCAGGTGTTCGACTACGGCCGCTTCGAATGCGATTCCGGTCTCGCTTACCAAAGCCTGATCGTGTTCGGAAAAATCCGCATTGTCGAGGCGAGGGCGGTCAAGCAGCGCTTCTGCGAGGTGCTAATGACGAAATACGGCAAGCCGGACACGGGCAGGCCAAAAGGATTTTTCCCGCGCCTTGACGCGATCACGGTCTACGCCATTACGGTCGAACGAATGACGGGCAAGGAAATGGCGCTGCCGCCGCTCTCCGAGCAGTGGCCCGCGCAGGACAGAACCAAGACGCCGAACGCGCGGCCGTGAGTCGTAGTCTCACACGGTCCGCTTTGCCAAAATCGAATGGATCTGCTCGTACGTGGCAAACTCACCCCGCGCGATCTCAGCATCTGCTTCGGCAAGATCGGCGCGTTCCTCTGGAGTCAACCGAATGACGGGTTGCTCTTCGCCGGCCACCTGCAAAAGCAGGCGCGCGAGTTCGTCCTGCACCTCGGGAGGGAGGCCTCGCACACTGTCAACCGCGTGTTCCAGCAGTTTGGTCATAGACGAAAGATAGGCATTTCCTCGGCGGAAGGGAAGGATTTTGCCTACCCCGCGCCGCCCTGGATCACGCCGAACCAGCCGAGGCCCTTGTACGTCTCGTAGCCCGGCGTGGCATGGAACGCGACCAGGGCGCCGGAACGGTCCTGCGAGAAGCCGGAGCGGCGTCCTTCCAGCGGAAGCGAGACGCGTTCGGTGAGCAGGCCCTGGCCGTCGGAGGCCGCGATCACCCGGAAATTCGAATCGACCAGCAGCACGCGCGCCTTGTCGGCGGTGCCGACGCGCACGCCCTGGACGATGGCGCGGGCTTGCGGTTCCCAGTCGAAATGCACCGCCAGCACGCCGGCCGGCTTGCCGTTGGCCTTGCCGCCTTCGCGGACGCTGGCGCAATAGGTCACGACCTGGGCGTTGCCGAGCAGCGGTTGGGTTTCGACATCGCCGACGGCGTAATCGTCGCCGGTGCGCAGGGCCCGTGCGGCACGAAACCATTTTGTGTGCGCCACGTTCTGGCCCACGACGCCAAAGCGATCGGCGCGGCCATTGGCGATCACACGGCCGTCGAGATCGCACAGCCAGAGATCGAGATAGACGGTGTAGGCGCCGAGGATCACGGCCATGCGTTCCGAGGCATGGGCCACGGCAGCCGCTTGCGGCGCGGTCGCGCAATCGACGACGGCGGAATCGGTCGCCCACCAGCGCACGTCGCAGGTGCGCTCATAGAGGTTGCGGTCCATCAGCTCGATGGCGTTCAGCGACAGGTCGACCATGCGCTCGCCGCGCGAGCGGTCGGCCATCTGCGCGATCGAGGTCATCAGATTGCCGGTGCGGTTGGTGAGCTGGCTTTCGAGTTCGCGGGCGATGGTCTCGACCTGCTGGCCGACATTGCGGACTTCCTGCGCCACCACGGCAAAACCCGCGCCCTGCGCGCCGGCGCGCGAGCTTTCGATCAGCGCGTTCAGCGCCAGCATCTTCATCTGGTTGGTGATCTTCTGGATCGACTTGGTCTTCTCGCAGGCGACCTGGTTGACCTCGGCGGTCAATTTCGCAATCAGCACGGAGACGTCGGCCTCGTCCTCGGTTCCCGCTGCATTGGCTGACGGTTTCGCGACGTTTGCGGCCTGGGAGCGAAGCGCGGCGGACATTGGCGGAAATTCCTCAGTCTTTATGCGGTTGCTGATGTTCTGCGGATCGGCGGGACTCAACGGGGGCTGTCTGACTCCTTTGTCCGGGATCATGGCTAACGATTGGTTTAATTCATCGGGTCGATCGGTAGTATTCCGGGGACAAGCTGCACCTTCTTTGTGCAAGTCGCTTTTCTCGGCATAAGGTCGGCTTCGGTGTGGCAGCGGTTGCATCGGACTGGCCGCAGCCATTATTCGAACGGGCCGCCTTGCGCTGACGCTCTGGCTTTGCGTTTGCCGAAGACCCGGCTTTGCCCCTATGTCTCGAAGGGATCATGACGCTTCCCGCATCCGCATTTCCCGTTGAACTGCCGCCGGCGTTTCTGGGCGTATCGCGTTCGGCGACCGGCAAATTGTGGCGGGACCGGCTCGACGCGCGGGGGGCGGCGCGGGCGCTGGCGATCACGCAGCGCTACCAGCTGCCGGAGATGCTGGCGCGCGTGCTGGCGGGCCGCGATGTCGGGATCGACGAGGTCCAGGATTTTCTCGATCCGACCATCCGCAAGATGATGCCCGATCCCCACACCGTGACGGCGATGGAGACGGCGGCCAAGCGCATTGCCGATGCGGCCGTGCGCGGCGAGAAGGTCGCGATCTTCGGCGATTACGACGTCGACGGCGCGACCTCGTCGGCGCTGCTCGCCTGGCACCTGCGCCATTGCGGGCTCGATCCCCTGATCCACATTCCCGACCGCATCTTCGAGGGCTATGGCCCCAACGTCGAGGCGGTGCGCGGGCTCGCGGCCAAGGGCGCGACGCTGCTGGTCACCGTCGATTGCGGCACCACCAGCTTCGAGCCGCTGGCGGAAGCGCGCAAGCTCGGCATGTCGGTCGTCGTCATCGACCACCACCAGACCGGCGACGAATTGCCCGAGGTCGATGCGCTGGTGAACCCGAACCGGCCGGACGATCTTTCCGGCCTCGGCCATCTCGCCGCCGTCGGCCTGGTGCTGATCACGCTGGTGGCGGTGAACCGCGAATTGCGCGGCCGCGGCTTCTGGAACGCCGAGCGGCCGGAGCCGGATCTGCTCGGCATGCTGCACCATGTGGCGCTCGGCACCGTGGCCGATGTCGCGCCGCTGACCGGGCTCAACCGCGCCTTCGTCGCCAAGGGCCTGATCGCGATGCGCCGCCGCGACCATGTCGGCCATACCGCGCTGATGGATGTGGCGCGGCTGAACGGCCCGCCGGAAGCCTGGCATCTCGGCTTCATGCTGGGGCCGCGCATCAATGCGGGCGGCCGGATCGGGCGCGCCGATCTGGGCGTGCGGCTGCTGCTGGAAGGCGACGTCTCGGAAGCCGCGCGGATCGCGGCCGAACTCGACCGCCTCAACAGCGAGCGCCGCATCATCGAGCAGGCGGCGGAGGCGCAGGCCGAAGCCGAAGCGATGGCATCGCTCGGGCTCGAGGACAAGGGCGCGGTGATCGTGACCGCCGCCGAGGGCTGGCATCCCGGCATCGTCGGCCTCGTGGCCTCGCGGCTGAAGGAGAAGTTTGCGCGTCCCGCCTTTGCCATTGCGCTGGAGCCGGGCGGCATCGGCACCGGCTCCGGCCGATCGATCTCGGGCGTCGATCTCGGAAAAGCCGTGCGGCAGGCGGTGAAGGAAAAGCTGCTGATGAAGGGCGGCGGCCACGCCATGGCCGCGGGCGTCACGCTGCGCAAGGAGAAGCTCGCGGAGTTTCGCGCCTTCATGGAAAGCGCGCTGGCCGGGGACGTCGCCAATTCCCGTCACGAGCATGAACTGTTCATCGACGGCGCGGTGAGCGCGCGCAGCGTCACCGTGGAGTTCGCGACGATGCTGAACCGCGCCGGGCCGTTCGGAGCAGGCAATCCGGAGCCGGTGATCGCGCTGCCGGCGCATCAACTGGTCTATGCCGACGAAGTAGGGCAGGCGCATCTGCGCCTGCGCTTCAAGTCCGGCGACGGCGCCATCGTCAACGGCATCGCGTTCCGCTCGGTCGGGCAAAAGCTCGGAGAGGCGCTGACGCAAAACCGCGGCCAGCCGCTGCATGTGGCGGGCTCGCTGGCGGTCGACCGCTTTCAGGGCTCGGAACGCGTGCAATTGCGCGTGACTGATGTCGCCGTGCCGGATCCCGGGCCGGCCGTGATAAAGTAATTAGACAACCAAGAACAACAAAAGGGAGTGGAAATGGCAGGACAGGTTCAGGGCAAGGTCGCGCTGGTGACGGGCGGCGCGTCGGGTATCGGCGAAGCGGTGTGCGAGTTGCTGGCGCGCGAAGGCGCCTCGGTCGCGGTGACCGATGTCGACGATTTGAAAGGCCCCGAAGTTACGGCGCGGATCAAGAAGGCCGGCGGCGAAGCGAGTTTCTGGCATCACGACGTCACCAGCGAGGAGCGCTGGATCGAGGTCGTGGCCGAGGTCATGAAGCGCTACGGCCGGCTCGACGTGCTGGTCGCGAACGCCGGCATCGGCATTGCCGTGCCGTCGATCACCCAGATGTCGCTGGCCGACTGGCGGCGGCAGACCGCGATCAATCTCGACGGCGTGTTTTTGTCGGTGAAGCACGGCCTGCCGGCGATGCGCAAGACCGGCGGCGGCTCCGTCATCATGATGTCGTCGCTGGCGGGCCTGCGCGGCTCGGCGAATCTGTCCGGCTATTGCGCGACCAAGGGCGGCGTGCGGCTGTTCGCGAAAGCGATCGCGATGGAATGCGCCACCTTCGGCGACGGCATCCGCGTCAACTCGGTGCATCCCGGCATCATCGACACGCCGATCTGGGGCAAGATCCCGACGGAAGCGTCAGGCGCCGGGCAAAACGCGCCGATCGATCCGGAGGAGCGGGCGAAGATGGCGACGCCGCTGGGGCGTGCCGGGCAGGCCGACGAGATCGCGCAGGGCGTGTTGTATCTGGCGTCAGATGCGTCGCGTTATGTGACGGGCACGGAGCTTGTCATCGATGGCGGGATGAATGCGGGTGGGGTGGTGCGGAGGTAATCGCCCGCCCGTCATTGCGAGCGCAGTTCGTAGGATGGGTTGAGCTCTTTGCGAAACCCATCATCGCTCCGTGCAAGAATTGATGGGTTTCGCGAAGAGCTCAACCCATCCTACACAATAACGGAGTGTGGCAGCTACCCGCCCTGCCTCAACCGCGCCAGCACCTTGAGCCCGCCGTAACCGTCGGCCGGCAGCAGTCCCATCTTGGCCTGATAATCCTTCACCGCCTTCATGGTGTCGTTGCCGACGCGGCCGTCGGTGCCGCCGGTGTCGAAGCCGGCTTTTGTCAGCCGCGTCTGCACCTCCTGCACTTCGGCGAGCGTCAGCGCGCGCTCCGAGCCGGGGAAGGGGTGAATGAACGGCGGCGCGCCGAGAATGCGGTCGCCGAGATGGCAGATCGCCAGCGCGTAGTTCATCGACGGGTTGTAGCTTTTCACCGAATAGAAATTCGGACCCAGCAGGAACGAAGGCCCGCCCGCGACCGGCACCCACATCTGCGCGGATGCATTCGGCTGCGGAAACGGTTTGCCGTCGGCGCGCGTCACGCCGGCGCTGGCCCATGCCGCATAGGTCCGGCTGCCGCTCGACGGCTCCGCCTGACGCGTTGACCTCATGACCCCAGTGTTCGCCGCGGTGATACTTGCCGCGGTTGAGCAGATAGCGCGCGCTGGAGCCGAGCGCATCGTCGGGCTTGCCGAACGGCGAGACGCGGCCGTCCTTGTCGTAGTCCATGCCGACATTGAGCCAGACTTCCGGCATCCACTGCGTATGCCCCATCGCGCCGGCCCAGGAGCCGCGCATTTCCTCCGGCGTGCCCCAGCCGCGGTCGACGATTTTCAGCGCGTTGATCAGCTCGGTTTCCCAATAGGCTGCGGCGGCGCGGCTCGTTCCAGGCCAGTGCTGCGAGCGACGGAAAGATCGGCCGCATATGGTTCTGCTGCACCAGCGGATCGCCATAGGCGGATTCAACGCCCCACAGCGCCAGCAGCGTGCCGCGCTCGACGCCAAAATCCTGCTCGATGCGCGAAAACAGCGCGTCGTGCTTCTTCAGGGCTTCGCGGCCGTTGATGATGCGCCAGTCCGAGGCGCGGCGGTTGACGTATTGCCAGATCTGCTCGTTGAATTCCGGCTGCTTCTGCATCTGCCGGAACACGCTCATGTCGGGCTCGATGCGGCCCATCACCCGCGTCCACGTCGCGTCCGAAATGCCCTTTGCCAGCGCGCGCGCGCGAAAATTGTCGCGCCATGCGTCGAAGCCGGGCGGCGCGGCGGCAAACGCGGAAAGCGGCGTGGCAAGCAGGGCGCTCGCGCCGAGGCCGGCCTGCAGCAGGGCGCGGCGGGTCGGGGCTTTCAGGGAATCAAGCTGTTTCATGCCGGCCAGTCTAGCGGCGCGGCGGGCCTGCGCCAAAAGCCAGACGCCGCGGGAACCGGCGATTTCGCTACAGATCCGCGGCGATTTTGGCGAGCCAGCGGCGGATCACGGCCTGTGCCTTGGTGGTGAGCCCGGCCGCCAGCCGCCGCTCGATCGCATCGGTGCGCGACGGCACTCCTCCAGCAGGGCCGCGCCCCGTCGCGTCACCGTCCACTGCAGTACCCGGCCATGGATCGGGTGCGGGGCTTTTTCGATGGCGCCGTCGCGCTCCAGATTGCGGATGATGACGCCGACGGTCTGCGGCGTCTGCAGCGCCACCCGCGCGAGATCAGCGCCGGACAGGCCGGGATAGGCGCGCAGCATCGTCAGCACCACGAATTGCGGCGATGTGACGCCGAGGTCGGCGAGCGCCCGCTCCATCGCCAGCCGCGTCGCGGCCTGGGCCTGGCGCAGCAGGTAGGCGAGGTAGCCCTGCTCGCCGCGCTTGCCCTGACCGGGCGGCGGCGGGCGGATCGTCGCGGGTGCGGGATTTTCGGCGGAACGTTTCCGACGCCGGCAGGCGTTTTTCGCACGGCCATTTTTCGGCGATTATTCGGTTCTTCGGCCCGTGCTTTTTGCTGCCGATGCGATCCTGGCTTTGCCGAAGGTCCGATCTTGCGCTGCATATCAGTGCTCTTATAATAAATCAGAGCCCTGATAACATAAGGCAATCGCAATGTCACACGCCCGCAAAGAGTACAAGGATTTCATGTCGCTGACGCCGGACGCCTACGCGGCCGTGCTGGCGCTCGGCCAGGTCGCGGCCAAGGCCGGCATGGACAAGCAACTGCTCGAACTGATCAAGCTGCGCGCCTCGCAGATCAACGGCTGCGCCTTCTGCGTGCAGTATCACATCCTGGAAAGCGAGAAGCTCGGCGTGCCCACCGACAAGCTCAACCTCGTGGTGGTCTGGCGCGAGGCGCCGCAGTTTTCGCCGCGCGAGCGCGCGGCGCTGGCCTGGACGGAAGCGCTGACCCTGCTCAGCGACGGCGTCAGCGACGAGGTCTATGCGCAGGCGAGCGCGGAATTTTCGGAAAAGGAGCTCGCCTATCTCACGTCGGCGGTCGCCTCGATCAATGTCTGGAACAGGTTCGGCGCCGCGTTTCGCTGGACGCCGCCGGCACGGAAGCAAGCCGTTGGCGCGGCGGCGTCGTAAGAACCAGCATGACGATGGCGCCGCTCGCTCGCCTGCGTGGCGGCTCCCAAAATCCGGAGCTGCTATGCAACGGTCGGGAGGAGCCGCCCCACTTCTTCCTGCAGATCTGCGATCGCCCTACGATCCCCGGAGAGGTGTCGCAGCAGGCATCGCTGGAATAGCCCATCAAATAGCGCATAAAGGGCCCCCCGGGAGACGGCAGGCTGTCGACCACCGAGTGAGGCAAAGCGCGACGCGATGCGCCACACCATGTCTTCCAGGCTCTTGTCGATCTCGGTTACGTCGTTGCGAAAGGCCTCTTCAAACAGAGACTGCGAGCGAAGGTCGTACCAAAGGCGATGCATCTGCGCCTCGTCGCGAACCGTCTCACCTAGCTTTTCCAGAAAACCCTTCATCAGTTCGTCGCGGCTTTGCGCCGCCGACGTGATCAGGTCGTACCGCGTAACGCACTTCGCCTTGTAGTGACGAACGCAACAGCAGATCAGGTCGACCTTGTCGGTGAAGTAGTAGTGCAGCACACCGTGCGTAAACTCCGACTTCTGTGCGATCTCGCGCAGGCTGGTCCTCGCATAGCCGAGCTCAGCCAGGGTTTCCAACGCAGCCTCGGCAAGTTCGATTCGTCGTGCACTGAATTTATCGACACGCGATCGCTCGATTCGATCGGAAGGTTTGTTTAGCCGGCTCGGCGTTTCAATTTTCCGCTGCCTCTCCGCAGATTGCTTGCGCACGTCCAAAACTCCGAATCGCCGAGTCACTTCGGCGGCAATAATGCCCCGAAGCGCCTTCCGAAATCATCCTCGCTTCCCAATTAAGGATTACTTGACAAGTGTCAAGATTTTTGACAATCGTCAAGATAACCTTGGACAAGTGTCAAGTTTTCGGGATTCACGGCCGGAAGAAGCTGTGCATCGGGAGAAAGCGTTCGCGGCGCGCCTCGGCGTGTCACAACGGAAATCACAAGGGGAGGAGCTACGATGAGTGCGAAAAATCTGGCTGGCCGCAAGGCTCTGGTCACTGGTGGCGCGCGAGGCATCGGCGCTGCGATAGCAGAGGCGTTGGCGAACGCCGGCGCATCGGTGATGATCGGCGATATTCTCGCCGATCTCGGCAAAGACACTGCTGGCCGCCTTGCAAAGACAGGCGCCAAGACCGGCTTCGTAGAACTGAACGTCACCGACGACGCGCAATGGGAAAAGGCTGTTGCAGCCACCATCGCCACGCTCGGTGGCTACGACATCCTGATCAACAATGCAGGCATCGAGATTACCTCGCTCGTCGTCGATCTCAAGGCTGAGGATCTGCGCCGGATGTGTGACGTCAACATCGTCGGCACCGGTCTCGGCATGAAACATGCGTTTCGCGCGATGCGACCTGGCGGAAGTGCAGGTGCCGGCGGCGCCATCGTCAATATCGCATCGGTCGCAGCGACGATCGCATTCCCGGCTATTGCCGGGTACTCCGGCACCAAATCGGCTGTTGACCGCATGACGCGGGTCGCCGCGGTCGAAGCCGGCAAGCTCGGCTATGGCGTGCGGGTCAACTGTCTCTATCCCGGGCTTGTTCCCACCGACATGGGAATGCAACTGGCCAACGACATCGTTGCCGCAGGACTAGCACCTGACGTCGGTGCCGCCGTCGCCTCGGTCGTCGAGCAGACACCGCTTGGCCGGTTGGGTGAGGTCGGCGACATGGCCGACGCCGCTGTTTTCCTTTGCTCCAACGAGGCGCGCTTTATCACCGGCGCCGGCCTGCCGGTCGACGGCGGCATGGGCACGTAAATTACCAAACGCCAAGAACAGAAATTCGGGAGGATATGAATATGAGCGAGAAGAAGCCCGTCATCGTCTATGGCGTCTCCGGCTACACCGGGCGTCTGGTTTGCGAATATCTGCGGGAATACAACATTCCCTTCATTGCCGCCGGCCGCGACGCCGCCAAAGTGAAAGCCGTCGTCGAGAAAATTCCCGGCATCGAAACCGCGGACTATGAGATTGCCGAGGTTGAGCACACGGTCGAAGCGCTGACCAAGCTGTTCAAGGGCGCGAAGGTCGTCAGCAATATGGTCGGCCCATTCATCAAGTATGGCCCGGAAGTTGTCGAAGCCTGCCTTGCCGCCGGTTGTCATTATTCCGATACGACCGGCGAACAGGACTGGGTGCTGCTGGCGCAGGAACGCTGGGGAGAAAAATTCGCGGCAAAAGGATTGCTGCTCGCGCCCAACATCGCGCAGATGTACACGACGGGTGAAATCGCAGCGAACATATGCCTCGAAACGCCCGGTCTCGATACGCTCGACATCCTGGTGCTGTGGAAGGGGTTTCCGACCTATGCCTCGACGCAGACGATTTTCACCATCCTCAAGGCGAACTGGTACTATCTCGTCCAGAACAAATTTGTCGAATGGGATGTGACGGCCAATTTCGAGGTCAACGTTCCCGGTCAGCACGAGGGCGCCATCGCCGTGCCGTGGGGCGGGACTGCGCATCCGGTCTGGTTCAAGAACGATCCGCGCGTGTCGAATTGCAGGGTGCTCGGCGGCGTCATGCAGCGCGACGTCATGTTGGGCGTGGTTCAGACCCAGGAGATGGTGAAGGAGAAAATCAAGCCGCTTCCGCCCGACCAGCAGGAGAAGGCGCTGGCCGACATCGCGGCAACGCTGCAAGCAACCATGCCGCCGCGCGAAAATCCGCGCATCAATACCTCGATCGACTTCGTCTATGCATCGGGACCGCTCGGTCGCGCCCATTGCGTGATCCACGGCAACTGCAATTACAAGCAGACTGGAATGCTGCAGGCCTATGCCGCCTTCTCGCTGCTGCAGACGGCTCCCAGGAAGGTTGGCTTTGCATCCGCCTGTCAGGCGTTCGGGCATCGGGAACTGCTAGGGCAGTTGCGAAGCTTCGGACTGGTGATGAACCCAATTCTGACCGTTCACAATTGACGCAACCGGGTGGCGCGTGCGACCGCGCCACCCGCCTTCTTTACGGGAGGTGGTCCATGCGGCTTGTCGACTATCTGGATAAGGGCGCCTCGCTTGGTGTTGATGCGCCATGCCTGACCATGGACGGAAAGGATCTGAGCTACGGGGACGTGCAACGCCTCAGCTATCGGATCGCGCGCGGACTCGCCAATTCCGGCATTGCCCCGGGGGAGAAAGTCGCGATCCTGTCCGGCAACGATCCGATCGCCTTTGCCTGCGTATTCGGCATTTCTCGCGCCGGGGCTGTCTGGTGCCCGATCAATCCACGCAACGAGGCGGCGGAAAACCAGTTCATCCTCGATGCGTTCGATTGCAGCCTGTTGCTGTTTCACAGCAGCTTCGCGCCGATGGTCGACAAATTAAGGCGTGATCTGCCGAAGCTGCGCAGTCTCGTATGCCTCGATACCGATATGCCGTTCGCGCCGTCGTTCGAGCGCTGGCTTGCCGATGTCGATGACCGGCCATTTCAGCGCGATCCCGTCGATGATCTCGCGATGATACCCGGCACTGGCGGCACGACCGGCAAACCCAAAGGCGTGATGCTCTCGGGACGCAACATCGAAACGATGACGGCGTTGACCCTGATGGGCTACCCGTTCAAGGGGCGCCCAAGCTACCTTGCACTCGCGCCGCTGACGCATGCCGCCGGTGTGCTGTGTTTTCCAATCATGACGCTCGGAGGCCGGGTGGTGATCATGCATCATCCCGACATCGGGGAATTCCTCGATCTGGTCGCGCGCTACCGGGTCACGCACACATTCCTTCCGCCAACCGTCATCTACATGCTGCTGGATCATCCGAAGCTCGAAAGCGCCGATCTCAGCTCGCTGCAATGCTTCTGGTACGGCGCGGCCCCGATTTCGGTGGCGCGCCTGACCGAGGCGCTGGAACGGATCGGCCCGATGGCACAGCTCTTTGGGCAGACCGAAGCGCCGATGATGATCTCGATGATGCCGCCCGAGGACCATTACAATGCCGACGGTTCGATCGCGACTGGACGTCTGTCGTCGGCGGGCCGTGTCGGGGCGCTGGTTCAGGTTGCGATCATGGATGGCGACGGCAATATGATGCCTACCGGAGAACGCGGCGAAATCGTCGTTCGTGGATCGCTGGTGATGGATGGGTACTACAAGAACGCCGAAGCAACGGCGGAGGCCTCCGTGCACGGTTGGCATCATACGGGTGACATCGGATACCTCGATGCGGACAATTTCCTCTACATCGTCGATCGCGCCAAAGACATGATCATTACCGGCGGCTTCAACGTCTATTCCGTCGAGGTCGAGAACGCTCTTCAGGCCCACGAAACCATTCAGGATTGTGCCGTCATCGGTTTGCCGGACGACAAGTGGGGTGAACGCGTTGTCGCTGTGGTGCAGCCGAGAGCAGGGCGCACCGTCGATGTCGCCGCGGTATCGGCCTTCGTGAAGCAGCGGGTCGGAAGCGTTAAAACGCCCAAGCAGATTGAAGTCTGGGATGACCTTCCGCGCTCCAAGGTCGGCAAGGTGCTGAAATCCGAGATCCGTACCAGGATGCTGACAAGCGGGAAAACATGACGATGGCTGGGCAAAGTACTCCTCTGTTGAGCGGCGAGCCGCAAGGGGGCATCAAGAACCGGCGACGCAGGCCGGGGACTGACTTCCGCTACGCGCGCCCACGCAGCCTGCCTTTCTGGCACTCGCCTTTCGGGAGTCCCTTCACCTGGTGAGCCCGTTCTTCTCGCGGCAACCGAACTTCACATCGACTGCAGGGCCACGCCCTAATTCTCCCGGCCTTCCGCCGGGCTACGGCGAAGGATGTCCTCCGGCAAAGCGTGCGCCACGGCGGCGACAGCCGGAGGATCGGTGCCGATCTCGCGGCCGCGGCCGCGGATCAGCCGTTCATAGGACGCGATCAGGGTGGTGTAGGGGTTGACCCAGATCCAGCCGTCGCGCGTGAACACCTGGACGTCGAAGTGAAGATGGTACGAAGTGCCGTTCGGGAAATCGAGATAGTTGGAGACCACGCCGATCTTCTCGCCCTCGGCGACGCGGCGTCCGTTGAGAATGCCGTCCGCATCCATGGCTGACGGGTTCATGTGCATGTAGCGAAAGCGGATGTGCTCGTTGCGTGTGTTGATCTGCAGCGTTGCCGCCTGCTGCTTCAGTGAGCGGATCAGGACGCCGTCGCGGACGGCCACGACGGCCTGCTTCCTCGGATGGCAACTGCTTTCGCTGTTGCTGTTCGGCGGGCAGGGCGCGGGGCGGATGTCCTGGCCCTGATGCCCGAAGCCGGCGGCGCATTGCCCGACCTGGAAGCTGCGGGCTTCGCAAAAATTGTCCCGCCACGGATAGACGCCGCGGCCCGCTCGCGAATTTTTCCCGCCGAAGGATTGCGAGCGGATGGCGGCCGGGGCTTTCTCGAGCGGAAAACGGATTTGCGAATAGGCGGCGAAGTCGGCGCGTCCGCCGCGCCGGCGTACGCTGCTGCGGGCGATGATGTCGCCGCCCGGGTAATAGGTGAAGTCGGGCGAAGCCGCCGTCGGCCGTTCGGCGATCTCGGACGAAATGTCGTGGCGCGGCTGCGCCGGTTGTCCGCCCGCGATGCGCAAGGCTTTCAGAAAGCGCTCGGCGATCGGGATAGGCCTCGCGGCAGGCCAGCCGGCGCGCCCGCGGCGCCGAATCGAGACACTGGATCGACACCACATAGGGCACGCCGAAGCGCGTGAAGGCGTAGCGCACATAGCCTTCGCGGATGAAGCGGCGCATGTCGGGGAACTGCGCCGCCAGCGCCTTGACCGGCTCGCCCTTGCCGCCGAGCGGATCGGCGAGGTCGTAGACGAGGATCGAGCCGGTGATCTGCACTTCGACCGGCCTGGCGAAGGTCCGCGACGCCAGCCCGCGCCGGGCTAGCAGCGAAAACACCGCGTCGTAGCCGGCCGGGCCGGCGTGAAACAGGTCTGCGGGACGGAAATCGGCCTGGTAGCGCGACAGCGGCAGCGGCGTGCCGTCGGCCTGGTCTTCGAGGTAGCCTGCGGTATCGAACGGCAACAGCACCGGCACCGGACTGCGTCCGATCCCGGCGAACAGGCTTGCGTTGATCGCGTTCAGTTGCACCAGCGCGGGCGTCGCGCGCGGATCCGATGCCGGCACGCGCCGCTGGCCGGCGAACGTAAATCGGGAAGCGATCGCCGGGCGGGTGCCGATCTCGGTGCGGAGCTGATCGACAACCGCCCGCCATTCGACGCGGACGGCCGATGATCGACGGTGTCCTGAACTCTTCGGCGGCGGCGCCGGTGAGCCCGGCTGCGAGCAAACAAAGGACTGCCAGCCAACGCGTGAGCAAGCGGACAGCCATCCTGTTCAATGCAATCGCCCCCCGGCGTGCCCGGATTTCAAAAAATTACCGGTTCTGAATGAAGCAGAACCGACGCTTAAATTACTGTTTTGACGCGCGTTCCTCACGCGCGCCGTGCGCACTTCGCTTCAAAACACTATCGCGCGCGATCGTTAATCCTTTGCGCGTTCGACGTAAGAGCCATCCTCGGTCATGACCACGATCCGCGTTCCGGTTCCGATATGCGGCGGCACCGCGGTGCGCACGCCGTTGGAGAGAATAGCAGGTTTGTAGGAGGAAGACGCGGTCTGACCCTTGGTGACCGGCTCGGTATCCACGACTTCCAGCGTCGCGCGCTGCGGAAGCTGGATCGCGACCGGATTCATGTCGTGAAGCGACAGCTTCACGGTCATGTTCTCCTGCAGATAGGGCGCGGACGAACCGACGATCTCCTTGGAGACCTGGACCTGGTCGTAGGTCTCGGTGTTCATGAAGTGGAAGCCGTCGGCATCCTCATACAGGTAGTTGAAATTGTGATCCTCGACGGTCGCCTTCTCGACCTGGTCGGTGGTCTTGTAGCGTTCCGAAATCTTCACGCCATCGCCGATCCGGCGCATTTCGATCTGGCTGACCGGAGTTCCCTTGCCGGGATGGATGTTTTCGGCGGTGAGGACGACGTAAAGCCGGCCGTCCTGCTCGATAATGTTGCCCTTGCGAATAGAACTGGCGATGACTTTCAAAGCTGTTTTCCTGAATTTCTGGCCTTCGGCCAATCCGGACATCGGTGTCCAAGGGGCCAAATCGGGCGGTTTCGGGCTGCAACATACTGATTTTGCCCGTCGATGCCAGCGTTTTGCCGCCATATCGGGAGGAATGCCTCAGGGCCGTAACATGCCCGTATCCTGTTGCAAATTCTGGCCCATTGGACGGCTGGGCCGGCCACAAGGTTCAGCACCCGCGCCTCGGCTGTCGGGCGGAATGGACAAGGTGAGCGGGTTTCGCCATGACAAGGATGGATAGAGCGCGGGACGTTGCCGCTTCGCGGCGGCGTCATCAGAGAAAGTCGAACAATTTCAATGGTATTTTCTGCTTCCTTCAACGCCTGTTTAGGCTCTGCGGCGAAGCGCTCCGTGGCTGGGCAAGGACCGTTGCTGATGGCTGGGACGGACCAGCCGTCGCCCTGGTGGTCGCCCGCGCGGCACGCCGATCGAAAGCCGTTCCTGATGGCGCGAGGCGCGATCACGCGGGCGGTGCGGGCGTGGTTCGACGAGCAGGGGTTTGCCGAGGTCGAGACCGGCATCCTGCAGATCTCGCCGGGCAACGAGACGCATCTGCATGCGCCGCGCACCGAACTGACCAGCGGCGACGGCACGCGGGCGACGCGCTATTTGCGGACGTCGCCGGAGTTTGCCGCCAAGAAACTGCTCGCCGCCGGCGAGGCCAAAATATTCGAGTTCGCGCGCGTGTTCCGCGACCGCGAGCGCGGCGATCTGCATCTGCCGGAATTCACGATGCTGGAATGGTACCGCGCGGAAGCGAGCTACGATGCGGTCATGGCCGACACCATCGTCGTGATCGCGCATGCGGCGCAGGCGACCGGTATCGGCCGGTTTTCGTTCCGGGGCCGAACGGCCGATCCTTTCGCCGAGCCGGAAATGCTGACGGTGGCGGCGGCGTTCGAACGCTTTGCCGGGATCGATCTTCTGGCCACCATCGACGAACGGCGAGGGTGACCGCGCGGCGCTTGCGGCCGCGGCGCGCGCGCGGGTACGGATCACCGATGACGACACCTGGTCGGACATTTTCAGCAAGGTGCTGGTCGAGCATGTCGAACCGAATCTGGGGCAGGGGCGTTTGACCGTCCTGTTCGAATATCCGGCGCCGGAAGCGGCACTGGCGCGGACGAAGGCGGCCGATCCGCGGGTCGCCGAACGGTTTGAGGTCTATGCCTGCGGCGTCGAGCTTGCCAACGGGTTCGGCGAACTGACTGACGCCGCCGAGCAGCGCCGCCGTTTCGCCGCCGATATGGACGAGAAGGAGCGGCGCTACGGCGAGCGCTATCCGCTCGACGAGGATTTTCTCGCCGCCGTCGCCGCGATGCCGCCGTCGAGCGGCGTGGCCCTCGGTTTCGACCGGCTGGTGATGCTGGCGGCCGGCGCGCTGCGGGTCGATCAGGTGGTGTGGACGCCACCGGCAGGAGAGACCATGAACAGGATCGATCCGAAACTGGCGGCAACGCTGCGGCAGCCCGCCGAGCTCGTCGAGCGCGGGCTGGCGAAGGCTGCCGATCTCGCCGACCTCGAACGGGTCGCCGCGCGCTATGCCATCGCCGTGACGCCCGATATCGCCGGCCTGATCGACACGGAAAACCCCGACGATCCGATCGCGCGGCAATTCATTCCGAGCGCGCTCGAATTGGTGAGCACATCAGGCGAAAACGCCGATCCGATCGGCGACGACGCGCATTCGCCCGTTCCCGGCATCGTCCACCGCTATCCCGACCGCGTGCTGTTCAAGCTGGTGCATGTCTGCGCGGTGTATTGCCGGTTCTGTTTTCGCCGCGAGATGGTCGGGCCGGGCAAGGCGAGCGCGCTGTCGGAGGCCGCCTATCGCGACGCGCTGGAATATATTCGCGGGCACGGGGAAATCTGGGAAGTCATCCTGACCGGCGGCGACCCGCTGATGCTGTCGCCGCGGCGGCTTTCCGAGATCATGGCCGACCTCGCCGCCATCGATCACGTCAAGATCGTCCGCATCCATACCCGCGTGCCCGTGGCGGCGCCGGCGCGCATCGATGAGGACATGGTCGAGGCGCTGCGCGTCGAGGGCGCGACGACCTGGATCGCCGTTCACGCCAATCATCCGCGCGAATTGTCGGACGCGGCGCGCGCGGCCTGCGCGCGGCTGGCGGATGCCGGCATTCCGCTGGTCAGCCAGACCGTGCTGCTCCGCGGCGTCAATGACGATGCGGCTGTTCTGGAAGCCTTGATGCGGGCCTTCGTCGAAAACCGCATCAAGCCGTATTACCTGCATCACGGCGATCTGGCGCCGGGGACGGCGCATCTGCGCACCACCATCGCGGAAGGCCAGGAACTGATGCGCCGCCTGCGGGGCCGCGTCTCCGGCCTGTGCCAGCCGGAATATGTGCTCGATATTCCCGGCGGCCACGGAAAGGCGCCGATTGGCCCGCATTATTTGTCGCAGGCAAGTTCGCAGGGATGTGAACAATCCCCGGGCGAAACGGGGTATCGTGTCGTCGACTATTGCGGCGACGTTCACCTCTATCCGCCAAAGCCGTGACCTGCGATGGCGGAGGACGGCGAGGGCAAGCGGGAGCCGCCGGAAGATGAGGGCCATCGCGGCATCGAAAACGCCGTGATGCTCGGCTTCTTCGTGGTGGTGGTGGCCGCCGGAATCTGGTTGCTTGCCACCATGGCCGATGTACGAAAGGCGCAGGACTGCGCCGGCCAGGGACGCCGCAACTGCGCAACGATCGACGTGCCGGCGCGATAACAAGAGACAGGAAACGGGAGAACCAAGATGCGAACAACAATCCTCTCGATAGCACTGGTGGTCCTGATCGGCGGGGCGGACGCGTTCGCGCAGGGGTCCTCGTCCGTGCCGAAAAATTCGGGCGGCAAGTGGAGGCGGAGGCGGAGGGGCGATACAGGCGCCGGTCGGTCATCGCCAGCCGCGCGTCGGCGATGTGCCCAGCGAGAAGAACCTGAGCGATCCGAACGATCCCTTGAGCAAGGAAAACGCCGCGCTCGACCGCAAGATCAAGAGCATCTGCCGCGGCTGCTAGGGCGCGTCCTCGAATCTGAATTGGGAGATCGCAATGCCCGCCAAAATATTGCGAATGATTGCGGTTGCCGCTGTCTGCTGCTGCGGCAGCGCATTTTCGGCCGCTGCCCAGCAGCCGCGCCACGCGCCGGCGTCCGATACCGCGGCGCCCTACAAGGCCAATCGCCTTTCATCGCCCCGGGCGTCGGAGCCGATCCTCAACACTCCCGGGCAAACCACCGTCCTGACGCGGGAAGTGCTCGACGACATGAAGGCCACGAGCGTCAAGGACGCCTTGCGTTCAACCGCGGGCGTGACGGTCGGAAGATAAGGGAGCGGTCTTTCGCCGGTTGCCTTCGAGGTCGTCACCGCAGCTCGGCAGTGAACCTGAGAATCTGCCGAGCGTACCCTGGCCGTGACGCGGATGGTGTTCTGACCCACATCCGAGCGAGCAAATACGCGCGCCTTGTCTTGAACAGCTCCCTGCCGACCAATAAGATGGGAGACAATTGGCAGGCCAGGTTTCGGAGCGCGCCAATATGGCGTTGGATTTACTTCGTTCTGGATACGCAACTCTCGAATACGAGATCGCCCAGGAGCGGGCGTCAGCGCTCGGACGGCTTGGACGGCGGCTTGAGGCCGCGCTGACGGCACTTGCCGCATGCCCGCGGACGGCTAATTCCGATCGGAAAATCCGCGATAGTCTCGTCGAACAGGCGGGATATGCGCTCTGGCTCTTCGTCGTGCAACGCGAGGCCTGCGGTCTCAACAAAATCGACCACGTGATGCAGGAGTACGGGGTACCGAACGAGGTACATGCCCGCATGGGGCCATTGGCGATGCCGAGCATCCGTCCGACGAAGACCATAGAGGGTTGAGGAAGCGCCGCCGGCGCCAATCCATCGGCCGACGCGTCTGGAGTGACGAGCATGATGTCGACGAAATTGCCGCTTTGGCTTCGTTTTTTCCT
The DNA here is from genome assembly GCA_963783115.1 of uncultured Alphaproteobacteria bacterium. Taxonomy (GTDB): domain Bacteria; phylum Pseudomonadota; class Alphaproteobacteria; order Rhizobiales; family Xanthobacteraceae; genus Bradyrhizobium. The sequence continues at coordinate 1,993 of CAWAMK010000031.1, read as the reverse complement.
GCTTATCGGTGTCGCCGTTTTTGCCGCAGGCGCAGGTCTCCTTGCCTATCGGTACTACAGCTCGCCCGGTAACGCTGACCGTGGCGGTCGGCTCGATCGACGGCGAGGCAGCCAAGGCAATGTCAGCCATGGCAAGCGAGTTCGTTTCGACGAATGCGCCGGTGCGGCTCAAGGTTATCGACAGCGGCACCGCGCTTGAGGCCGCTGCCGCTTTCTCCGCGGGTAAGGTCGATCTCGCCGTGGTTCGCGGCGATGTCGGCGACTTGTCGCAGGCGCAAGCCGTCGTCGTCGTCAGCCATATGGTCGTACTGATCATCGCGCCGCCGGGATCGTCCATCGACAGCATTCAGACAACCTGAAGGGACGCACGGTCGGCGTGGTCGGCGGAGCAGCGAACGCCAAAATTGTCGATGTGTTGACCAAGGAATATGATCTGGCGAGCGCAAAAGTTGTATTCAAGAACCTTGCTTTGACGGATGTCCGGCAAGCCATTCAGTCAAAACAGGTCAGTGCCCTGCTTGTCGTGATCCCGCTCGCCGAAAAATACCTCTCGCTCGTTCGCGGATTTTTTCAGCTCGACCATAAAAAGGTCGCCGGTGCTGATCCCAATCGAGTCCGCGGGAGCAATTGCAGAGGCCGAACGTGCCTTTGAAAGTTTCGACGTCCCGAAGGGCACGCTGCGGGGATCGCCGCCGGTCCCGGAAGATGACCTGACGACCCTGAGGACCTCGCTATACCTGGTTGCGCACAAGAAGCTCGGCGCTGATCTGGTAACCAGCCTCACGCAGGCGATCATGAGCGCGCGCAGGGATCTTCTGCGCGAGCAGCCGATTTTCGCGCAGATCACCGCGCCCAGCACCGACCAGGATGCCTACCTTCCGCTGCACCCTGGAGCGGCAGCCGTCTACAACAGCACCACGCAGAGCTTCATGGATGAATACGGCAACTGGATCTATTTGACGCCGATGGTGCTGGGTGGCGCCGCCACCATGCTTGCGGCGGCGTGGAAATTCCTGGGCATCGGCAACCGCGCAGACCGAAGGCCCGCTCGATTCTCTCTATGCCCTGGCGCGCCGGATTCGGAAAGTCGAAGCAGAGGCTGAGCTGTCGGATATCGAAGAAGAAATCGACGGCATTCTAAAGGCGGAACGCGCCAAATCCGCTGCTGGAGACGAGAGCGCGGTGGATGATGCCACACTGAACGTGGCAGCCCACCGGCTGGAGAGCTTGATTCACGATCGACGCACATTGATCGCGAAGAGACCCGCAGTTGCCTCCGCGGCCTAGCCAATGAATCCACGCTCTAGTAATCGAGATCCGACAAGAACGTGGTGTTCACGATTTCGAACTCGAACTCCCGCCAGTTTTTCATCAACTTCGCGCGCGCCAAACGATGCGTTGCAGAATCCGATGTGCTGCAATTCACCGCGTCGTGATCTATGCCTGAAATCTCGAGCAGCGCATCAAAGCTTGCCCGGCGATCCTCGCGATTCTCAACTTCGGCGAAGTAGATCGTATGGTCGAACTTTCCCATCGCCCAGCAAAATTGAACGCGATCCTGCTCGGCGGCGGCATAGGCGAAATTTGGGGCAAGCAGAGCTGCGCTCAGCAGCAGCCGGATGACCCGGGCAAACCTGTTCACGATCCTTGGCGTCATCGCGAGATTCCAAACCTTTCGTTGAGGTGTCCGGCCCAAATCCGCTACGGCTTGGTGGGGATGGCCTCACCCTGGCAGGAACCTATATTGCAGCGCACGATTTCACGTGTGAGGTACGCCACAGGCGGGGCGATTTTTGCCAAAGTGTACGACGGTGCTTGTTATGGGTAATCAGCCATTTGCATGAGGAGTATCCGGATTTATGCCGCGTACTCATGGAATCGACTCCTAAGTTGGAGCGAAAGCTTCGTATGAGCGCTACGGAGTATTGCAGTGGTGAAGCTGGCTAAAAATCAGCTTTGCGAGAATTTCGGCGTCGTTCAGTTTTCGACTTTT
>CAWAMK010000030.1:0-92574 GCA_963783115.1 uncultured Alphaproteobacteria bacterium | reverse complement strand
GCAGCAAGGTTTTCCCTTTTGGATTGTCGGAAAGGCGTTGGCGAAGGCGGTTGTAAGCTTGCGTCAACTCAGCGTCAGCCTTGCGCCAAACGTTCCCAAAACATTCGTTCGCATCCTGTTGTCCTTTGGAGTTGTCGCAAGGCCCCGGCCCGACCGGCCTGTCTTCGGCGCATTGCGCCCCGCTCGCCACGAACAACAATGCGGCTCCAAGCAACGATAGCCACCGATTGTGCGCCACCGCGTTCGACACTCCCTGAGTGAATTGAGGTCCAAATAACCGAACGTCAAACGCCTTGCAAAACAAAACGCACCGAACCCCGGAGAACCGGGGCCGATGCGCTTTGAGCAAGGCTTACTGCCTTGCCAGTTCAATTTTGGCCGCCGGTCTTCTGAATGGCCGGCTTGGCCGCTAGACGAACGTAATTCTCAGAGCCGATACAGGATCTGGTCGGTCCAGAACCGCTCAAGGCGGTGCAGCGGCTTGTTCAGCGTCGCGAACTCCTCGTTCGAGATGCCGCCGACCTGCTCCACCGTCTTGACGTGCTTCTGGTAGAGCGCGTCGACGATCTTGCGGATTTCCTGGCCCTGCGCCGTCAGGCGGATACGGACCGAGCGGCGATCGACGCGGGAGCGCTGATGATCGAGGAAGCCGAGCTCGACGAGCTTCTTAAGGTTATAGGAGACGTTGGAGCCGAGGTAGTAACCGCGCGTGCGCAGTTCGCCCGCGGTCAGTTCCTTGTCGCCGATGTTATAGAGCAGCAATGCCTGCACCGAATTGATGTCGGCGCGGCCGCGGCGATCGAATTCGTCCTTGATGACGTCGAGCAGCCGGCGGTGAAGCCGCTCCACCAAAGTCAATGCTTCCAGATAGAGCGGCTGCACCGGAGCTTGACCGGCAGAGCGTTCAGCGGTTTCCACCGCCGTTGCTACGGCTTTGATCATGACACTTCCCCTGTTCGTCGTTTTTCGACTTATTTCGACGAAACTTCTGTCCCGCCTGATAGCTTCAACTTAAGGGGGCCGTTTGAACATCCGCTTAAATAAGAGAATAAAGAGATCATGAATTTAACAGAGTGAATTGTCGATTAAGCCCGGTGGATCAAGGCCTTTTGCAATATTTCATTGACGGTGAACGCGCGATGTTCACGCTTCGTCTGCAGGCCCTGTCGCATTCGGGAACAGGTGCGTCAGAAATCGAAACGCTCGCGTAAGGTGTGTGGTGGAACCCTTTACGGCCCTTAACGGTGACTGAAACGTTACCGGGAAAATTTTTGAAAATTGTACGGGATCGCGTCGTGGTTTCTGCACGCGGATGAATTATGGCGGGAAACTGACACGTTGAGACTGAGCCTCGACGGGCAAGCCGGCCATGACGAAAGACCACATCCTGATCGCGCTACGGTGGCCGTTCGCGCGCGGCCATCCAGGCGAGCGCCAGATACGCCGCCAGCATCACGGCTTCGAATCCCACGACCGTCAGGCTGCCGCCGTAGATGCCCGGAAACATCAGTTCGATCACCGCCATCGACACCACGGTGGTGAGCCACACCACCGCACCCCAGGGTGTCGCAAGCCACAGGCCGACGGCGGCGACGAGTTCGATCACGGCGAAATAGACGGTCGCGGTCTGCCAGGCCATCGACTGGTTCTCGAACGCCTCTTCCTCGCCACCGATAAATCCGGTCACCTGCGCCCAGTGGTACAGGCCCTTCAGGATCGACAGAACGGCCATGATGCGCAGGAACAGCACCAGCCGGCGCGTCCACACGTTCTCGTCGGGCTCGATCCGCTCCGACGACATCGCCGCCATCGACATCGCATTGTCCCGGGACTTGTCCCGCCCCTGATCGCGCGCCGAGGCGTCAGACATGGCAGCTGACCTGGGCGCCGGCCTCGGATCGGGGGACGGATGCGTGCTTGGATGTTCTCATGGCCGCCTGTCTTGGCCCGCCGGGGCGGCAAAATCAATTGCCGATGAGATGGATCAAGGCGCGGTGACGGAACGGCCGCAAGGTGCTAGAACTGGAACAAATCAAAACTGACCCGCCGCCTTAAGGAGCACCCATCACATGGCGATCAAATTCGGGCGTCCGATCGAAATGCGTGACGCGCCGCGGCGGCAGGGCGCCCTCGCCTCCACCTCGCTGGACCTTGCGATCCGCCCCCGGCGCAACCGCAAGGCGGAATGGGCGCGGCGGCTGGTGCGCGAAAACGTCCTGACCACGAACGATTTGATCTGGCCGATGTTCGTGGTCGACGGAACCAACACACGCACGCCCGTCAACTCGATGCCCGGCGTCGACCGCCTCACCGTCGATCAGGCGGTACGCGACGCCGAGCGGGCGATGAAGCTCGAGATCCCCTGTATCGCGCTGTTCCCCTATACCGAGGCGTCCCTGCGCGACGAGATCGGTTCCGAGGCGCTCAACCCGAACAATCTGGTCTGCCAGTCGGTGCGCGCAATCAAGAAGGAATTCCCTGACATCGGCGTGCTTTGCGACGTGGCGCTGGATCCCTTCACCAGCCATGGCCATGACGGGCTGATCGAGGACGGCAAGATCCTCAACGACGAGACGGTGGCGGTGCTGGTGCGGCAGGCGCTGGTGCAGGCCGAGGCCGGCTGCGACGTGATCGCGCCGTCGGACATGATGGACGGCCGCGTCGGCGCGATCCGCGAGGCGCTGGACGAGGCAGGTTTTCTCGACGTGCAGATCATGGCCTACGCCGCGAAATACGCCTCCGCCTTCTACGGCCCGTTCCGCGACGCCATCGGCTCGGCCAAGACGCTGACCGGCGACAAGCGCACCTACCAGATGGACAGCGCCAATTCCGACGAGGCGCTGCGCGAGGTCGAACTCGACATCGCGGAAGGAGCCGACATGGTGATGGTGAAGCCCGGCATGCCCTATCTCGACGTGCTGCGGCGCGTGAAGGATACGTTTTCGATGCCGACCTTCGTCTACCAGGTGTCCGGCGAATACGCGATGATCGCGGCCGCCGCCAACAATGGCTGGATCGACGGCGACCGCGCGATGATGGAAAGCCTGCTCGGCTTCAAGCGCGCCGGCGCGGACGGGATCTTGACGTATTTTGCGCCGAAGGCGGCGGAGAAGTTGCGAAAGGGCGAATAGCGAGTAGCGAATGGGGCTTTGCGCTTCGCTACTCGCCACTCACTATTCGCCATTCGCCATTCGCCGCCCGCCAAATATTGCACGTTGTTAATGGTCGCAGGCCCTTGGCGGCGGCGCGGCTGGTTCCCATCTCTCGGTCGGGAATATCTGGCCTGGAGGACGGACCATGTCTTATAGCGGCTCTGGCAATACCGGCGGCGCCTCAAATACTAACGGCGCCTGGCGGAACGATGGCGGGGTTCCGCCGCATGCGTTCGATCCGGATCTGCAGCCGGAACTGTTTCGCGGCGTGCTGACGCGGCGGGTGTTTGCGTTCCTGATCGACCTCGTCGTGCTGTCGGTACCCGTCATCCTCGGCTACATCTTCATCGCCGTGTTCGGCGTGATCACGCTCGGGCTCGGCTGGATGCTGTTCTGGCTGGCATGGCCGGCGACCATCGTGTGGGCGATCGTCTATTACGGCGCCTCGATCGGCGGCCCGCATTCGGCCACCATGGGCATGCGCGCGATGGATCTGGAGGTGCGCACCTGGTACGGCGCACCGGGGTATTTCGTGCTCGGCGCCTGCCATGCCGTGCTGTACTGGGTCTCGGTCTCGTTCCTGACGCCACTGGTGCTGCTGGTCGGGCTGTTCAACGGCCGCCGCCGACTGCTGCACGACATCATCCTGGGAACCGTGGTCATCAACAGCTCGGTTCGTACCCAGGTAGTGCCCTCGCCGCGCAGCAGCTACTGAGCGAACAGCAAACTGTAATTGACCGTCAGCCCTGGTGGCGCGATGCTAGAGTTGGTCCGGCCCGAAAAAGTATCCGGGCCGGACCGGCTCTTTTTTCGTTTTGACGCGTTTTCTTAACGCGAACCGGTGTCTAATTCGCGCGAAAGCGCTATGGTTGATCTGTTTCGGAGGCCTGACGACCCCTCGTGACCCAGCATTCGCGTGACACCCCGCAATTCTATCTCGACGGCGCCCTCGCCCTGCCCGTACCTGCCGGGCCGGCACGAGCGCAAGGTGTTCACGCATCTGGTCGGCGACAAGGCCGGCGACCTCAACGACCTCCTGACCCATGGCGGCTTCCGCCGCAGCCAGTCGATCGCCTACCGCCCGGCCTGCGACCAGTGCCGCGCCTGTGTGTCCGTGCGCGTGGTCGCCAACGAATTCCGCCCCTCGCGCAATTTCAAGAAGGTGCTGGCACGCAATGCCGACATCGTCGGCGAGCAGCGCAGCGCCGTGCCGACGTCGGAGCAGTATTCGGTGTTTCGCGCCTATCTCGACAAGCGGCACCGCCATGGCGGCATGGCCGACATGACCGTGCTCGACTACGCGATGATGGTGGAGGACAGCCATGTCGAAACCCGCATCATCGAATACCGCAAGCGCGGCATCGATACCGGCATCACCGGGCGCGGCGAGGAGCTGATCGCGGTGGCGCTGACCGACGTGCTCAGCGACGGGCTGTCGATGGTGTATTCGTTCTTCGAGCCGTCGCAGCAGAACCGCTCGCTCGGCACCTTCATGATCCTCGATCACATCACCCGCGCCCGCCGGCTCGGGCTGCCTTACGTCTATCTCGGCTACTGGATCGAGGGCTCCAAGAAGATGGACTACAAGGGCCGCTTCCTGCCGCAGCAACGGCTGGCGCCGTCAGGCTGGCTGCGGATCGACGCGTCGGGCGAAATGCTGTCCGAGCCGCAGGATTGAGAGGGCGAATGGCGAGTAGCGAATAGCGAATGGATTACCGCCTTCCCTACTCGCTATTCGCCACTCGCCACTCGCCTCTTCACCCGAAGAACGTCTCGAACAACAGCTTCACGTTCAGCGCGACGATGATGCCCGCGACGATCCACGCCACCACGGCCACGCTGCGGGAGATCGCGAACTGGCCCATCTTGCGGCGATCGGAAACGAACCGCACCAGCGGGATCACCGCGAACGGCAATTGCATCGACAGGATGACCTGGCTGAACACCAACAGCTGGCTGGTGCCGCGCTCGCCGTAGAGATGCGGTGACGATCACGACCGGAACGATGGCGATGCCGCGGGTCAACAGCCGCCGCGCCCAGCTCGGCAGGCGCAGGTGCAGAAAGCCTTCCATCACGATCTGGCCGGCCAGCGTCGCCGTCACCGTCGAGTTCAAGCCGGAAGCGAGCAGCGCCACCGCGAACAGGGTCGACGCCATGCCGAGCCCGAGCAGCGGCGACAGCAATTCGTAGGCCTGGCCGATCTCGGCCACTTCGGTGCGGCCGCTCGCATGGAAGGTGGCGGCGGCGACGATCAGGATGGCGGCGTTGATGAACAGCGCCAGCATCAGCGCGATCGTCGAATCCGTGGTCGCCCATTTGATCGCCTCGCGGCGGCCCTTGTCGTTGCGCTCATAGGCGCGGGTCTGCACGATCGAGGAGTGCAGATAGAGATTATGCGGCATCACGGTGGCGCCGATGATGCCGATGGCGATGTAGAGCATCTCGGGGTTGGTGACGATCTCGGGCGACGGAATGAAGCCCTTCAGAACGGCGGCAACCGGCGGCGCGGCCGCTGCGATCTGAACCCCAAAGCAGACAGCGATCACGATCAGCAGCGAGATGACGAAGGCTTCGAGGAAGCGAAAACCCTTGTTCATCAACAGCAGCAGCAGGAAGGCGTCGAGCGCGGTGATCAGCGCGCCGCCGATCAGGGGAATGCCGAACAGCAGATTGAGCGCGATCGCGGTGCCGATCACCTCCGCCAGATCGCAGGCGATGATGGCGGCCTCGCAGGCCAGCCAGAGCATGAAGTTCACCGGCCGCGAAAAGCTGGCGCGGCAGGCCTGCGCGAGATCGCGGTCGGTGACGATGCCAAGCCGCGCGGCGAGCGCCTGCAGCAGGATCGCCATCAGGTTCGACAGCAGGATCACCGACAGCAGCGTGTAACCGAACTTCGAACCGCCCGCGAGGTCGGTGGCCCAGTTGCCGGGGTCCATGTAACCGACCGAGACCAGGTAGCCGGGGCCGAGGAAGGCCAGCAGCCGCCGCGACCAATGCCCGCCAAAGGGCACAGCGATGGTCGAATTGACTTCAGGCAGGCTCTTCTGGGTGCCAGCGGCGGCGTCAGCGCGCCAGCCGGCGGCAGTCCGTATCGGTCATCGGTACACTCTCGATCGGGGGCTTCTGAATCCAAGGCGGGCGTTCGGGCATCCATTTCAGCAAGATGACCGATATCCCTCCTTATTGCAACTCATTTGCAACTGCATCTAGCAATCACGAAAATGATACCGGCGCACCTCTGTAAAGTACTGAGGAAGTGCTTTATGCTGAGAGCATGATCAAGATCCCGGTCGAGACGCCGACGGCCACGCTGCGATACGCCCTCGCCCCCGACGAGGCCGGCATCGCCGCCATCGAGGCGACCTTTGCGGCCTACGACCGGATGATGGCGATCCTCGCCGAGGTTGCGCCTGTCGGCGCCAACCTCGTCGCCCTTCACGCCCAGGCCTACGAAAAAATCCGCGTCGAGACCGGCCTGCCCGCGCGGCTGGTGACGCTCGGCCTGCGCGACCGCGCCGGCTACGTGGCGGGTGCCGCGCTGCGCCAAATTCCACTCGACGACAAGTTGTTTGCGATCAAGGGCCCAACTTCACTGACCATTAGCACTGTCCAGGGACGCGTCTTGGTGCCGTTCGATGTGCCGGGCTATCTTGCCGGCTGGGATAGTCCCTTCCCGGCTCACCTGGTCTCAGACGGCCACGCCTACGAAATCCAGATCGCCGTCAAATCGAAATCAATCCAACCGGAGGAGAAGACCATGCTTCACGAAGGCATCCTTGCACGTATGGGCCGGCTTCTTGCCGCCATCGCCAGCCAGACCATCGACAACGCCGAGAACAGCAACAAGCTCGCGCTGGTCAAGCAGGCGATCCGCGAGATCGACGCCGGCGCCGACGAAGCGCGCTATGCGCTCGGCAAATCGCGCGCCGAGGAATTCCGCCTCAAGCGGCGGCGCGAGGAGCTCGACGCCGAAGTCGCAGGGCTGACCGAAAAAATTCGTCTCGCGATTGCAGAAAACCGCGAAGATCTCGCGCGCGCCGGCGTTGCACGGCAAATTGATCTGGAGTCGCAGGCCATCGCGCTCGAACGCGCGATGGATTTCGTCGAACTCGAAATCGACGAGCAGACCAAGGCCTTGCAGGCGATGCTTGGCGCGCGACGTGAAGCCGAAAGCCGCCTCGCCGATCTCGAGGCGAGCCTCGCTGCAGCACGCGCCACTTGAAACCTGGTCGGGCCGTCTCCCACGACTAATACGATGAGCGCCGATCGCGCCATGGCGGCGATCGCACGCGTCACCGGCGTGCCCGCTGCAAGCGTGCTCGGCGACAAGGAGCTCGACGAACTCGACCGCCTGCACCGCGAAAAGGAAATCGCAGCACGGCTTGAAAGGATCAAATCGCAGCAATGAGTGCAGTGACCGATATCCTGCTGGCGCCCGACGTACGTCCGTTCGCGATATCAGCCGCAATCATGGTCGCCCTGGGCGGCATCGAATTGCTGACGATGATGGTCGGCTTTTCGATCAGCGAACTGATCGGCAAGGACATCGCGGCTCGAAACCGACAGCGACAGCGGCCATCGGCGGGCTGTTTCTGTGGGTCAACGCCGGACGGCTGCCGCTGTTGATCCTGATCGATCCTCGCGCTCGGCGTGTTCGCAATCGCAGGCTTCTTGCTGCAGGGCTTCGCGCACGGCGTGGGCACTGTCGTGCCGGTCGACGATCGCCGCGCTTGCCGCCGCAGCCGTCAGTCTGCCCGCCATCCGCGTCACCAGCCGCGGCATCGCGCGAATCATTCCCCGCGACGAGACCTATGTGGTCGATAATGACGACTTTGTCGGTCACGTCGCCGAAGTCTCCGTCGGGCCGCTCGACCAGGGATTGCCCGGCCGTGTCCGTCTCAAGGATGTCTTCGGCAACTGGCACTCTCTCGTCGCACGCGCCAGTCCCGAATCCACGCCGCTTCCGGTCGGCGCCAGCGTGTTGCTGGTCGACCGTGATGCCAGGAGCTTTATCGCCATCTCCGCACCCGCCGACCTCATTGCACAACAACGATCAGACAGGGCTTGAAACACATGTGGGAACTTGCAGTACCCGTCGCTATTGGCGTCATTGTCGTTCTTGTTATTGGACTTCTGCTTGCAAAACTCTATCGCCGCTCGACCCGTGACGAAGCCTATGTCCGCACCGGCCTCGGCGGCCAGAAGGTCGTCCTCGACGGCGGCTCGCTCGTGCTTCCGGTTTTTCACTCGACGGCTGCGGTCAACCTGAAGACGCTGCGGCTGGAGGTCGCCCGCGGCGGCCCGGATTCGCTGATCACCAAGGACCGTATGCGCGTCGACATCGGCGCCGAATTCTATGTCCGCGTCAAACCTGACGCGTCGTCGATCGCGCTGGCCGCGCAGACGCTGGGCAGCCGCACCAATGAGGCGAGCGAACTGCGCGAGCTGATCGAAGCGAAATTCGTCGACGGTCTGCGCTCGGTCGCCGCCACCATGAACCTCGAAGAGTTGCAGGAGCAACGTGCGACCTTCGTCAAGTCGGTGCAGGACGCGGTCGGCGCCGACATCCAGAACAACGGCCTCGAACTCGAATCGGTGTCGCTGACGCGACTCGACCAGAGCGACATCAAGCATTTCAACCCGAGCAATTTCTTCGACGCCCACGGTCTGACGACGCTGACCAGGATCACGCGGGAGCGCGAGCAGGAGCGCAACCAGATCGTCCGCACCACCGAGGTCAATATCGCCCAGCAAGATCTCGTAGCGCGGCAGACCACGCTGACCATCGAGAGCACCAAGCGCGAAGCCGAACTGGCGCAGCAGCGCGACATCGCCAACATGACGGCCGCGATGCGCGCGGAGGCGGCGAAGGTCGAACAGACGGCGTTTCAGAACGAAGCCGAATACCAGATTCAGCAGGAACTGGCGGTCGCCAACAAGCAGACCGAAGCCAACCAGGCCCGCGACACCCGCAAGATCGAAGCCGACCTGGCCGTCAAACGCCGCACCACCGAAGTCGAGCGCGAACTCCAGATCGTCGCGCAGGAAGCCGCGATCATCGTCGCCACCAAGAGCACGGAGCAATCCGATGCGCAGACCATCGCCGAGACCGCGCGGGCGCTCGCCATCTCGGCCGAGGAAAAGGTCACCACCGCACGCGCCACCGAAATCGCCGAGCGCGACAAGGTCATCAACGTGATCGCGGCGCGAAAAGCCGCCGAGACCAACGCTATGCCGATCACGGTGATGGCGGAAGCCGAAAAGCAGGCCGCCGCCAACAAGGCGGAAGCCATCAGCGTGCTGGCCAAGGCCGACGCCGCCGCCGCGATCACCCGCGCCACCGGCGTCAAATCGCTCGGCCAGGCCGAGGCCGAAGTGGCGGCGCTGAAGGCGGAAGCGCGCAACAAGCTGTCGCAGGAGATGGTCGATTACGATCTGACGCTGGCGCGCATCAACATCATCCCGAGCGCACTGGCCGAGGCGGTCAAGCCGATCGAGAAGATTTCGGACATCCGTATCTTCGACACCGGCGGCATGCTCGGCCGCGGCGGCGGCAACGGCGCGATGAACGGCCATGGCAACGGCATCGGTCTCGGCGACGGCCTCGCCGCGCAGTTGCTGTCGGTCTCGGCGTTCAAGCCGATCATCGACAAGATTCTGGCCGAAGGCGGTTTTGCCGCCGGCCCCGACGCGCTGACCAGCCTGACCAACGCGCTGGCCGCGCAGCAACTGGCCAGTCCGGTCGAGCCGCCCGTGATCGAAGAGGCAGACGACCCGGTGATGTCACCCACGACGATCTCGGGAACGGGCAAGGCGACGCTCGGACCGAAAACGTAATCGAAGCGGCGGACTGATCCGCCATAGCCAAAATGCGAACGAGGCCCGCCGCCATCCGCGGCGGGCCTTTTTCTCGAGCAGCCCTTGTCGGGAAACGGGTGGGTTCGATCGTCCTCACATCAGAGAGTGAGGGCAGGATCGAATCCCGCAAGGAATCCCGCCATGTCCGCCGCCGACGCACCTCGCCTGCCCGCTACCTTCAACCGCCTGGCCTGGTCCAACCTCGCCGCACAGTCGGCCGAGCAGATTGCGCTGGCCGCAGCGCCCATCGTCGCCGTGCTGCTGCTCGGCGTCGGCGAAGGCCAGACCGGCTTGCTGCAGACCGCGCTGACGCTGCCGTTCATCCTGTTCGCGATTCCGGCCGGCCTGCTCGCCGACCGCATCTCGCGGCGCTGGCTGATGGCGGGCTCGGAGGCGCTGCGCGCCGCGGCGCTTGCCGGCATCCTGCTGCTGATCTGGCTCGGCCAGATGACGCTGCCGCTGCTTTCGCTGCTCGGCTTCATCGCGGTGTGCGGAACGGTGGCCTACAGCGTCGCCGCACCGGCTCTGGTGCCGTCGCTGGTGACGTCGCAACAACTGCCCGCAGCCAATGCGCGGATCGAACTGGCGCGCACGATCGCGTTCGCCAGCGGCCCGGCGCTCGGCGGCGTGCTGGTCGGATGGGTCGGCGCCGCGCCCGCCTTCGGCTTTGCCGCGGCGTTATCGGTCGTCGCCGTCGTGCTGCTGTCGGGCATCCATGAACCGGCCCGCGCGCCCGCGCCGCGTCGCCATCCGCTGCAGGAGATCAAGGAAGGCGCCGCCTTCGTGCTGCATCATCCGTTGCTGCGGCCGGTGTTCATCACCCAGTTCATCTTCAACACGGCCTCCTTCCTGCTGCTCGCCGTGTTCGTGCCCTATGCCGTGCGCCATCTCGGACTGTCGGCGACCGGCGTCGGCGTCACGCTCGGCGATGTATGGCGTCGGCATGGTGGTCGGCGCGCTGGCGGCGACGCGGGTGATGCAGCGGCTCGCCTTCGGCACCGTGATCGGGCTCGGCCCCGTCACCGGCTTCGCCGCCGCGGTCGTGATGGCGCTGACGACGATCGCGCCCAGCCCATGGCTCGCGGCGCTCAGCTTCTTCCTGCTCGGCGCCGGCCCGATCCTGTGGGTGATCTCGACCACGACGCTGCGGCAATCGGTGACGCCGCCGTCGCTGCTCGGCCGCGTCTCCGCCATCAACATCATGAGCTATGGCGCCCGCCCGCTCGGCTCGGCGCTCGGCGCCATCGTCGGCGGGCTTTATGGCGCGGAAGCCTGCCTCTATCTGGCGGCCGCGATCTTCGGCGCGCAGGCGCTGGTGATCTGGATCTCGCCGGCCGTCGCGCTGGCGCGGCAGCCGGACATGGTGGGCGAGCCGGCGGGGTGTTGAGGCCCTAACCCGGAACGTCAGGCCGCCGGCCTCCCAGCGTCCGTGAACACCTTCCCGGAAATGCGGCGGTCGTAATCGTCCGCCAGGGCACGCAAGGCTGCGGCGCCGTCGCCCGTAAAAGAGGGACCGTGCATGAGTGCCAGCGTGCGCGGCGCGAGGCTGGCGAGGCCGCGGATGGTGCTGCCCATGCCCGGGCTGAGGCTTGAATAGTTGAAAATGTCTTCCGCCGCGATCGCAGGCCCGACCACGTCGCCGTCGGTCAGCGCCTTGTCGTTGCCGAGTTGCGTGAACAAGTCGCCGCACAGCAAGGTTTGCGTCGATTCCTCGAACAGGACGCCGGCGTCCCAGCCGTGCGGCGTGTGCGGCGTATCGATGAAGCGCACGCGCTTGCCACCGCCGATGTCGATCACCTCGCCGTCCATGAGCGCGCGCGGTTCACGGTCCGCGAAATCGCTCAGCGACACCATGCAGCCGGTCTGGCCATGCGCAGGTGTCGCCTGTGGTGCGACGGCGAGCCACTCGTTCATCGCCCCGCACTCGTCGGCCTCGAAATGGCCATAGGCGATCCAGCGCAACCGCTCGGGCGGGATGATCCGGCTGAGCGCTTCGCGGGTGTGCGGAAACATCTTGCGCAGGCCGGTGTGAAACATCAGCGGCTCGTCGCCGAGGACCAGGAACTGGTTGAAGGTGAAGCCCGCGGGCGGGGCAATGTCCGGCACATAGGTCGAAAGACGGTAGATGCCGCTGGCGATTTCGCTGACTTTGGTCTCCATGAATTCCTCCATCACGACAATAAGTTAGGAAAAACACTGGGGGCGATGTACATACGTCGAATTTGATAATACACATATGTACAGTGAAATTCTGGCGACTGTCAATAATGGATGCACGCACTTGTGCAATTAAACAAGATGTCTCGGACCTACATCCTGAAGCGCCGCGCCGAGCAGCAGGCGCAGACCCGGCAACGCATCGTCGAATCCGCCGTGGATCTGCACGGCAGCGTCGGTCCGGCGGCGACGACGATCAGCATGATCGCCGATCGCGCCGGCGTGCAACGCCATACGCTCTACGCGCACTTTCCCGACGAACGCAGCCTCTTTCTCGCCTGCTCGGGACATGCGATGGATCGCGATCCGCTTCCGGAACCGGAGCCGTGGCGTTCGGTTGCGGATCGGCGCGAGCGTCTGCGGACCGGCCTCACGGCGATCTATAGCTGGTACGCGCGCAACGCATCGCTCGCCGCCTGCGTGCTGCGCGACGCCGAGTATCACGCCCTCACCCGGGAAATCTCCGACATGCGATGGGGGCCGTACATGGCAGCCTATCCGGACGTGCTGGGCGAAAAGCTGAAAAAAAAGCAGCGCGCGATGCTGCATCTCGCGCTCAGCTTCCACACCTGGCGGACGTTGGTACGCGAAAGCGGTTTGAAACTGGGCGATGCCGTAGAGGCCATGGTTCAAGCTGTAGATGGCACAAAATGAAATCGTTTCGGGAGCGCCGCTACTGAGGGAAACGTTCGGACAGAAGTTGGTACAGATGCGCTGCTCGGCTTCGCTCGCAATGGCGCGGTGAGCGCGCATTTTCTTCCAAACTCCCCCTATGCGGCCGATTGTTGCTTTCCCATCCCGCTTTATATGATACACATCATCTTAAATCATATGGACCAGGAACCCGCCATGACCGACCAGACCGCCGCGATCGACGCCCCGCCCCGCGCCGAAAAATCCTCGACTGCCCTGCAGATCGCCGTTCTGGCGGGCCTTGCCGCGACCGGCACGCTCGCCACCAACATCCTGCTACCGTCGCTGCCGCAGATGGCGGCGTCGCTGAACGTCACCAGCGCGGCGGTCACTTCGGCGATCACGATCTTTCTCGCCGTGTTCGCCGTCGGCCAGCTCGCGGTCGGGCCGATCTCGGACCGGTACGGCCGCCGCTGGCCGGTGCTGATCGGTTTCGGCGTGTTCTTCATCGGCAGCGTCTGGTGCGCGCTGGCGACCGACCTGACCGGGCTCCTGATCGGCCGCGTCGTCCAGGCGGCGGGCGCCTGCGCCACCTCGGTGCTGTCCCGCGCGATCGCCCGCGACATGTTTTCCGGCGCGGCGCTGGCCCGCGCGATGGCGCTGATCATGATCGCGATGGCGGCAGCGCCCGGCTTCTCGCCGCTGCTCGGCGGCGCGCTCGAGCATTCATTTCGGCTGGCGTTCGGAATTCGTGCTGGTAGCGGCCTTTGCGGCGCTCGGCGCGCTCGCCTATGCCGCCGTGTTCGGCGAGACCCATCACGCCACGCGCACGCCGCTCGATCCGCTCGCCATCGCCAAAACCTATCTTGGCCTGATCGCCGACCGCCGCTTCGTCGTGCCGGCCGCGACCGTGAGCCTGATCATGGGAAGCCTGTTCTCGGTGTTCTCGGCCGCGCCGCGTATCCTGATCGAGTCGATGCACTTCACGCCGATTCAACTCGGCCTGTTCTTCGCCGGCACCGTGTTGATCGTATTCGCGGCCGGCATGCTCGCGACCCGGCTGGCGCCACGCTACGGGCTCGACCGCTCGATCCGCGGCGGATTGCTGGCCGCCGTCACCGGTGGCATCGCAATGCTGCTGGTCTCGCTCTACAGCCCGAATTTCCTCTCCTATCTCGGCGCGGTGAGCGTGTTCCTGCTCGGCATGGGCATCGTCAACCCGCTGGGAACGGCGCAGGCGCTGTCCCCGTTCGGCGACAAAGCGGGCGCGGCATCCGCGCTGGTCGGCTTCTGGCAGATGATGACGGCGGCAATCGGCGTCTGGCTCGCCGCCACGATCTCGCACGAGGCGCTGTTCGCGCTTGGCGTGGTGCTGACGGTGTTCTCGCTCGCCGCAATCGGGCTCTACACGCTGCGGACCAAAGCTGCAGGGGCGCATGAACATGAAATCGGTGTCGGGATCGCAATTGTCGGCGACGAAGCGAAGCTCCGACTGAACGTCGGAAACCGCCCTGCTCTCGAGATATTTGGCGACGACAAGACTGAGCATCGCGCGGCAGACGCTGTCAGCACCCTGCCCGTTGGCCTCCGCATCAGCCAGCGCAGCCGTAAAATGACGTTGCGCGATCTCGGTCGTGGACATGTGCCTCTACCTCCACGCCCAATTAAGCTGGCGGCGAAGATGCGCGCCTTGACGTGAATCAAGGCCGGTACCTCGGCAAACGCTGGCTCAGGACGCCAGATACCGCTCGTACTTCCCCGCCACGACTTCATCCGCGGCAATATCCGGATCGAGCGTGTAAAGATCCTGCGCGCGGCCGATGCCGCGCAGCGCGTAGCGGCCGGTGGAGACCAGATAGTTTCGCCCCGCCGCGTCGAGGCCGGCGCGGAACGCCGACGACATCAACAACTCGCGGTCGACCGAGCGGCACATCGAGGCGATGCGGCTGACCTCGTTGACGGCCGGCCCCACCACGGTGAAGTCGAGCCGGTCGTCGCTGCCGATATTGCCGTAAAACACCTCGCCGACATGCAGGCCGACATGGGCCGTCGTCACCGGGCGGCCTTCGCCGACGCGGCGGGCGGTCAGCGCCTTCATGTTGCGGCGAAAGCGATGCTCGGCGCGCAGCGCGGCGCGTTTGGCCACCGCCATGTTGTCATGCGTGAACATCGCCAGCACGCCGTCGCCGATCAGCTTCAGCACCTCGCCGCCGGCGTCATGGATGGCGTCGATCGAGGCCTGCGCATAATCGTTGAGGAACGGAATGATCTCGCCGGGCTCGATGCTTTCGCTGATCGCGGTCGAGCCGCGCAGGTCGGAGAACCACAGCACCGCATTGATGCGCTCGGTGACGCCGCGCGCGATTTTTCCGCGCAGCACCTGCTCGGCGGCGTCGCGCCCGAGATAGACCCGCCCCAGCGTCTTGGCGATATCGGCCTGCGCCGCGGTCTTGATCGCAAGCCCCAGCACCGGCACGAGGTCGCGCAGTGCGGCCATGCCTTCCGAACCAAAGCCCTCGTCGCGCCGGGTCACCCAGTAGGAATAGACGCAGTCCATCTGCCCCATGGTGCCGGCCTCGCCGAACCGATGCACATAGGCCACCGCATGCTTGTGGCCCTTCTCGGCGAGGTCTCCCATGAATTTGTATTTGGAGGCCGCGTCGCCGAGGACGAGATCGACCGGCAGTTCCTCGTGGCCGTTTTCGAGCATGTGGTAGAAGATCGAACTCCGCCAGGCCTCCGCGGCCTCGCCCTCGCTGGTCGAGCCATATTCGAAGACGTCGCTTTCGTTGGTCTCGGCATCGTTCCAGCGAAAGCCGCGGCCCTCGAAGATCGGGTGCAGCGTGTCGATGAAGACCATGCCGCGCGACACGTTCAGGCCTTCGGCGCGGCAGCGTTCGCAGAAACCGCGGATCAGATCGTTTTCGGGCAGGCCTGTGAGGCCCTGGCTGACCAGCCAGTTCATCAGGCGCAGGCGGGGCGTGAGTTCCATGCGCCGATTATGCCGCGCAATCGTGATCCGTGGAAAGCTCACTTGCCCCGGACGCGGCGCAACGTGTCTCGGGATCGCGCTTCGCGCGACTCCTACGGTGTGCTTTGTCCACCCTTGTGCCGAGCTTTCACAAAGCTCTCGTCGTCCCGGCCTTGAGCCGGGAGAAGCCTCGGCTTTGCGGCGCGTCACTGCATGCCGTGCCACGTCCGGGACATGCATCCTCTACGCGCGCGTCACCGCCTCGCCGTCCTCCTTGACGAAGGACTGGACGGGGTTGTCGAGCAAATCGAGCACCAGTTCCGACGGCCGGCACAGCCGTACGCCCTTCGCCGTCACCACGATGGGCCGGTTGATCAGGATCGGATGCGCCAGCATGAAGTCGATCAGCTCGTCGTCGGTCCATTTCGGATCGGCAAGGCCGAGCTCTGCGTAAGGCGTGCCCTTTTCGCGCAGCAGTTCGCGCGGCGAAATGCCGATCGCCGCGATCAGTTCGACCAGCCGCGCGCGGCTCGGCGGCGTCTTCAGATATTCGATCACCTCGGGCTCCTCGCCGCTCTGCCGGATCATGGCAAGCGTGTTGCGCGAGGTGCCGCAGGCGGGGTTGTGATAGATCGTGACGGTCATGGCCGGGCCGTCTCCTTGACCGTGTCGGATGCCGTGGCGCCGGACTCGTACCAGCCGCGCGACGCCTTCACCAGATGGACCACCGACAGCATCACGGGCACCTCGACCAGCACGCCTACCACGGTGGCCAGCGCGGCTCCGGAGTTGAGGCCGAACAGGCTGATGGCCGCGGCAACCGCCAGTTCGAAAAAGTTGCTGGCGCCGATCAACGCCGCCGGCGCGGCGACGCACCATGCCACGCCGAAGCGCCGGCTCAGCCAGTAGGCAAGCCCCGCATTGAAATAGACCTGGATCAGGATCGGGACGGCCAGCAGCACGATCACGAGCGGCTGCGCGATGATCTGCTCGCCCTGAAACCCGAACAGCATGACCAGCGTCGTCAGCAATGCCACCAGCGAAACCGGCTGCAGCGCATGCAGGGTTCGCTGCAACGCCGCCGGCCCGCTGGCCAGCAGCGCGCGGCGCCACAGCTGCGCGACGATCACGGGAACGACGATATACAGCACGACCGATATCAGCAGCGTCGCCCACGGCACGGTGATCGACGCCACGCCGAGCAAGAGGCCCACCAGCGGCGCGAACGCAAACACCATGATGACGTCGTTCAGCGCGACCTGGCTCAGGGTATAATGCGGCTCGCCCTCGCACAGGTTCGACCACACGAACACCATGGCCGTGCACGGCGCCGCCGCCAGCAGAATAAGGCCCGCGATATAGGACGGAATTTGCGCCGACGGCAGCCATGGCGCGAACAGGTGCCCGATGAATATCGAGCCCAGCAACGCCATCGAGAACGGTTTTACCGCCCAGTTGATGAACAGCGTGACGCCGACGCCGCGCCAGTGCTCGCGCACCTGGCCGAGCGCACCGAAATCGATCTTCAGCAGCATCGGGATGATCATCAGCCAGACCAGCCCGGCCACCGGCAGGTTGACCCGCGCGATTTCCGCGCTCGCAATGGCCGCGAACACGCCCGGTAACAGATGTCCGAGCGCGACACCCGCGACGATGCACAGGGCGACCCAGAGCGACAGATAACGTTCGAACAGGTTCATGGTGGAACATCCGGGGGGCTTGGAGACGTGCTCTCTTCTATCTCGCCCAGCCGTCGCCGCGCGATGACCCTTCGATAGTGCAGACTCGCACGCTTCGCAAGAATTACGTCTTGATTTCTCGACATATCGAAGTAATAGTTACCGCGCTAACAGGCAAAAATTCCCTCCATTTCCACAACACGTCTCCAAACAGTCATCCAATTTGTCGATAAATATCGACGCGATAAGGCTGCAGAATGTCAATGGAAACAAATAGTCGCGAAGCAAACGCCATCGAGGGTTTTGGATCGCTTGCGCAGGCGACCCGCCTTGCCGCGGTCCGCCATTTGCTCGCCGTCCACCCGCAAAGTCTGCCCGCCGGTGAGATCGCCAGGCTTTGCGAGGTGCCGCACAACACGATGTCGACGCACCTCGGCATCTTGAGCCGAGCCGGTTTGATCTCCGTCGAGAAGGACGGCCGCTCGATGAATTATCGGGCGGATGTCGACGGGTTTAGGAACCTGCTCGAATTTCTCTCCGGGACTGCTGCAACGGCCGTCCCGAACTGTGTGGGGATGCCTTCGATCTACCATCCGAAGCGACGGGGAAGTTCATGACACCTGCGTTCAACGTCCTCTTTCTGTGCACCCAGAATTCAGCCCGCTCAATCATCGCCGAGGCCCTGCTCGAGAAGATCGGCCGTGGCCGCTTCCGGGCCTACTCCGCCGGATCGGACCCGGCTCGAGAGCCCGTTCCCGAGGTCATCGATCGCCTGAAAGCCCTGGGGCACGACGTGTCGCGCCTGCATTCGAAGTCGTGGGACGAGTTCAAGGGGCCGCAAGCTCCCCGGATGGACTTCATCATTGCGCTCTGCGACGCACCCAACGGTCAGTTTTGTCCGGATCTCGACGCCCAGTTCGTCACCGGCGCCTGGCCCCTGCCCGACCCGGCGCAGTTCACGGGGTCGTCCACCGAGCGCACGACGCTTCTGAACGAACTCTACGCCATGATCCGCCGCCGCATCGAGATCTTCACCAGCCTTCCGTTCGAACTCGCTGGACCGCATGGCAATCAAGGCTCGCCTCGACGAAATCGGCGATACAACGCGCGTATCCCCTTAAGGAAATCTCCTATGCAAGTCGGAATCAACGGCATGGGCCGCATCGGCAGACTCGCGCTACGTGCGGCACTCGGCGGCATCCACCGCCCATCAAGCGATCCGCGCGCCGAGAACCGGCTGGACGTCGTCCATATCAACGAGTTGAAAGGCGGCATCGCGGCGACCGCGCATCTGCTCGAATTCGACAGCATTCACGGTCGCTGGCACGCGCCGATCGCGGTTGAGTCCGACAATGTCATTGCGATTGGCAAGAACCGGATCGGCTTCAGCGAAAAGGCTAGTCCAGGCGACGTCGCGTGGGGCGATCTCGGCTGCGACATTGTGCTGGAGTGCACGGGCAAATTCCTTAAGCCAGACCAGCTTCAGGCCTACTTTGACCAGGGCGTTAAACGGATAATCGTTGCGGCCCCCGTCAAGGACGAGGCCGCGCTCAACATCGTCGTCGGTGTCAATGATCACCTCTACGACCCGGCCCGGCATCGGCTGCTGACGGCGGCATCTTGCACGACCAATTGCCTGGCTCCCGTCGTCAAGGTGATCCACGAGTCGATCGGAATCCGGCACGGGCAGATCACCACGATCCACGATCCGACCAATACCAACGTCGTCGTTGACGCACCGCACAAGGATCTTCGCCGTGCAAGGTCCGCGATGCTCTCGATGCAGCCCACCACGACCGGGAGCGCGACAGCAATCGCGCTGATCTACCCTGAACTCAAAGGCAAGCTGAACGGCCATGCCGTGCGCATTCCGGTCTTGAACGCCAGCCTGACCGACTGTGTCTTCGAATTGAAGCGCCCGACCACGGTCGAGGAGGTCAATCAGCTCTTCAAATCCGCCTCCGAAGGCACGTTGGCTGGTATCCTGGGCCTGGAGACCAGGCCTCTCGTCTCGGCCGACTACAACAACGATCCGCGCAGTTCGATCGTCGACGCCTTGAGCACGATGGTGACCGACGAAACACTGCTGAAGGTTTATGCCTGGTATGACAACGAAGTCGGCTACGCCTGCCGAATGGTCGATCTCGCCAACATCGTTCAACGTTCGGGCGTTTGAGTCATGGTCCGAAACTATCTCATCGTAACGGCATCGTACTGGGGCTTCACGCTGGTCGATGGCGCGTTGCGTATGCTGGTCCTGTTCCATTTTTTCCGACTGGGATACACGCCGTTCACGCTCGCGTTTCTGTTTCTGCTCTATGAAGCCGCCGGAATCGGCGCCAACCTCGCCGGAGGTTATTTCGCGTCGCGCTTCGGCATTCCCCGCATGCTTGCGGTTGGCCAGATGCTCCAAATCGCCGGCTTGTTGATGTTATCCGCGCTTGATCCCGGTTGGGGGGCTGCGGCGTCGGTCGCGTGGGTTGTGATCGCCCAGGGCATCGCCGGCGTCGCCAAGGACCTGACCAAGACCGCATCGAAATCGGCGATCAAGGCAACCTCTGCGGAGGGCAGCGGGCAATTGTTCCGGTGGGTCGCCTGGTTCACCGGTTCGAAGAACGCGATGAAAGGAATCGGGTTCTTCCTCGGGGGGCTTCTGCTCGATTTCGCGGGCTTCACCCATGCGCTGTGGCTGATGGCGGCCCTGCTCGGCGTGGTCTTTGTCGCCGGGCTGCTGTTACTGCCGTCGCAGCTTGGCAAAGCAAAATCCTCGAAAACCATCCGCGAGTTGTTCGGGCAAGTCGCGGGGCGTCAATCTCCTGGCGGCCGCGCGCATCTTCATGTTCGGGGCAAGAGATGTCTGGTTCGTCGTCGGCCTGCCCGTCTTTCTCTACGCATACGGGTGGAAGTTCCTTCAGGTCGGTGCATTCCTGGCAGCCTGGACCATTGCCTATGGCGGCGTTCAGGCGCTCGCGCCCTCGCTCGTGAGCCGTAGCACGGACGGCCTGAGCCGAGAGGTGCCGGCGGCAAGAATCTGGGCCGCACTTCTCGCGGCCGTGCCGATTGTCCTGGCGATTATCATGAATTCAACCGAGGTCGGACGTCCTGACGTGATTCTCGTGGTCGGGCTGGCGCTTTTCGGACTGCCCTTCGCCGTCAACTCGTCCCTGCATTCGTACCTCATTCTGGCCTACGCCGGATCCGAAAAGGCCGCAGAAGATGTCGGCTTTTACTACGCCGCCAATGCGGTCGGCCGCCTTCTCGGCATCGCGCTCTCCGGCGTGCTGTATCAGGTCGCGGGCATCACGGGCTGCCTGATCGGCTCCGCCGCGATGTTGCTGTTGTGCTCGCTGATCACGTTCCTGCTGCCGCAGAACGCAGATCTGTCGAGGGTAAGGCCCGCGCCGGTTTGATCCAGCACATCGCGCGGCGCCAGCCCTTCCCTCTTATTTCCATCATTCTAGAAATACAGTTGACGCCTCGCCGAATGTGTGAGATATCACCGTCATGAAACTCGACGACGCCGCAACACATCTCGAAGCGCTGGGCAATCCGACCCGGCTCAAGATCTACCGCGCGCTGATCCGCGCCGGTGGCGCCGGGCTTGCGGTCGGGCGACTGCAGGAGAAGCTGAAGATCGCGCCTTCCACCCTTTCCCATCACATCAAGAGCCTGGTGGTGGTCGGCCTCGTGACCCAGGAGCGCGATGCGACCACGCTGATCTGCCACGCCAACTACGAAGTGATGCGGGAACTGCTGGGCTTTCTCGCGGCCGAATGCTGCGCGGAGAGCGCGGAAACCACCGATGCCAAGAACACCAAGACCGCGGCCTGACGTGCCGCGCTTGTTTGACGTTTATTTCGATACTTCTAGTTCTATGGGAGAATACCATGAGCGAAGCCAAGACCGTCGCGATCATCGGAGCCGGGCCGGTCGGCCTTGCCGCCGCCGCCCATGTGATGGAGCGCGGCCTGCAGCCGATCGTGCTGGAAGCCGGCAACCATGTCGGCCACGCCATGCGGCAATGGGGCCACGTGCAACTGTTCTCACCGTGGGAATACAACATCGACAAGGCGGCGGCGCGGTTGCTGGCGGCGACGGGCTGGAATTCGCCGGCACCGGACCAATACCCGACCGGCACCGAAATCGTCGAGCGCTACCTCGAACCGCTGGCCAACCATACCGCGCTGAAGCCGCACATTCAGACGTCGAGCCGCGTCACCGGCATCAGCCGCGTTGGCTTCGACAAGATGAAGACCAAGGGCCGGGACAAGGCGCCTTTCGAGATCCGCTATCAGAACGGGCAAGGCCCCAAGGTCGTGAAGGCCGACGCGATCATCGATGCTTCCGGCACCTGGCATTCGCCGAACCCGGCAGGCGCCAACGGCCTGCCGGCCATCGGCGAGACGGAGGTGGCGGACCGGATCGCCTACGGCATGCCCGACGTGCTGGGTAAAGACCGCGGGCGCTATGCCGGCAAGACCGTCGCCGTGCTGGGCGCCGGTCACTCCGCGATCGGCACGCTGATCGACCTCGCAAGGCTCGCGCGTGAAGTGCCGGAGACCCGGCCGGTCTGGCTGTTGCGCGGCAACGATCCCGCCAAGGCTTTTGGCGGTGGCGCCAACGACAGACTGTCGGCCCGCGGCGAACTCGGCGCCGCCTTCGCCGCGCTGGTGACGGCGGGCCGGATCGAAATCGAAAGCGATTTTCGCGTTTCACATCTCATGGCCGACGGACCCCGCCTCGTCGTCGGCGCGCTCGCCGCCTGCCCGACCCGTCGCATGGTCGTCGACGAACTCATCGTCGCAACCGGCTTCCGCCCCGACCTCGACTTTACGCGCGAGTTGCGCATCCGGCTCGACCCGGCGATCGAGTGTCCGGTCGCGCTCGCCCCGCTGATCGATCCCAACGAGCATAGCTGCGGCACGGTGCGGCCGCACGGCGCGCGCGAACTGGCGCAGGACGAGCCCGGCTTCTATTTCGCGGGCATCAAATCCTACGGCCGCGCGCCGACCTTCCTGATGCTCACGGGATATGAGCAAGTGCGCTCGATCGCCGCCGACATCGCCGGCGATCGCGATGCGGCGGAGCGGGTCGAACTGGTGTTGCCCGAGACCGGCGTCTGCAGCCGCGCGGTCGCCGCAGATGCCAGCAATTGCTGCGGCGGACCTGCAACATCGGATGTTGACGCATGTTGCGTCGCGGATGAGAAAGCAAAGCAGCAGGGCAAGTCGGGATGCGGTTGCGCGTCCTGAGTAACCGGGGGTGAGTAGAATTTCGCTGGAAGGCCGATCCGTCATTGTCGCGATGTGCGTGGGGCAGCTTGGCAGCCTGCTCCCGCACGTCGTCGTGCCTTCCATCCTCGCAGCATTCCTGATTCCGGAATGGCATCTGAGCGGCGCGCAGGCCGGCCTTTTGGCGGGCTCGGGCGCTGCCGGCTACATGCTGACCGTGCCGGTGCTGGCGACGCTGACCGACCGCATCGACGCGCGCAAAATCCTGATCGCGGGCTCCGCGGTCAGCGCGCTCGGCACCTTGCTGTTCGGCCTGCTCGCCACCGGCCTGTGGTCGGGCGCCCTGTTCAACGCGATCGCCGGCGCGGGCTTTGCCGGCGCCTATATGCCGGGCCTCAAGGCGCTGACGGACCGCCTTGCGCCGGGCGATTCATCCCGCGCCATCACGCTTTACACATCGAGCTTCTCGTTCGGCGTCGGCGTGTCGTTTCTGGTTTCGCAACTGGTCGCGGAAGCCTGGGGCTGGCGCAGCGCATTCTTCGTCACCGCCGCCGGGCCGCTGGTGATGCTCACCGTCTGCCTGCTGTTGCGGCCGGTCGAACCGAAGCCGGCGTCGGGACGCCTGCTGGATTTCGCGCCGGTGTTCCGGAATCGCAAGGCCATGGGCTTTGTTCTCGGCTACGGCGCGCATTGCTTCGAACTGTACGGGATCAGGACCTGGCTCGTGGCGTTCTGGACGTTCGTCGCCGCCAGGAATTCCGACGCTTCGATCCTGACGCCGATCGTGGTCAGCGTGGTATTCTCCATGCTGGCGATGCCTGCGAGCATCCTCGGCAATGAACTCGCGCTCCGGTTCGGCCGCCACCGCGCGATATCGGCTGTGATGTTCGCTTCCGCCGCGGTGGCCCTCTTGATCGGCCTCTTCGCCGACAAGTCGCCCTGGCTGCTGCTGCCCTTGATGCTGGTCTATGCCATCACGGTTCCCGCCGATTCCGGTGCGTTGACCTCGGGCATGTCGATGTCCGCCGATCCCAGCTATCGCGGCGCGACCATGGCGATGCATTCCACGGTCGGCTTCAGCCTGTCCGCGCTCGGTGCGTGGGCGATGGGTGTGGCGCTGGATGCTGCGGGAGGACCGCAGAGTTCAGCGGCCTGGATGGCGGCATTTTCGGTGCTGGCGGCAGGCATCCTGCTCGGGCCGCTGGCGCTCTATTGGTCGAGAAGAGAGACGCCGTGAACCGCAGCCAGTTTTCCATCATCGTGGCGCTCGGCACCACGCAGACGCTGGCCTGGGCCTCGAGCTATTATCTGCCCGCGATCCTCGCCGATCCGATCGCGCGCGATCTCGGCGTATCCTCGAACTGGATCTTTGCCGCCTTCTCGGCATCGCTCGTCATCTCGGCCATGCTTGGCCCGCGCATCGGCCGGCAGATCGATCTGGTCGGCGGCCGTTCGGTGCTGTCGCTTTCCAACCTCGTGCTCGCCGCCGGCCTCGCGCTGCTCGGCCTCTCCTATTCGATCCCGCTGCTGCTGGTCGCCTGGCTGCTGCTCGGCATCGGCATGGGCGCCGGGCTCTACGACGCCGCCTTCGGCGCGCTCGGCCGCATCTATGGCGACGCGGCGCGGCGCTCGATCACCGGCATCACCCTGATCGCCGGCTTTGCCTCCACGGTCGGATGGCCGCTGACCGCGTGGGGGCTGGAAACGATCGGCTGGCGCAACACCTGCTTTGCGTGGGCGGCGGCGCATATCCTGATTGGCCTGCCGATCAACTGGCTGATGCTGCCCCCGGTCGCGGGCGCCAAGGCGGCGGTGGCCGCCGCCGTCAAGCCGCACATCCCGCTCGACCGCACCATGATCCTGCTGGCGTTCGCCTTTGCCGCCGCGTGGAGCGTGACCGGCGCGATGGCCGCGCATCTGCCGCGCATTCTCGAAGCCGCCGGCGCGACCTCGCTGCAGGCGGTGGCCGCCGGCGCGCTGATCGGGCCATCGCAGGTGGCAGCGCGCATCTTCGAGGCGAGCTTTCTGTCGCGCTATCACCCGCTGCTGTCGGGCCGGCTCGCCTGCCTCACGCACCCGATCGGCGCCGTCATCATCGGATTGTTCGGCGGCGGCGCGGCCAGCGTCTTCGCCGTGTTCCACGGCACCGGCAACGGCATCCTGACCATTGCGCGTGGCACCATGCCGCTCGCGATCTTCGGACCGCAGAACTACGCCTACCGCCTCGGCATCATCGGCGCGCCGGCGCGAATCGCGCAGGCCGGCGCGCCGCTCGCGTTCAGCCTGCTGATCGACGTCATGGGCAGCCGCATCCTGATCGTGTCGTCCGCGCTGAGCCTGTCCGCGCTGCTGGCACTGAGCCTGCTGCAGGCGCCGCCGAAGGAATGAGTGGAGCAGCGGCGAGCACAAGGTTCGGCGTGCTACGAACGGACCTCAGCCGCCGATTGCTGCGCTCTACCGCAACACGCACCGGTAGTTGTATGCAAAATCGGCGGAGAGGGTTGCTCGCGTGCAGGATGCAGGCAACCCGACGCTGTCGATCGCAGCTAAAAAGCCTGTAATTTCGGCCTGGTTGCGCGCAGCAGCATAGTTATCGCGTTAATCCATTCTTAAATTTCAATAAATTGCCTCGTCACCTCCATAGCTGATCACTAAGAAGTTGTTGTCAGACAGCCCATGTGGGAGGGGTGTTCGATGGTACGGGCTTCAGCATGCTGGAGCCTCCAGGTTCTGGAATTGGCCATGAATGATGCGAACCGCCTACGCGAACTCGAAGCTGAATGCCGTCAACGCGCCGTCAACGACCCCGACAAGCAATGGTACTGGCTGGCGCAGGCTGCCAAATACCAGGTGCAGGCGAACCAGAAAGTCGCCTTTCAATCGGAAGAGCCTGCCGCCCCCGACACGCCTGAAATCAAGCTGGTGCAATGGTCGCATGTGCGCGATGAGCGACGCGTGATGGATCCCCTCCCCGACGGACGCCGGTCGTCGTGCTGGTAGCCCGCGCTGGAGCCCCTTTCCGATGGAATTGGAACGGGGCCTCCAGATTTTCGTTTTGACGCGTTTTCTTGACGCGAACCGGTATCCACTTCGCTGGAAAACGCTCTAACCTCCCTGTTCCTCCGGCGGCTTGATGTGGCGGAACGAAAACAGCAGCGCGAGATCGTAGGCGATCTTCAGCGTGCCGCAGACCACCAGCGGCAATCCCGCAAACGACGTCATCAATAGCGCGCCCGAGATCGCCGGGCTGATCGCAGACGCAAGGCTGCGCGGCACGGCGGTGACGCTGGCGGCGGCCGGGCGCTCCGCGGGCGTCACCACGGCCATGACGTAGGAGGTACGGGTCGGCACGTCCATCTGCGACAGCGCCGAGCGCAACAGCAGCAGCCCCAGCGCCACATAGAGGTTCGGCGCAAACGCCGCCAGGATCAGGAAGATGCTGGACGGGATATGCGTGAACACCATGGTGTTGACGAGGCCGATGCGTTTGGCGATCCAGGCCGCGACCGGATAGGAAAAGGCGCTCAGCGTGCTCGACCAGAAGAAGAACAGCCCGGCCGCCGACAATGACAGATCGAACCGCTGAAACAGCCAGAGCACCAGCAGCGATTGCGCGACGAAACCGCCGGCAAAGGAATCGATGCTGAACAGCGCCGCCAGCTTGTAGACCGTGCCGCGCGATGGCCCGAGCGGGGTTTGCGGCGCCCTCTCCTCGCCGCGCGTATGCGGCACGTAGCGATAGAGCATCGCACAGACGATGCCGAGCCCGGCATAGGCGTAGAACATCAGGCGGAACGCGGCGAGCTGCGTGCTGCCGCCGGCCACCAGCCAATCGGGCAGCGACGCCGCCAGCGAACCTGCCGCGGTGCAGAGCGCGCCGATCAGGCTGTAGCGCGCGAACACCTGGGTTCGGCGCTCGTCGGTGGCGCCGTGCGCCAGCACCGCATGTTCGAGCGGCACCAGCACGCCGAGATCGCCGCCGGAGGGATTGATGGTGCCGACGAAGGCGACCAGTGCGATCAGCACAAGATGTTCGACGCCGGGAAAGGCGACGCCGGTTGCCGCCATCAGGCCCGCGCCCGCGATCAGCAACGGCCGCAAATCGTGACGCGGCGCGATCCAGCCGGTGACGAGTGTCAGCAGCGCGGTGCCGAGCAGCGAGGCCGTCGCGACGATGCCGACCGCGACCGCATCGTATCCCAGCGCGGTCATGTAGGCCGGCAGGATGATGATCGCAAAGCCGTCGCCAAAGCCGCGCAGGCCCCGCGCGACATAGAGCAGCCTGATCAGCGCGTTCGCGGTGGAAGGTTTTGGTCCAGTCGCCGTGTTGGTCTCGCTTCCGTCCATGCGCCATCCTCGACACGATCGAGAGTGCGCAGACCTTGGACGGCGGGCCGTCTGACGGGGAGCCTGCTTCGTCCCCGATGCGGGCAAGGTAGGACCGAAGCCGGTGCGGCGCAAGATGGATGCTACACGCGGTCCGCCGGTGCCAGCTTGCAGACATCGGCGGCGGCCTCGATCTGCAGCGTGGCGTGGTGGATGTTGAAGCGGTGCGCGAGCTCTTCGCAGACGCCGTGCAGGAACGCATCGTCGCTGCCGCCGGGCCGCACCAGATGTGCGGTCAGCGCGGTCTCGTTGGTGCTCATCGCCCAGATGTGGAGATCGTGCACTTCGATGACGCCCTCGAGCCCGCCGAGATAATCCATCACCTTGGCAAGCTCGATGCCGCGCGGCACACCGTCGAGCGCGAGATTGACGCTGTCGCGCGCCAGTCCCCAGCCGCTCCAGAACACGACGGCGGCGATCACGAGGCTGATGGCGGGATCGAGCCACAGCCATCCCGTGGCCATGATGACCAGCGCCGCCACCACCACGCCGAGCGAAACGCCGGCATCGGCCGCCATGTGCAGATAGGCGCCGCGAATATTGAGATCGCCGTGACGGCCGCGCATGAACAATAGCGCCGTGCCGCCATTGATGACGACGCCGAGTGCGGCGACCGCCACGACCGTCCAGCCCGCGACCGGCGCAGGGTCATAGAGCCGGTTGACCGCCTCGACCGCAATGCCGCCGACCGCGACCAGCAGCAGGCCGGCGTTGAACAGCGCCGCGAGGATCGAAGCCCGGCGATAGCCGTAAGTGTGCTGCTCGGTCGGCTGCTTCTGCGCCAGCCACGACGCGCCCCATGCCAGCAGCAGCGCGGCCACGTCGGAGAGATTGTGGACGGCGTCCGAAATCAGCGCCAGCGAGTTGGCGGCGTAGCCGAAGATCAGTTCGGCAATGACGAAGACGGTATTGAGCGCGGCGCCGATCGCGAACGCCCAGCCGAAACTGTCCGGCGCGTGGCTGTGGCCGGCGTGACCATGGGAATGATCATGCGCGTGGGAGTGATCGTGGTGAGCGTGATCGTGCGCCATTCCGCCTCGATGAATCGCGATGGCGACTTATATAGCGCGCGGAATTTCGAATACTATTACAGGCGCGCGATGCCGTAGGGTGGGCATGAGCGTAGCGAGCCCACCATCCTACGAGCGTGCTCGGCGATGAATGGTGGGCACAGCGCTGCGCTGCCTTATGCCCACCCTACGGCACCGCGTCGCTACTCCACACCCCGCAAAAACTTGTTCGACTTCGGCAGGCCGCCCGCGAGGCGGCCGGCGTCGGCGCGGTTGCCGCGCCAGTCGGCCAGATTCCTTGGCGCTCATGCTCTGCTCGCGGCCGGCGGAATCCTTCCAGGTCAGCCCCGCCTTGAGCTCGAACACGGCCACGTCGGACAGCTTGGCGCTGGAATATTTCTGCAATCGCACGCCGCGGCCGCGCGCCATTTCCGGCACCTGATCGAGCGGGAACAGCACCATCTTGTGGTTGGTGCCGATCACGGCGACCGTGTCGCCCGACACGGTCGCGATCGCGCAGGCCTCGTTCGGCATGGTGACGTTGAGCACCTGCTTGCCCTTGCGGGTGTTGCCGACGCAATC
Organism: uncultured Alphaproteobacteria bacterium; assembly: GCA_963783115.1. GTDB lineage: Bacteria > Pseudomonadota > Alphaproteobacteria > Rhizobiales > Xanthobacteraceae > Bradyrhizobium. The sequence continues at coordinate 63,854 of CAWAMK010000030.1, read as the reverse complement.
CTCTTCCTTGACGACGAAACCCTGCCCTTCGCTGCTCGCGATCAGGAATTTGCGCTCGCCCTTGTTGACGAACAGCGACACGATCGCGGCGTCCTGCTCCATGTCGATGAACATGCGGATCGGCTCGCCATGGCCGCGGCCGCCCGGCAGCTTTGCGACATCGAGCGAATAGAATTTGCCGTTGGTGGCGAACAGCAGCAGCTTTGACGTGGTCTCGGCGAAGAAGGCGTGGTCGAGCTTGTCGTCGGTCTTGAAGGTGAGCCCCGAGATGTCCTCGACATGGCCCTTGAGCGTGCGCACCCAGCCCTTTTCGGAGATCACCACCGTGCACGGCTCGCGCTCGACAAAGGCTTCCTCGATCGCGGCGAGGTCGTGCTCGGGCGCGTCGGCGAACATCGTGCGGCGCTTGCCGAGCGGCGTCTTCGGCCCGAACAGGTCGCGGACTTTCCGGACCTGCTCGCCGACCTTGGACCATTGCTCGGTTTCCGAGCCGAGCAGCGCCTTGATGCCCTTCAACTCGCCGCGAAGATTCTTGTCCTCGGTGCGGATCTCGAATTCCTCGAGCTTGCGCAAGGAGCGCAGGCGCATGTTGAGGATGGCGTCGGCCTGGACTTCCGTCAGCTTGAACGCCTTGATCAGCGCCGGCTTCGGCTCGTCCTCGGTGCGGATGATCCTGATCACCTCGTCGATGTTCAGGTAGGCGATCAGGTAGCCGCCGAGAATTTCCAGCCGGTTCTCGATCTGGGTCTTGCGGTAATTGGAGCGGCGCACCAGCACGTCGCGCAGATGGTCGAGCCATTCGCGCAGACATTCGGCAAGCCCCACCACCTTGGGGATCCTGCCCTTGATCAGCACGTTGAGGTTCAGCGAGATCTTGCTCTCGAGCTCGGTGAGCCGGAACAGCGATTCCATCATCAGCGCCGGATCGACCGCGCGGGATTTCGGCTCGATCACGAGGCGGACGTCTTCGGCCGATTCGTCGCGGACGTCGCCGACCAGCGGCAGCTTCTTCTCGTTCAGCAGTTCGGCGATCTTCTCGACCAGCCGCGACTTCTGCACCAGCCACGGAATCTCGGTGATGACGACGACCCAGGTGCCCCGCGCGCCCTCTTCCTGGGTCCATTTGGCGCGGGTGCGGAACGAGCCGCGCCCGGTCATGTAGGCTTCGGCGATGCTTTCCTTGGAATCGACGATGATGCCGCCGGTCGGGAAATCCGGGCCCTTGACCCATTTCAGCAGCGACTTCGACTTGGCGTCGGGCTTGTCGATCAGATGCAGCGCGGCGTCGCACAGCTCGGCCGCGTTGTGCGGCGGGATCGAGGTGGCCATGCCGACCGCGATGCCCTGCGAGCCGTTGGCGAGCAGATTCGGGAAGCCGCCGGGCAGAACCACCGGCTCCTTGCTCTGGCCGTCGTAGTTCGGACGGAACTCGACGCCATCCTCGTCGATGCCTTCCAGCAACAGCCGGGCGACATCGGTCATGCGCGCTTCGGTGTAGCGGTAGGCGGCCGGGTTATCGCCGTCGATGTTGCCAAAGTTGCCCTGGCCGTCGACCAGCGGGTAGCGCGAGGAGAAATCCTGCGCCAGGCGCACCATCGCGTCGTAGATCGCCTGGTCGCCATGCGGATGGAACGAACCCATCACGTCGCCGACGATCTTTGCGGATTTCTTGAACGGCGTGCCGGGGTCGAGCCGCAGCAGGCGCATGCCATAGAGGATGCGCCGGTGCACCGGCTTCAGCCCGTCGCGGGCGTCCGGCAGGGCGCGGTGCATGATGGTCGAGAGCGCATAGGCGAGATAGCGCTCTTCCAGCGCATCGCGCAGCATCACCTCGTGGATTTCGGCCGGTTCTTCCGGCGGCAGCTGTCGTTTTCCCATGGGCGGGGATTAGACTTTTGCGGTGAATCGAGCAAGACGCGAAAAGGAACAACCGTCGCCCCTGCGAACGCAGGGGCCCATAACCACAGGTGTTTGCGGCGAAAAGCGGCTCGGGCCACAGCGCCACGGATGGGCCGCGGCGTATGGATCCCTGCGTTCGCAGGGACGACTCGTAGAGAGAGCGGAGCTAGCCGGTTGAGCTGATTCGCGCCCGTTTTCGCGTCACCGCGTTGATGAACCCGTCCCGCGCATCGGAATGGCCCTGCCCGCGCGGCTCCAGCACGTGGCGCAGCAGGAACAGCCCGGTCAGCCGAAAACCGTCCTGCAGGTCCTGGTCCGACCAGCCGTTCGCCTCCGCCTCGCCCTCGCGCAGGAACGGCGGCAGCCGCAGCAGCCGGTCGCGATAGGGCTCGCCCGCCGCGCGCGACACCGCGCCGCCGGATTTTGGCGAGACATAGATCAGTTCAGCGGTCGCACCGGTGGCGGCGCAGTTTTCCAGGTCGAGGCCGAAGCCGAGTTCGGCGAGCATGGCGAGTTCGAACCGGATCAGGTGCGCGGCCGCGTCGCCGGCATCGTCAAAATCGTCCAGCGTGCGGCCGAGCATCTCGTAGATGTCTTCGTGCGGATCGCGCTCCGGCAACAGCCGCACCAGCGAAGCCAGATGGGTGACGCCATAGGTTGCGTGCGCCGACGCCAGCAGGGTGGCCGCGCGCAAGCGCGTGCCCTCAACGGCGTAATATCCGAGATGCTCGTCGAGCCGCGCCCGCCACACCGTGGTGACGCTGTTGCCCGGCTGCAGCAACGGCCGCATCCGCTTGCCCGCGCCGCCGCGCACCAGACCGAGATGCCGGCCGTGCTCGCGCGTCAGCAGTTCGACGATGGCGGAAGATTCGCCATGCCGCCGCACGCCCAGCACGATGCCCTCGTCGGTCCATTCCATGGGAGGAGTTTACAGGATTTCGAGACAATGTATGGCGCATTAGCGCAGCTAATCCGCCGTTCTGCGCATCGTTTCAGCGGCGGATTACGCGCGACTTATCCGCCCTACGCATTCCTCACGTATCGAACCACCCCACCGCGTCGCCGGTGAAGGAGTAATACAGCCCCATCGCGGTCAGCGCGCAGGAGATCACCTCGATGCCGCTGTCGAATTCGATGCCCCGCTGGCCGATCACCGGCACCAGGGAAATCACCGACAGCAACAGCGCCGCTGACCAGCACCCAGCGTGCCCAGCCCATGCGGTGACGGGCGGCGAGGTAGACGAAGTAGAGCAGCAGCAGGATCATGCCGCCGGCCATCACGGTTCCGACAATGATCGCCTGGTCCGTCATGTTGTCGTTCGGCGTACGGTCCCGAAACGCCACCGACACCGAGTCCAGCGTCAGCGACAGATACAGCAGAACCTCAAACCACAGCACGTTCTTCGGTACGGTCATCGGGCCCGTTCTTCGTCATTGCCTGATTGCGGCCTGATCATTGCGGATCATTCCCTGGGAAATTCCAGTCCCATTTCCCGGTAGCGGTCGGGATCGTCGCCCCAGTTCTCGCGCACCTTGACGAACAGGAACAGGTGCACGGGCACGCCCAGGATCTCGGCGATCTCCTTGCGCGAATCTGCGCCGATCGACTTGATGGTGGCGCCGCCCTTGCCGAGCACGATCTTGCGCTGGCTCTCGCGCTCGACAAAGATCGTCTGTTCGATGCGAACCGACTTGTCCTTGCGCTCGGTCCAGCTGTCGGTCTCGACAGTGGATTGATACGGCAGTTCCTGGTGGAGCTGGCGATAGATCTTTTCCCGGGTGATTTCCGCCGCCAGATGCCGCATCGGCGCGTCCGACATCTGGTCTTCCGGATAATGGAACGGCCCCGGCGGCACCATTGTCGCAAGCGTCTTGCGCAGATCGTCGACGCCGTCGCCCGACAGCGCCGAGATCATAAAAGTGTGCTCGAATTTCATGCGCGCGTTGGCCGCCTGCGCCAGCGCCAGCAGCTTCTCGCGCGGGATCAGGTCGATCTTGTTCAGCACCAGGATTTTCGGGATGCTTGACCGTCGCGAGCTTGTTCAGGATCGCGTCGGCCTCCTCGTCGATTGCCGCCTTGGCATCGAGCAGCACGCAGACGAGGTCGGCGTCATGGGCCCCGCTCCAGGCGGTGGACACCATGGCGCGGTCGAGTCTTCGCTTGGGCGAGAAGATGCCGGGCGTATCGACCAGGATGATCTGCGCATTGTCCTCGATCACGATGCCGCGGATCAGGGCACGCGTCGTCTGCACCTTGCGCGAGACGATGGTGACCTTGGAGCCGACCAGCGCATTGACCAGCGTCGACTTGCCGACATTGGGCGCGCCGATCAATGCGACGAAGCCGCAGCGGGTCTCGCCCGGCACGCCGGGTGCGGGTTCAATTGTCATTGCTGCCGCCGCTGACGCCTTCACGTTCGATCATCACCGAGGCCGCCACCTTCTCGGCCGCGCGCTTGGAGCCGCCGACGCCTTCGGCCGGCGCCAGTCCCGGCAGATCGACGGCGACGCGGAATTGCGGATCGTGATGCGGCCCGGTGCGCTCGATCTCGCGATAGACCGGCGTCGGCAATCCCTTGCTCTGCGCCCATTCCTGCAACACGGTCTTGGGATCGCGCAGCGGCCGGCGCGGCTTGCGCATCCGCTCCAGCCAGTTGCGCTCGACGAATTGCGACGCCGCGGCATAGCCGCCGTCGAGATAGATCGCGCCGATGACGGCCTCGCAGATGTCGCCGAGCACGGATTTGCGCAAGCGCGCGCCCGCCCCGGCGCCGACCGCGCCGAGCTTGATGTCGTCGAGCAGCCCGAGCGACTTTGCGACGTCGGCGCAGCTTTCCTTGCGCACGAGATCGGCGAGCCGCTTCGACAACTCGCCCTCGTCGGCGCGCGGATAGGCGCGATACAGCATGTCGGAGATGATCAGCCCAAGCACGTGGTCCCCAAGGAATTCAAGCCGCTGATAGCTGTCGGCGCGATGGCGCGTCGCCGGCTTCAGCGCGGAGACATGGGTAAAGGCGGTGGTCAGCAGTGCGGGATCGGAAAATTGGTAGCCGATCCGCCCCTCGATCGCCGCGGCGGCCGCCTTGGCGGCGGCCTTGCCGCGCTTCTTTTTCGGCGCAGCTTCACGGGGCGCATCGGTCTGGCCCGGCTCGCCTGAGGTCGCGGAATCCTGAATGAGGGATGTCTCGTCTTTCATCGCACGATTGTGAAAAGGCGATTCCAGCGCACGGCCGTCGGCCAGCGCCAGAACATCCATGCATGCTCACCCTCGGCGATGGAGAAGAAGATCATCTGCGCGCGCCCGACGATATTCTCGAACGGCACGTAACCCACCGCCGACAACACGCGGCTGTCCGTGGAATTGTCGCGGTTGTCGCCCATCATGAAGAAGTGGCCGGGCGGCACGGTGTAGATGTTGGTGTTGTCGTAGAAGCCGTTGTCGACGCAATCGAGCGATTCGTAGCTGACGCCGTTCGGCAGCGTTTCCTTCCAGCGCTTGACGCGCGCGGTGGCGTCGGAGCCGCAGGGGTCCTCGCCGATGAAATCGGACAGCCGCTCGCGCTTGACCGGCTTGTCGTTGATGTGGAGCAGGCCTTCCCGCATCTGGATGCGGTCGCCCGGCAGGCCGATCACACGCTTGATGTAATCGGTGGAGTCGTCCTTCGGCAGGCGAAACACCACGATATCGCCGCGGTTCGGCTCCGAGCCGAAGATGCGGCCCGAAAACAGCGGCGGCGAGAGCGGTATCGAATAGTGGCTGTAGCCGTAGGAATATTTCGAAACGAACAGATAATCGCCGACCAGCAGCGTCGCCTTCATCGATCCCGAGGGGATGTTGAAGGGCTGGAACAGGAAGGTGCGGATCACAAGCGCAATCAGGAGAGCGTGGATAACGACGCGGATGGTTTCGCCCAAGCCGCTTTCAGATTTTGTGCTGGAGGTCACGCTCATCGCTTTCCCAATTCCCGCGGTACCGTTGCCCGCATGGTGGCAGAACGTTTTCCGCACGCGAATCGCCTGATACGGCCGCGTCAGGAAAATGGTCTTTGTTACTGATATTGAGAGCCAATTCCGATGCTAACCGGAATTCGGCCCTGGCTCGAACATGTCGCTCGGCGTTTTAGACGGTTGTTCGTTGGCGCGCAATCAAGCGCCTTGTAAAAACTTTATAATCCATTGATAAATCAACGATTTTTAGTTTCGCAATGAACTCCCGGCGCAAATGCCCGTGCGGCTCAAGGTTTGGCGGCGGCGACCGCCGAAATTATGACGAAGGCCTGCGCCAGCGGCCAGTCGTCGGTGATCGACAGGTCGATCCGCGCCTCGCAGCCTTCGGGCGTCAGCGCTTCCAGCCGGGCCAGCGCGCCGCCGGTCAGTTTCATGGTCGGTCGTCCCCCCGGCAGGTTAACCACCCCCATGTCCCGCCACCAGACGCCGCGCCGGATTCCGGTGCCGAGCGCCTTGGAACAGGCCTCCTTGGCGGCGAATCGCTTGGCGTAGGTCGCGACCACCATCTTTTCGCTGTTGGCGCGCCGTGCCGCCCTGGCGCGCTCGGCATCGGTGAAGATGCGGTCGAGAAAGCGGTCGCCATGGCGCTCGATCACCTTGGCCACCCTTGTGATATCGATCAGGTCGGAGCCGATGCCGATGATCATGGCCGGACCACGATCTTGCCGCGGCCGCGGTCCATTGCGGCCCGCATCTGCCGCACGGTCTCGCCAAGGCCGATGAACAGCGCCTCCCCCATCATGAAGTAGCCGATGTTGAGCTCGGCGATCTCGGGCAGCGCCGATATCGTCTCGGCCGTATGGTAGTCGAGGCCGTGGCCGGCATGGACCTCCAGCCCGGCCGCGCGCGCCAGCGCGGCGCCATCGACGATTCGCCGCCATTCCGCCTCGGCCTTCGCGGTGTGGCCGTCGACCACGGCATCGCACCAGCCGCCGGTATGAATCTCGATCACGGGCGCGCGCAACCTTGCCGCCATCTCGATCTGTTGCGGATCGGCCGAGATGAACAGCGACACCCGGATGCCGGCATCGCTGAGCCGCGCGATAAAGGGCGCCAGCGCATTGTGCTGGCCGACCACGTCCAGCCCGCCCTCGGTGGTGAGTTCTTCGCGCCGCTCCGGCACCAGGCACACCGCATGGGGCTTTGTCGCGAGCGAGATCCGCAGCATGTCCTCGGTCGCCGCCATCTCGAAATTCAGCGGCTTCGATATCTCGGCCTTGAGCCGAGCCATGTCGCTGTCGCGGATGTGGCGGCGGTCCTCCCGCAGATGCGCGGTGATGCCGTCGGCGCCGGCCTCGATCGCGAGCAGCGCGGCGCGCACCGGATCCGGCCGCTCGCCGCCCCGCGCGTTGCGCAAGGTGGCGACGTGATCGACATTGACGCCGAGGCGTAGCGGGAGAACGGGCATTGAGAAACTCGCAAGCGGCGCTTCACGCCTCCTCACCATGAGGGGCGGCAAGGTTTTAACATCTACCCATTGACGCGCTCAACCTTGGCGACGACGGCCTTGGCGCGCAATTGCGCGATAATTGCACTGAGATGCTTGAGGTCATAGACCTCGAGATCGATCGTCAGCTCGGTGAAATCGGGCGAGCGGCGCGACATGCTGATGTTGTCGATATTGCCGTCATGCTCGGCGATCACGGTGGCGACCTGGGCGAGGCTGCCGGGTTCGTTGACGTTGTGAACCAGGATCCGCGCCGGGAAACGCTGCGGCATGGTTTCGTCGATGTCCCAGCGCACGTCGAGCCAGCGCTCCGGCTCTTCCTCAAAATCCTTCAGCGCCGGCGACTGGATCGGATAGATCGTGATCCCCTCGCCCGGCGTGACGATGCCGACGATGCGGTCGCCCGGCACCGCGCCGCCGTTCGGCGCGAACTTCACCGGCAGATCGGAATTGATGCCGCGCACCGGGATGACGGAGGCGCTGCGCGCCGGATGCGGCGGCTCGGACTTCAGCTTCAGTTTCACCGCGAGGCTCCTCTTGACCCCGTAGCGCACCATGCCGCTCTTCCTTGTAGTCCGGATACATGGCGCGGGCGACGTCGGAGGCCTTGAGTTCGCCGCGGCCGACGGACGCCATCACTTCCTCGATCGACGTGCGCGCCAGCCGCGGCAGCGCACCGGTCAGCTTGTCGTCGGCATATTCGATCTTGGCGCGGGCAAACAGGCGATCGATGATGCGGCGGCCGAGGCCGGCATATTGATCGCGCACCGCGGTGCGGGTGGCGCGGCGTATCGCGGCGCGGGCCTTGCCGGTCACCGCCAGCGCTTCCCAGGCCGAGGGCGGCGCCGACTGCGCCACCGAGGTCAGCACCTCGACCTGGTCGCCGTTCTGCAGTTCGGAAGACAGCGGCGCGAACTTGCCGTTGACCTTGCAGCCGACCGCCGAGTTGCCGACATCGGTATGCACCGCATAGGCGAAGTCGATCACATTGGCGCGCCGCGGCAGCGCGATCAGCTTGCCCTTGGGCGTGAAGCAGAACACCTGGTCGTGGAACAGTTCGAGCTTGGTGTGCTCGAGAAACTCCTCCGGATTGGCGCTTTCGGACAGGATGCCGACGGTGTGGCGCAGCCAGGCAAAGGCGTTGGATTCATGCTTGAGCCGCTCGGTCGGCGAGCCCATCCCTTCCTTGTAGAAGGCGTGGGCCGCAATGCCGAATTCGGCGATCTGGTTCATCTCCTCGGAGCGGATCTGAAGCTCGACGCGCTGGTTGCCGGGTCCGATCACCGTGGTGTGCAGCGAACGGTAATCGTTCTGCTTCGGCGTCGAGATGTAGTCCTTGAATCGGCCGGGCACCACCGGCCAGGTGGTATGCACCACGCCGAGTGCGCGGTAGCAGGCTTCGGCGTCCTGCATCACGACGCGGAAGGCATAGATGTCGGAAAGCTGCTCGAAGCCGATCGATTTGCGCTCCATCTTGGTCCAGATCGAAAACGGCTGCTTGCGGCGGCCGTAGACCCGCGCGGTGATGCCGTTCTTCTGCAGCTTCTTGGAGAGCTGGCTTTCGATCTCGCCGATCAAATTGCGGTTGCGATCGGCCAGCGCATCCAGCCGCTGCATCACCACCGCATAGGCTTCCGGATCGAGCGTGTGGAAGGAGAGGTCCTCGAGCTCCTCGCGCATTTCCTGCATGCCCATGCGGCCGGCGAGCGGGGCATAGATGTCCAGCGTCTCCTCGGCGATGCGCCGGCGCGAGGCGTGCGGCACGAATTCCAGCGTGCGCATGTTGTGCAGGCGGTCGGCGAGCTTGATCAGCAGCACCCGAACGTCGTCGGCGATCGCCAGCAACAGCTTGCGCAGGTTCTCTGCCTGCTTGGCTTCGCGGGAAACCAGCTCCAGCCGCTTCAGCTTGGTCAGGCCCTCCACCAGCGCGCCGATCTCGTGGCCGAAGATGTGGTCGATCTCGGCCCGCGTCGCCTCGGTATCCTCGATGGTGTCGTGCAGCAGGGCGGCCACGATGGTGGCGTCGTCGAGCTTGAGGTTGGTCAGGATCGCCGCGACTTCCAGCGGATGGGAAAAATAGGGATCGCCCGAAGCGCGGGTCTGGGTGCCGTGCGCCTTCATGGCGTAGACATAGGCGCGGTTGAGCAGGTCTTCGTTCGTATCGGGGTTATATGAGCGGACGCGCTCGACCAGATCGTATTGCCGCATCATGCGCGAGCGCGGCGATTTTGGCTTTTCGGCCACAGGCGTATTCGGCGCGACCGCGACCTGGTTGGTTGCGGCCTGCATTTGCCGGGGGCTGCGGCGCCAATACGCCATCTCGTCACACTGCCTTTTCCACCGGGCCCGGACCGGCCCCGCCATTTACCAATCTAATGCGTTTTCGAACGGTGATGCACGCCGCCCGGCCGCAATGCGGTTCAATTTCCCTTGGGGCAGCGGTAATTAAGCATCACCCGATGACCCGCCAGCCAGGCGAGTCACGACGCTCCCCAAGGACGCCTTGTAACCGGAAAAATGTCAACAAAAGCAAAGGCCCGGACAAATGTCCGGGCCTTTGCCAGATCGGAGCGTTCAGAACGGTCCGGTATGTCGGGATTACTCGTCCTCTTCGGGCTGCTCTTCCGGCGGCGCAAGGCCTTCCAGGCCCTTGAGGAGCTCTTCCTCGGTCATGCGCTCGACCGCAACCTCGGTGTCGTCGGCATCGACGCTGGCGCCGGCCGAGCCGATCAGGGGCACGGTATCGGGCTCTGGCTCGTCGACCTCGACGAATTTCTGCAGCGAATGAACCAGCTCTTCGCGGAGATCTTCCGGGGAAATAGTGAAATCGGCAATTTCCCGGAGCGAAACAACCGGATTCTTGTCGTTATCCCGATCAACCGTGAGTTGTGATCCCGATGAAATCATACGGGCGCGATGCGCTGCCAGCAGTACCAGGTCGAATCGATTGTCGACCTTATCAATGCAATCTTCCACGGTGACGCGCGCCATAGACTGTCGCTCCGTTAATTGGGGCCAAATATGTCGGTATTGGGGGGTAGTTATAGGGGTAGAGGCCGTTCCGCAAGACTAAATTTGTGATTTGCCTTCCCGGTGGGCTCTGGTACCCCAGCGTCGGGGCCAGATTAGGCCGGAGCGTCCAGACGCGGCAGGGTTGCCGCACAGGACAAGTAAATCTCTTCATTGCACTGTCAAAAGTATAGGTTTTTCGCCCTCGCCTCACCATAATTGCAGTGGTGACTGTCGGAGGGCACGATTCACCGAACTTTAGGCAACCGAAGTAGAAAGTGCGCGCGGTCGATGGCTGCTGCGCTAGAAAAGCTAACAACAACGTGAGAACCATTTGATGTCACCCGCTTCCAACAAGATCGCGCTATTCATTGACGGCGCCAACCTCTACGCAACGGCCAAGACGCTTGGCTTCGACATCGATTACAAACGCCTTCTCAAGGAATTTCAGAGCCGAGGGACGTTGGTGCGGGCGTTCTACTACACCGCGATCATCGAGGATCAGGAGTACTCCTCGATCCGCCCGCTGATCGACTGGCTCGACTATAACGGCTACACCGTGGTCACCAAGGCGACCAAGGAATTCATCGACGCGTCAGGCCGGCGCAAGGTGAAGGGCAACATGGACATCGAACTCGCCGTCGATGCCATGGAGCTGGCCGAGCATGTCGACCAGATCGTGCTGTTCTCGGGCGACGGCGATTTCCGCTCGCTGGTCGAGGCGGTACAGCGGCGCGGCGTTCGCGTCACGGTGGTTTCGACCATTTCGAGCCAGCCGCCGATGATCGCCGACGAACTGCGCCGCCAGGCCGACGTCTTCACCGACCTCGTCGAGCTGCAATCGAAACTGGGCCGCGATCCCTCCGAGCGCCCTGCTCCGCGCGAACCGCGCCATCACTCCCCGCAATTCCTGCAGCGCGCGACCACCGTGGCGCCGCGAGCCGGCGACGAAGATTTCGACGATTGAGAATACGGCAATACGCTGCTAGAGCCTCGGTTCTGATTGAAACAGAACCGGGGCTTTTTGTTTGGCGCGCGATCCGGCTCCAGCCAGTGGCCGGCCTTGGTTCGAAAACGCTTTGAAAACATGGCCACCCTCCCCGCCCGCGACGCTTTCGAACCCGGCCGCGATTGCCCGCTCTGCCCGAGGCTCGCCGAATTTCGCGCGCAAGCGCGTGAAAAACAGCCGGATTGGCACAATGCGCCGGTCGACTCCTTCGGCGATCCCAACGCGCGGCTGCTGATCGTCGGGCTCGCGCCCGGCATGCAGGGCGCCAACCGCACCGGGCGCCCGTTCACCGGCGACTATGCCGGCGACCTGCTGTATGCGACGCTGCTCGAATACGGCTTTGCCAAGGGCGTCTATCAGGCCCGCCCCGACGACGGGCTGAAGCTGGTCGATGCCCGGATCAGCAACGCGGTGCGCTGCGTGCCGCCGCAGAACAAGCCGCTGCCGGCCGAGATCAACACCTGCCGGCAATTCCTGGTGCAGACCATCGCGACCATGCCAAAGCTTCGCGCGATCGTGGCGCTCGGACGCATCGCGCATGATTCGACCTTGAAGGCGCTCGGTCTGCGCAATGCCGCCGCTCCCTTCGGGCACGGCGCGATGCATGACGCAGGCGCCCTCAGGCTTTACGACAGCTATCACTGCTCGCGCTACAACACGAATACCGCGGGTGCTGACGCCGGAGATGTTTCGCAACGTGTTCGCCCAGGTGCGGAAGGATCTGGAGTCGTAGGATTTTGCGGGATTTGTAGGGTGGGCAAAGCGCAGCGTGCCCACCATCAAGACGCATACTCGCTGATAGATGGTGGGCACGTCGCTAACGCTCCTTTGCCCACCCTACAATTTAAGCCGGATTTTCCTTCAGCCACGCCAACACATCGCCGGCGTTACGATCCGGCGGAAACACCGGATAGAACACGTGCGTGATACGTCCGCCATCGACGATCAACGCCATCCGCTTGATCAGCGTCAGGCCCGCCACCTCCATGGTCGGCAGTTTCAGCGCGCGGGTTAGCGACAGCTTCTCGTCCGACAGTACCGCGAACGGCAGATGCAGCCGCGAGGCCATTTCGGTCTGGTAGACATTGTCCTGCGTCGACAGGCCGAACACGTGGCTGACGCCGGCGGCCTTCAGCTCCGCATACAGATCGCGGAACGCGCAGGTTTGCGGCGTGCAGCCGCGGGCGCCCGGAATCATGTCCCAGTCGTCGACCAGGCTGATCTTGCCGGGCTCGCCGGTGCGGGGATAAGCGAATACCACGGTGCGGCCGGCAAGCGCCGACAGCGTCACCGAACTGTCGTCAGTGGCCAGCAGCGTGACCGGCGGGATCGTCATGCCGACGAGATGCGCGGCCGCACCGTCGTCCGTCGGCGCCGGGATCTTGCTCCAGTCGACTTCGAGCAGGTTTTTCTGGTTCATCTAAAGCCCCGCGTTCCTTCGTAGGATGGGTAGAGCGCAGCGAAACCCATCACGACCTGGCGCGAGGCCGATGGGTTTCGCTGCGCTCTACCCATCCTACGATACCACGATAGCTCATCCCCGCGCCCGCATCAGGCGGCCTTTTTCGCGGCCCCAATCGCGTTTCTTTTCGGTCTCGCGCTTGTCGTGCAGCTTCTTGCCCTTGGCGATCGCCAGCAGGAGTTTTGCCCGGCCGCGCTCGTTGAAATAGAGTTTTAGCGGGATCAGCGTCATGCCGTCGCGATCGACCGCGCCCATCAGCTTGTTGATCTGCTTTCGGTGCAGCAGCAATTTGCGCGGGCGCTTCGGCTCGTGGTTGAAGCGGTTGGCCTGCAGATATTCCGGAATGTTGGCGTTGATCAGCCAGATCTCGCCGTCCTTGGAATCCGCATAGGATTCCGCGATCGTGGTCTTGCCGTTACGGATCGACTTCACCTCGGTGCCGGTCAGCGAGATGCCGGCCTCGACCGTGTCCTCGATCGCATAGTTGAATCGGGCCTTGCGGTTTTCGGCGACGACCTTGATCGGGCGCTCGTTCTTCTCGGCCACGTTAGCCCTTCTTGAGGAGATCGCGGATCTCGGTCAGCAGTTCGACCTCGGCCGAAGGCTTCGGCGGCGCAGGTGCAGCTTCGTCCTTGCGCTTCAACTGGTTCATGGCGCGGATGACCAGGAACAGCACGAAGGCGACGATCATGAAGTTCAGCGTCAGCGTCAGGAAACTACCCCAAGCCAGTACGGCGCCCTGCTTCTTGGCGTCGGCCAGATTGGTCGCCGTTACCGACTTCGACAAGCCGGTGTAATAATTGGAGAAGTCGAGGCCGCCGGTGATCGCGCCGATGATCGGCATGATGATGTCGCCGACCAGCGAGGTCACGATCGCACCGAAGGCAGCGCCGATGATGACGCCGACGGCGAGGTCGACGACATTACCCTTCATGGCGAATTCACGGAATTCCTTCAGCACGTTGAGGCCCCTTTATCGCGGTTCAGACGAAACGCTTGCCAGCTTAGTTGATCAGGCCCGCATGCACCATCGCGTCGCGGATCACCTTGCCGGTCGGCGGCGTCACGTTCATCAACGGCAGGCGCACTTCTTCTTCGAGGCGCCCGAGCAGTTTGAGGCCATGCTTGGCTCCCGCGAGGCCGGGCTCCTTGAAAACGGCATCATGCAGCGGCGTCAGGCGGTCCTGAAGCTTCAGTCGCCGTGGCGTAATCGCCCTGCATGACCGCTGACATCAGGTCGGCACACAGTTTTGGCGCCACATTGGCGACCACCGAAATGCAGCCATGTCCGCCCGCCGCCATATAGGCCAGCGCGGTCATGTCCTCGCCGGACAGCTGGATGAAATCCGGCCCCATCGCATGGCGTTGCTGCGACACCCGGGCGAGATTGGCGGTGGCGTCCTTGACGCCGGCGATGTTCTTCAACTCGAACAGCCGGGTCATGGTCTCGACCGACATGTCGACGACGGAGCGCGGCGGGATGTTGTAAATGATGATCGGGATCCCGATCGCGTCATTCACCGCCTTGAAGTGCTGATACATGCCCTTCCTGGGTCGGCTTGTTGTAGTACGGCGTCACGACAAGCACGGCATCGGCGCCGGCCTTCTCGGCGTGAACGGCAAGGTCGACGGCTTCGCGCGTCGAGTTCGAGCCCGCGCCGGCGATGACGGGCACGCGCCCCTTCGCCTCATCGATGCACATTTCGACGACCCGATGATGCTCGGCATGGCTCAGCGTCGGGCTTTCGCCGGTGGTGCCGACGGGAACGAGACCGTGGGAACCCTGCTCGATCTGCCAGCTCACCAGCCCCCGAAAGGCCGCCTCGTCGAGCGCGCCGTTCTTGAATGGCGTAACCAAGGCGGTGAGCGATCCCCGGAACTTTGTCTTGGCTGCCATGGACTTCCTCCAAACGCTTAAGAGACGGCACCAGCGAAAAATTGATCTCAATTCATATCGGGTCTGACGGTCAGGCGAAAGGGCTGAGCCGTATGCTGCTAGCGCCTTGTTCCGGCGCCCTTTCTCAAGTCCGGTCGGCCCGCCGCATGGGTAAGGCAATAGCCGCGATTTTGCCGCGGTGATGGCGCAAACAGGACCAGCCGCGACGTTTTAGCATTTTGTCCACATATTCGGTCAAATAGACCTAGGGCTGGACCGATTGAATGATTCGCCGCCGCAGAGGAACACCGTGATCCCTTCCCGCGCCACAGCCTTGCGATCGACCGCACTGGCCACGAGCCTGGCGCTGGCCGTCGGAGTGGTATTCCCGTTGGGTGCCTGGGCCGCGCCAAAAGTTCCCCTGCCCAAACCGCGGCCGATCGCGCGCAACGCCGTCCCCAAGCCGGCCGCGCAGGCCGCTGCGCCCGCGGCGGCCCATACGCCGACCGCAGCGCCGGCCGCCCCCGCTCCCGCAGCGCCAGTTCTCGCGCCCGCGACGCGCCAGCATGCCGCCCTGCCGCCACCGCGCAAGCCAGTGACGCCGGCCGCGGTCGCCGCCACCGTCCTCGACGTCGCAGGCCGACAAGGACGCGCTGGAAAACGTCATCGAGCTGGTGCGCAAGCAGAAGTCCGCAGACGCCACCCAGGCGCAGGCCGCGATCTCGGATCCGGTCGCCCGCAAGCTCGCCGAATGGCTGATCCTGCGCAGCGACAACAATGGCGCGTCGGTCGAACGCTACCGCGCGTTCGTTTCGGCCAATCCGAGCTGGCCGTCGCAGACCTTCCTGCGCCGGCGCATCGAGGCTGCGCTGTGGGACGACCGCCGTGACGACGGCACGGTGTGGTCGTGGTTCGCGAACGACTCGCCGGTTTCGGCGAAGGGCAAGTTCGTGCTGGCAAAGGCCATGCTCGCGCGCGGCGACCGCAGCAATGCCGAACGGCTGGTGCGCGAGGCCTGGCGCAATGACGGCATGTCGGAAGACACCGAGACCGCAGCGCTCGACATGTTCGGCGCGCTGCTGACGGCGGGCGACCACAAGGCGCGAATGGACACGCTGCTGTACGGCACCGAACAGGAAGCCGGCGGCATGCGCGCCGCCAAGCGTCTCGGCTCGGGCCATGTCGCGCTGGCCAAGGCGCGCATCGCCGCCAACAAGAAAAACTCCAACCTCAAGGCGCTGCTCGACGAGGTGCCGCGCGAGCTGCACAACGATCCCGGCTACATGTTCGCCCGCATCCAGTGGCTGCGCCGCGAAGAAAAATTCCCGGAAGCCGCGCAGCTGATGCTGGCGGTGCCGAAAGATCCCGAATCGCCTGCACAATCTCAACGAATGGTGGATCGAGCGGCGCCTGCTGGCGCGCAAGATGCTCGACGTCGGCGAACACCGCACCGCCTACCTGATTGCCCGCGACGCAGCGCTTCCCTCCCGCGACATCTACAAGACCGAACAGGAATTCACCGCGGGCTGGATCGCACTGCGCTTCCTGAAGGACCCGGCGGTCGCCGCCCAGCACTTCGCGCGCATCGGCGTCGGCAGCGTGAACCCGACCGCGCTGGCGCGTGCCGGCTACTGGCAGGGCCGCGCGGCGGAAGCGGCGGGCCGCCAGCAGGAAGCCCGCACGGCTTACAGCCGTGCCGCCGAGCAGTCGACCAGCTATTACGGCCAGCTGGCGCGCGCCAAGCTCGGCCTGCCGCAGCTCGAATTGAACGGCGTCCCCCGTGGACGCGGAGCGGAGCGGCTGGAGATCGTCCGCGCCGTGCAACTGCTCTACGAACTCGACGAGCGTGAGATTGCGATCCCGATTTTCGCCGACATGGGCGAGAACGGCGATCCCGATGCGCTGGCCGGCCTAGGCGAACTCACCGCACGCCACAGCGACGCCCGCGGCATGCTGCTGCTCGGCAAGGCCGCGCTGAACCGCGGCCTGCCGTTCGACCATTACGCCTATCCCGTCAACGGCATCCCGTCGTTCAAGCAGATCGGCCCCGAGGTCGAGCCCAGCGTCGTCTATTCGATCGCGCGGCAGGAAAGCGCTTTCAACCCCGCCGTGGTCTCGCCGGCGCAGGCCTACGGGCTGATGCAGGTGACGCCCGACGCCGGGCGCTATGTCGCCAAGCGGGCCGGCGTCGGCTTCGACCTCAACCGGATGAAGACCGACTCGGTCTACAACGCCACGCTCGGCGCCGCCGAACTCGGCGGGCTGCTCGAGGACTATCGCGGCTCCTATATCCTGACCTTCGCCGGCTACAATGCCGGTCGCGGCAGCGTCAGGAAATGGATCGAGCGTTACGGCGATCCGCGCGATCCCAAGGTCGATGCGGTTGACTGGGTCGAGCAGATCCCGTTCTCCGAAACGCGCAACTACGTGCAGCGGATCATGGAGAACCTGCAGGTGTATCGCGCGAGGTTCGGCGGCGGGACCAAGCTGCAGATCGAAGCCGACCTGCACCGCGGCGCCAGCGTCCAATAGCGGAACGAAACACCTGCTACGCGGCCGTTTCACGCCGCCCCGGGGCCATCCCCCTCGCCAACACTGCTGTCCTTCGATCTCGTGGCGGTCGTACCGCGCGGCGCGCATGCACGACGAGCCGACCGGAAATACCGGCACGCACCAACGAAAAACCCCTGGCAGTTTCCTGCGCAGCGTTCACCAGCCCTGAAGGTATTCGCTCTCAAAAATAGGGTGGAAAAAGCGAGTGCCATTGCCTCAATGGATTTAGACGATTAACGGAACGTATTCCTAGCACCAGAGCAACACCCTTTGGAAAATGGGCGAAGCGGAGCCGCTCGAAGCGGTTCCTTAGTTGCGTATGCAGAAGTCCTCGGTAATTGTGGTCACGCGACGGAGGGGGGCATCCCGAGGTCGTCCCGTTTTAGGTGGTTCGCTTAAGTCCCTCGCGTTCGCGCGAGTGTCCGAAGGCGCGAAGCGACTAAGCGGGTTTCAGGGGAATTAAGGGAACCAGCCTTCGGGTGTCATGCACCCAGCGGATCCGGAACCCTCCCTACAGAGCAACTTGGAGGTTTAACATGAAGATGCTCAAGAGCCTTATTCTCGGCTCAGCGGCAGGTCTGGTCGCTATGAGTGGAGCGCAGGCTGCCGATCTTCCCGTCAAGGCCAAAGCGGTCGAGTACGTGAGGATCTGCTCCCTGTATGGCGCGGGTTTCTTCTATATCCCCGGCACTGACACCTGCATCAAGCTGGGTGGTTATCTGCGCGTTGAAACTGCTTTCAACAGCACGCATTACAGCGGTGCCTACACCGGACAACTGGGCGCTCACAATCGCCTGTCGAACTATTACTCCACTCGCTCGCGTCAAAATCTGACCGTCGACACGCGCACTGCGACCGAATATGGCGTGGTCCGCACGTTCTTCGATGCGAACTTCAGCTGGACGACAGGGACTTACGCCGGTAACGGCACTGGCGGTACCTTTTACTCCGCGAATGCCCAAGCCGGTGGCCTTGGTGGCGTTGCCAACCCCTCTGACGGTGGTATCGCCGGCGGCTCGGTTAGCATCAACTATGCATTCATCCAGTTCGCCGGGTTCACGATGGGTAGGACGCTTTCCGCGTTCGATACTCCGTGGGTCAACTATCCGGGCAACAACTTTGACGGCCTGGTCGGCGGTAGCGGCTCAACCAATGGTGTGAACCAGTTCACCTACACTGCTCAGTTCGGCAATGGCGTATCGGGCATCTTGTCGGCTCAGGACCCGGTCGCGTTCACGCAATCGGGCGTGTTGAACCTGACGGGCGCTACGGCGGCAGGTATGCTGGGCGGCGCGAATGGTCTCAACAACATTGCGGGCACGCGCGCTCCGGATCTGATCGGCGTACTCAAGGTCGACCAGGCTTGGGGCGTGTTCCAGCTGTCGGCTGTTGCCCATAACAACCACGCGGCCTACTACGGCGGGAACGAGACCACCGGGCATCCCGACGACAAGTGGGGCTGGGCCGTTCAAGGTGCGTTGCAGATCAAGAACCTCCCGACCGGCGCGGGTGACGTTCTCAACCTGCAAGCCGTCTACACCGATGGCGCAACGCGCTACAACTTGCAGAGCCTCGCCGCAGTCGGCTACTCGATGTTCGGTGGCACCAACCTGGCCGGTGCTTACCAGAGCATCGGCTTCGCCAACGCGCCGGATGCTGTGTATACGGGTACATCGGCAGCCAACGGCACCGGGCTTGAAAGCGTAAAGACCTGGGGCTTCCGCGGTGGTTACACCCACAACTGGAATCCTTACTGGAACACGGGCGTTTATGGTGCTTACGCAGCTATCCAGTACGGCAACAATGGCAAGGCTGCGATCTGTGCGAACTCGGTTGCTCTCCTGGCGCTGGTTGGCTCCTGCAACCCCGACTTCAACATCGCCCAGGCGGGTATCATCACGCGCTGGACCCCGGTGAAGAATCTGACCTTCTCAGGTGACTTCACGTGGACCCGGATCGACCAGAAATACTCGGGAACGGTCGTCGCGCCGACCCTCGCGGGAGTCGCGAAGCCGGCCGCCGTGTACGAGCTGAAAGACCAGGACAGCTTCAACTTCCTGCTCCGCGGGCAACGTAATTTCTAGAGCAATCGGTTCTGATTGGATCAGAACCGAAGCTTTAGATTGCTGTTTTGACGCATTTTCTTCGGGAGCCGGTACCCACTTCGCTCGGAAACGCTATAACGTCACAATCGATTGACGTTCCCTGCATCCGACACCTCGGACTTTGTCCGCAAGAATACGCCAGGAGGCTGCAATGCGCTCTAAACTGACCTGGATGGTCCTCGTCAGCGCAACGGTTCTCACCGTCGCGCCATCACACGCGCAGACCTACGATCCAAACTTTCCGGTCTGTCTGCAGGTCTACGTGCCCAGAGGCGGCTATATCGATTGCAGTTTCACCTCATTGCCTCAGTGTCAGGCAACGGCTTCTGGCCGCGCGGCTCAATGCTATGCCAACCCATACTTCGCATATGCCAACAAGCCTAGAAGAGCCGCCAACCGACATCGGCGGATTTACTAGGCACCG
The DNA here is from genome assembly GCA_963783115.1 of uncultured Alphaproteobacteria bacterium. Lineage (GTDB taxonomy): Bacteria > Pseudomonadota > Alphaproteobacteria > Rhizobiales > Xanthobacteraceae > Bradyrhizobium. Next base: position 44,062 of record CAWAMK010000030.1, on the reverse strand, counting down.
TTAGTCGCCAGCGCCGACGAGATACATTGAAGATCTTCACCGGTGAGAGGATTTCTGGATCCTTACGACGGCGCGTTTGATTATCACACGGATCTAGTTTTTGTCGGGTCAGCCTGAGGCCACCCACGATGCCGATGGGTGCTGTGTGCTGGACCTATGGAAACCAAGCCAAGAACGCCAGAAGCGGGTGGTTCTGCTTTGAAGCTTCGCGGTAGCCGCCCAAGTTCGCCGGACGCTCGGAGCGAAAGTCGCGCCGCTATGGCCGGCCAACGAGATTGGCCACGAAACCCGAGGCGTCAGTGAAATCTGAGCTCCACAAAAAGAAAGCCCCCGGCGGTTTCCCGCCGGGGGCTCTGTTAGCTTAAACCAAGCGAACTTTAGAAGTTGCGCTGAGCGCGGACGAGCATGCTCACCGTGTCCTGGTCCTTCAGCTGGTAGGTAGCTGCCGGCTTGGCGACGCCAGCCTGAGCCGGTAGCCACGAGAACACCAACATGCTTCTGGTCCAGCATGGTGTAGGTAACGTCCGCAGAGAACGTCAGGTTCTTCACCGGGGTCCAGCGGATGATGCCACCGATCTGGCCGATGTTGAAGTCCGGGTTGCAGGTGGTGATGCCAGCGGTGGCTGCACCAATTCCTGCGAGAGCGCCGCAGACGATAGCAGCTCCGCCGTTGCCATACTTCAGCTGGGCGTATGCACCGTAAATCGCACCGCTCCAGTACGGATCGAAGTTGTGGTTGCACGCACCGCGCATACCCCAGGTCTGAGCCGTGGCAATGCCGGTTCCGTTCGCGTACACGCCGTCAGCGACGGCCGCGAGGCCAACGCTCTGGTAGGCGCCCGGCAGGCTGGCTGCCGCCGAACATCGCGAAGTTCTGGCCAACCAAGCTCTGGAAGTTGCGACGAGAATGACCGTCGGTGTAGACCGCCTGCAAGTTGATCGTGTCACCCGCACCAGTCGGGATGTTCTTGATCTGCAAGCCAGCCTGCACAGCCCAGCCCCACTTGTCGTCGGGATGACCCGTCGTCCTCGGTTGCCACCGTAGTAGGCAGCGTGGTTGTTGTGGGCAGCAGCCGACAACTGGAACACACCCCAAGCCTGATCGACCTTCAACACACCGACGATGTCGGGAGCGCTAGTGCCGCCCAAAGCGTTGGTGCCGTAGGCTACCACCAGCGAAGGTGGGCGTTGGAGACGCCAGGCCAGCACCCGGTTATACAGATTGCTCTGATGGTAGGCCGTAGGATCTTCCAACGAAATCGAACCCGACACGCCGTTGCCGAACTGCGCGGTGTAGGTCAGCTGATTGACCGCGGTGACGTCGCCGCTGCCGCCGACGAGACCGTCGAAGTTGTTGCCCGGATAGTTGACCCAGGGAGTATCGAACGAGGAGATCGTCTTACCCATCGTGAACCCAGCGAACTGGATGAACGCATGGTAGACGCCGACCGAGCCGCCAGCGATACCACCGTCAGAGGGGTTGCCAACGCCACCGAAGCCACCGGCCTGGGCATCGCGGAGTAAACGGTACCACCCGTGCCGTTACCGGCGTAGGAGCCCGAGGTCCAGGAGAACGTCGCATCGAAGAACGTGCGGACCACGCCGTATTCGGTCGCGGTGCGCGTATCGACCGTCAAATCCTGACGGGAACGAGCGGTGTAGTAGTTCGACAGGCGATTTTGAGCGCCCACCTGCGTGGTGTACGCACCGTTGTACACCGAGTCGTTCAAAGCAGTTTCAACGCGCAGATAACCACCCAGCTTGATGCAGGTGTCAGTGCCCGGGATATAGAAGAAACCCGCGCCATACAGGGAGCAGATCCTCACGTACTCGACCGCTTTGGCCTTGACGGGAAGATCGGCCGCCTGTGCTCCACTCATAGCGACCAGACCCGCCGCTGAGCCGAGAATAAGGCTCTTAACCATCTTCATGTTAAACCTCCAAGTTGCTCTGTAGGGAAGGTTCCGGATCCGCTGGGTGCAGACACCCGAAGGTTGGTTCCCTTAATCCCCTGAAACCCGCTTAGTCGCTTCGCGCCTTCGGACACTCCCGCATGAACGCGAGGGACTTAAGCGAACCACCTAAAACGGGACGACCTCGGGATGCCCCCCTCCGTCGCGTGATCACAATTACCGAGGACTTCTGCACACGCAATAAAGGAACCGCTTCGAACGGCTCCGCTTCGCCCCTTTTCCAAAGGGTGTTGCACAAATAACACGCGATCGTGATTGAAACTTTTCCGCAACATGCTGTTTCTATTTGGTATTTTTGAATAGCTTCGAACAACGTCGCTGCGGTCGCCTCGGCACCGCAACACGGGGCTCTACCCCGTGAATACGCGGTGGTCGCATCGAATTGAAAGCAAGCAGGCCGAATCCGGAGCAGGCGATTCCACGCCTATTATAGAGTCAGCGGACCACCCTCGCCGCTTGCAGGCCAAGGCCGCGACCGGCCGCCTTATCGGCGACCGACGCTAAACAGGGGCAAAACGCCGCCGATAGGTGGTGAAAATCGGAATATTTCCCCCGGATCGAGTTCATCTACGAGGCGCCGCCGCTCGCGGCCGACCGGTCTGAGGCCCCGATGCGCGCGAAATCGAATCGGCCCGCTTGGCATGGAATCAAATCCACGCGATTCGACGCGGCGCGCACGACAAATGCACGACGAAGCTCCAATCCTGTTCCAGGCACGCGATACGGAACATCGGCCGCTCGCGCAGGAAAAGTCCGCGCCTGCAAATGGCCTCGGCTTAATTCAATCTGCCGCTTGCGGCTGGCCCGCGCGTCAGGCATATCCGCGCTCACGGAGCTGTGGCCGAGTGGCTGAAGGCGGCGGTTTGCTAAACCGTTATAGGGTTGTAAAGCCCTATCGAGGGTTCGAATCCCTCCGGCTCCGCCAACCTGGCCTTCCCCTCACCTGCAATCCTACGACCACCGCGCTATCCGGCAGCCTTCCGCCATTCGATGGCCCGTTTGCGCCTGGCAGCGGCCTTCATACCAATTCAACTCTTGCATGATGGCCAGCCGCATTGGCGAGACGTTGGTCGCGCGTAAGCAACGGAGCGTCGAGCGCTTCGGCAAGGGCGACGTAGACGGCATCATAGGCCGTGAGATTATTCCGCAAATCCCAGACACGCGGCAAAAGGAAATCATGCGGGTATCGGCGGAAGGGAAAGTCAGCGAGGTCGGCGAGAGCCGCGCGGCCGCGTTCGCTATCGATCTCGCCCTTTGCCGCATAGCGGCGGATGACCTGCGCAACTTCGACATCGAGCAGATGAGGTGCATGCAACGTCTGTTGAGGTTCGAATAGCCGTTCTTCCACCGCCCGTGCCGCCGGTGTGCGGAGAAGCGCCTCGAGCAGGGCCGAGGCGTCGACGACGATCATTGGCGATCACGTTCCGCGCGGATTGCCTCAACGGGCGACACGGAGGGGGTCACTTCCCGGTGGCGCTCCAACCGCGCGCGCAATTCATCGAGCGTCGGCCGCTCGGCAACCTGGCGAATCTCACTGAGCAGGTAGTCGGAGAGCGACATGCCCGCCAGCGCCGCGCGCGATTTAAGCCGACGATGCAGCGCGTCCGGAACATTACGAATTTGGATCATCGCGGTCATGCGATAAAGCTAATCACATGTGCTCCACATGTCAATTCGACCTCGCTGTCGTGCTGCTGATATGCGCCAACGGTTCGACACCGTAATAGCGCTATAATGACGTTTGGAGGTCTACTCCTTCGAACCGAGCAGTGGCGGCATCTACGTCGCCTCGACGGAAGATCGGCATGAAAAAGCAAGAACTCGAAGCCATCTTCAGCGATGGCGAGAACGCGCCGGATACCGGTCCGATCGAAACCTACCTTCATGCCGTCGCGACCGAACGGAAGCTGCCGAGCTTCGCCGTCGGAATGTGCACGCTGAGAATCGAAAAGTCCGCGCCGAAATTACGCGCGGTTCTCGCGCGTGCCGCGGAAGGCTGGGAATTGTCCGATGACGAAAGCCTGCTGCTGTTTCGCGGGCTTCACATTCTGGGCGCCGCCCGCGACCAGGAAGCCTATCAGCCGCTTCTGCGCCTGCTGCGCCGGCCCTTTGATGAGGTCGACAACCTGCTCGGCGACGCCATCACCGAAAATCTCGCGAAAATCGTCACGGGCATGTTCGATGGCGATAGCGAGGCGCTGCTCGCCTTGATCATGGACAGGTCAATCGACGGGTTCATCCGTGAAGCGCTGCTGGGCGCCGCGACTTTCCTCACATGGGAACGCCGTATCGAGGGCGGTCGCTTTCGGGAATTTCTGGTCCGCTTCCATGAAGTGCGGCCGGCCGAAGACAGTAATGCGTCCTGGGCGGGCTGGGTACAGGCGATCGCGCTGCTCGGAATGCGCGACCTGGTGCCGCTTGCCCACGGCGCCTTTCGCGAGGGCCGCATATCCGATGAATGGACCGATCGCGATCAGTTCGACAACGATATTGCCGAAGCCGAACGCGCTCCCGACGACATCGAGAGGTTCACGCAAAACCACCTTGGTTACATCGAGGACGTGCTTACATCGCTGGATTTCTTTGGCAGCAGCGAAGACGAACTCGGCGAAGAAGCGCCGTGGACCGATTTCTACTCCGCCGACGAGCCGGTCAGGAATCCCTGGCGTCACGTCGGCCGCAACGATCCCTGCCCCTGCGGCAGCGGCAAGAAGTTCAAGAAATGCTGTCTCGCCAGCGGCGGACCGCCGGCGTGACGCAGGCGGCCTGAAATCTCAGTTCGCGCACATCCAGGCGCGGGCCTCGCGCTGCGCGGCGGCGATTTCTGCCTCCGACATCATCGCAGCGACCTCGCGACGCATCGAGATGGCGTCTGCACGCCCCTTGAGCGCGGCGAGATTGAACCATTTGTGGGCCGCGACGAGGTTGACCACGCCGGAACGGCCGCTCGCCCAGTACAGCCCGCGCTCGAACAGCACGTCCGGGATCGCCGTCGCCTCCACCGCGATGGCCGCGTCGAGATCGATCTGCCCCTGAAACATCCGCAACTCCCCTTTTTATCGTTGCCGCCCTCCCCCGAGCGCGGCCCCTGTCCACTGTTAAACCCTGTTATCCGCAACGCCGTTTTCCGGTCTGTTGTTGGGATGATCATTGCCGATCAAATTTGAAGGGCAGTTTAAGGTTCGCGATGAACGGGATGTAAATGCGCGCTTCGCGGTGCGGAGCGCGGAATCGAAAAAGTGCCTGCGGCACAGCGCAAACCAGGCAATCGTGAAAATCGATTTACCCTTTGATTTCGCAAACCAATAACCATTGAACCATCACCGCATCGCCATCGGGCCGATGCAACATGCCGCGCGACCACAAATTTCGGCAAACGATCGGCGTTGAGCGCGTTCAGCGCCCGTTCGGGGGTATCACGGCGCGCCGGCACCTGAATTCGCGAGCGCCAGCGGATCCCGGCAATCAGCGAGCCGAAACCGCCGAGGGCTGGGAACGATCGATATGAGTGGGGATGTTTTTGCGCCGGACGCTTCTTGCGTCGGCCGTCGGAGCGCTGCTGCGAAAGCATGCGTTCCGGAGGACAGATACGCCCCGAGGGAACAAGGGCGTCGGCGAACACGTCAGGACCAGATTTCATGCCGGGCTTTTGGCGCCGGTAGAAATTGCGGGTAGTTAAGGATACCCGCACCGAACGAAGAAGAACTTGTTTCTTCTGCCGGACCGGTTTTGAAAGCGTGGGTTCTTTTGCAAGAACGAACTTCCGAAATACGATCCAGCCGTTTGACCTGATGTCTCGCCGACACCCTCTTTCGTCGACCAGAGCCTTTAGACTTTCATCCGGGCTCTAATGACGTGCCGGCATCAAGCCGCCGGCAATTTTCGAAAGAAGCGAAGTTACTTCTTCTTCTTGGCGACCTTGCGGGTCTTCTTTGCAGTCTTCTTCACTGCGCTCTTCGCCTTCTTTGCCTTCTTAGCTTTCTTGGCCATGTTGCCCTCCTAATGTAAGTGAGATGGCTTTATCGCTGCGTGCACTCGGGAATCGAAATGCACTACATCCCGAATACACCAACGCACTCAAAAAAACAGCTTCCCGCTTAAAGAAGTGTTGACGGCGCAATGTGAGCGCGCGCAGTGCGACGACGTCGGCGACATCGCAACATGCTCTCGCGTCGATGCAAAAAATGCCGAAGCGACACGCGCACTCACTGCTCGGTATTGCAGGAATCGCCTGTACAGTTGCGCATTTTTGAATTCGCGAAGATGACGGTCGAGCAACGATCGCACTCACGGAACTCAGCAACTGCGTCAAAATGACGTGCGCACGAACTCTCAGTCGCATGGTTTGGCAACAAAAAAATTTTCGTGCTCACAGCGCTCAGGTCTCGTCGACGCGCGCCAAACCGAACTTTTTCGGACAAATCGCGATCGGCGATTCGGAAGTGCGCTTGCCGTCGCGACGGTCCGGTTTCGGGTCGCGTGAGCCGATCGATGCGTCCACGCACGCTGCGAAGGCGACATCACTGACGTCGCAGCGTGTCCCGTTACGGGACGATCTCAGATGCCGAGCTTCGCCTTCAGGAGATCGTTGACGGCTTGCGGGTTGGCCTTGCCGCCGGATTGCTTCATCACCTGGCCGACGAACCAGCCGGCGAGTTGCGGCTTGGCTTTCGCCTGCGCGACCTTGTCCGGATTGGCCGCGATGATGTCGTCGACGACCTTTTCGATCGCGCCGAGGTCGGTGACCTGCTTCATGCCGCGCGTTTCGACCAGCTCGCGCGGGTCGCCGCCGTCGGTCCAGACGATCTCGAACAGATCCTTTGCGATCTTGCCCGAGATCGTACCCTCGCCGATCAGGCCGACGATATCAGCGAGCTGCGCCGCCGATACCGGCGAGGCCGCGATGTCGCGGCCTTCCTTGTTGAGACGGCCGAACAGTTCGTTGATCACCCAATTGGCGGCGAGCTTGCCGTCGCGCGCCTTGTCGGCGAGGCCCGCGAGCACGGTCTCATAGAACAGCGCGCTGTCGCGCTCGGCCACCAGCACGGACGCGTCATAAGGCGACAGAGCGAGGCTCTCGACGAAGCGCGCCTTCTTCTGGTCCGGCAATTCCGGCAGGTCGGCCTTCAACGCGTCGACATAGCTTTGCGTGAACTCGAGCGGCAGCAGGTCGGGATCCGGGAAGTAACGATAGTCGTGCGCCTCTTCCTTGGAGCGCAGCGAGCGCGTCTCGCCCTTGGCTGGATCGAACTGCCGGGTTTCCTGGTCGATGACGCCGCCATCCTCGATGATCTCGATCTGGCGCCGCGCCTCGGACTCGATCGCCTGGCCGATAAAGGTGATCGAGTTCATGTTCTTGATTTCGCAGCGGGTGCCGAGCGGTCCGCCCGGCTTGCGCACGGAGACGTTCACATCGGCGCGCAAGCGACCCCTTCTCCATGTCGCCGTCGCAGGTGCCGAGATAGCGCAGGATCGAGCGCAGTTTTGTCACATAGGCCTTGGCCTGCTCGGCGTCGCGGATATCGGGTTTCGACACGATCTCCATCAGCGCCACGCCGCAGCGGTTGAGGTCGACAAAGGACATGGTCGGCGACTGGTCATGCAGCAATTTGCCGGCATCCTGTTCCAGATGCAGCCGCTCGATCCCGATGGTGGCCGTCTTGCCGCCGTCGAGTTCGACCACGACCTCGCCCTCGCCGACGATCGGCGACTTGTACTGGCTGATCTGATAGCCCTGCGGCGAATCCGCATAGAAATAGTTCTTGCGGTCGAATACCGAGCGCAAATTGATCTGCGCATTGAGGCCGAGCCCGGTCCTGACAGCCTGCCTGACGCAGTCCTCGTTGATCACAGGCAGCATGCCCGGCATCGCGGCGTCGACCAGCGAGACGTGGCTGTTGGGCTCGCCGCCGAACTCGGTCGAGGCGCCGGAGAACAGCTTTGACTTCGAGGTGACCTGGGCGTGCACCTCCATCCCGATCACGACTTCCCAGTCGCCGGTCTGGCCCTTGATCAGCTTGTGCGACGTGACGGCGTTCATGCTTTCTTCCCTCCGAGAAGCGCGGACACGATCCGCTCCCATTCGGTATCAAGCGAATCCTTCGCCACGGGCTGGCCGGCCTGGCGATACCAATAACCGGCGTTGCCGAGATCGCCTTCGACGCGGTGCAGATAGGCATGCACCCAGGCCGAGCTGGCATCGCTCTCGACCTGCACGACATTGTGCGCGCCCTCCCAGTTTCCCTTCGCCGCCCACCACAGCGCAACCAGCGCCGGTTCCAGGCCGGGCGCCGGCACGTCGTCCGACAGGCTGGCATAGAAATCGGCCATCGCTACCACCACCGCGGCGGCGTGAAATGTCCAGCCGCCTGCTCGACCACTTCGCCGAGCGAGAACAGCGTCTCCTCGTCGAACGGACGGCCGATCAGCTGCAGGCCGAGCGGCAGGCCTTGCGCATCCTTGCCGGCCGGCACGGCGATGCCGGGCAGTCCCGCCATGTTCACCGTCACCGTAAAGATGTCGTTGAGATACATCTCGACCGGATCGGCGCCGCCCTTTTCGCCGATGCCGAACGCCGCCGAGGGCGTCGCCGGCGTCAGGATCGCGCTGACGCCTTGCGCAAAACAGTCCTCAAAGTCCTTCTTGATCAGGGTGCGGACTTTTTGCGCGCGCAGATAATAGGCGTCGTAATAGCCGGCCGAGAGCACGTAGGTGCCGATCATGACGCGGCGGCGGACCTCGGCGCCAAAACCTTCGGCGCGGGTGTTTTCGTACAACTCGCCGATGTTGCGGCCGGGCACGCGCAGGCCGTAACGCACGCCGTCGTAGCGCGCGAGGTTGGACGAGGCTTCCGCGGGCGCCACGATGTAATAGGCCGGCAGCGCGTATTTGGTGTGCGGCAGCGACACGTCGACCAGTTCGGCGCCGGCCGCCTTCAGCCAGGCAGCACCTTCGCTCCACAGTTTTTCGATTTCCGCCGGCATGCCGTCGAGGCGATACTCCTTGGGAATGCCGATCTTCATGCCCTTGACGGATTTTCCGATTGCCGCCTCGTAGTCCGGCACCGCGATATCAACCGAAGTGGAGTCCTTGGGATCATGACCCGCCATCGAGCGCATCAGGATCGCGGCATCGCGGTTGGTGCGCGCGATCGGGCCTGCCTGGTCGAGCGACGAGGCAAACGCCACGATGCCCCACCGCGAACAGCGGCCGTAGGTGGGCTTGACGCCGACAGTCGCGGTGAACGCCGCCGGCTGGCGGATCGAGCCGCCGGTGTCGGTTGCGGTCGCGCCCATGCAGAGCAGCGCGGCCACCGCGGATGCCGATCCGCCGGATGAGCCGCCCGGCACGAGCGCGGTGTTGGAGCCCTCGCGCCGCCACGGGTTGACGACGGGGCCGAAGCACGAGGTCTCGTTAGCCGACCCCATCGCGAATTCGTCATTGTTGAGCTTGCCGAGCATGACCGCGCCGTCGCGCCAGAGCTGCGAGGTGATGGTGGACTCATAGGGCGGCACGAAATTGCCGAGGATCTTTGAGCACGCGGTGGTGCGGACGTCCTTGGTCGCGAACAGGTCCTTGATGCCGAGCGGAATGCCGGCCAGCGGGCCGCCCTCGCCCTTGGCGATTTTGGCATCGACCGCGCGGGCCATATCCCGGGCCTTGTCCGGCGTTTCCAGGATGAAGGCGTTGAGCGAACGCGCCGCCTCGATGGCGGCGAGATGCGCATCCGTCAGTTCAAGCGCGGTGAAAGACTTGTTCGCGAGGCCGTCGCTTGGCCTCGGCGATCGTCATCGATGTCAAATCGGTCATTTATTGATCGGGCTGCAGAAGAAAGGAGAAAGCGTCTTGTCGTTGGCGGGGTCGTTGGATTTCGGCCGCGTCCGCTCATTGGCTTCGAGCTGATCGAGGACGGCGTCCATCGCCTTGTCGGGATCGGCGGCCTTGCCCTGGCGCTCCATCGCGTCGAGGTAATTCATGTAGGCCTGGTAGGCCTTTTCGTCGTCGCAGAGCATGCACATCGGACGTTCCGATCTCAGTGAATTGAGAGTTTATTCAACAACCTTCGGCACCAGGAAGAAATGATTTTGCGTTTCCGGCGCATTCCCGACGATGGCGTCGGCAATCCCGCCGTCATTGACCACGTCGGGCCGCTTCTTCATTTCCATCGGGGTCACCGAGGTCATCGGTTCGACGCCGTCGACATTCACTTCCGAAAGCTGCTCCACGAAATCGAGCATGGCGTTCAGTTCGCCCTGCAGATGGGGAACCTCGGCCTCGGTGACCGCAATCCGCGCCAGATGCGCGATGCGGCGGACGGTGGCGGCATCAACGGACATTAATATAGGCCTCGACTGGAGAATTCGCACCCGCCGTATAGCAGAGGCCGGTTTTGCGCCGCAACCGCCGGGGAACACGCCCGGGAAGCCCGCCGGCTCCGTAACGGATGGGCCAACGCACGAGATTGTGCGCAAAGCCGCCCATTTCCTGCGCAAAAGTGCCCCGACGAAACCATTTTTATGCCTTACGCAGTCGTCCTGAAACAGACAGGGAATGGAGTCACGGCCTTAAACCCAAGAGGCTGTGCCATGTCGAACTTTGAAAACGGCAACGCCGGTTCGGAAAGCTGGGATCCCGCCCTCTGGTCAATCGGGACCGTCCTCGGTGTCGCGATCCTCTACCTCGCCTGTCTGACCTGACAAACCGGAGCGAGAGCCATGACCCAGGCAAAAATCCTGCAGGAAAAGGCCGAGATGTTCGAACGCCGCGCGGAAGCGGCGCCCGATCCGATCTCGAGACAGCATTACAAGGAAATGGCGGCGCATTACCGCGCGCTCGCGGTCGAGCATCTCGAGGTCCACCGCGACGAGCCGGCGCATTAGGCGGCGCAGCCCTCATCCAACAATTTGAGATTTCTGCCTTCTCCGGTATCGTAGACCCCTGATCTCGGGGCTGACCGGTACGTCGCCCTCGGTGACAAACAAGAAGACTAAAAGAAACCGGGGGGCGCGGAATGGATTTCATCGAAGCCAATGGCGCAGGGCTGCGCTGCGAGCTGAGCGGCGGCGGCGACCGCACGCTGGTGCTGGTTCACGAAATGGGCGGCTCGCTGGAAAGCTGGGACGACGTCGCGCCCCGCTTTGCCAAATCGCGAAAAGTGCTGCGCTATGACACCCGCGGCGCCGGATTGTCGCAGAAAGTGCGCGGCGAGCTCACCCTCGATACCATGGCCGACGACATCGCGGCCTTGCTCGATCATTTCGGCATCACGGGAAAGGTCGCGCTGGCGGGCGTTGCCGTCGGCGGCGCCATCGCTTTGCATTTTGCCGCGCGCTATCCGGCGCGCACCAGCGCGGTCGCGGTCGGCAGCCCGGCCACCGGGATTGCCGCCGAGCGCCGCGTGCCGGCGCTGGAGCGGCTGGCGCGGATCGAAGCCGCCGGCATGGCGTTCGCGGTCGAGGATTCGATGCTGAACGGCTATGCGCCGGAGCTGCGCGGCGACGCCAAGCGGTTCGAGCGCTTTCGGACCCGATGGCTCGGCAACGATCCCTCCAGCTACGCCACGATCTGGCGCATGCTGGCGGCGGCCGAGATGCAGGACGAACTGGCCAGGCTTGCTTGCCCGGTCCTCGTGATCGGCGGCAGCCTCGACCGCGTGCGGCCGCCGGCGCTGGCGGAAGGCACCGCCAAAACCATTCCCGGCGCCCGCTACGTCGAAATCCGCACCGGGCATTACATGTCGGTGCAGACCCCCGACCTGCTCTCCGACACCATCGAAGATTTCCTGAAATCGGTCGGCGCCTGAGCCCGCCACAGCCTCGAGGTCACCCCCTATGAACCAACCGGCAGCGCAAATTCCCGGCGTCTATCACCGCAAGATCGGCGACATCGTCGTCACCACCATCAGCGACGGCTATCTCGACGGCACCCTCGACGTGATGCGCAATGTCGATCTCGACAAGGCGAAGCAGATCCTTACCGATGCGTTCCGGCCGGCGCGGCGAACCAGCGTCAACACGTTCCTGATCCACTCCAAGGGACGGCACGCCCTCGTCGATACCGGATCGGGCAACTACATGGCGCCCACGGCCGGCTTCGTTCAGCGCAACCTCGTTGCGGCCGGGATCGATCCGAAGTCGATCGACACCGTGTTGCTGACCCATATGCACCCGGACCACTCTGCCGGCCTGACCGACATGACCAACGGCCAGCTGCTGTTTCCGAACGCGGAACTGGTGATGCATGAGAACGAGCTGCCGCACTGGTTTGACGACGGCGCGATGGCCAAGGCCGACGAGCGGTCGGCAAAACTGTTTTTCCAGGCCGGCCGCGAGCAGGTCGCGCCCTACAAGAAGCAGGACGCGGCTGTTCAAGAGCGGCGAAGTATTTCCCGGGGTCACCGCCGTGCCGAGCCACGGCCATACGCCGGGCCACACCGCCTATCTCGTCGAGTCAGGCAACGAACAGCTGATGATCTGGGGCGACACGGTGCATGTGCCGGAAGTACAGACCGCGTTTCCCGAAGCCGGCATGGCCTTCGACACGGATCTCGCCGCGGCCGCCGCCTCGCGAAAGCGCATGTTCGACCGCGTCGCCACCGACGGCGTTCTGATTGCCGGGATGCATTTGCATTTCCCGGCGTTCTCGCGGCTGGCCCGGCGCGGCGATGCCTATGCGCTTGTTCCGGAGGCCTGGGTCCACGCGCTGTGAGACTGCGTCGTCGTCCAGCTATCCTAGGGCTCGACGGATCACCTGCCGAATAACCCGCCGACGGCGCTGCCCACGCCCCTCCCTACGCCGCGCACCGCGCCGCCGATCACGCCGATCGGACCGCCGGGACCACGTGAATAGCGGGTACGGTTTCCGGCGCGGCGGCGGTCCTTGCGGTCGGCCTTGGCAGCCTGCTTCGCGGCGTCCGTCAGCGCCTTGTGCTGTCCGGCGTCGAGGAAGCCGGTCGAAGGATAGCCGGATTCCTCCTGCCAGCGCGAGATGGCCGCGCGCGTCTGCTCATCGAAGGTCCCCGAGACCTTGGTGTCGAACCCGAGCCGGGTCAGCCGACGTTGCACGTCACGGCGCTTGGCCTTGGTGAGGCCGATCTGCTCCTCGGTCTGCTGGGTGGCTTCGTTGGTAGTGCTTGCCGTATCGGCGGGGGCCGACGTTTCGCGGGGCGTGTCGCTCAGACCGGCCTTGGCAAGGTGCGCGCCGTCGATGACCGCCAGGATGGACAATGCCAGGATCAAGGCGCGCATGATCCCGCCTTTGCCCTCACGCCGGCTGATGGTGCGGTCTGGAAGATATGGATACATCGCGTCGCCCCCGAGCTATCGACATCCGGAGGCCCCACTCCGCGTCGTCGCGGGGATAATTGTTGTCCATGGCAGACGGTTCCCCAGCCTCGCGCCAAAGTCGGCTCTCGGGATTTTCGCTAGTGAACTCCGGCGGCCGACCTGAACGAGTGTTAATGTCTGCTTTTGGCGCAATTTTGGCTTCGAGCCCTAGCCGCCCAGCGTGCGCAATCGCGCCAGCGCATCATTCGCCAGCGAACGCGTCAGCTCCGCCGCCGGCATCTCGCGGCCCATCCGCAGCGCCTGCCCGGCCCAGAGGTTGGTGAAATCGACCTTGCCGAGCTTTTCGGCCGCCGCCTTCAGCGGGCCGAGCGCGGTGGCGGCGTGCGGGAACGCCGGGCGCATGCGGCGAGATCGGGCCGACCTCGCGCATGACGCGGTTGGGAACGCCGCGCGCGGGGCGTCCGGTCATGACGTTGGTGATGAAGGTAGCGTCGTCATTTGCCTCGGCCAGCGCGGTCCGTGCCGCTGCACTCACCTTGGATTCCGGACAGCGCAGATAGGCGCTGCCGATCTGCACGCCGGAGGCGCCGAGCGCGAACGCCGCGGCGATGCCGCGTCCATCGGCGATACCGCCGGCCGCGATCACCGGCACCTTCACCGCGTCGACCACCTGCGGCACCAGCGCAAACGTGCCGGGCTGCTGGGCGATATTGTCGGTCAGGAACATGCCGCGATGGCCGCCCGCCTCCGCGCCCTGCGCGATGATGACGTCGGCGCCGTTCTGCTCCAGCCAGATCGCCTCCTTCACGATGGTCGCCGACGACATCACGATTGATCCTGCGGCCTTGACGCGCCTGACCAGCGCCGCATCCGGCAGGCCGAAATGGAAGCTGACCACTTCCGGCTTCAGCTCTTCCACGACCGCGCACATCGCCTCGTCGAACGGCGCGCGGTTGGCGGCGGTGATAGGCGCTGAGGGATCGACCCCGAACTCCTTGTAATAAGCGCCGAGCCGCGTCTTCCAGCCCGCCTCGCGCGCGGGATCGGCATCGACCGCCGTGTGGCAGAAGAAGTTCATGTTGACCGGCGCCGAGACGCGCTGGCGGATGATGTTGACCTGCTCGCGCGCCTTCTCGGCCGTGATCATCGCGCATGGCAGCGAGCCCAGCGCCCCGCCCTGCGCCGCCGCGATCACGAGGTCCGCATCCATGATGCCGGCCATCGGCGCCAGCACGATCGGAAATTCGGTCTTGAAGAGGTCGATGATCCGGCGGTCTGGCCACATGGTTTTTGCTCGCTTGGGTGAAGTGAAGATGTAAGGCGTCAGGCAGCGAACGAATTACGTCTTCCGTTCAAGATCTGGCCGGCTTCGGTGACGATCCGGTCGACGATTTCGGCTGCCGGCGGGATATCATGGATCAGCCCGACGGCTTCGCCGGCGATGACGGCGGCGATGTCGAAATTGCCGGCCGCCCTCGCCGCCGCGTATTCGGCCGCGACCGCAGCGACATTCTGCATCAGTTCGACCTCGCGGCCGATCCAGCGCCGCGCGTGGTCGTTGATCAGGCAGCGGCCGGTGAACGGCGCCGGCCAGACATTGTTGCGCGAGAGATCGAAGATGATGCCGCGGACGCTGTTGCCGTTCGAGGCGGCGCAGATGCGCCGTTTGGCTTCCTCCGGCCCGTCGCATTCCTGGCTGGCGTAGAAGCGCGTGCCGAGCAGTACGCCGGACGCGCCCAGCATCAGCATTGCCGCCAGCCCTCGCCCGTCGCCGATGCCGCCGGCGGCGGCGACCGGCACCCGGCCCGCCGCGAGATCGACGACCGCCGGCACGATGTCGAGCGTGGTGCGCGAGGCGCCGTGGCCGCCCGCTTCCGTTCCCTGCGCGATCAAGATGTCGGCGCCGGCATCCAGCGCCTGCCGCGCCATGTCCTCGGTCTGCACCTGGCAGATCAGGAGTGCGCCTGATGATTTGATCCGCGGCGCAAAAGGCTTGGGATCGCCGAACGACAGCATGATCGCGCGCGGCCGCGCCTGGAGCGCGATGTCCAGCAGCGCCGGCTGTTTTGCGAGGCTCCAGGTGATGAAGCCGATGCCGAAGGGATTTTGTACGTCGGCAAGTTTAGCTGTTTCCTGCTTCAAGCCACGCCTCGTCGCCATAGCCGCCGCCGAGAATGCCAAATCCCCCGGCGGCGCTGACGGCTGCGGTGAGACGCGCGCCTGCGATGACGTCCATCGGCGCCGACAGGATCGGATGCTGGATGCCCAGGCGGGCGGTCAACGGCGTGGAGATCGGCATGTCCATTCCCTGCAATCTGGACAGCAATATAAGCTCAGGATATCATCTCTAAAAATGAATACTAGAGAACTCTGACATCTCTAAAATGAAACGGAACGTCCCGATGGAGCTGAGCGACCTCCTGACCTTTTCGACCGTCGCGCGGCTGGGCGGCATCACCCGCGCCGCCGACGAGCTCAACACCGTACAGTCCAACGTCACGCAGCGCGTCAAAGCGCTGGAGGCCGAGATCGGCACCGCGCTGTTCGAGCGGCACAGCCGCGGCATGACCCTGACCGGCGCCGGCCGCCGCCTGCTGCCCTATGCCGAGCGGATGGCGGCGCTGTCGCGCGAGGCGCTGCTGGCCGCGCGCGACGACGGCGAGCCGAAGGGACCGCTCGCGATCGGCTCGATGGAAACGACCGCCGCGGTCCGCCTGCCCGCGCTGCTCGCAAATTTCCATCGCCGCTTCCCGCAGGTGCGATTGAGCCTGCGGACGTCGACGACCGCCGAGCTGGTGGCGGGCGTGCTCAACGGCACGTTCGACGGCGCGTTCGTCGCGGGTCCGATCGAGCACGCCGAACTCGATGCGACGGTCGCGTTCCGTGAAGAGCTGGTGCTGGTGACCGCGCGGCGATGGCAAAACCTCGCCGCGCTGCGTGCCGGCACGCCGGAGTCCGGGCCCACGGCGCTGGTGTTCCGCACCGGCTGCACCTACCGGCAGCGGCTGGAACAGGTTTTTACGGAATTCGGCTGGCCGTCTTCGGCGCGGTTCGAGCTCGGCACACTCGACGGCATGATCGGCTGCGTCGCCGCCGACATGGGCGTGACGCTGTTGCCGCGCGCCGTGGTCGGGCGGAACGACAGCGTCAACATCCACACGCTCACCCCGGCGCAGTCCCGGGTCGAGACGCTCTTCATCACCCGCCGCAGCGCGCATCGATACAGCGCGCTGCAGGGTTTTGCGTCCTGCCTGGGCAGTAACGGCGAGGTCATCGCCGCCTGAAACCGGGACGACTAGATCCTGATGTCGTCGTAGGTTTCGATCAGGCGCGGCCCGACCGCGGTCGCTTCGTGGGAATCGGCCTGCACCAGATTGCCGAAGTCGAGCTTGGTGAGTTTCGCCAGATCGACGACAGGAACCTGGAAGACCTGGACATCCTCCGCCGAAAGCTTCTCCGCGTCCTGGATCCGATCGATATCCATGATCAGATGGCGCTGGCTGACAATGAACGCTGCCGCCTTGAGGCGGCTGTCGCTCTTGCTGACCAGAATCTTCCAGAAATATTTCGGGATCGCCAGGTCACCGAAGATCGGGTCCTTGTGCGGCGTGCCCGACGGGTCCGGCAGATTGTCGCCATCGGCGTCAGGGCCGTCGAAGATCGGCCCGTTGATGACGACCCCCTTGTCCCGGCGTTTCAGCAATTCATCGCGCGTGAAATCCTCAAGCCCGGCCCATAATTGCTTGCCCTGGTTGAACGAAAAGAACTGCGGGGAGCAATTGGTGAAGTGGAAGGAATCGTCGCCGTGCGCCTTGGCCTCGTCGACGCTCTTGCCCCAGGTTGCGTCGAGGCGGCGGACCAGATGGCCGCGATCGAAGGGATTGGCGCTGCGGTCGACTTCGAACGTCGACTGCTTGCCATAGAACTCATTGCCGACCTGAAAGTCTTCATCGATCCGCGGGTCGCGCAGCCAGGAATCTCCCTCGCGCTTGCCGACGTCCTGCTGCGCCCCTCCGTCGATGTTGACGGCGCTGAAGAAGGCCAGCTTGCGCTCCTTGTTCATGACCACGCTGTAATTGAAGTACTTCAGTTCGGATTTCGAGGAGCTGGATTTCAGCGTGGCGACCTTGGACTTGAGCGAGGCCGGAATCTTCGGCAACGGCACCGAGAATTTTCCGGCGCCGATGAAGTTCGGCTTGTAGCCGGGCCGCGATGCCAGGGTCGATTGATCGATATGCACGGCCTCCATCGGCAGACCCGTGAGCAGCCCGATGCGCCCGTTGCCGACCGGGCCGATCACCGGTGGTGTGGCCGGCGGGATCGGCGTGGTTTCCGGGACGATGTGACCGTTCGTCCTCAACAGCGGCACGGGGATACGCAGTGGGATCACCAGCGACGTCACATTGCCGGATTGCTCGAACCACAGCTCATTATGGCCTCCGTTTCCATAAGGCGCGTTCCCGTTAGGCGGTGTGTCGGCCGGCACCGACGCTTTTTCCGGATTCGGCAACGGCGGCTGGACCTCGTCGAGTACCGGCTTGATCAGCGGATGCGAGCCGACCGTCGCCTTGAGATCGGCCACGATGGCGCTGACGCGGACGCCCTCGTTGGCGATCCAGTCGATCTCGTTTTCGCCCATCGACGAATCCCAGACCTTGCCGTCCTTGGTGAGGACGCGGCCTTTGCCATCCTTCTTCGCGACGCCGCTGTGATGAAGGGCGACAACCTGCCAGAAGCGGTTGAACGCCGGCGAACCTGACGAACCAGAACTGGTGTCGGTCATGTACCAGACGAAATCACCGAAATACTTCAGAAGCTTGTTGTCGCGAACGCAGACTTGCTTCAGTTGCCCGCTGGGATGCTGGATGATCGTCAGATATTCGCCGGGGTCGGCCTTGCCCGGCTGCGCGCTCAGCGGCAGCCAGCCCCAATCGATCAACTTTCGGCCGCCGGCCAGCGACACCGGCGCCACCGCGACGATCGAATAGTCGAGCCTGTCATTGGTATAGAAAAGCCTGGCCGGCTCGAAGCCGAACCGGACGGGATCCCGTTCCATACCGGCGACGTCCAACTCATAGTCAAAATCCGCAACGGAATTGAGGGCGTCGGCCGGCCTGCCGAAGACGTGGTTGTTCGTCATCATCACGCCGGGACCGATCAGGAAACCTGACGCATAGCCCACCAGATTGGCGCGCGCGTCCCTGAGCTGGATGCGGCAGACCGAACGCGAGGCGACGGTGCCCTTGGCCAGGTAGTTGATGCTGTCGAGTTCATTGCCGTTGATGATCCGCTCAAGCCCGATCCGTGCAGACAAGGCGTCGTCGGTTTGCGCCAGCAACTGGCGCATCCGGACCCGCTTTTTCTCGACCGTCATGGGGATGGGACCGTCGCCAAGCTTCTTGTCCAGGGCGGCTGGTACGAAGTCCGCTTCCTTGAAGCGTTGTTCCGATGCGGCAATGATCGCGGAATTCATCAACATCGACATCTCCCTTGAAAAAGTGAGCACGCAGTATTGAAGCTAGTTTGCGACAGGAGACGCAGAACTACGGACGCAAAATGGCGCGTCACTGTCGCCAGACAAAATTCTTGTCGCGATAGGTTTGCAAAGATGTGCCATTCGGCACGCGTCAAAAATCAATAAGCAAAAATACTACCTAAGTACGATACCATACTCAACAACAACCGCAATGTCGATCCGGCAAACGACGATGCCGACCCCGCCCGACAAATCAGCACCGCGCCGCAACGCGACGTCAGCCCGGATCGCGATCCGTCCGCTGCGGGAAATTTCTGCGCCACAATTCTGCAACAAAGCAAATTGCGCTGCAGCGATTGCTGCTGCGGCTATCCATCGCAACGCGAGCACCGCAGTCAAAAGGCTCTAGCCGCCGCAAACTACTACGTTAGTATGAGCCGCTAGCTACCAAAAATCATAACGTCAATCTGGGAGGGACTACGATGCGACTTGCGTTCGTATGGTGCTGTTCTGTTGCCTTGTTGGGTGCGGTCGGAACGGCAAACGCTCAAGACTGGACGAAATCGAAATGGGGGCCGAACGACGAGATCGGCGCTGCCAACTACATGACGCCTGAGCTCGTCGTGAAGGCAGCGGGTTTGGTCAAGACCGGCAAGACCTATGCGCTCGGCATTCCCGTCGACTCCAAGACGCCCGCCTATCCGCCGCGCGGTTTCAAGATCACGGTGGTTCAGCCCGGCCAGGCCGGCATTCCCGGCCTTGGACCCAACAAGGCAACCTACAACGACGACATCATCGAGGGCTGGGTCGGCGTCGGCAGTCAACTCGACGGCCTTGGCCATCTCGGTATCGAACACGTCTACTATAATGGTAACAAGCTGCTCGATTTCGCCGATCCGACCGGGCTGAAGAAGCTCGGTATCGAAAAGGTCCCGCCGATGGTGACGCGTGGCGTGTTGCTCGACATGGCCGCGCATTACGGCACCGACGTCGTCAAGGAAGGTACTGCCTTCAACACCAAGGAGATCGAAGAAGTCGCCAAGAAGCAAAACGTCGAAATCCGCCAGGGCGACGTCGTGATCTTCCATACCGGTTGGCTCAGCCTGATTGGCAAGGATGACAAGCGTTTCGGCGCGAGCGAACCCGGACTCGGCGTCGACGGCGCGAAATACCTCACCGGCAAGGGCGTGGTTGCGGTTGGCGCCGATACCTGGGGTGTCGAAGTGCTCCCGTTCGAATCGAAAAACCTCTTCGAGGTGCACCAGATCCTGCTGGCCATGAACGGCACCTACATTCTGGAAAACATGGACACCGCCGAACTCGCCAAGGACAAGGCCTACGAGTTCCTGTTCGTGCTCGGCCAGCCGCGCTTCAAGGGCGGCGTGCAGAGCATGATCAACCCGGTCGCGATCCGCTAACACCATACCGACGGATGGCGTGGCGTCCCGCATGGACGCCACGCCATGACAGGCTTTGCGCCTGCGCCGCGCCGGTGTTATGCGGGGCCATGCCCGCCCCCATCCTCCCCCTGATCGAAGCCGTCGCGCACTGGCCCGAGCGCGGCGCCCTTGTTGGCCTCGACCTCGGCACCAAGACCATCGGCGTCGCCGTCTCCGATCCCGACCGCCGGCTGGCGACCGGCGTCGAGACGCTCCACCGCAAGGCCTTCAAGGCCGACGCGGCGCGGCTGCTGGCAATCGCGGGTGAACGCAACGTGGTCGGCTTCGTGCTGGGCCTTCCCATCAACATGGACGGCAGCGAGGGGCCGCGCGCGCAATCGACCCGCGCCTTTGCCCGCAATTTCTCCAACCTCACCGGCCTTGCCATCGCGCTGTGGGACGAGCGGCTGTCGACGGCGGCCGTCGAGCGCGAACTGATCGGCATGGACGTCTCCCGCGCCCGCCGCGCCGAGGTGATCGACGAGCACGCCGCGATCTTCATCCTGCAGGGCGCGCTGGACCGGCTGGCAAAGCTGCGCGGGGATCGCTGAGCGATGGCGGTCGTCATCGCCGCGCTGCTGCCGGTGTTTTTGCTGATCGCGCTCGGCTTCGTCCTGAAGCGGACGCTGATACGCCCCGAGACGCAATGGGTCGGGCTGGAACGGCTGACCTATTACGTGCTGCTGCCGCTCTTCCTGATTCAGACGCTGGTCAAGGCAGATCTGAGCACGGTGCCGGTCGGCGGCGTCGGCGGTGCGCTGCTGTTGTCGGCGCTCGCGGTTTCACTCCTGTGTCTTGCGCTACGCCCCCTGCTCTCCCGCGCCGCGGTGGATGGCCCCGCCTTTACCTCGATCTTCCAGGGCGCGACCCGCTGGCAGACCTATGTCGCGCTCTCGGTATCGGGCAGCCTGTTCGGCAATCCCGGACTGGCGATCGCGTCGGTCGCGATGATCGCGATCGTCCCTGTTGTCAACGTGCTCAGCGTTTCGGTGCTGGCCCATTACGCCTCGCCGGAAAAGCGCTCGGCCGGATCGATCGTCCTGACGGTGGCGGGCAATCCGCTGATCTGGGCCTGCGCGATCGGGCTTGCGCTCAACGTCACGCATCTTCCGCTGCCAAAGCTCTGGCACGAGGTGGCCGACGCGCTCGGCCGTTCCTCGCTCGCGATCGGCCTGCTGGTGACCGGCGCCGGCCTGCAACTCAAAGGCCTGTTCAGGCCGAGCCTCGCCGCCGGTGTCGCGGTGTTCCTCAAGCTGGTGCTGATGCCCGTCGATCGCCGTCGCCCTGGCGTTGCGGTTCGGCCTCACCGGCTCCAACCTTGCCGTCGTCACGATCTGCTCGGCGGTGCCCACGGCGTCGAGCGCCTACGTGCTGGCCCGCCAGATGGGCGGCGACGCGCCGCTGCTGGCGCAGATCATAACGCTGCAGACCATTCTGGCGGCGGTGACGATGCCGATCGCGATTGCGCTGGTGGCCTAAAGCGGCTGATTGGTTCGACCGTTTGGCCGCAGGCTCGCACTTGTCCAGTCATGAGTTATGGCCACACCTTCTATAACTCATAAGATGCGAGTTCATGAGCTATCCGACTTTCGCGTAGCGCACCCTGAGTGCCGCGGACGCTCTACGTACACGTCCACCACCCCGCCAGCCAGAACGTCTGGATCGTCGCGGCCAGATTGTTGATGCCGTGCAGGGCGATCGTCAGCCAGGTCGAATTGGTGCGGTAGCGCAGGTAGCCCAGCAACAGGCCGATCGTGAAAACCTCGCAGAAGAAGAACCAGTCGTATTGCAGGTGCAGCGAGGTCCAGGCCAGCGACGACAGGAAGATCGCGCCGGCGACGCCGAGTTTTGACTCCGACCAGCCGCGATAGAGGAAACCGCGCGAAAAAATCTCTTCCCACATCGGCGCGGCGACGCAGAACGCGATCACCAGCAGCCACAGCGCGCCGTCGGCCTGGGCCGATTTCAGCACCTCGCCCATGAAGCCCGATGTCACCTCGCGGCCGAGCGCCCGCGACACCAGATCCCAGCCGCCGACGAGGATGACGAGCGCCGCCAGGCCCGTGAAGAAATTGCGCCATGAGGTCCAGCGCAGCGCCAGATAATCGGTGAACGATATCCGCGTCGGCCGGATCGCGACCCATGTCGCCAGCAGCACGGCCGGCAATCCCAGGATGACCGAGAGCGAGATGGTGAGACCGCCGCCGACGACGCGGATCGCCTCGGCGACGTCGAACGACCAGCCATGCTGCAGCACAAAGTAGATGATGACCGCGAGCTGGCCGAGGAACATCGCGACGAAGATGAACAGGCCCCACAGCGTCGTGCCCCAGAATTTCCAGACCCGCGGCGGCTGGTCGGGAAGCGCAGGCGGAACGGCGACGGCGCTGTCGGCGGTAACGGAATCCATCGCGTGGCTTTCTCGTTGTCGTCGGCATCCACGTCTACGCTAAGAAAAAAAGACGTGGATGGCCGGGACGAGCCCGGCCATGACGAATAGATAATACGTATTCAGCGCTGCGGAGGGCCCAACCAGATCAGGTATGGAACCGTGAATCACTTCCGCGGCACGATCGGGAAATCATAGGCCCGTCCGCCGGCTCCCGGCAGCGAAAAGTGCCACCACTCTTTCGAATAGTTTACAAATCCTCGCCGGGCCATCACCTGAACCAGTGTCTGCCGCCACTTGCGCTGGGCCGCGGTGATGGATTTCGCCGCGGTGTGCGATTTGACGTCGGCACAGTCGTAACCGGTGCCCATGTCGACGCTGCCATCGGGCGCGCGAAGGTTAACGTCGGCCGTACAGTCGCCATAGTTCCTGGCCGGGTCGAAGGTGGCGGAATTGTCGGCCTTCAGGTCGACCAGCGAGAGATCGAGCGCCGCGCCGGTGGAATGGCCCGAATGCGTGGCGATATAGCCCAGGCGAAACAGGTCGGCCTTGGCGAAACGCCGGATTGTAGCGCTTGCCGGCCACCGTCTCCTTGCCGTCGCGCGACCACGCCACCGTGTCAGCCACCGCCCGCGTCGGCCGATAGCAATCGAACATTTTTAGCGAACGGTTCTGCAGCGCGAGTTCTTCCTGGACGCTCTTCAAGAGCGCGCCGACCTCGCGCTTCACCACGCATTCGGCGGCCTCATATCCCCTCAAGGGGCGGCCGACGTAGTTGTTCGAGCCGGCATAGCGCATGTCCTGGATGATGGTTGGATCGACGTCGCGCAGATAGACGAAACCGGCCGGCAGCTTTTGGGCTTGAGCGGCGGATGCTGCGCCGAGCACGCCGGCAAGCGCCAGGGCTGCAACGGCGGCGTGCGCGCGTAAGGCAATCATTGCTGGGTATCCGAATTGACAAGAAGCTTGGTGATCGCGGTGTCGGTATACTTGTTGCCCTCCCAGACATCGTCGATGACGAATTTCAACCAATAGGCCTGAGTTGGTCGTCTCAACGACAGAAGCTGCGACGAGATCTTGTCCTCCAGTATGAACGTGTGGGTCTCGCCGCCCGAGAACAGCACGCGAAGCTGACGAACGCGGTTGTTCTTCCTGAAAATGTCGTCGCTCTTCTGGTAGCCGTTCTGCACGACAAAGGACCTGACGCGTCGCGGCGTCTCGAACTCGACAGTGATCCATTCGCCGACGCCGTTGCCCTGCTGCCCTTCGACCCACGCTGTCCCGGTCGTGTCGTCAAACAAATTGCTTGCGCCATAGGAAATGCCGAACTGCGGCTTCAGTACTGAACTGACGCAATAGGTCTCGAAGCCATTGCGCGCGCAGCTTTCGCCGGGCGCGGACGGACGCTGCGGTCGAACCGCCGCCCGCTCGGTAACAGCGGGAGCCGGTGGCGGCTGCACCGGCATGGCGGCCAGTTCGGGCGGCTGGGTGGCCGTGGATGGTCCCGCCAGATAGATGCGGCCGCCGAGGGTTTGATCGTAATAGGCCGGCGTCTGCTCGTGCGGCGCCGGCTGGCCGCGTTCGTCGGTCGCCTTCAGCGCCAGTTCGGCGACGCGTTCGCGCACCTCGACGGCAAGATCGCCGAGATGCAGTTCCGGCCGCTTCAGTTGCTCGGCGAAGATCCGCGTGAACACCGAATTGTGGGCGGTGTCGTTGCCGCTGAGCCTGTCGAGAGCAGTCTGGCCGATGCCGGCGGAATACAGCGTGAAAATGCCGCGCGCCGGCTTGGCATCGGCGAGCCCGCGCGTGTTGCCGATCGAGCGGCCGGCGGCGCGCGGAAACGGATTGTCGCGACAGGCATCGATCACCAGGAGCGCGACGCGGACCGAGCGCGCCTGCAGTTCCGCGATCAGATCGGGCTCGGCCAGCGAGGCGCCGCGCACGCGCGCTTCCGCGCCTTCGGTCACGGCCGGCACGTCGCTCGGGATCAGATAGTTGACGCCGCCGATCGCCACGCCGTGTCCGGCAAAGAACAGCGCGGCGGTATCGCCCGGCTGCAGACGCGCGGTGAATTCGGCGAGTTTGTCGATCATCGCCTGGCGGCCGAGATTGGTGCCGACGACGACCTCAAAGCCGAGCGACCGCAATGTTCCCGCGACCGTGGTGGCGTCGTTGGCAGCCTTCCTGAGCTGCCGGTCGGCGGGCAGATTGGGATAGAGATCGTTGCCGATCGCCAATGCGATGCGCTTTTCTGCGATGGCCGGCGTCGCCGGAAGGCACGCCATGACCGCGAGCAATGCCCACGATGCGATCCGGAAGGATTGAATCAAATACGGCACGTTTTACCCAGCCCGATGCACAATGCGCCATCCTAGCTGAATCGCCCGCCACGGCCACCCACCCGGCCGTTTACCCTGCCGCCGAAGCCCTAGTGGATAAGTCCGGACAGGGGATTTGACGCTTGCCCTGCCCGGCGTCTCTCCCTATAGCAAGGCTTTAATGACCCCTGCATCGAAATCGACCTTCGTCCTCGGTCACCGGCATCTGCTGGGAATCGAGGGACTTTCCGCTGCCGATATTACCGGCCTGCTCGACCTTTCCGAGGAATATGTCGAGCTCAACCGCCAGGTGGACAAGAAGCGCACCAGTCCTTGCGCGGTCGCACCCAGGTGAACCTGTTTTTCGAGGCCTCGACGCGGACCCAGTCCTCGTTCGAGCTGGCGGGAAAACGGTTGGGGGCCGACGTCATGAACATGTCGGTGTCCTCGTCCTCGATCCGCAAGGGCGAGACGCTGATGGACACCGCCGTCACCCTCAACGCCATGCACCCGGACATTCTGGTGGTGCGGCACCACGCCTCCGGCGCGGTGGAACTGCTGGCGCGCAAGGTTGACGGTTCCGTGATCAATGCCGGCGACGGCGCCCACGAGCATCCGACCCAGGCGCTGCTGGACGCGCTGACCATCCGCCGCAACAAAGGCCGGCTGGAAGGCCTCGTGATCGCGATCTGCGGCGACGTGATGCATTCGCGCGTCGCCCGCTCCAATATCCTGCTGCTCAACACCATGGGCGCCCGCGTCCGCGTGGTCGCCCCCTCCACGCTGCTGCCGCGCGGCATCGAGCGGATGGGCGTCGAGGTCGCGCGCGACATGCGCGAAGGCCTCAATGGCGCCGACATCGTGATGATGCTGCGGCTGCAGCGCGAGCGGATGAACGGCTCCTTCGTGCCATCGACCGAGGAGTATTTCCATTATTTCGGTCTCGACCAGAAGAAGCTCGCTTACGCCAAGCCGGACGCGCTGGTGATGCATCCGGGGCCGATGAACCGCGGCGTCGAAATCGACTCGATCGTGGCGGACGGCGCGCAATCGCTGATCCGCGAACAGGTGGAAATGGGAGTGGCGGTGCGGATGGCGGTGCTCGAAGCGCTCGCCCGCAACCTGCCGAACGCTTGACATGCTGACTGACCGACGCCCGATCCTGCTCGCCAATGCCCGCGTCGTCGATCCCTCCAGGGATTTTGACGGCCCCGGCGACGTGCTGATTGCCGACGGCACCATCCGCGACAGCCAGGCGCGGCATCGGCGCGGCCGGCGTCCCCGAAGGCACCGACATCATCAATTGCGCCGGCAAGATCGTCGCGCCCGGGCTGATCGACATGCGCGCCTTTGTCGGCGAGCCCGGCGCCAGCCACCGCGAAACCTTTGCCTCCGCCAGCCAGGCGGCGGCCGCCGGCGGCATCACCACCATCATCTGCCAGCCGGACACTTCGCCCGTCATCGACAATTCGGCGACGGTCGATTTCGTGCTGCGCCGCGCCCGCGACACCGCGATCGTCAACATCCATCCGATGGCGGCGCTGACCAAGGGCATGCGCGGCGAGGAAATGACCGAAATCGGGCTGCTGAAAGCCGCCGGCGCTGTCGCCTTCACCGATGGCGACCGAAGCGTGACCAATGCGCAGGTGATGCGCCGGGCGCTGACCTATGCCCGCGATTTCGACGCGCTGATCGTGCATCACACCGAAGACCCCGACCTGGTCGGCGAAGGCGTGATGAACGAGGGCGAGTTCGCCGCCCGCCTCGGCCTGGTCGGCATTCCCAACGCGGCCGAAGCGGTCATGCTGGAGCGCGACATGCGCCTCGTCGCGCTGACCGGCGGGCGCTATCACGCCGCCTCGCTGTCCTCGCTGGAGTCGCTGGAAATCCTCAAGCGCGCGCGCGATGCAGGCCTCTATGTCAGCGCTTCGGTGTCGATCAACCATGTCACGCTGAACGAAAACGATATCGGCCCCTATCGGACGTTTCTAAAACTGTCGCCGCCGCTGCGCACGCGAGGAGGACCGCCTGGCGCTGGTCGCGGCCGTCGCCTCCGGCCTGATCGACGTCGTGATGTCCGACCACAATCCGCAGGACGTCGAGGTCAAGCGTCTGCCGTTCGCGGAAGCCGCGTCCGGCGCGGTCGGGCTGCAGACCATGCTGCCGGCGGCGCTGCGGCTGATTCACAATGGCGAGATGGACTTCAAGACGCTGATCCGGGCGATGTCGACCCGGCCGGCGGAACTGCTCGGCCTGCCCGGCGGTTCGCTGCGCGCGGGTTCCCCGGCCGACGTCGTCGTGATCGATCCCGATACGCCCTGGGTGCTCGATCCCGCCGACCTCAAATCGCAATGCAAGAACACGCCGTTCGACGAAGCCCGCTTTTCGGGGCGCGTCGTGCGTACTATCGTGGGCGGGCGGACGGTCTATGAACACGTCTGATTCTTCCCGCGGTGGGAGCTACCGCCATGTCTGACGCCTTCCTCATCGCCGCCTTCCTGCTCGGCTATCTCCTCGGCTCGATCCCGTTCGGCATGGTGCTGACCAAGCTTGCCGGCACGCAGGATCTGCGCTCGATCGGTTCCGGCAATATCGGCGCCACCAACGTGCTGCGCACCGGCCGCAAGGGCCTCGCCGCGGCGACGCTGATCGGCGACATGCTCAAGGGCACGGTCGCGGTGATGATCGCCGGCTATTACGGCGGCGCCAATGCGGCGATGCTGGCCGCGCTCGGCGCGTTCCTCGGCCACCTGTTTCCGGTCTGGCTCAAATTCAACGGCGGCAAGGGCGTCGCGACCTATATCGGCGTGCTGATCGGGCTATTCTGGCCGGCCGCGCTGATGTTCTGCCTGATCTGGCTCGCCACCGCCGTCACCACCCGCTACTCGTCGCTCTCGGCGCTGGTCGCCGCGTTCGTGACGCCGCTGTTCCTGTGGTGGTTCGGCCACCCCGCGCTGGCCTCGCTGTTCGTCGTGCTGACGCTGCTGTTGTTCTGGAAGCACACCGAGAACATCAAGCGGCTGCAGTCCGGGACCGAGGGGCGGATCGGGGCGTAGTAGAGCACTCCGCCTTCGTAGCCCGGATGAGCGCAGCGATATCCGGGACGGTGTTAGAGTTCTTCCCGGATGTCGCTGCGCTCATCCGGGCTACAGGTCATCACCGCTTGAGCGCTTTTTCGACAAACCGCGCCGCCGACAGCGCCTTCGCATCGGCGCCGTATCGCGCGATCACGGTGACGCCGACCGGCAGATTGCCTTCCGCGATCAGCGTGGGGACGTTGACGCACGGCACGCCCATCAGCGTCCAGAGCCGGTTGTAGCGGGGGTCGCCGGTCGAATCCAATCCCTTGGGCGCTCCGCCCGGGGCCGACAGGGTCAGGATCACATCGACATCGTCGAATAGTTTGGCGAGCGCATGCCGCGCGCGGCTCGTGACATCCATGGCCGCGTCATAGGCGGCCGGTGTCTCGCCCTTGCTTTCGTCAAGGCGTCCGCGGAGGTTCGGCGCCAGCGCATCGTAATTCTCGCGGTATTCCCAGGCGAGCGCCTGATGCGCCTCAAACTCCTGGACCACCGGATGGATGCGCCACGCCTCCGCGATGATTTCGGGCATAGACAGCGTCCGGACTGATGCGCCGGCGCGCTCGGCGGCCTTCGCCGCCATCTGCAGCGCCTCTGCGCCTGCCGCTTCCGGCGCATCGGCAAAATCCTGCGTGACGACGCCGATGCGTGGCGTTGGAAGGTTTGACGGCAGCAGCAATCCGGGCCGGCCGGTCATCGCGGCCAAGCCGCGCGCCACGTCGTCGACGCCAGCCGCGAACAGGCCGACGGTGTCGAGCGTCCACGAATAGCATTTGACGCCGACCGTCGGCAGCAGCCGATAGGACGGCTTGATCGCAGCCGTGCCGCAGAACGAGGCCGGGCGGATCACCGAGCCGCCGGTCTGCGTGCCCAGCGCCAGCGGGATCATGCCGGCGCCGACCGCCGCCGCCGAACCGGAAGACGATCCGCCGGGCGTGTGGCCGTGATTGTGCGGATTGAGCGTCGGCGTCGGATCGGACGAGGCGAATGCCGTGGTCGTGGTCTTGCCCACAATGGTCGCACCTGCCTGCTTCAGCAGCATCACGACCGCCGCATCGCCGCGCGAGCGGTAGCCGCGATAGATCGGCGAGCCCATCTCGGTCGGGAAATCCGCGGTGTCCATGATGTCCTTGATGCCGACCGCGATGCCCCGCAACGGCCCGGCACCTTGCGCGCGGGCGTTTGAATTGTGGCAGACAAAGGCGCCGATGGATTTTTCCTGCGCTTTGGTTGCTTCGAGCGACTGCGCGATGGCGGCGTCCGCGGAGAGGTCGCCGGCATCGATGCGGCGCTGGAGGTCGGCAAGCGAGATCATGAAGGCATTCCTGTAATTGAGGGCGCAGGTTACGGAGCGCTTTCGCTCCGAGCAAGCATAGTGCCAATCACAATCAAACCGGTTGATCGCAATCTCAGGTTGGGCGAAGCTGCATCCGCATGCATGACCGGACACATCTCACTCCCGACATCACCGAAAGCGACCGGATCGACCGGCTGCGGCTGATCCGCAGCGACAATGTCGGGCCGCGCACTTTTAATGCCCTGATCGCCCATTTCGGCAGTGCGCGCGCGGCGCTGGAACGGCTACCCGATCTGGCGCGGCGCGGCGGCGCTTCGCGTTCGGGGCGGATCTGCAGCGAGGAGCAGGCGCGGGCCGAGATCGCCGCGAGCCAAAGGATCGGCGTCACGCTGGTCGCACCTGATGAAGCCGCCTATCCGCCGCGACTGGCGACGTTGGAGGATGCGCCGCCTTTGCTCGGCGTGCGCGGGGCGCCGGACGTGATGAGCCGGCCGATGATCGCGATCGTCGGCTCGCGCAACGCTTCCGGCGCCGGACTGAAATTCGCCGGGCAACTGGCGCGCGATCTCGGCGATGCCGGCTTTGCCGTCATCTCCGGGTTGGCGCGCGGCATCGATCAGGCCGCGCATCGCGCGACGGTCGGGAGCGGCACGGTGGCGGTGCTGGCCGGCGGCCACGACAAAATCTATCCGCCGGAACATGGCGACCTGCTGGCCGCCCTGCTCGAACACGGCTGCGCGATTTCCGAAATGCCGCTCGGCCACGTGCCGCGCGCCCATGATTTTCCACGCCGCAACCGCCTGATCTCCGGCGCGTCGCTCGGCGTCGTCGTGATCGAGGCCGCGCATCGTTCGGGCTCGCTGATCACGGCGCGGATGGCGGCCGAACAGGGCCGCGAGGTGTTTGCGGTGCCGGGCTCGCCGCTCGATCCGCGCGCCGCCGGCACCAACGATCTGATCAAGCAGGGCGCGGCGCTGGTCACCAACGCCAGCGACGTCATCAGCGCCATTCAGCCGATCATGGCGCGGCCGATCGTGCTCGAGGCGCGTGAAGACGACGATGAGCCGCTCGACTTCGAGGTTGATCCCACCGTGCGCGGCCGCATCGTTTCGCTGCTCGGGCCAAGCCCGGTCAGCCTCGACGACCTGATCCGGATGTCAGGCCTCTCGCCTGCCCTCGTGCGCACGGTGCTGCTCGAACTCGAACTGGCCGGACGGCTGGAGCGCCATGGCGGCGGGCTGGTGACGCTGCTCTGATTTTTCTCATTGCGCGCATCGAAACTCGTCCGCGCGCCCTCGATCGCCGGCAAGTGATCGAACGCCCATTGGCCCAGCGCCTGCACCGGCTGCGCCAGCCCGCGGCCGAGATCGGTCAATTCGTAATCGACCCGCGGCGGGATGGTCGGAAAGATCGTGCGCGTCACCAGCCCGTCGCGCTCCAACCCGCGCAAGGTGAGCGTCAGCATCCGCTGCGAGATGCCGCCGATCTTGCGCTTGAGCTCGTTGAAGCGCACCGGCCCGTCGATCAGCATCATGATGACGAGCACGCTCCATTTGTCGCCGACGCGGGCCAGTACGGACGCCACCGCGCGGCAACTGCCGTCGGCGTGCGGGCCCGGAGGCATGGCAGGCACTTTCTTGTGCTCGGGTCTCATCGATGTGCTCGGGTATGAAAAATGTGCGTTCTTGCGGGGTTTTGCCACGGTCACTCATATAGCGCCAGTTACAAACCTATACCAAAGGGTGACACCTCCATGAAACTTCTGCACATCGACTCCAGCGTGCTCGGCCCCCATTCCGTCAGCCGCCAGGTTTCCGCCGCCGTCGTCGAGCGGCTGCGCCAATCCACCCCGGGCTCGACGTCAGCTATCGCGACCTGACGCTGACGCCGCTGGCGCATCTCACCGGTTCGCATCTCGCCGCCGGCCAGGGAGCGGCTGCGGACGCATACGCTTGCGCGACGACATCGCCGCCGGTCAGGCCGTGCTGGAAGAGTTTCTGGCCGCGGACATCATCGTGATCGGCGCGCCGATGTATAATTTTACGATTCCGAGCCAGCTCAAGGCCTGGATCGACCGCATTCTCGTGGCGGGCAAGACGTTCAAATACTCCGCGCAAGGCGTCGAAGGCCTGGCCGGCGACAAGCGCGTCATCGTCGCGATCTCGCGCGGCGGCTTCTACGGCGCGGGCACGCCGGCCGCCGTCGGCGAACATCTCGAAACCTATCTGCGCTGGGTGTTCGGCTTCATCGGCATCAAGAATCCGGAATTCATTGCCGCCGACGGCATCCAGGTCGGCCCCGAGCATCGCGAAAAGGCCGTGGCCGGCGCGCTGAAAGCAGCGAACGATCTGAACGCCGCCTGAGCCTTGGTCGAGGGCGGCTGCTGTCACCGT
This sequence comes from uncultured Alphaproteobacteria bacterium, assembly GCA_963783115.1. Taxonomy (GTDB): domain Bacteria; phylum Pseudomonadota; class Alphaproteobacteria; order Rhizobiales; family Xanthobacteraceae; genus Bradyrhizobium. The sequence continues at coordinate 12,412 of CAWAMK010000030.1, read as the reverse complement.
GACGGCAGCCGCCCAGATCAAAACACGCCGTTCATGCGCAGCAGCACGATAACCAGGGAGAACAGCAGACCGGCACCGGAAAACTGCGCGATCGAAACGAACTGAACAGCTTCCGAATCTCGCGACGCCGACGAAGAGATGCCCACGGTTTTCGGCATAAGGCGCTCCGATTCGCTGCTGGCAAAAACTCCTGTGCTGAAAATGTCCGTTAGCGGCGATCCGGGGTCAATGCTCGTTCCGGGTCAGCGCCAATCCGCCGCAGGTATCAAGCCGGCCAGCGACCAATGCCAGTTAGATTCGGCAATGGTCGCCGGCCGGCTTCTCGATGTCGGGCAAGCCGCCTCAGCCCCGATAGATCGGCGCACCGCTCGGCGAGGCCGTGGCGCCGCCGTCGACGAACAATTCCTGGCCCTGCACATGGGCGGCATCGTCCGACGCCAGGAACAGCACCGTTTTCGAAATGTGCTCGGTTTCGCCGAGGCGGCCGAGCGGGGTCGATAGCGCGATCCGCTTTTCAAAAGCTTTTTCGGCTTCCGGCGTGGCGATCGCCGCGCCCCAGATCGGGGTGCGGATGGCGCCGGGCGCCACGACGTTCACTCGGATGCCACGCGGCGACAATTCCGACGCCATGATACGCGCCATCGCCCGCACGCCGGCCTTCGCCGCGCCATAGGCCGAGTAGCCGGGAATGCCGAGCACCGAGATGACAGAGCCGTTGAGGATGATCGAGGCGTTGTCGTTCAGATAGGGCAGCGCTGACTGCACCGTAAAAAACACGCTGGTGAGGTTTGTGCTGATGACTTTTTCGAACGCCTCAACGGTCGAGGCGCCCAGCGGCGTGCCGCCGGCGATGCCGGCATTGGCGAACAGGATGTCGTATTTGCCGAACTTTTCAGTCCCCTTTCGGATCGCGGCTTCGGTCGCCGCGACGTCGGTCGCATCGGCCACGAGCGCGAGCGCGTTCGGTCCCAATTCCCTGGCCGCCGCTTCGAGCGTCGCCTGATTGCGGCCGGTGATGACGACCTTGGCCCCTTCGGCCACGAAAACTTTTGCAGTCGCAAGCCCAATGCCGCTGTTGCCGCCTGTGATCAACGCCGTCTTGTTCGCGAGTTCGCATGGTCGCCTCTATATGGTTGCATTATTAAACTAGATTGCTTACGTATGGCATCTAGTTTAATATTGCAACCACACAAGGCCGTGATCGGTCGCAGATCCGATCGGAGATCGAAATGGTGAAACGAACGAGCTTTGAGCACGACGCTTGCCCGATCGCGCGGTCGCTGGATGCGATCGGCGACTGGTGGTCGATGCTGATCCTTCGCGAGGCGCTGCTCGGCGTCCGCCGCTTCGGCGAATTCCAGAAGCGGCTGGGGCTCGCCAAGAACATTCTCACCGTGCGGCTGCGCGCGCTGGTCGATCAGGGCATTTTGCAGACCGCACCCGCCTCCGACGGCAGCGCGTATCAGGAATATCTGCTGACGCCAAAGGGCCGCGGCGTCTTCCCGATCCTGGTCGCGTTGCGGCAATGGAGCGAGGAGTTCGACCAGCACCCGGAAGAGATCGCCACCGTTCTCGTCGACCGGGAAAAGGGCAAGCCGGTGCGCAAGCTCGAACTCCATGCGCAGGACGGACGGCTATTGAGTGCGGGTGACATCGCGCTGAAGCCGCGAACGGCGAAGACGGGCAAGAGGGTGATAGCGTAGGCCGGTCTGAACAGAAGAGCGGGGAGAGGGAGAGTTAGCGGATCAACCTCTCACGACAGTTTGTGTTTGCTCCTTGTGCGCTGCCGTTCTTCCGCCTCGAGCTGCGCCATGCCGAGCAGATGAACGAGCACCTCCAGCCGATGGCGCTCCGCCAGTTTGACGAGTTCGGCAACGGTTTCCGCGATGAAGGCCACAGCCTCGTCAGGGCCGCCCTCCTCGCCTCGATCAGCGATACGTTCCCGGGGTGGCGAAGCCCGACGTTTGCCTGAAGCCTTGGGCTTCCGGCCGCCTCCGGTCTTACTCAAAAAACTTACATCCAATCGAATACAATATTGCCCAGAAATAACCCCTTTGCAGGCGCAACTCTAGGCAGTATTTCGCTCCTCCGTTGATATTAAGTCGTACGTCAGGGGCAGTTGCGCCTTTACTGCCGATTTGACAGGGGCCGCCTCACCACCCATGTTCGGGTCCAATCGACGGGCCGCGAGTTCCGCGGAACCCGCCTTTATCTCTTCCCGTAAGCCCTTGGAATGACATGAATATCGTCATCGTGGAGTTGCCGGCGAAAGCCAAGACTATCAATAAGTATTTGGGCGCCTCCTATGAGGTTCTGGCCTCGTTCGGCCATGTCCGCGACCTCCCCGCCAAAAATGGTTCCGTCGATCCGGAAGCCAATTTCCAGATGATCTGGGAAGTGGACCCCAAGGCCGCCGGCCGGCTCAACGATATCGCCAAAGCGCTGAAGGGTGCCGACCGGCTGATTCTCGCAACCGACCCCGATCGAGAGGGCGAAGCGATCTCCTGGCACGTGCTGGAGGTGATGAAAGAGAAGCGCGCGCTGAAAGATCAGAAGATCGAGCGCGTGGTGTTCAACGCCATCACCAAGCAGGCCGTGACCGACGCGATGAAGTCGCCGCGCCAGATCGACGGCGCGCTGGTCGACGCCTATATGGCGCGCCGCGCGCTGGACTATCTGGTCGGCTTCACGCTCTCGCCGGTGCTGTGGCGCAAACTGCCGGGCGCGCGCTCGGCGGGCCGGGTGCAGTCAGTGGCGCTGCGGCTGGTCTGCGACCGCGAACTCGAAATCGAAAAGTTCGTGCCGCGCGAATATTGGTCGCTGGTCGCCACCCTGACCACGCCGCGCGGCGACAGTTTTGAAGCGCGCCTGGTCGGCGCCGACGGCAAGAAAATCCAGCGGCTCGACATCGGCACCGGCGCGGAAGCCGAAGACCTCAAGAAAGCGATCGAGGCCGCGAACTTCACGGTTTCGACCGTGGAAGCAAAACCCGCGCGGCGCAATCCGCAGGCCCCGTTCACCACCTCGACGCTGCAGCAGGAAGCCAGCCGCAAGCTCGGCTTTGCGCCCGCGCACACCATGCGGATCGCGCAGCGGCTCTATGAAGGCATCGATATCGGCGGCGAGACCACCGGCCTCATCACCTATATGCGAACCGACGGCGTGCAGATCGACGGCTCCGCGATCACCCAGGCGCGCAAGGTGATCGGCGAGGATTACGGCAACGACTACGTGCCGGAGGCGCCGCGCCAGTATCAGACCAAGGCCAAGAACGCGCAGGAAGCCCACGAAGCGATCCGCCCGACCGACCTGTCGCGCCGGCCGGCCGAGATGCGCAAGCGCCTCGATGTCGACCAGGCCAAGCTCTACGAGCTGATCTGGATCCGCACCATCGCCAGCCAGATGGAATTGGCCGAACTCGAACGCACCACCGTGGACATCGCCGCGAAAGCCGGCTCCCGCGTGCTGGATCTGCGCGCCTCCGGCCAGGTCATCAAGTTCGACGGCTTCCTCGCGCTCTATCAGGAAGGCAAGGACGACGACGGCGACGACGAGGATTCGCGTCGCCTGCCCGCCATGAGCGCGGGCGAAGCGCTGAAGCGGCAGGATCTCGCCGTCACGCAGCACTTCACCGAACCGCCGCCGCGCTTTTCGGAAGCGTCGCTGGTCAAGCGCATGGAAGAACTCGGCATCGGCCGTCCCTCGACCTACGCCTCGATCCTGCAGGTCCTCAAAGACCGCGGCTACGTCAAGCTCGAGAAAAAGCGGCTGCATGGCGAGGACAAGGGCCGCGTCGTGGTCGCGTTCCTGGAAAACTTCTTCGCGCGCTATGTGGAGTATGACTTCACCGCTGATCTGGAAGAACAACTCGACCGCGTTTCCAACAACGAGATTTCCTGGCAGCAGGTGCTGAAGGAATTCTGGGTCGGCTTCTCCGGCGCCGTCAACGACATCAAGGATATCCGTGTCTCCGAAGTGCTTGATGTGCTCGACGACATGCTGGGCCCGCACATCTATCCGCCCCGCGCGGATGGCGGCGACGTCAGGCAGTGCCCGACCTGCGGCACCGGCAAGCTCAATCTGAAGGCTGGAAAGTTCGGCGCCTTTGTCGGCTGCTCGAATTATCCGGAATGCCGCCACACCCGTCCGCTGGCCTCCGACGGCGAAGCAAGCGCCGATCGCGTGCTCGGCAAGGACCCGGACACCGATCTCGACGTCACCGTGAAGGCCGGACGCTTCGGCCCCTACATCCAGCTCGGCGAGCAGAAGGATTACGCCGAGGGCGAAAAACCGCGGCGCGCCGGCATCCCCAAGAACACGTCGCCCGGCGACATGGAGCTTGAGCTGGCATTGAAACTGCTGTCGTTGCCGCGCGAAATCGGAAAGCATCCGGAGACCGGCGAGCCGATCACCGCCGGCATCGGCCGCTTCGGCCCGTTCGTGCGTCACGAAAAGACCTATGCCAGCCTCGAAGCCGGCGATGAGGTGTTCGACATCGGCCTCAATCGCGCGGTGACGCTGATCGCGGAAAAGATCGCAAAGGGCCCGAGTGGCCGCCGCTTCGGCGCCGATCCCGGCAAGCCGCTCGGCGAGCATCCGAGCCTTGGCGGCGTCGCTGTCAAGAACGGCCGCTATGGCGCCTACGTCACGGCGGGCGGCGTCAACGCCACGATCCCGAGCGACAAGACGCCCGAGACGATCACGCTCGCCGAGGCCATCGCGCTGATCGACGAGCGCGCCGCCAAGGGCGGCGGCAAGCCGAAGCGCGGCGCCAAGAAGGCCGCACCGAAGAAAGCCGCCGCCAAGAAGGCGGAAAAGGACTTCGATCCGGACGCGCCAAAGCCCGCCAAGAAGGCGGCGGCGAAGAAAGCGGCGGCCAAGCCAAAATCGGATGCGGTGAGCAAGGCGCGTGCGCCGGTCGCCTCGGCTGCCAAGACCTCGGCGAAGCCTCCGACTGCTCCCAAGACGCCCGCGAAAAAGAGCGCGGGCAAGGCCCGGGGATAAGTGAAGAGAAAACACGACAATGGTTTTCCGGGCCGGGACGCCATCGTTGCCTTCATCCGTGCGAATCCCGGCAAAATCGGCACGCGGGAAATCGCCCGCGAGTTCGGCCTGAAGAATGCCGACCGCGTCGAGCTGAAGCGCATCCTGCGCGAACTCGCCGACGAAGGCGCGATCGCCAAGCGCGGGCGGAAGATCCAGGAGCCGACAGCGCTGCCGCCGACGGTCGTCGCCGACATCACCGGCCGCGACACCGACGGCGAACTGCTCGCCACGCCCACCGAATGGGACACCGAGGAAAACGGCCCCGCGCCAAAGATCCGCATTCACGTGCCGCGCCGCCCGCAGCCGGGCACGGCCGCCGGCGTCGGCGACCGCGCGCTGATGCGCATCGAAAAGCTGGACGAGGGCGACGGCGCGCTCTATCGCGGCCGCGTCATCAAGGTGCTCGATCGCGCCCGCACCCGCCTGCTCGGCATCTTCCGGAAAACGCCTGACGGCGGCGGACGGCTCGTACCCGTCGACAAGAAACAGGCCGGCCGTGAATTGAACATCGCGCCGCCGGATACCGGCGGAGCCGAGGACGGCGACCTCGTCAGTGTCGATCTCGTGCGCTCGCGCGGCTATGGGCTTGCATCCGGCAAGGTGAAGGAACGGCTCGGCTCGCTTTCAAGCGAAAAGGCGATCAGCCTGATCGCGATCCACGCCCACGAAATCCCGCAAGCGTTTTCGCCGAGCGCGGTGCGCGAAGCCGAGGAAGCACAGCCTGCGACGCTGAAAGGCCGCGAGGACTGGCGCGAACTGCCGCTCGTCACCATCGATCCGCCCGACGCCAAGGATCACGACGACGCGGTGCATGCCGCGCCCGATGACGATCCGAACAACAAAGGCGGCTACATCGTCCACGTCGCCATCGCCGACGTCGCCTTCTATGTGCGGCCGGGTTCAGCGCTCGATCGCGACGCGCTGACGCGCGGCAACTCGGTGTATTTCCCCGACCGCGTCGTGCCGATGCTGCCCGAGCGCATTTCCAACGATCTCTGCTCGCTGGTGCCGGGCCAGCCGCGCGGCGCGCTCGCGGTGCGGATGGTGATCGGCCCCGACGGCCGCAAGCGCTCGCACAGTTTTCATCGCGTGCTGATGCGCTCGGCCGCGAAGCTGAATTACGCGCAGGCGCAGGCCGCGATCGACGGCCGGCCCGACGATACCACCGGCCCGCTGCTCGAGCCGATCCTGAAACCGCTCTACACGGCGTATGCGCTGGTAAAACTCGCGCGCGACGAGCGCGATCCGCTCGATCTCGATCTGCCCGAACGCAAGATTCTGCTCAAACCCGACGGATCGGTCGATCGCGTGATCGTGCCCGAGCGGCTCGACGCGCATCGCTTGATCGAGGAGTTCATGATCCTCGCCAACGTCGCCGCGGCCGAAATGCTTGAAAAGAAGGCGTTGCCGCTTATCTATCGGGTACACGACGAGCCGAGCCAGGAGAAGGTTCACAACCTTCAGGAGTTCCTGAAAACGCTCGATCTGCCGTTTGCGAAGAGTGGTGCCTTGCGCCCTTCCCTGTTCAATCGCGTTCTCGGTCAGGTCCGCGGCGAGGATTACGAGCCGCTGGTCAACGAGGTGGTGCTGCGCTCGCAGGCGCAGGCGGAATATTCGGCGGAAAATTACGGCCATTTCGGCCTCAACCTGCGCCGCTACGCGCATTTCACTTCGCCGATCAGGCGATACGCCGACCTGATCGTGCATCGCGCGCTGATCCGCGCGCTCGGCCTCGGCGAAGGTGCGCTGCCGGAAACCGAGACGCTGGAAAGCCTAAGCGAAGTCGCGGCGCAGATTTCCGTGACCGAGCGGCGTGCGATGAAGGCGGAACGCGAAACCGCCGACCGGCTGATCGCGCATTTCCTTGCCGACCGCATCGGCGCATCGTTTCAGGGCCGGATTTCCGGCGTGACCCGCGCCGGGCTGTTCGTAAAACTGTCGGATACCGGCGCTGACGGGCTGATCCCGATCCGCACGCTCGGCACGGAGTATTACAATTACGACGAGGCGCGCCACGCGCTGGTCGGCTCACGCAGCGGTGCCATGCACCGGCTGGGTGACGTTGTCGACGTGCGTCTGGTAGAAGCTGCACCAGTGGCAGGTGCGCTGCGGTTTGAGCTGCTGTCGGAAGGCCAAAGCATTCCGCGCGGCAGAAAGCGCGATGGCGCGAAGGCATCGACAACGGCGTCGAAATCGCGCCCCGGCCGCAGCCCGCACGAAAAAATTGGCAAGGCCCGCAAGGGCAGTCCCGGGAAAGCAAAGCCCGGCAAATCGAAGAGAGGCAAGTCATGGAAACGGTGAGCACCGCGACGACGGTCTGGACCCGGGATTCCGTCAAGGGCGAGAAGCGCGACCTCTGGAGTGCGATGAAGCGCGGCTTTCTTTGCCGTTGCCCGCGCTGCGGCGAAGGCAAGCTGTTTCGCGCCTTCCTGAAGACCGCCGACAATTGCTCGGTCTGCGGGCTGGATTTCACGCCGCACCGCGCCGACGATCTGCCGGCCTATCTCGTGATTGTCGTCGTCGGCCACATCGTGGTACCGGCGGTGTTGTGGATCGAGACCAATTACGCGCCCGCCGTGTGGCTGCAGCTGGCGATCTACCTGCCGCTAACGTTCATCCTTTCGCTAGCGCTGCTGCAGCCGGTCAAGGGATCCGTGGTCGCCCTTCAATGGGCATTGCGCATGCATGGCTTTGACGAGAATGCCCCTAGCGACATTCCGCCTGTGTAGCTAAACCGGAACGACAAAAGCAAAAAATGGGGATGGAATGACCGAAGCCGCGCCCGCCGTCATCGAGAGGAAGAGCTGCCATCACCATCCCGATCGCCGCAAGGACGGGGTGACGCTGATCCTGATCGCCGCCTCGGCGAGACAAGCCGAAGGGTTTCGTCGGCAAGCGCCACGACAAGCTGGTGTTCGCGGCCGGGGAGCAGCAGTTTTCCGGGACGCCGCGTTACAGGCCATGATCGGATCGGTCGCCATCCAACGCCCGATGCTCTGAGCGAACTGCTCAAGGTGCAGCCCGAAGATCGCGGCATCCCGCGCGCGGGCGCTCGCGGTCGCCGCCATCCGCGAGGCCTGCGAGGAAACCGGGCTCTGCCTCGGCCGCAAGGTCGACAAGCCCGTCAAGCTCGACGGCGCCTGGGCGCCGTTCACGGAAGCGGGCCTGCTGCCCGATCCGTCCAGCCTGTTCCTGATCGCCCGCGCGATCACCCCGCCCGGCCGCGTCCGCCGCTTCGATACCCGCTTCTTCACGGCCGATGCTTTCAGCATCGCCCACCGCGTCGAAGGCGTGATCCACGCCGATGCCGAACTGGTCGAGCTGGTATGGGTCGAGATCGGATCCGAGCCGCTCGCCGACGCCCATGCGATGACCAAGAACGTACTCGCCGAACTCGACCGCCGCCTCGCCACCGGGCCGTTGAAGCACGACGCGCCGGTGCCGTTCTTCCATTTCTACGGCGGCAAGATGCAGAAGGAAGTGCTGGGGGCGTAGGCCCTCCGCTTTCTCCCCGTCATTGCGAGACGCAGCGAAAAAGCAATCCACTTCTCGGCCCGGGGATAGCTGGATTGCTTCGCGGAGCCTGTCATCGGGCGCGCATTCGCGCGACCCGTTGGCTCGCAATGACGGGATTGAGGTCACAGCGAATATTCTCTCCCAATCCCTCAGATTGCAAAATTCTTCTCGGGCCGTCCCATTGGCACTCTGCCGATCGCCACCCTATCTGTTCCCCAACAATAATAGCGACGGAACGGGGCAATGGCACAGCGGCAACTCAAGCTCGGCGCGTTCATGCGGCCGGTTTCCATTCATACCGGCGCGTGGCGCTATCCGGGCGCCTGGCCGGATGCCAATTTCAATTTCCCGCACATCAAGAAGCTGATCCAGAAGCTGGAGGCCGGCAAGTTCGACGCCTTCTTCATGGCGGATCACCTGACCGAACCGGTCGATGCGCTCAAGCGCAGCCACACGGTCACATCCTTTGAGCCGTTCACGCTGTTGTCGGCGCTGGCCGGCGCCACCGAACATATCGGCTTGATCGCGACGGGATCGACCACGTTCGACGAGCCGTACCACGTCGCGCGTCGCTTCGCCTCGCTCGACCACATCACGGGCGGCCGCGCGGGCTGGAACATCGTTACCACTTCCAATCCCGACGATGCGCTGAATTTCGGCCTCGACGACCACATGCGAGCACGTCGATCGCGACACGCGCTACGAGCGCGCCAACGAGTTCGCGGACGTCGTGACGGGTCTGTGGGATTCATTGGCCGACGACGCATTCGCGCGGGACGTCGTGGAGGCGCATTCCTCGATCCGGCAAAAGTGCACGTGCTCAATCACAAGGGCCAGCACTTCCGTCGCGGGCCGCTCAACACGCCCGCCCTGTCCAGGGCTGGCCGCTGATCGTGCAAGCCGGCGCGTCCGAGGACGGCAAGCAGCTCGCGGCCGAGACGGCGGAAGCCGTGTTCACCGGCGGCGGCCCTCTAGCCGACGCACAGAAGCTTTATGCGGACATCAAGGGCCGCATGGAGAAGATCGGCCGCAACCCCGAGCACCTGAAGATTTTGCCCGGCGCCTTCGTCGTGGTCGGCGACAGCGTCGATGAAGCCAAGGAGAAACGCGCAAGCTCCATAGCATGGTGCACTACGACTCAGCGATTGCCTCGCTTTCGGTGCAGCTCGGCACCGACGCCTCCGGCTTCGACCCCGACGGGCAATTGCCGCCAATTCCCGAAACCAATGCCAGCAAGAGCGGCCGCCAGCGGCTGGTCGATGTCGCCGCGCGAGACAAGCTCACCGTGCGCCAGCTCGCCCAGCGCGTCGGCGGCTATGGCGGGCTCTCGTTCGTCGGCACGCCGGTGACGATCGCCGACCAGATGGAGGACTGGCTGATGAGCCGCGGCTGCGACGGTTTCAACATCATGTTCCCGTTCCTGCCCGCCGGCCTCGACGATTTCGTCGACAAGGTGGTGCCGGAACTGAGAAGCGCGGGATTTTCCGGAAAGAGTATGAGGGCAAGACGCTGCGGGAGAATTCGGGGCTGCCGAGGCCGAAAAATCGGTTCTTCGAGGGTTAATCACCCCGAATAGGGCGGGTTTGGCCCCGAAAACCTTGACTTTGGGCGATCAGAAGCTAGGTTGCGCGACAAATGCAGGCCGGTTTGGCGGCGCCCGTTACCCCCCATTTGAGGTTCTGAACATGGCCAAAGCGGTCACCATCAAGGTCAAGCTCGTTTCCACGGCGGATACCGGCTTCTACTACGTCGCCAAGAAGAACTCGCGCACCATGACCGACAAGCTGGTCAAGAAGAAGTACGACCCGGTCGCGCGCAAGCACGTCGAGTTCAAGGAATCGAAGATCAAGTAACGACGCTAACGTACCGACGTCCGGACGGGGCCTCGCGGCCCCGTTTTTGTTGTGGCGACGCAAGCAAGCGTTATAATTGAGCTGGAGAATTTCATATCCACCGACGTTCAATCGACGTGGAGAGCCCAATGAGAATCGCATTGCTCACCTGCTCGCTTGTCGTGAGTACCGCTCTGGCTGCCACGGCCCAGCCGCTTGAAAAGCGTTTCGGACCTGACCGCGAACGAGGCTATCGTGCGGAACGCGGGTTCAGGGAGGCCCGCCCCGGTTTCGAGAATCGGGACCTGGTCGAATTTCCTTGGTACCGACCGACTATGAATAACGAAAGCCGGCACCCTCCCGCGACCGTTGCCCGCCCCTGCCCCTCGGCTTGCAGCGATAGCTGAACGCGCTTCTCGCGTGAGCCAAGGGCCGATCGGATGTTCGCGTAAGCCGCCGTTATTCGGCGGGCGCCAGACGGCTGCGCGGCAGCGATTCCTTCCGCACCATTGCCATCGACATCCGCGCCGAGATCCTCTCGCCACGGCCGCAGCCGCTCGATCAGCGTGAGGACGACGACGATGGCCACGGTGAGCGCCAGTGCGCCCTGCCAATAGGGAATGCCGGCGAGATCCGTGAAGATCTGCTTGGGTCCCGTGCCGATGAGCGACCGGGCAAGCCAAGGCTGCGCGTAAGAGAACGCAACCGCGCCGACCAGGCCGCCGAGCAGCGTGAAGATGGCATCGCGATAGCCGACACCGATCTGCGCCAGCGTCGTACCCGGACACGCGCCCGCCAGCGCGATGCCGGCGCCGAGGATCAACCCGCCGACGATATCGGCGGCATACAGCGCCGCCTTGGGCTGCAGCTTGACGAACCCAAATCCGTTGAGGAACGCCAGCACCACCGCACCGGTCGCAACCGCGCTCAGGAACACCTTGAGCATGATCCAGTTGCGCAACTGCATCTGGCCGACGATCATTCCCGGCTCGAACACCCGCGACTTCTCCAGCGCGAAGCCGAACACCATTCCCATCAGCACGCCGCTTAGAATTCCGACTGCAACCGATGACATGATTATCTCTCCCAGGGCTAAATCCGAGGTTAAATCCGACGCAGCAGAAGCAGCGCGGTAGCAATGCCGCCGGCAAACATCGCAGTGACCGCAACCGTCGAACCAACCGACAATTGCGCCATCCCCGACAGGCCGTGGCCGCTGGTGCAGCCATCGGCAATCCGTGCACCGAACAGCATCAGAAAGCCGGCGGCAAACGCCACCGCATAGCGCAAACCCTTCGATGGCGAGCCGAGCGCTCGGGTCCAGACCGGCGAGATCGGCGCGCGGACCGCGCCGGACAGCTTCATCGACACGAATGCACCAAAGGCAATGCCGACGACCAGGGCGACCTGCCAGATCTCGGCGTTTGCCGCAATGTGCCTGGCAACGTAGTCGATCTTGAGCAGAGAGGGATCGATCAGGCTGGCTATCCCCGCGCCGACCGTCACATAGGACGACGAAGCCCCGAGCGCAGTCTCGATAATCAGGAATGCCGGGACCTGCAGCAGGCCGATAAGGATACCGGCAGCGTAAGGCGACCACGCCTTGTCGAAAGGAGACATCGGCAACCTCCCTGTTTCATATATGCTAGTTTTTTATAATATAATGGAGTCGCAGTCATTGATATGGATCAACCGGTCCCCGACGAGGCAGCCAATATCATTGGAAACGATTTGTTGCGGATCAATGCGGGTCATCGAGATGCGGCGAGAGTGCGTCCATCCAAAATCGGAGAACACGCCAATGTTCAAGATCTCACTGCTCGTTTGGATGATATTGGGGACCGCGCTTGCAGGCAGTGCCGTGATCTCGGTCCTTGCCGTCCCTTCCCTCGCCGCTGAGGCGATGAAGAACATTCCGTTCGCAGTTCTGATCGGCTTTGCGGCGGCCATGCCGCTCTCATATCTGGTCGCCAGAAAAATCGGCGCATCAGCGGCCCGATAAGACGAAAGCAACAGCA
>CAWAMK010000029.1:0-75535 GCA_963783115.1 uncultured Alphaproteobacteria bacterium | reverse complement strand
CGTGGTGGCATTTGAGGATATCGGTCAGCGCCCGCTCGAAATTGAGCCGAGGATCGCGCCCACCGATGGTCTTGCCGGGCGCGGTGAGATGGATATCGCTCATATGGACGAGCTTCATGGGCTGGCTCCGATGTGATGCGGTAACGACCGCTGCGGCGACACCGCAGCGGTCGTCGATGGTGAGGCCGTCGCCGTCAGCGCGACGAGCCAACAGTTTTGGGCAGCAGCTTCTGCACGTCGGCCGTCATATCGGCGAGAACTGCATCCGGCTCCTTGGCGCGGGCGCCAGTCACGATGGAGTTGAGATGGTCCTTGATCACGTCGGTGATCTTGAGGCCGTTGTCGCCGGGGAACGCGTACCATTTGGTCAGCAGCGCGAGCTGGCTGACCGCGGTAAAATTGTTCGGGTTCTTGACGTAGAAGTCCTTCAGGTAGACGTCGTTGGCGACCTTGTTCGGCGGCATGTAGCCGGTGGTTTCCGCCATGATCGCCGCGCCCTTCGGACCGGTCCAGAATTTCACCACTTCCCAGGCCGCGTCGCGCTTGGCCTTGTCCTTGGCGAGGATCAGCACGACGTTGCCGCCCGCCGGCAGGCGGCCGTTCGGCGAGGCGACGTCGGGGAAGATGTGGGTCTTCAGCTCGAACTTGCCGCCGATCATCTGGGTGGTCTTGTTGAGGTCGGAGGTCGAGGTGATGTGAATGCCGGTCTTGCCGGCGGCGAAGGTCGCGCGCATCGACGGCTGGTCGAGATTCGGCATGCCGCCCTCGGTGACGAGGCGCGCCAGCGTTTTGATGGCGAACTGGCCTTCTGGCCCGTTGAACGCCACCTTGGTTTCATCCGCATTCAACATGGTGCCGCCGCGGGCGAACACCGGCGCCTGCCACAGCCAGTTGCCGGTGATGTCCCAGGCATAGGTGATGCCGTTGATATCGGGGCCGAGCGCCTTGATCTTCTTGGCGAGGTCGATCAGCCCGTCCCAGGTCTGCGGCAGGTTGGCCGGATCGGCGCCCGCCTTCTTCGCCAGGTCGAGGTTGACATAGACGATCGGCAGCGAGATCGCGAACGGCAGCGCGTAAACCTTGCCGCTGGCGGTGCCGATGTCATACATCGCCTGGTGAAAGCCCTGCTTGTCAAAATCCTTCTCGGCGGCGATGTAGCCGTCGAGTTCGGCCGGGATGTTCTTGTCGACCAGCACGCGAATGCGGTTGAGGCCCTGGAAGGTGACGTCGGGCATCTGGTTGGTCACCGCCTCGCGCAGCACCTTCTGGGTGCCTTCCTCATAGGAATCGTAGGGCGCGCGCAGCGTGACCTTGATGTCCGGGCGCACTTTGGCGAACTCCTCGAGGATCCGCTTGTGCGTGCCTTCGAACAGTTCGGGATAGGGATACTGCACGACGATCTCGGTGTCGGCATGCGCAAGGCCAGCGGCGAGCGAAAGGGCGGTAGCGGCAATCCATGTTCTGAACATTGTCGTCTCCTGCGGTTTTAGAAAATTGCGATTATTTGATACCGGTCAGCGTGATGCCTTCGATGAAGCGGCGTTGCGCGAACAGGAACGCGATGACCAGCGGCGCGATGATCACGATGGCGGCGGCCATCAGCGGTCCGTAATTGGTGCCGGCCTCGTTGTTGCGGAATTGCGCGACCGCCAGCGGCGGCGTCTGCAGATGCTCGCTGTTCAGCACGATCAGCGGCCAGAAATAATCATTCCAGTGCGCGACCACCGAGAAGATGCCGAACGCGGTGACCGCCGGGATCGCGGTCGGCAGCATCACGCGCCAGACGATGCCGAACTCGGAAATCCCGTCCATCCGCGCCGCGTCGATCAAATCATCGGGCACCGTCTTGAAGAACTGCCGCATCAGGAAGATGCCGAACACCGAGATCGTGAACGGCAGCACCAGCGCCGCGTAACTATCGAGCACGCCGAGCCTGTGCAGCAGCAGGAACACCGGGATCGCGGTGGCCTGCGGCGGGATCAGGATGCAGAATACGATGAGCGCGAACAGCGCGTCGCGGCCGAGGAAGCGCAGCTTGGCGAGCGCATAGGCGGCCGGCAGGGCCACCAGCACCTGAAGGCCGAAGATGGCGACCGTGACGATCAGCCCATTGAGCAGATAGCGCCACAGATTGGCCTTGGCGAAAGCGGCCTGAAGGTTTTCCCACAGCGCGAAGTGATGCGGGATGAGATGCAGCTCGGAAGAAAAGATTTCGGTTTGCGGCTTTGAGGCGGTCGACAGCATCCAGATGAACGGCGTCAGCATGACGAGCGCGCCGGCCAGCAGCAGGATATGTCGCGTCGCCGGCCAGAGGTATGCGTGAGCCCGCGACATCATGCGTAATGCACTTCGCGGTTGCCGAGCGCGGATTTGACGAGCGTCAACAGCAACACAAAGGCCAGGAACACGACGGTGACCGCGGCGCCATAGCCGGAACGGAAGAAGTCGAAACCCTCGGCGTACATCGTGTAGATCAGCACTTCCGACGATTTCGACGGACCGCCCTTGGTCAGCACCTGCACGGTGTCGAACACCTGAAAGGAACGGATCGCCGAGATCGTGACCACGAACACGGTGACCGGCCCGAGCATCGGCCATGTCACCAGAAGAAAGCGCGACCACGCGCTCTCGGCGCCGTCGATCTCGGCGGCGTCGTAAAGATGTTTTGGAATCGAGACGAGGCCGGCGAGGAACAGCACCATGTTGAAGCCGGTGGCCTGCCAGATCCCGATCGCGCACAGCGAATAGAGCGCGGTGCCGCGATCCTGCAGCCAGCTATGGCCCTGCAGGCCGGCGGCGCGCAGCATCCCGTTCACGAGGCCGAACTGCGGGTGCAGCATGAACTCCCAGACGATCGCCATCGCGATCAGCGTCGCCATCACGGGCAGGAAATAGATGGTGCGATAGAGGCTGCGGAGGCCGGCGCCGCTCTGGATCAGCAGCGCGATGCCGAGCCCCAAGGCCACCGTGCCCGGCACCACGATGGCGACGTAGGTCAACGTGTTCTTCAGCGAGATCCAGAACACCCGGTCGGCGAACATTTCGTGGTAGTTCGACAGGCCGATCCAGGCAAAGGACGGCGCGCCGAGCTGGTAGTCGGTGAACGACAGCGCGATCACGCCGGCGAGCGGGCCGATCAGCATCATCAGCATCAGGACGAAAGCCGGCGCCGCCAGCGCGTAGGCCGATCGCGCGGCCGGGCGGGGCTCGCGAACATCCGCGCGCGCGGACCCGGCGCCGCCGCCACCCCTTGCAGCGTGGCGGCGGCGTCAGACAACGGCCATCTCCCGCGGTCGCTCGAGACGCGAGGCGACGGAGGCTGCGACGCGCTTGCCGCCGGTGTCGAAGACCCGAACCGCGTCTGGCGCAAAGCCGTAGTCGACCGGACTGCCGAGCGAAGGCAGTTTTGCGGGATCGTTGACGCGCGCCACGACCGGGAACGACCACGCCCGGGCTCGCGATGTGGACGAAGGCTTCCGAGCCCAGATTTTCCAGATGCGCGACGGTGCCGGAAAAAACGCCGGCCGCGCCGAGCTCGATCCCGCTCCGGCCGGACACAGACGCGACACTCCCCCTCGGGCGCGGGCGTCGCCACGGAGAGCGGGTGGTCCAACACCTCCAACCGGCCGCCTCAGCCGGATACGGCCGGGGAACACGTTGATTTTCGGCGTGCCGATGAACTGCGGCAACGCGAATGTCGCGCGGGTCTTCATAGATGGCCGATCGGCGTGCCGACCTGGATCAGCTCGCCACCGATCATCACGGCGATCCGCCCCGACATCGTCATGGCCTCGGCCTGGTCGTGGGTGACGTAAATGAACGTGGTTTTGAGTTGACGGTGCAGTTGCGCGATCTCGGCGCGCATGTGCACGCGCAGCTTGGCATCGAGATTCGACAGCGGTTCATCAAACAGAAACGCGCGGGGCTGGCGCACGATGGCGCGCCCGACCGCGACGCGCTGGCGCTGTCCGCCGGACAATTGGCCGGGCTTGCGCTTCAGCAGCGGAGAGATTTCGAGCTGTTCGGCCACGCGTTCGACGTCGGCGCGGATGCCGCGCTCGACCGCGCGACGGCCAGGCATCAGCCGGCCGACTAGCGGCGCCCGCTGCAGCGCCGACAGCCGCTTCATGCGCAGCGGGACCGCGATGTTGTCGAACACGCTCAGATGCGGATAGAGCGCGTAGGACTGGAACACCATCGCCAGATTACGCGCGCTCGGCCTGACGCCATCGGCGCTGGCGCCGTCGATATGAACCACGCCGGACGATTGCGGTTCGAGACCGGCGATGACGCGGAGCAGCGTGGACTTGCCGCATCCGGACGGACCAACGAGAGAGATGAACTCCCCGTCTTGAATCGTGAGATCGACGCCCTTCAAGACCTCGGTGCCGTCAAAGGCCTTGCGAAGGCCCCGAATTTGAATTTCGGCCATTTCAATCCGGTATCCGCGTGATGCGATACCGGATTTCCTAGAGGGCTTGTTTGACAGTTATATCACAAGGGAAAGAACGGCCGGGCTTGGCCCCAGCTTTCGCCGCACCGCGACCAAGGGACGCAACGCTACCTATACTTTCACCAGGCTTTCGAAGCCACCTGATAATTATCCGCTTGCTGTCGAACGGCGGCTTGCCCTCGGTCATCTCCTTCAGCCGCGGGTCCTTCATCACCTTGGCGTTGATTTTGTCGCGCTGGGCGCGCGACTTGTAGGTGATCCAGGCGAACACGACGGTCTCGCCCTGCTTCAGCTTGACGCTGCGCGGGAACGAGGTGGAGCTTGCCGACCTTGACGTCGTCGGCGACCCATTCGCGATAATCCAGCGCGCCATATTCGCGCCAGACCTTGCCGCACTTCTTCGAGAGGCGGACGTAGGCATCGGAGATTTTTCTTCGGCACGGCGACGAATATGAAGCCATCGACGTAGGGCATGGACTCTTGTTCTCCAACGTCATTGACGACAGCAGGATGCTGCGAACCGGCGCCGGCTGGCATTGGTCAAGTAGCCGCACCCGCCGCGTACACGGCTGCTCTCTTCAAGCCAGATAGCTCTCGAGCTTGACCAGGAATTCCGTCCAACCGCGTTGGTGATTGTCGCGCGCAGTCTCGTCGGCGAACTGTTCGTGCAGGAAGGTGAGCAGCGTGCCGCTGATTTCCGGTTTGATCGAAATGGTCACCAGCGATTCCCGCTCCGGCGTGGAATGCCATGCCCAACTGAACACCAGAAGCCGGTTCGGAACGACCTCGCGATAGACGCCACCGACCTCATTGTAGTTGCCCTTGGCGTTGAAGCTGATGCGATAGCGGCCGCCGACGCGCAAATCGATGTTGGCCTTGACCGAGCCTTCCTCGACTCCGCCGGGGCCGAACCATTGCACTAGCTTTTGCGGGTCGGCCCACGCGGCGTAGACTTTTTCGGGCGACGCGCCGAACCGGCGCGTGAGCGTGAGGCTCGGGCGCTCGGCAGCGTTGACGCTGGATTTGGCAGTGCTTGGCTGGGTGGCCATGGGTCTTCCTCCACAAAAGCGGCAAGGCGGTCGAGCGCGTCGGACCAGAAACGCTGGTAGCGATTGAGCCACGCCATCGCCTGCTCCATCGGCTGGGCGGTCAGCCGGCACGCGACCGTGCGGCCGGTCTTTTCGCGCACGATCAGGCCGGCATCCGACAGCACGTCGAGATGCTTCATGATCGCGGGCAATGACATTGCAAACGGCTGCGCCAGCTCGCTGACCGACAGGCCGTCGCGGCTGCCGAGCCGCGCCAGCAGCGCGCGCCGGGTCGGATCGGACAGCGCGGCAAAGGTGCGGTCCAGCGCCGCCTCCTGATACTTAACCATACAGTTTAGTATACGCGCAAACAAAACGCCGTCAAGCCGGCGCCTGCATCACGCGATCGCGATCTGTGAAAACAAAATGGCCGGAGCGGTCAACGCAAAGGTTTGCGCGCCGGTCCGGCCATCCTGGAAGCTGTTCGCGGAATCGGATCAATAGTCGCGGTAGACCCGCATCCGCCGCGACTGCGGCTGCTGCCCGAAGGCAACGCGCGGATTGACGTTGCAGTACAGCGCGCGGCCGGAAGCCGACGCCATGCACTGCTCATAGCTGGCGTACGAGCACTCACCGGGGATGCCGATTCCTCGGCCCTGGAGGCAGTAGGGGTAGTCATAGGCCGCAGCCGGCGAGCTGCCAGCCACCGAAGCGACGGTGGCCGCCGAGAGGGCCAATATCGCCAACATTGCATTGCGCATCTTCAATCTCCTTCACGTGACACAAAAGCCGAGTCGCCACTGCTCGTAAAACACCACGACCGGGCCAATGTTCCTGTGAGGTAGATCACTGTACTTTTTCGACCTTGGCTTCCTCGATCACTTTCTTCCACTTGTCGGTTTCGGCCGCAATCATGGCGCCGAACGCTTCCGGCGTGCCGATCAGCGGTTCACCGCCGAGATCGATCAGCTTGGCCTTGGTCGCGGGCTCCGCCAGCACCTCGTTGATCTCCTTGTTCAGCTTGGCAATGATTTCCTTCGGCGTGTTCTTCGGGGCGCCCATGCCGAACAGCGCGCTCGCCTCATAGCCGGGAACGGTCTCGGCAACGGTGGGCGACATCCGGCAGGAGCGACGACTTCGCCGTGCTGGTCACGGCCAGCGCCCGCACCGAGCCGGCGCGAACGTGCTGGATGATCGAGGGCATGTTGTCGAAAATCACCTGGACCTGGCCGCCGAGCAGATCGGTGATCGCCGGCGCCGCGCCGCGATAGGGCACGTGCTGCATCTTGGCGCCCGACATCGCCATGAACATTTCGCCGGACAGATGCACCGAGGTGCCGTTGCCCGAAGAGGCCATGTTCACCTTGCCGGGATTGGCCTTCACATAGGCGATGAACTCGGCGACCGTCTTGGCCGGCACGTCCTTGTTGACCGTCATGACGTTCGGCACGCGGTTGAAGGCTGCGACCGGCGCGATGATCGCGAACGACGTTGAACTTCAAATTAGCGTAGAGCGAGGCGTTGATGTAGTTCGCGGGATTGACCAGCAGCACGGTGTAGCCGTCCGGCTCGGCGTTGATGACGGATTCGGTGGCGATGTTGTTGCCGGCGCCCGGCTTGTTCTCGATGACGAATTGCTGGCCGAGCCGTTCCGACAGCCGCTGGCCGATCAGCCGCGCGATGATGTCGGTGGCGCCGCCGGGCGGATATCCGACGACCCATTTCACCGGCCGGGTCGGATAATCGGCTGCCGATGCGCTGCCGATCGAGATGGCAGCGGAAAGACCCGATGACGACCAGACAAAGCGCGGAGCGGCGTGAAATCATCAATTTTCTCCCTTGAGGCCGGGTTCGTGCCCGGTCCGATTCATTGTACCCGCGATTGGACCGAGACGCGGCCCGCGTTGTAACAAACAAACCCGGTGCGGCCAGTGCGACCGGGCGCCTCGGACCGCGACGAAAGGATAAGACATGTCGGTGAAAGTTAACGCGCTCGATCATCTCGTGATCAATGTCGCCGACGTGGCGCGTTCCGCCGAATGGTACCGAAGTATCCTCGGCATGGAGGTCAGGGTGTTCGACCCCGGCCCGGGCAAGACGCCGCGGACCTCGCTGGTGTTCGGCAACCAGAAGATCAACGTGCGGCCGCGCGACGCCGACAAGGTCGAATGGTTCACCGCCGACCACGAAACCGCAGGGAGCGACGATCTCTGCTTCCTGACATCGAGCACGCCCGAGGAGGTGGTGGCGCATCTGAAGGCGAACGGCGTCGCGATCGAGGAAGGCCCGGTCGCCAAGCAAGGCGCCCGCGGCACGCTGCGCTCGGTCTATTGCCGGGATCCGGACGGCAGCTTGATCGAGATTTCGTCGTATGATGGATGGGGCGAAGTAACGCGCTCCCTGCTCGTCATGGCCGGGCTTGTCCCGGCCATCCACGTCTTTGTGACCGCGACGAAGCAAGACGTGGATGCCCGGGACAAGCCCGGGCATGACGAAGAGAACGATCGACCATTTGCCCATCGCGCCGTCCGATGGCAGAACTACTCCCAAGCAAAAACCAAAAGCAGCCGTAAGGCTGCACGGGAGGACAAATGACCAATTCACAGACAGCGCCGGGCATCGTCGGCCCGTTCGCCGGCCTCGACGTGCCGTGGCTGCTGCGGATGCGTGCCGAGGTACGCCGCGATCATCCGTTCCTGATCTGGGCGCCATTCGAGGGCGCCGGCACGGAGCTGGTCCTACGGCGAGTTTCATGACCGCGTCGGCGCGCTCGCCGCCGGGCTCGTCAAGCGCGGCATCAAGCCCGGCGACTATATCCTGATCCACCTCGACAATTGCATCGAGGCGATGCTGGCCTGGTTCGCCTGCGTCGAGCTCGGCGCGATCGCGGTGACGACCAACACCCGCTCGGCGGCCGCCGAGATCGAATATTTCGCCGGCCATTGCGGCGCGGTCGCCGCGATCACCCAGCCGGCCTATGCCGAACTTGTCGCCGCCAATTGCCGCGGCCTGCGCTGGATCGCGGTCATCTCGCATGACGCCGGCGCCAGCCGACGCAAGCCGCGCCGCGCGGCGACAGCTTTGAAGCGCTGTTCGCCGACAGCGCCGACCGGCCGCGGCGCGCCACCGATCCGCTCGCGCCCTGCAGCGTGCAATATACCTCCGGCACCACGTCGCGGCCCGAAGGCGGTGCTGTGGACCCACGCCAATGCGCTGTGGGGCGCCAAGATCAACGCCGCGCATCAGGATCTGCACCAACGCGACGTACATCAGACCTATCTGCCGCTGTTCCATACCAACGCGCTGGCCTATTCGATGCTGGCGACCCTGTGGGTCGGCGCGACCTGCGTGATCCAGCCGCGATTTTCCGCCAGCCGGTTCTGGAGCGTCGCGCTGGAGCACGGCTGCACCTGGACCTCGACCATCCCGTTTTGCATGAAGGCGCTGC
The DNA here is from genome assembly GCA_963783115.1 of uncultured Alphaproteobacteria bacterium. GTDB lineage: Bacteria > Pseudomonadota > Alphaproteobacteria > Rhizobiales > Xanthobacteraceae > Bradyrhizobium. The sequence continues at coordinate 66,606 of CAWAMK010000029.1, read as the reverse complement.
TGGAGCGCGAGATCCCCAAGAATCACAAATTCCGGCTCTGGGGCGCGGCCGTGAACGATCCGCCGCCGTTTGCCGTGTTCGGCGTCAAGATCATCGGCTGGTGGGGCATGACCGAGACCATCACGCACGGCATCGTCGGCGAGGTCGACCAGCCCAACACGCCGATGTCGATCGGCCGCGCCGCCGCCGGAATATTCCATCCGCGTCACCGATGACGACGGCCGGCCCACGGAAGTCGGCGACACCGGCAACCTCCTGATCAAGGGCATTCCCGGCCTGTCGCTGTTCACAGAATATCTGCACAACGAGAACGCCACCCGCGAGAGCTTTGACGAGCACGGCTTCTTCATCACCGGCGACCGCGTCACGCTCCTGGACAACGGCTTCATCAAGTTCGGCGATCGCGCCAAGGACATGCTGAAGGTCGGCGGCGAGAATGTCGCGGCCTCCGAGATCGAGCAGGTGATCGCGGTGGTGCCCGGCGTGCGCGAGGCCGCGGTGGTGGCGAAGAAGCATCCGATGCTGGACGAGGTGCCCGTGGTCTTCATCATTCCGCAGGGCGGCGTCGATCGCGCGCCGCCGGACTTGCACGACACCGTGATGGCCGCTTGCCGCAGCTCGCTCGCCGACTTCAAGGTGCCGCGCGAAATCCGCTTCGTCGACGAGATGCCGCGCTCGACTCTGGAAAAGGTCGCAAAGGCGGAACTGCGAAAGATGCTGGGGTGACATTTGTAGGTGGGCTGAGCGAAGCGAGCCCACCGTCTCGCAGCGTGCTTGGTGATGGATGGTGGCACGTCGCTGACGCTCCTTTGCCCACCTACGGTCTCGCGCCGCAGCGAGCGGTGATCGGTCGCTCAATAGTGTCCGAACGCGACCGGACGGAACGCCTGCAGCAATTGCTGGTCGAGCTTCTCGCCCATCTCTTCCATCATGGCAAACGCTTTCGCATGGGTGAACTGCAGGCGGTAGGCGCGCTTCTCCACCAGGGCGGCGTAGATGTCCACGATCGTGGTCAGCCGCACGATGTCGCTGATCTGCCCCTCGCTCAGGCCGTTGGGATAGCCGGTGCCGTCGAGGAGTTCGTGATGATGCAGGATCACATCCAGCATTTCCGGCGGGAAGCCGCCCTGGGCCGCGAGCGCGTCATAGCCGCGGCGCGGGTGCTCCCGGATCAGGTTCATTTCCTCGACCGTCAATCCCGAGGGCTTGTCGAGGATCGCGACCGGCATGAACGCCTTGCCGACGTCGTGCAGCAGCGCGGCGCGGGCGAGACGGCGCTGGTCGTTGTCGCGCATACCGAGATGCTGCGCAAAGGCCACGGCGAAGCCGGTGACGAACAGACAATGGCGATAGGTGCCGGTGTGATGACAGCCCACGGTCGTCAGCCATTCGCGCAGGGAAGAGTGCCTGATGGCCTTGAGGATCTTGTTCTCCGCCGCGACAACGTCGTCTGAATTTCAGCGGCTCGCCCGCCGGAAGTTTTTCGAAGATCTTGACCATCACGGCGTGCGCGGCTTCGACGCCGCGGTTGAGCAGCTTGCCGCGATCGGTCTCGTCATAGCCGTCGGTGTCGGGGAATGCGGCACGGATGCGCTGCAGAAGGCCCACGGCGTCGAACGGCCGTGCAATCGTGTCGGTTGCACCGAGCGCCCACGCCTGCATCGTGCCGTGGTGAAGGGCATCAGCCAGCACGAACAGCCGCGGCATATCGCGATAGGCGTCGGTCTGCAGCTTGTTGCGCACGAGCTGGACGCTCTCGGCGGAGCGCAGATTGATGTCGACGACGACGCCGGAGAGATCGCGGGCGGGCGTTTCGGGAATGTCTGCCGTCGAGATGGTGTCGACCTGACCGACGGACTTGAGGATGCTGGCCAACTCGCTGCTTTGATCGCTTCGATCCGACGCCAGCAGCAACCGGCGCTTGGACGAAGTCTTGTTGGCTAACGCTGTCATGAGTAACCCTAGGCCCCGTGGCGGTGACGGACCAAGGCTACTCGACAAGGGGTTCTCCGCGGCTTAAGGGGCATGCTGAATGACGGCCTGTCGAGGACGTTACAATTTTACGGATTTCCTCTGTTCATGTGCAGTGCGCATTGACCTTGACAGCCATTCGCCGGAGATGATCCTGTTGCTGCGTTGCGGCAATGATTCTTGTCACGGCCTTGTCAATGGCTGTCGCATAACGCCGGCACCACCTTCCGTTTCCGCATTTCCCTTGCGCGAACGGATCGCGCTAGGATGCGGCAAGCGGTGACGGCGACGCCGGAATTTCGCCTGAGTTTGGGGAGAAGCGGGAATGCCGACAATCGATCGCGACGGGGTCAAGATCCATTACGAGGTGCACGGCAGCGGCCCGCCGCTGCTGCTGACCCACGGCTATTCCTCGACCACGGGATGTGGCAGGGCCAGATCGCCGCGCTGTCGAAGCATCACAAGCTGATCCTGTGGGACATGCGCGGCCACGGCCAGTCCGATTATCCCGACGATGCCGCGGCCTATAGCGAAGCGCTGACGGTGGCCGACATGGCGGCGCTGCTCGATGCCGTCGGCGCCAGGACAGGCGATCGTCGGCGGGCTCTCGCTGGGCGGCTACATGTCGCTGGCGTTCTACCGCGCCCATCCCGAGCGCGTCCGCGCGCTGCTGATCATCGACACCGGCCCCGGCTTCAAGAAGGACGACGCGCGCGAGGTCTGGAACAAGCGCGCGCATGACACCGGCGACCGTTTTGAGCGCGAGGGGCTCGAGGTGCTGAAATCGGCCAGCCGCGAGCGCTCCAGCGTCACCCACCGCGACGCGTCCGGACTGGCGCGCGCCGCGCGCGGCATGCTGACCCAGCGCGACGCCCGCGTGATCGAGTAGCTGCCCGACATCAAGGTGCCGTCGCTGATCGTGGTCGGCGCCGACGATACGCCGTTCCTCGCCGCTTCCGACTACATGGCCGCCAAGATTCCCGGCGCGCAGAAGGTGGTGATCCCGGCCGCGGGCCACACCGTCAACATCGACCAGCCGCAGGCCTTCATCGACGCCGTGCTGCCGTTCCTCGACGGCCTCGACGCCAGGGGCCAGGAAGAAGGCCGCATCGTGAAGGCCGCTGCATTCGCCCTTCTCCTGATCGCGGCAGTTTCGCGCCGGCGGCCGCGCAACATCTGCCGCCGATCGGCGGTCCCTACCCGCCGCCCTTCACCGAGACCTTGTCCAACAATATCCCGCTGGCCTTCGGCATGGACGCCGACGAGGCCGCACAAGCGCTCGGCGTGCCGCTCAATTACGTCCACGGCCGGCCGGGCGACGAAATCTTCCTCACGTTCCGCAACATTGGCGGCAGCGGATTGTTCACCAAGAAGGACCGGCTGTTCCTGCAGTTCCGCAAGGGCAGACTGGCCGGCTGGAAGGGCGACTGGGGCCACAACTGGATGTGGCAATAGGCGCCGTCTTCCGCAAGTTCACGCCACCGACTTCATGCACAACCAAACAAGAAGGAATGACCCGTGGGACAAGATCTCAAACTGACGGCTTCGGACGGTTTCAAACTCGGTGCCTATCGCGCGGACCCCGCGGGCAAGCCGAAGGCGGCCATCGTGGTGATCCAGGAGATTTTTGGCGTCAATCACCATATCCGCTCGGTGTGCGACCGGCTCGCGACCGAAGGCTATGTCGCGATCGCACCGTCGATCTTCGATCGCATCGAGCCGGACTTCCAGTGCGGCTATTCGCCTGACGAGATCGCGAACGCGCGAAAGTTCATCGCCAATCCCGACTGGACGGCGATGCTGCGCGATACCCAGGCTGCCATCGATGCGGTGAAGGATGTCGGCGCGGTCGGCATCATCGGCTTCTGCCTCGGCGGCAGCATTGCCTATGCGGCGGCGACCAAGCTGTCGGGACTATCGGCCGCGGTCGGCTATTACGGCGGCGCCGTCGTCCGCTTCGCCGACGACAAGCCGCATGTGCCGACGCAACTGCATTTCGGCGAAAAGGATGCGGGCATTCCGCTGACCGACGTCGAGACCATCAAGTCCAAGCGGCCCGAGGTCGAGGTCCACGTCTATCCCGGCGCGCAGCACGGTTTTCATTGCGACGAGCGGGCGAGCTACGACAAGGCCAGCGCCGATATCGCCTGGCCGCGCAGCCTGGCGTTCTTTGCGAAACATTTGAAGAAATAGGCGCGAACTATCTATCCGCCGTCGTTCCGGGTTCGCGCTACGCGCGCCCCCGGAACGACGGAACAGCGATCTCAGTCGCCCTTGACGCCGGTCTGCTTCACCACGTCGGCCCATTTGTCGAGGTCGCGGCGCGCGGCCTTTTCGAAATCTTCGGGCGATCCGCCCACCGGTACGAGGCTCAGCGTCTCGATCCCCGCGATGCCTTCGGGCGAAGCAACGATGCGGGCGAGTTCGTCGGAAAGCTTCTTCACGATCTCCTTGGGCGTCGCAGCCGGAACGAACACGCCGAGCCAGCCTTCGATTTCAAAGCCGGGATAGCCGAGTTCGCCCATCGTCGGCACGTCGGGCATGGCCTTCCGGCGCTGTTCACCACCGACCGCCAGCGCCCTGAGCTTGCCCGCCTTGATCTGCGCGCTCGCCGTTGTCAGGTCCTGGAACGCCGAGGTCACTGTGTTGTTGAGCAAATCATTCGTCAGCGGTGCCGAGCCGCGATAGGGGACGTGGGTCATGTCGATATTGGCGACCTTCTTGAGGAGCTCGCCGTAGAGATGGGACGTCGTGGCATTGCCAAAGGTGCCATAGGGTTTGCCGGGATTGGCCTTGGCATATTCGACCAGTTCCTTCACGGACTTGAACGGCTGCTGCTCGGGGACCACCAGAACGATCGTCGACAGTGCCACCTGAGTGACCGGCGTGAGATCCTTGAAGACGTCGTAGGGCAGTTTCTGAACGAGGCTCGGGGCCTGAATGATCTGGGTAATGGCAAGCAGCACGGTATAACCGTCGGGCTGCGCCTTGGCGACGAAATCGTTGCCGACGACGCCGCCACCGCCCGACTTGTTCTCCACGACGACGGTCGTCTTCCACGCCTCCGTCAATTTGTTTGCAAGCAGACGGCCCAGCACGTCGGTGGCGCCGCCCGCGGGATAAGGAATGACCAACGTAATGCGCCGGCTCGGATAGGCGTCCGCTGCCGCTGCCGGTTGCGAAGTGCCGCACAGGGCGGTCACGGCGATGGAAGCGAGCAATGCTGCCGCAGTCGCCGCGCGCGTGACGCTGAGCGGCAAAAGATAGTTCATGGTCATACTCCGGATTGCAGGCACTCAACGGATAGACCGGCGCGCCTCGTTTCGACGATGCACTCTCTACAATGCTGCAGCGCAACTTGGAATACCGTTTCGAATGCAGTCGGCGCATCGCGCTGATTTATCGCAATTGAAGCTTACGCGGGGCACAACACAGCCCTCAGAAAAGCGCAAACTTTCATTTACACCACCTCAAGTTTAATTCGCGCGCGCAAGCTGTTCGTGCAATCCGATGCGAATGCTACATAGCGCCAGCGCAAGCGGAATGCTGATTGTCGGCAGATCAACCGTGAGGCAGTTGCCTCGCCATCTTGCTCAACAAAACGGCCAGATCGCGATCAGGATTTGATGAAAATGCGTCACGCGCGAGGACGCTTTCGAAACGCTCTAAAACCAGCGCTCGCCAATCTGCACGGTATCGCCGGGACTGATCGGGCTGCCGGGCGGAACGACGTAGCGCGCCGTGCCTGACGCATCGGTATGCGTGACCGTGACGCTGTCGCGCCGCGCGCGCGGCGAAAAGCCGCCGGCGATCGCCACCGCGCTCTCGACCGTCATGTTCGGGACATACGGATACTGTCCGGGTGCGGCGACCTCGCCGAGAATGAAGAACGGCCGGTACGTTTCGATCTCCACCGCGACCGACGGCTCCCGAATGTATCCGGCGCGCAGTTTTGCCGCGATCTCCGCCGCTAGTCCGGCCGTGGTGCGGCCGCGCGCCCGCACCAAGCCGATCAGCGGCATCGTGATCGAACCGCCGGCGCTCACCGCATAGGTGTTGGTGAGACCTTCCTGGCCATAGACGACGACGCGCAGCTTGTCGCCGGCATCGAGATGATAGGGAACATCATGCCGCACGGGTTCGGCGTAAGCTACGGGCACGGCAACCGGTGCTGTTGTCGCGAGGTGCGGCGGCAAAGGCCGCGCGAAGCGCGCCGGCAGCGCCGCCGGAATCGGCTGCGACCGCGGGCGGCGGCGCGGCATTCGGCTGGCCATAGGTCATTGAATCGAGATCGCCCTGCGGCGCGATTGCAACCGGTCCGGTCGTGCGCATGCAGCCCGACAACGCGAGCGCGGTGATGATCGCAGTGATCGGAATTCGAAACGCGCGCACAACCCGCACCGGAGCCATCCCTTGAAGCGAGACACCTCCAGTCATGCATCGGCTATGGTTAATAAAGGGTGTTTTGCGATCGGAGGTGGCGCAATATGAACCCTCGCCCCGACTTGCAGGGCGAGGGCCAAGGGATGACTTTCCGTCAGGCCGTGACGCCGACGCCGATCGGGCACGACACGCCGGTGCCGCCCAATCCGCAATAGCCCGCCGGGTTCTTGGCGAGATATTGCTGATGATAGTCCTCGGCGAAATAGAATTCGCCCGACGGCGCGATCTCGGTGGTGATGGCGCCGAGACCTTTTGCTGCCAGCGCCTTCTGGTAGACAGCCTTCGACGCGTCGGCGGCCTGCCGCTGTGCATCGCCAAAAGTGTAGATCGCCGAACGATACTGGGTGCCGACATCGTTGCCCTGGCGCATGCCCTGCGTCGGGTTGTGACTTTCCCAGAACGTCTTCAGCAACTGCTCGTAGGAGACCTTCTTCGGATCGAACACGACGAGCACCACTTCGGTGTGACCGGTGCGGCCCGAGCAGACCTCTTCATAGGTCGGATTGGGCGTATGTCCGCCGGCATAGCCGACGGCGGTCGCATGGATGCCGTCGCCGAGTTGCCAGAACTTGCGCTCGGCGCCCCAGAAACAGCCCAGTCCGAACACCGCCTGCTCGAGGCCGGCGGGATAGGGCGGCTGCAGCTTGCGGCCGTTGACGAAATGCGTGGTGGCGGTCGGTATCGGGGTGGCGCGGCCCGGCAGCGCTTCGGCTGCGCTCGGCAACGCGGTGGTCTTGCGCATGAACAACATGGAGCACCTCCAGGCGGGACATCGGCCTGGCGCGACTTCAGCGTCGGCCGGTTGGACTTCTATATATGCCTGTACGCCGGAGACCGCAGCCCTGTTACGACGCGCGCCAGTGGGGACTGCCGTCAGGTCAATCCCGGGAATAGCCGATCAACGGCTTGCTTGGCCGGAACAGGATCATGAGCAGAATGCCGACCACCCCCAGCACGGCAAAAACCGGCTGCTCCAGCAGGACCCGGACGACGCTGGTCCAGAGCCAGGGCGCGATGCCCTCGACCCAGGTCCGGAACGCCAGCTGGCTGGACTGGTGGATGTCGTTCCAGAACTGGCCGAACCGGGTGAAGCGCAGGGTCTGGTCGGCGACGAACCTGGCGCCGTCATAGACCATGAAGATGAATCCGCCGGCCAGAAGCAGCAGGCCGATTAGCCGAAAAAAACCGCGGATCATGCCTCACCTTATTATGTGTCGCCCGCCAAGGCCGTCAGCCAATACCGGGGGGCGCCTCGAAATTCAACCTCATCAGCACCTTAACCCACCATTTCGGCCCCGCCTTCCGGGCCTTTCGGGGCGGCGGAAAGCGTTGACGGTGCGGGAGACGCCCTCTATAAGACCCCCAATGGCGGCGGGCGCAATCCCGCCGCCGCTGTTCTTTGAGCCGCGCCGCCTTCGGAAGCATTTTGGCTCCCGTCCATGGCGACCTCAAGAACGGCTTAGCTTAAGAACACCCTGGAAAACGCACCAGCTGGAAAATACCGCCAGCGTCGATCACGCAATTTGAACGGCCGGCGCGCTCGAGCCCGACCACCCGAGCGATGACAGCCGAAGGATAGTTGAGAACATGGCCAATACCACTTCCGCCAAGAAGGCGACCCGCAAGATTGCCCGCCGCACCATCGTCAACAAGTCGCGCCGCACCCAGATGCGCGGTGCGGTCCGCACCGTCGAGGAAGCGATCAAGAGCGGCGACCGCAATGCGGCCCTGGAAGCGATGAAGCGCGCGGAACCGGAACTGATGCAGGCGGCGCAGCGCAACATCATTCACAGGAACAATGCGAGCCGGAAGGTGTCGCGCCTGTCGCACGCGATCGCCAAGCTCGCGAAGTGAACTGACAGAATCAGACAGTCGTCAAAGCCCGGCCTTGCGCCGGGTTTTTTGTTTTTGATCTACGCTCGCGCGCAAACATGAACTGAAAATTCTTTTCGCCGGGCGTGTGCATCCTGTTGCATTTCAGGCGCACATGGAAAGCACGCGTGTGACAATTCGATTGTCACGTTGCCGAGCACAGTCTGACGTGTCACATTTGTAGCGCCCGTAATATTACGTGGTGCAGTTTGTTGCACCGGCGTTGTCGTGCGCATTTGCGAGACGCGCGAGCGCAGCTGTCAACCAATCCAACGTCGGCCTGTTCTTGTGCGCATCATCGCCGCGCGGGGTTACCCTCAAAAACAATTCCGAAAAATGCCGGTTCGCTAATCACTTATCCACATAGCGAGGGCAAGCGTTTTGAAAATTGGTCCCGGTAACCACGATTGTAACGGTTTGTTAAAAAATTTTGCGAGTGCAGCGAAAACTGTCACACGCCCCGACGCGCGGGATTCTGTCCGCTGATTCAAAAACTTGGTGTGGAGCATCGCGAGTGCAGTGTTGCAACACAGGCGGTAGAGTCGGGTCGCGTTCGACGAATCACGGATTGTCAAAACGATCCGTGGTGTATTTGTAACTCGTTCGCGACGTTCGAGGCTCTCCTGACCAGCGCGGTATGAGACCCAAGAGCGGACGTGCAAATCGGCGGCGGTGTGCGCGTTAGCGACGCTTTCCAAGCGAAGCTGAGTTGATAGCTCATAGCAATATGAGAGCGGTCGTTCTGTGTCTGAATTTCCCGGTGTGGCGCTCGTGTTCAGCGTGCTCCGGACAGGGAAACAAGACAAGGGGGAATAGGACGCTGATCGGCGATGCCACGGTTGGGAACGCGGAGTTCGTGAACGTGTTGAAGACGACAGACTGGGATACGCGGCGGCGCGGCAGTCGAACAAGCGGATGTTCGGCAGCAGCAGACTGGCTTTGAAACACTTGTGATCTGATTGCTCGTCGCGTGTTTTCGCGGCGAGAGGGGGAGGTACCATGCTTTACGGAATCAACGCGACACTCGGCACGACCATTTCCATCCAGACTGTTTCTTCTGAATCCCTGAACGACGCTTCCAGCCATCCACCCGCGCAAACTCCGGCCAGACCGTCGAGTACGCGCTGACCTCGCGGCAGCTTCTCACTCCACCCAGCTTTTGATCTGACAACGGCGGCTCCGCCGAGCGTTAGATTTTTGCCCGGTGGTCACTGAAGCGCCGCGCCGAGGTCACGTCTGGCAGGAAAACTGCAGGGCAACTTGCCAGGCGGTTCGTTCAATATCTTTACTCATTCAGAAAAGTTCTCAGGCAATGACAAATATGGAACAGGATCGCTGGTCGCGCGTGAAGGGGCGGTTGCGGACGAGTGTGGGCGAGGACGTCTACACGAGCTGGTTTGCGCGGATGGATCTTGAAGGCGTGCAGGATGAAAGCGTGCACCTGTCGGTTCCGACCAGGTTCCTCAAGAGCTGGATCCAGGCGCATTATGCCGACCGCGTGCTGACCTGCTGGCAGGCCGAGATGCCTGAAGTGCACCGGATCGACCTCACCGTACGCACGGCGATGCGTAACGCCGCGCCTGCCAAGGAAGCGACCGCGCCGGCCGATCACCGCCGGCCCGAGCACGCCAACGGCCGCCCTGCGCCGGAATTGCGCGCGACCGCGACCGCGCCGGTATCCGCCAGCCATGATGCGCTCGGCGGCTCGCCGCTCGACCCGCGCCTGACCTTTGCAAGCTTCGTGATCGGCCGCTCCAACACGCTGGCGCACGCGGCCGCGCGCCAGGTCGCCGAAGGACGCCGCGGCGATGCCGTGATGTTCAACCCACTCTATATCCACGCCGGCGTCGGCCTCGGCAAAACCCATCTGCTGCAGGCGGTGACCTGGGCCGGCAACTCGGGCAGCGAGCGCAAGGTGCTCTATCTCACCGCCGAGAAATTCATGTACGGCTTCGTCGCCGCGCTGAAGACGCAGACGGCGCTGGCATTCAAGGAAGCGCTGCGCGGCATCGACGTGCTCGTGATCGACGATCTGCAGTTCCTGCAGGGCAAATCGACCCAGGCCGAGTTCTGCCACACGCTGAACGCGCTGATCGACGCCGGCCGCCAGGTCGTGATCGCCGCCGACCGTCCGCCGTCCGATCTCGAAAGCCTCGACGATCGCGTGCGCTCGCGGCTGGCCGGCGGCCTCGTCGTGGAGATGGGTTCGCTCGGCGAAGAACTGCGCCTCGGAATCCTGAAGTCGCGCGTCGCGGCGGCCCGCGCCCATCACTCGACCTTCGACGTGCCGGAAGCGGTGCTGGACTATCTGGCGCGCACCATCACCCATAACGGCCGCGACCTCGAAGGCGCCATCAACCGCCTGCTCGCCCACTCCAAGCTCAACAACCAGCCGGTGACGCTGGAAATGGCCGAGCGCGAGGTGCGCGACCTGATCCGTCCGCAGGAACCGAAGCGGATCAAGATCGAGGACATCCAGCGCGTGGTCGCCCGGCAATATAATGTCAGCCGCTCGGACCTGCTGTCGTCACGGCGGACCGCCAACGTGGTGCGGCCGCGCCAGGTCGCGATGTATCTGGCGAAGACGCTGACGCTGCGTTCGTTGCCCGAAATCGGCCGCCGGTTCGGCGGGCGCGACCACACCACGGTGCTGCACGCCGTGCGCAAGATCGAGGGGCTGGTGGCCCGGGATATCGCGCTGTCCGAAGAAGTCGAATCGCTGAAGCGGCAGTTGCAGGAATAGGGCTTAGGCTCCTCCCCCGGCGCTCCCGTCGAAGTCGGATATATCCGACTTCGATCATTGTGACGCCCAGCCCGGGTAAACCCGGCTGGGTGTTGGTGGGAAAACTCTCCTCAGCCGCCATTTCCGCCGCAAAAGTGGGGAACGGGCGGCTGCCTCCCTTGCACCGGCGGGCCATCCGCGCCACCTTGCGGTCCCCTCTGGGGTTTGATCAAATCCGGTCCTGATCCGGCTTTTCGGGTTTCAATGCCGCGGCGCGCCTTCCGGGTCGCCCGGCTTTTCCATCTCTGGCGGATAATGCAATGAAGGTCACCGTCGAACGCGCGCAACTGCTGAAATCGCTGGGCCACGTCCATCGCGTGGTCGAGCGCCGCAACACCATCCCGATCCTCGGCAACGTGCTGGTCCGCGCCGAAAATGCCCAGCTGTCGCTGAAGGCGACCGACCTCGACCTCGAGGTGACTGAAACGCTGGCGGCGGAAACCGCGACCGCCGGTTCCACCACCGTGCCGGCGCACATGTTCTACGACATCGTCCGCAAGCTGCCGGACGGCTCGCAGATCGTGCTGGAAGCCGACGGCGACCGTGCGGTGCTGGCGATCCGCGCCGGCCGCTCGCGCTTCACGCTGCAGACGCTGCCGGAAAGCGATTTCCCGGATCTTGCCGCCGGCGACATGACGCACTCGTTTGCGCTGGCCGCCTCCGACGTCAAGCGCCTGATCGATCGCACGCAGTTTGCGATCTCGACCGAGGAAACCCGCTACTATCTCAACGGCATCTATCTGCACACCGCCGGCACCGCCAAGGCGGCGACGCTGCGCGGCGTGGCGACCGACGGCCATCGGCTGGCGCAGATCGATCTGGTGCAGCCCGCCGGCGCCACCGGCATGCCGGGCGTGATCGTGCCGCGCAAGACGGTCGGCGAAGTGCAGCGGCTGATCGAGGACCAGGAAGCCGAGATCAAGATCGAGCTGTCGCAGGGCAAGATCCGCTTCACGCTCGGCAACGTCGTGCTGACCTCGAAGCTGATCGACGGAACGTTCCCGGACTACGGCCGCGTCATTCCGCAGAACAACGACAAGGAACTGATCGTCGACAAGAAGGACTTTGAGGCCGCGGTCGACCGCGTCTCGACCATTTCCAGCGAGCGCGGCCGAGCCGTGAAGCTCGCATTGTCGCCGGGCAAGCTGGTGCTGTCGGTCACCAATCCGGATTCCGGCAGCGCCACCGAAGAACTGGAGGTCGAATACGCCTCCGACGCGCTCGATATCGGCTTCAACTCGCGCTATCTGCTCGACATCGCCGCCCAGATCGAAGGCGAGGTCGCGGTGCTGCGTCTTGCCGACCCCGGCTCGCCGACGCTGGTGCAGGACAAGGAAAACAAAGGCGCGCTGTATGTGCTGATGCCGATGCGGGTGTGACGAGCTCGCGCGACACGAACGCTGACCTTCCCTCTCCCCTTGTGGGAGAGGGTGGCGCCTCACGAAGTGAGGCGACGGGTGAGGGGTTCGGGCCGCAAACGCCAAGCCATCGACCTGTCGCCAAACGCATCCGCGGCTTCGCCAAGAAGATGCGCCACGAGCCCACCGATGCCGAACTGGCGATGTGGCGATTGCTCCGCGATCGACGCCTCTCGCAATATAAGTTCCGCCGCCAGGTCCCCTTTCAAAACTTCATTCTCGACTTTGTCTGTTTCGAGAAGCGCATTGTCATCGAAATAGATGGTAGTCAGCACGCTGAAGCTACGCGTGATACGATGAGGGATTCGATCCTGATGGCTGAGGGATTTCGAATCGAGCGGTACTGGAACAACGACGTGTTGCAACAACCTTCCGCCGTGCTGGAGGATATCTTCGTAAAGCTTGCCGAGCGGTAAGAACCCCTCACCCGTCGCCGAACTTCGTTCGGCGCCACCCTCTCCCACAAGGGGAGAGGGGAAGAAAAGACCGACGTTCCCTGATGACCCCCTCCCGCATCCATCGCCTTTCCCTCACGCATTTCCGCAACTACCGCGCGGCGACCGTGCAGGCGCGCGGCGATGTCGTAGCGCTGGTGGGGCCGAACGGCGCGGGCAAGACCAATTGCCTGGAGGCGATCTCGTTTCTGTCGCCGGGGCGCGGGCTGCGGCGCGCGACGCTGGAGGATGTCGCCGACAACCAGGGCGACGGCTCCTGGGCGGTGTCGGCCGAGGTCGAGGGCGCGCTCGGGCTTGCCACGCTCGGCACCGGCATCGATGCGCCTGGCGCAGAAGCCGCGTCGACCAGCCGGCGCTGCCGGATCGATCGCGAGCCGGTAAGCTCGGCAAACGCGTTCGGCGATCATCTGCGCATGGTGTGGCTGACGCCCGCGATGGACGGGCTGTTTCTCGGCGCCGCGTCCGAACGGCGGCGCTTCTTCGACCGCCTGGTGCTCGCCATCGACAGCGATCATTCCAGCCGCGTCTCGGCGCTGGAGCGCTCGCTGCGTTCGCGCAACCGCCTGCTCGAAGTGCGCAACTATGACGACCATTGGTGCGACGCGATCGAGCGCGAGACCGCCGAGCTTGCGGTGGCCGTCGCCGCCACGCGCGGCCAGACCGTGACGCGGCTGGCCGCGATGCTGCGCGAACGCGGGCAGGCTTCGGCGTTTCCATCGGCGCAGATCATGCTCGACGGCTGGATGGAAAACGCGCTGGTGAACGAATCCGCGACCGCTGTCGAGGATCGCTATCGCGAGATCCTGCGCGCCGGCCGCGCCCGCGACGCCGCCGCCGGACGGACGCTGGACGGCCCCCATCTGACCGACCTGCAGGTGGTCTACGCGCCGAAAAACATGCCGGCGCGCGACGCCTCCACCGGCGAACAGAAGGCGCTGCTGATCGGGCTGGTGCTGGCCCATGCGACGCTGGTCGCTGAAATGACCGGCATCGTGCCGCTACTGCTGCTCGATGAAGTCGTGGCCCATCTCGATCCCGTCAGGCGCAAGGCGCTGTTCGATGAGCTTGCAAAACTCGGCGCGCAGGTCTGGATGACCGGCGCCGATCCGGCGGCATTCGCCGATCTCGGCGACGGCGGCGAGATTTTCGATGTCGAGTCGGGCCAGGTAAGCCGCCGCGGTTAGAACGCCTCAGCGCGGCGGTTCGGCAGCCTTCTCGCCGAGCACACGGTCGATGATCGCATCGATCAGGTAAATCGATCCCTTTTCGGTCAGATGCACCTGGTCGCTGGCGGTCAGGTCTGCCGCGGCATCGCCGATGCGCGTCAGGCATCCCTGCGCATTGCAGAGCGCGTCCGACGCCGAGATGAATTCGGCGCCGAGCGGCTCGAGCCTTGCGCGCATCACGGCGTCGTAGGCCGTGGGCGGGCTGGCCGGCGAATGCTCCGGGATCAGCGCGCGGTGAAGCATGAAATGGCGCAGCACTTCCGACGGCAGACCGCGCCGCCACCACGGCACCCCGCCGAGAACGACGACACGGGCATCGGTCTCCTTTTTCAGCGCGGCGACCGTCTGCGCGACGTTGTCGAGATGTTTCTCCCAGGTGCCGTGCAGGATAACGACGTCGGGCTTGATCTGTCGGACCAGCGCAAAAACCTTGTCGTTCATCGCCCGGCAATTCGGCACGCCTGCAATGTCGGCGCCAAGCGCCGGGATGCAGGAGCTGGAGGTGAGTTGCGCGATAGCAAATCGCGCGCCTCCTGCGCCTTGCGCAAGCCGGGCAATAAAGCGCCGGCGGTCGAATCGCCCCAGATCAGAACCAGCGGGCGCCGATCGCGCTCGACGCAGGTATCGGCGAAATTGGTTTCCGTGGCGAGATCGAGCAGGCATTCATGAAACCGCCACTTGAAACTCTCCGTCCGCACGCTCGCCATGGCGCGGATTTCCGGCGGCAGCCGGAAGTCGAAGCCGCGTCCCCACATGACGGCCATGCCGGCGACCGCGACCATCGCCATGCCGGCCCCGAGGCCGAACATCTTGCGCCGGCTCGGGCGGCCGAAACGAAAGGGTATCTCGACAAACCGATAGGTTGCCCACGCCAGGAGCGTGCTCGCGAGCAATATCAAGTCGCGCTCCAGCAGCGTCAGCGGCCGGAACTTGATCATTTCACCGAACACCAATAGCGGCCAGTGCCAGAGATAGAGCGGGTAACTGATCAGCCCGATCCACACCAGCGGCGGGCTTGCCAGCACGATCCGATTCACCCACGCCGCGGGCGCCGATAGCAGCAGCGCGCTGCCGGCGACCGGCAGCACCGCCCACCAGCCCGGAAAGGCGCGGTGGCTGTCGAGAATGGCGGCCGCCACAACGATCAGCGCCACGCCGATCCAGCCGCGCCAGTTGCTCGCCGCGCTGGACTGATTGACGTTGACCCAGCCGCAGGCCAGCACCGCGCCGGCCAGCAGTTCAAACGCGCGGGTGAACGGCAGATAGAAGGTCGCGATCGGATTTGAGCCGATCAAGGCCACATTGAGCAGAAAAGAGGCGATGCCGAGCAGCGCAGCCATTCCGATAATGCTCGTTCGAAAGCGGGCGGCGAGCATCAGCAGCAGCGGCCAGAACAGATAAAACTGTTCCTCGATGCCGAGCGACCATAGATGCAGCAACGGCTTCCTGGCGGATTCGATGTCGAAATAGCCGGACTGCAGCAACAGCGCGATATTGGCCAGGAACGCCGCGCTGGCGAAACTGTCGCTGCCGAGTTGCGCGAACGCTGATGGCAGCATCCAGAACCAGCCCAGCGCCAATGTCACTGAGAGCACCACGATCAGCGCCGGGAAGATCCGCCGGATCCGCCGGTTGTAGAATTCGATCAGGCTGAAACGGCCGAGTTCCAGTTCGCGCGTGATGATGCCGGTGATCAGGAAGCCCGAAATCACGAAGAACACGTCGACGCCGATGAAGCCGCCCGGCAGCGCATTCGGGAAGGCGTGGAAATTCATCACCAGCATCACGGCGATGGCGCGGAGGCCATCGATCTCGGGCCGGTATTTTGGAGAAGGCGATGACAATGGAGCGCTGACCCGGGATCGCTCGTTGACGGCGGACAACGACAAGCTGCCGCGCGCCTTTCTCTAGCAGGTCCGCCACGGCGTGCCATTTCCCACCGCTTCGGCGGTCAAAAATCCGATGGTCGGAAGCACGGAATCAGCCCTCGAATCGTGCTTTTCGAAGCCCCCGGAATCGGCCTTCGCAGACCTTGAAAAAGTGTAAAAAATCGCCATTTATTCAAAGACTTGTGGACGCAGAGATTGCGCTAGGCGCAACCCTTCTTTCATGGCACAACTAGATCAATCAGCGCCTCATTTTGCGCAGCTGATTCGGGACACCCGCGAAGGCCTCACATGACAGAACCTGCCCGGCAGACCCCTGCCGATACTGAGCATCCCATTCCGGTCGAGTATGGCGCGGAATCGATCCGGGTGCTGAAGGGGCTCGACGCCGTGCGCAAGCGGCCGGGCATGTATATCGGCGACACCGACGACGGCTCCGGCCTGCACCACATGGTCTACGAGGTCGTCGACAACGCCATCGACGAAGCGCTCGCCGGCCACGCCACCGCCGTCGAGGTCGTCCTCAACGCCGACAATTCGGTGACGGTGCGCGACGACGGCCGCGGCATTCCGGTCGACATTCACAAGGGCGAAGGCATCTCCGCGGCCGAGGTCATCATGACCCAGCTGCACGCCGGCGGAAAATTCGACCAGAACTCCTACAAGGTTTCCGGCGGCCTGCACGGCGTCGGCGTCTCCGTCGTCAACGCGCTGTCCAGCAAGCTGCAGCTTCGGGTCTGGCGCGACGGCAAGGAGCACTACATCGAATTCGCCCATGGCGATGCGGTCGCACCGCTCGTCATCGTCGGCGAAGCCAACGGCAAGCGCGGCACCGAGGTGACGTTCCTGGCCTCCACCGAGACTTTCACCAACGTCGAATATGATTTCGCAACGCTGGAGCATCGCCTGCGCGAACTCGCGTTCCTGAATTCCGGCGTCAACATCGTGCTATCCGACATGCGCCATGCGGTCGAAAAACGCGAGGCGATGCATTACGATGGCGGCGTCGAGGAATTCGTCAAATATCTCGACCGCAACAAAAAGGCGATGGTGCCCGCCCCGATCATGGTGCGGGCGGAACTGAACGACATCGGCGTCGAGGCCGCCTTGTGGTGGAATGACAGCTACCATGAGAACGTGCTGTGCTTCACCAACAACATTCCGCAGCGTGACGGCGGCACCCATCTGGCCGGCTTCCGCGGCGCACTGACGCGCCAGGTCAATGGCTACGCCGAAGCCAACGCGAAACGGGAAAAGATCGCGCTGACCGGCGACGATTGCCGCGAAGGCCTCACGGCTGTGCTCTCGGTGAAGGTGCCGGACCCGAAATTTTCCTCGCAGACCAAGGACAAGCTGGTTTCCTCGGAAGTGCGCCCCGTGGTCGAGAACGTCCTCAACGAGGCGCTGGCGGCATGGTTCGAGGAGCATCCGAGCGAAGCCAAAGTCATCGTCGGCAAGGTGATCCAGGCCGCCGCCGCGCGCGAAGCCGCCCGCAAGGCCCGCGAACTGACCCGCAAGAGCCCGCTCAGCATTTCCTCGCTGCCCGGCAAGCTCGCCGACTGCCAGGAGAAGGATCCGGCCAAGTCGGAACTGTTCATCGTCGAGGGCGACTCGGCCGGCGGCAGCGCCAAGCAGGGCCGCAACCGCGAATTCCAGGCGGTGCTGCCGCTGCGCGGCAAGATCCTCAATGTCGAGCGCGTCCGCACCGACAAGATGCTGTCGAGCGAGCAGATCGGCACGCTGATCACCGCGCTCGGCACCGGCATCAGCGACGATTTCTCCTGCGACAAGCTGCGCTATCACAAGATCATCGTGATGACGGACGCCGACGTCGACGGCGCCCATATCCGCACGCTGCTGCTGACCTTCTTCTACCGGCAGATGCGCGAACTGATCGACCGCGGCCACCTCTATATCGCGCAGCCGCCGCTCTACAAGGTGACGCGCGGCAAGTCCGAGCAGTATTTGAAGGACGAGCGCGCGCTGGAAGATTATTTGATCTCGACCGGTCTCGACGACTGCGTGTTCATTCCGGCGACGGGAGCGGAACGTGCCGGCCGCGACCTGCTGGCGCTTGTGGAAGATGCGCGCCTCATTCGCGGCATCCTGAACAATCTGCACAGCCGCTATAACCGCAAGGTGGTTGAGCAGGCGGCGATCGCGGGCGTGTTGAGCCCGAAGATCACCAGCGATGTCGCCACCGCCAATGCCGCCGCCGATTACATCGCCAAGCGCCTCGATGCGCTGGCCGACGAGGTCGAACGCGGCTGGATCGGGCACTTCACCGAAGGTGAAGGTTTTGCCTTTGAGCGCACTGTCCGCGGCGTCAAGGATGTCGCCATCATCGACGACGCCCTGCTCGGCTCCGCTGACGCACGCAAGCTCGACGATTACGCGTTGAAGCTTCAGGAGTCCTATCCGAGGATGGGCGGCGTGCTGCGGCGAAAAGATACCGAGACCGCGATCCACGGCCCGGTCAGCCTGTTCGAGGCCGTCACCGACGCCGGCCGCAAGGGCGTGGCGCTGCAGCGCTACAAAGGTCTCGGCGAGATGAACCCCGGTCAGCTCTGGGAAACCACGCTCGACACCAACGAGCGCTCGCTGCTGCAGGTCAAGATCAAGGAAGTCGACGAGGCCGACGACATCTTCACCAAGCTGATGGGCGACGTGGTCGAGCCGCGCCGCGAATTCATCCAGGATAATTCGCTCAGCGCCAATGTCGACGTGTGAGGCAGGACGCAGCCGTGCCGCCCATCCAGTACATCGTTGAAGGCGGCCACCGGCTTTCGGGAACGATCGAGCCGTCCGGCAACAAGAATTCGGCGCTGCCGATCATCGCGGCCGCCTTGCTCACCGAGCATCCGGTCACGCTGGAAAACGTGCCGCGCATCCGCGACACCGAGACGCTGGTCGAACTGATCCGTTCGGTCGGCGCTTCCGCTGAGTGGAAAGCACGCAATACGCTGGCGATCCATGCCAAGGAAGTCCGCGCCGCCGATCTCGATCCCGAACTCTGCGCGCGGATCCGCGCCTCGATCCTGCTGGCCGGGCCGCTGCTCGCCCGCTGCGGCGAGGTGGCGCTGCCGCCGCCCGGCGGCGACGTCATCGGCCGGCGGCGTCTGGACACGCATTTCCTCGCCTTCGAACAGCTGGGCGCCACCGTCACCGCCACGCACCGGCTGGAATTCCGCGCGAGCAAGCTGAGGGGCGCGGACGTGTTCCTCGACGAGCCCAGCGTCACCGCCACCGAAAACGCGCTGGTCGCGGCGGTTGCAGCTCACGGCACCACATATCTGCGCAACGCCGCCTCCGAACCGCATGTGCAGGACCTCGCGCATTTCCTGGTCGCGCTCGGCGCCAAGATCGAGGGCATCGGCACCAACACCATCATCGTGCAAGGCCCGGCGACGCTCGGCGGCACCAGCTATTCGATCCAGCCCGACCATATCGAGGTCGGCTCGCTGATCGGGCTCGCCGCGGTGACGCGCTCGCCGCTACGCATTGCGAAAGCCGGCGTCGAACATCTGCGCTCGATCCGGATGGGTTTTGAACGGCTCGGCATCGTCTGCGGCGTCGAGGGCGACGATCTCATCGTGCCGTCCGGCCAGACCATGAAGATCCACGACGATTTCGGCGGCCATGTGCCGAAGCTGGAGGACCAGCCCTGGCCGGCCTTCCCGGCCGACCTGATGTCGATTGCGATCGTCACCGCCACGCAATGCGACGGCGTCATCCTGATGTTCGAAAAGATGTTCGAGTCGCGGATGTTCTTCGTCGACAAGCTGATCGCGATGGGCGGCCGGATCGTGCTGTGCGACCCGCATCGCGCGATCGTGGCGGGCCCGAGCCGGCTGCGCGGCTCGACGATGACCTCGCCCGATATCCGCGCCGGCATGGCGATGCTGCTGGCGGCGGTGGCCGCCGAAGGCACGTCCACCATCAACAACGCCGACCAGATCGAGCGCGGCTATGAGCGCATCGAGGAGCGGCTCAATGCGCTCGGCGCGAAGATCACGCGCGTGCCGGCGCGAACCGGCGGATAGCGCACAAGCGCTGCTTTTTCCGCCCAGGCGATGGTAATCTCCTGCCATGACTTCGCTCGACAAGATTGATCGCGCCGCTGCCGTGACGCCTGCGGCGGTGCCCGGCCGCCATCTCGCGATCGAACTCTCCGAGACGCTGAAGCTCGGCGTGCCGATCGCGATGACGCAGCTCGGCCAGATCGCGATGATGACGACGGACCTTGCCATGATCGGCCGTCTCGGCGCCGAGGCGGTGGCCGCCGCATCGCTGGCGCACACCATCCTCTTCGTCAGCTTCACCTTCGGCATGGGGCTGGTTTCCGCCGTCGCGCCGCTGGCCGCGCAGGCGTTCGGCGCGCGCGATCCGCATCTGATCCGCCGCGCGCTGCGCGTCGGACTGTGGGCCGCGCTTGCGATCTCGCTGCCGCTGATGGCGCTGCGGTTCTGGGCCGAGCAGATCCTGGTGATGCTGGGACAGGCGCCCGCGACGGCGCATCACGCGCAGCGAATATCTGGCCGGCCTGGTCTGGACCATCCTGCCGGCGCTGTGGTTCATGGCGATCCGCGGCTTCATGAGCGCGATCAACCGCCCGGAGCCGGTGCTCTGGATCACGCTGGCCGCGATCCCGGCCAACGCGCTGCTGGTCTATCTGCTGCTGTTCGGCGCGTTCGGCCTGCCGCCGCTCGGCCTGTTCGGCGCGGGGCTCGGGACGTCCATCGTCAATGTCGGCATGTTCCTGGCGGTCGTGTGGTTTGCCATGTATCGGCGGCCGTTCCGGAAGTATCACGTGTTCGGCCATTTCTGGCGCATGGACTGGCCGCTGATGCGGCGGCTGATCGTCATCGGCGCGCCGATCTCGTTTTCCTTCCTGCTCGAATACGGCCTGTTCGGCGCCGCCGGCCTGCTGATGGGCCTGATCAGCACCAGCGCGCTGGCGGCGCACCAGATCGCGCTGCAGGTCGCCGCCATCCTGTACATGGTGCCGTTCGGCATCAGCATGGCCGCCACGGTGCGGGTCGGCCACGCCGTCGGCCGCGGCGACGCCGGCGCGATCCGGCGCGCGGGCCATGTCGCGACCTGGCTCGGCATCGTGCTCGCGGCCATCCTGACGCTCGCCGTGATCGTCGGCCGCTTCGGCATCGCCGAGCTTTTTCTCGGCGAGCGCACCGATGCGACCGCCGAACTCGCGGCGACGCTGCTGCTGGTCGGATCGACCTTCTTCATCGCCGACGCCATCCAGACCGTCGCCGCCGGCGCGCTGCGCGGCATGAACGACACCCGCGTGCCGCTGCTGTTGGCGATCCTCAGCTACTGGCTGATCGGCTTCGCCTGCGCGTGCTGGCTCGGCTTCTGGACGTCGTGGGGCGCGATCGGCGTCTGGATCGGGCTGTCGGTCGGGACCGCGATTTACGCCGTGCTTCTGGTGATGCGCTTCCGTTTGCTGACAGCGAGGCTGACATTCAAATGACCGTCCACGAAATCAAGCCCGCCGCCGACACCTATCCCCTGCTGACCGGCGCACAATTCGCCGACGCGTTTCTCATCGAAGTCGCCGACCACGACCTCAACGCCCGCCGCGCGGCGGAGCGGATGATGGCGCGGCAGCCGCGATGGGCCGAGGCGCTGTTGTCGCTGCGCAATTTGCTGGTCGCGCCGCTCGGGCTGAAAACGTCGGGCGCGAGCCCGGGCGCGCCCCGCGACATGATCGGAATCTTTCCGGTCGTGAGCGAAACGCCGGACCGGCTCGTCGCCGGCTTCAACGACAGCCATCTGGATTTTCGGGTCGTGGTGGACGTGACCGCGCCCGGCGACGTCAGGCAGGTTACCGCGACGACGCTGGTCAAGACCCACAACTGGCTGGGGCGGACCTACCTCGCGATCATCATGCCGTTTCATCGGCTGATCGTGCCGGCCCTGCTGCGTCAGGTGGCGGGCTGAGGCACTGGCTAACCGAATTGGCTACGACTTTCTGCCGGCTTGCCGGTCGCGTCTCGCACCACTCGGCATGGCAGCGGTCGAGATCGTTCAGGTTCTGGCGCATCTGCTCCAGCGAGAATCCCAGCGCGAAGAACCGTTCCGCGACATCGACGGGCACGCCGCGGATCAGGCCTTCGCTTCGCAACGCGGCGACCTCGGCGGCATAGGCCTGCAGCGCCGCATCGACGGGCTGAATGTCCGCGGTGCCGCCGCCGTCGCGCAGGGATGCCGCCGCCGCGCGCATATAGCCGACGATCGCGGTGCTGACATCGGACAGCGGCCGCGCCAGCCGCGCCTGCACATTGGCCGGCAACGGCACCACGCTGGCGCGCCCGATCATCACGACATCGTGGCGCAAACGCTGGATGGTGCGCAGCAACGGGCCGGTATCCGGGCCTTTCGACAGGTGCGCCGCGCGCTCGCGCTCGGCCTCCAGGCCGGTCGCGTGAAGGGCCGCCATCGCCGTGCCGATGCCGTCCTGGATTCGATGCAGCGCGTCGTTGTCGAGGCCGCGCGTCAGCCCTGCCAGCAGTTCGGCGAATGCGGCAGCCTCCAGTTCCAGAAGCTGCGCCGCGTTGATGCGGATCTGGCTGACCGCCCGCGACGGCAGCACCAGGAACGAGACCACAAGCCCCGTAAGCCCGCCGACGGTAACTTCGAACAGCCGGTCGATGGTGGAATCCAGCGGATTGGCGTGATTCATCGCCGGCACCAGCAGCACGATCACGGCCGTCACCGTGGCGGCGCTCAGGCTGGGATTGATGGCGCCGATGAACGCCATCGGCCCCACCGTCAGCACCAGCAGCGCCAGCAAACCGCCTTCCCCGGAATGCGGGATCAGCATCGCGATGGCGCCGCCATAGACCGCGCCGCCGACGGTGCCGAGCATGTAGTCCCGCGTCGCCTTCAGCGAGCGGCCGACGCTCATCTGGGTGACGATCAGCGAGGTCAACACGGCCCATAGCGGCAGCATCAGATGCAGCCCTTTGGCGATCGCGTAGGCTGCGACGGCGGCGACCGCGAGCCGGACCGCGAGCGACAATTGCGTCTTGTGGCCGTGAAGCGATCCAAGCATGCGTTTTACGAAGGCCATCATGCGCCGCATTCCCGAATCCGCCTGCCCTGCCTGTGATAGACGTCAGGCATGGCTGATGCCCGCGACAGCGAGGCGGCTTGAAAGCTCACATCCGGCCGCCTACCCTGCCCGGCAACACGAGGAAACACGATGGCCAACGAAACCGCAACGCTCGCCGCCTATGTCGCCGACCTGAAATTCACCGACATCCCGCCGGAGGTGCTGGAGCGCGCCAAGGTGCTGACGCTGGATTTCCTCGGCAGCACGATCCGGGCGCGGCGCGACGCGGAATCCACCGCCTCGCTGCTTGGGATGTTGGAAGCGCTGGCGCTGGACGGCAAGGGCGAATCCACCGTGTTCGGCGACGACAAGACCTGGACGCCGGCGGTCGCCGCCCTGCTCAACGGCGCGCTCGGCCACTCCCTCGATTTCGACGACACCCATGCCGACTCCTCGCTGCATCCGAGCGCGCCCGTGGTGCCGGCGGCGTTCGCGGTCGGCGAAATGGTCGGCGCATCCGGCCGCGACGTGCTGACCGCCATCGTGGCCGGCTATGAAGTGTGCTGCCGCCTCGGCAACGCGCTCGACCCGACCTCGCATTATGCGCGCGGCTTCCATCCGACCGCGACGGCGGGAACCTATGGCGCGGCGGCGGCGGCCGGCAAATTGTTCGGCCTGTCGAAGGACCAGATCATCTCCGCGTTCGGCGTGTCCGGCAGCCAGGCCGCGGGCTCGCTGCAATTCCTCGTCAACGGCGCCTGGAACAAGCGCTACCAGGTCGGCGCCGCCGCGATGAACGGCGTCATCGCCGCCACGCTGGCGCGCAACGACTTTGTTGGTTCGAGCGAGTCGGTCGAGGGCAAGCACGGCCTGCTCGTCGGCTACAGCGACAACGCGCATCCCGACAAGGCGACCGCCGGCCTCGGCAAGACCTATGAGACGCTGAAGATCGGCGTGAAGCCGTATCCGAGCTGCCGCTACACCCACGCGGCGCTCGATGCGCTGATCGCGATGCGCCGGGAGCACAATCTGACGCCGGACCAGATCAAGCGCGTCGAGATCGGCCTGCATCGCAACGGCATCACGCTGACCGGCGACGCCGCCACCAAGCGGCATCCGACCTCGATCGTCGGCGGCCAGTTCTCGATGTTCTTCACCGGCGCGCTGGCGCTCGATCAGGGCAGTTTTGGCTGGGACGATTACGAACGGCTCGGCGACGCCGCCGTCAACGCGCTCGCCGACAAGTTCGACGTGGTGCAGGACGACCGCCTCGAGATCGGCCGCACCCACCCCTTCGGCGCGCGCGTCTCCATCACCACCGACGACGGCGTGCATGAGCGGCTCTATGCCGATCCCTCCGGCGAGCCGAATTCGTTCCCGGACGCGCAGGCGATGCAGCAGAAATTTCTGACGCTCGCCCGCCCCGTGCTGAACGGCCGCGCCGATCAGCTCGCGGATGCGATCCTTTCGCTGGAGAGATTCGACCGCGTCGCGAAGGCCACGCAGTTGGGACGGCAGTAACATCAGCGCCGCATCGACGGTGTCCCCTCTCCCCTTGTGGGAGAGGGTGGATCGAATGCGCGAAGCGCATTCGAGACGGGTGAGGGGTTCTCTCCACGAGTGAACTCTCTCACGATTGAATTCGCGGAGAGAACCCCTCATCCGGCGCTTCGCGCCACCTTCTCCCACAAGGGGAGAAGGGAAGGATCGCGCCTCAATTCGTTCCCGCCACCTTTGCCTTCTCGCCCGTCGCCGCAACCACATCGCGCACCAGATCGAACACGCCGTCGGCTTCCGGCGGCCAGTTCGGCGAGCGGCCGAGCCTGACGATCACCAGCCGCTCCGACGGCACGATGATCACATATTGCCCGATCGTACCCTTGGCGAAGAACGCGTCGCGCGGCCAGCCGTGTTCGGCGCGATAGGTCGCACCAAAGCTGTCGCCGAGATTGGTCCAGAATCCCGCGCCCTGGCCGACCCAGGCGTTCGGCGTGGGCGTCGCCGAATACTTCACCCATCCCTCCGGCAGGATGCGCTTGCCGCCGGCCGATGCCGTCATTGAGATAGAGCTGGCCGAAACGCGCCCAGTCGCGCGCGCTCGCCAGCATCTGGCTCGATCCCTCCGCATTGCCCGAGGCGTCGAATTCGAGCGCGACGTTGCGCATGCCGAGCGGATCGAACAATTCCTGCCGCGCGAAGCGCATCATTTTCGACGCGCTGCCGCCTGAAGCCTGACGGATCACATGAGCGAGGATGACGGTGTTGCCGTCATGATAATTCCATGCGGTGCCCGGCGCCGACTCCAGCGGCATGCTCTCCGCATAGGCCGCCATATCCGATTCCAGGAATTTCATCCGGTTGACCGGCTCCAGCGCGGACGCCAGCGACGCCTGCAGCGAACTGCCGAGCGCAAGGCCTGCGGTATGGCGGATCAGATGATCGAGCGTGATGGCGCGCCTTGGATCGTCGGCGCCTTGCCACGCGGCAATCGGCACCGGCTCGTGCAGCTTCAGCGCGCCCTTGCGCACGAGGATGCCGGCGAGCGCTGACATCACCGACTTGGTGGCGGAGAATCCGAGCAGCGGCGTATCGATGCCGATGCCATCGGCATAACGCTCGGCAACGACGCGGCCGTCCTTCATGACCACGATCGCCCGCGTGTGGCGCGGCGTCGATTTGTCCGGCTCGGCAAAGGCGCGGTCGAGCGCCGCAGCCAGTTGCGGCGTTTGCGGCGCGACGATGGATGGACCGGCGATGTCAGGCAGCAGCGCCGCCTTTGCATCTGGCGCCGGCACCGAGATGTCGGCGACCGCCCCGCCATGATCGAGATAGCAGCCGAGGCCGTCGCCGCGGTAGACGGCGTGGCTTCGGCCCAGGCCGAACAGCGTCACCGTGACATCCTTGCGCGCGCGGTCGACGCGATAGTCGAGCGCCCAGGAGATCAGCCCGGTGCCGGGCATGGCCGACATGGTCTCGGCGAACACGCGCGCGGGGTCGAGGCCGGAGACGAAGGTCTCGGTGCAGACCACATTGGCGACGAAGCCGGTCGCGACCTTCGGCACGTCGCGGGCGCGAGCGGCCGTCAGCGCGAGCGCGCTGAGCGCGGCGGTGCTGGCGAGGATGAGAATGAGATTTCGTCGTTTCACGGGGGTCTCCGGCATGACGCAAAAGCGCGTGCCGGACATGATGGCGAGCGCATCCATGGCGGCTCGCCGGATTTGGAAAACGCCTTGGCCGAAACTGGAAGCGCCTCGCCGATTCCGAAATATCGAAGTAATTACAACGATATAGAGATCAGGCCGCGCTGGCCTTGAGCCGGCGATATTCGGTCGGCGTGACGCCCGTGGTCGCCTTGAAGGCCCGGTTGAACGGCCCGAGCGACTGGAAGCCGGCGTCCATCGCGATCGTGATCACGGGGACCTCGGCCTGGCTCGGATCGGCCAGCGCGGCCTTGGCTTCGGCGATCCGGTGTTCGTTGAGGAACACATTGAAATTGCGGTAGCCGAGCCGCTGGTTGATCAGCCGCCGCAATCGGTATTCGGGAATGGAAAGTTTTGTCGCCAGCGTGCCGATGCTGACATTGTCGTGCCGGTAGATCCGCTCATCCGCCATCAACCGCATCAGCGCGCCGACCAGCTTTTGATCCGCCGCGCCCTGCTCCTGCGCCGCGACCGCTTCGCTCGCGACGTTGGCCGCAGGCGCCGCAAACAGTTCGGCGCCATCGACGCGCATCATCGCATAGCTGATCGCGGCAACGATCAAGACCAGCACGGCGCTGTTGATGGCATTCGCGACGTCCGACGCGCCATTGCTGGAGATCGCGATCTGCGAAATCGCGTTCATGCAGCCGTAAAGCGCCGCGGCGCCGACGATGAAGACCCGGACGCGGCGGCGGCCTTCGACGAGGTCGGCCGACCAGGAAGCGATTGTTTGCCCGACCGCGAGCAAAATAAAGCCGAGCGCGAGCACATTGATCGCGATGATGGAAATCCGCGCGTTGCCGCTGGGCGCGATCCACATGCAATTGACGAAGCTGAACGTCGCCACCGCCGCCCAGATCAATGCATGCCACCAGCGCAATTTGAGGGAATCATCGAACAGCGCGCGCGTGAACAGCCAGAGCACCACGACATTGCCGGTCGACAGCGCGATCAGCGGCGCATGCGCGACCGAAACCGGCGTGGTCGCGCCGAACCCTGAGGTCACGGCATGCGCGGCCGAGCCCAGCGCAAGCGCGATCGCCAGCCGCCCGGCGACGACGTTGCGAAAATCGCGCAACAGCGATGCCGACAGCACCAGCAGCAGGGCCACCGTGCCGGCGCGCAAGGCAAGGTCGAGGGCAAAAAGCGACATCAATTTTGGCTGCTCCACGTCTCCCGGCGCGTCACCCATAATTCAACGGCATGGCCGAGTAACATCGTCTCGCCCTCCGGATGCGCGCCGAGCCGCCGCGCTACGGCTTGAGAGGCCGTGTTCTCGCGATCGATGCAGTGGATGATCCTCTCCAATTCGAACGTCGCAAACGACCAGTCGATCGCGGCCCGCGCCGCTTCGACGGCATAGCCCTTGCCACGGAATTCCGCTGCCACACCCCAGCCGAC
The DNA here is from genome assembly GCA_963783115.1 of uncultured Alphaproteobacteria bacterium. Lineage (GTDB taxonomy): Bacteria > Pseudomonadota > Alphaproteobacteria > Rhizobiales > Xanthobacteraceae > Bradyrhizobium. The sequence goes on along the minus strand of CAWAMK010000029.1, from coordinate 38,877 downwards.
CTCCAACCCCGGCCAGACCGGCGGATAGAAAGGGCCGACCCGTCCGACGAACGTGCCGCTTGCCTTCTCTTCGACCACGAACATGCCGAAGCCATGCAGCACCCAATGTCCCGCCATGATCGCGGCGTTGCGCCAGCCGGCCATCGGCTCCGTCACAGGCTTGCGGTCCGCGGTAATGAAGCGCGCGCTGAGGGGATCGCCGAGCATCATCGTGTTCGCAGCAACGTCCGAGGCGCGCCATTGCCGGAGGATGAGACGCTCGGTCTCGATCCCCGGCCAGTCCGGCTGCGGCAGCGTGGCACCCTTCTTCAGCGGCGGCATCACTCTTTTGTCATCCTCCGGGGAGCGTCGCAGGACGCATCTTATAATGCATGCTAAGCTCGCGGCAAAACTTGGAGTGCAGAAAAATGAGCTGGCAACCTTCCAACGATCCCGTGCTCGGCGATCCCAAAACCTGCGACGCGCTCGATCTCATCATCGTACCGCGCACCCGCGACCTCGGCGACGGTTTTGCGGTGCGGCGCGCGCTGCCGCATGGCAAGCGGCAGATGGTCGGGCCCTTCATCTTCTTCGATCATTTCGGGCCGATGCAGTTCATCGCCGGCAAGGGCATGGACGTGCGGCCGCATCCGCATATCGGGCTCGCCACCGTCACCTATCTGTTCGACGGCTCGATCATGCACCGCGACAGCGAGGGCAACATCCAGGAGATCCAGCCCGGCGCGATGAACCTGATGACGGCGGGGCGCGGCATCGCGCATTCCGAGCGCACGCCGGACGTGCAGCGCCGCGACGGCCAGAAGATGCTGGGCCTGCAGAGCTGGATCGCGCTGCCGGCGGGATCGGAAGAGATCGCGCCGTCGTTCCAGCACTACGCCGCCGACGCGCTGCCGACCGTGAAGGAGAGCGGCTTTACCGCGCGCATCATCGCAGGCAGCGGCTTTGGCGTGAAATCGCCGGTCAGCATGGTGTCGCCGTGGTTCTATACGCGAAGTGACGGCGCAGGCCGGCATCAGCGTGCCGCTCGATCCCGACCACGAGGAGCGCGCGATCTACCTGGTCGACGGCGAGGTCGAGATCGCGAACGAGCGCCATCGAAGGGCCGAGCCTGCTGATCTTCCGGCCGGGCGACCGCATCACCGTGAAGACCGTGCACGCCGACGCGGATGATGTTTCTGGGCGGCGACGCGCTGGAGGGTCCGCGGCACATCTGGTGGAATTTCGTCTCCTCCAGCAAGGAGCGGATCGAGCAGGCCAAACAGGACTGGAAAACCGGGCGTTTTGCCGCCGTTCCGCAGGAACACGAGTTCATTCCGCTGCCGGAGTGAGCTATTGCTGCGCTTTCTCATTGGCGCGCTGCGCACCGGCGTGCCGCTTCGAAAGTCTGACCTGATGAACGCGATGCTCGCCAGCGACTTGCCCCTGCCACGGATCGGCCGCGGCAAGGTGCGCGATATCTATGCCGTCGGCGACGACCGCGTGCTGCTGCTCACCACCGACCGCATCAGCGCGTTCGACGTCGTGATGGCCGAGACCATTCCGATGAAGGGCGCGGTGCTGACCCAGATCAGCGCGTGGTGGTTCCGCCAGCTCGAAGGCGTGGTGCCGCATCACATGATCAGCGCCGATGCCGACGAGATCATTCGCGAGGTGCCCGCGCTGAAAGATCATCGCGCCGATATTCTCGGCCGCGCGATGCTGTGCCGGCGCACCACCGTCTTCCCGGTCGAATGCGTGATCCGCGGCTACATCTCCGGCTCGGCCTGGAAGGAATATGCCGCATCCGGCACGCTCGCCGGCGAGCAGCTGAAGGAAGGTCTGGTCGAAAGCGAAAAGCTCGACGCGCCGATCTTCAGCCCGGCCACCAAGGCCGAGACCGGCCATGACGAAAACATCACGGTCGCGCGGGTGCGCGAGATTTTGGGCAACGACGTCGCCGACAAACTCGAGAGCATGGCGCGCACGGTCTATAATTTCGGCGAACGGATCGCCCGCCACCAGGGCATCATCATCGCCGACACCAAGTTCGAATTCGGCCGCGCCGCCGACGGCCGCATCATCCTGATCGACGAGGTGATGACGCCGGACAGTTCGCGGTTCTGGGCCGCCGACGTCTACAAGCCCGGCCGGCCGCAGCCCTCCTTCGACAAGCAGCCGCTGCGCGACTATCTCGACGCCGAGCGAAAGCGCCGGCCGCTGGAACGGCGACGCCCCGCCCCCGCCGCTACCCGACAGCGTGGTGGAAGCGACGAGCAAGCGGTATCTCGAAGCGTATCGGCGCGTGACGGGGACGGAGCTCAATATCCCGTAGACACCAATCGATCCGAGTGAACGAAAATCATCATCCCGTGATTGAGGATGAATATGACCGGAGCAGACGATCAGCCCGTCGTAGCGAGCCAGACAATTGGCCAGGTAGCTCTCGTGGTGCGCGATTACGACGAGGCAATTCATTTCTATGTCGATGTACTCGGATTTGTCCTGATCGAAGACACGGTCATTCCCGCGCAAGGCAAACGCTGGGTCGTCGTGGCCCCGCGGGGGTCGACCGGGTCATGCCTGCTGCTTGCGCGGGCCGTAGATGACGTGCAGGCGTCTCGTATTGGAGATCAGACCGGAGGCCGCGTATTTCTGTTCCTCCAAACCGACGATTTCTGGCGCGACTTTCACGCCTACAAATCCAAGGGCGTCATCTTTGTCCGGGAGCCAAAGGTAGAAAGCTACGGCACGGTTGCCGTCTTTAGGGATCTCTACGGCAACCTCTGGGATCTACTTCAACCTAACGCGGGAGCGCAGACATGACCGAGACCGACAGCGTACTCGTCGAACGCGATGGCCCCGTCACCATCGTTTCCATCAACCGCCCGCATTGCCGCAACGCCGTCGACGGCGCGACCGCGCGGAAACTCTATGATGCGTTCCTCGCCTTCGACGCCGACGAGAGCGCGTCGGTCGCCGTGTTCACCGGCACCGGCGGCTATTTCTGCGCGGGCGCCGACCTCAAGGCGGTGGCGGCGGGCGATCCCAACAAGAAGCGCGAGCTCGGCGGCCACGATTCGATTGCGCCGATGGGGCCGAGCCGGCTGCGGCTGTCAAAGCCTGTCATCGCCGCGGTCGAGGGCTTTGCGGTGGCCGGCGGGATGGAGCTGGCGCTGTGGGCGGATATGCGCGTGGTCGCCGACGACGCCACCTTCGGCATTTTCTGCCGCCGCTTCGGCGTGCCCTTGATCGATCTCGGCACCATCCGCCTGCCGCGGCTGATCGGCCATTCGCAGGCGATCGATCTGATCCTCACCGGCCGCCCGGTCGGCGCGCAGGAAGCGCTGCGCATGGGGCTCGCCAACCGCGTCGTCGGCCGCGGCGAGGCCTGCGCGCAGGCGATCGCGCTGGCGCGGGAGATCGCGCGCTTCCCGCAAAAATGCCTGCGCGCCGACCGGCTGTCGGCGCTGCGGCAATGGGACCTATCCGAGGAAGAGGCGATCGCCAATGAAATGCGCGGCGGGCTGGAGGTGATCGCGTCGGGCGAAACGCTGTCGGGCGCGACGCGGTTTGCCTCCGGCGTCGGGCGTCACGGCGCGTTTGCCGATGACGCCAGCGATTGATGCGAGCAATTAAAACGAACTGTCGTCCCGGCGAAGGCCGGGACCCATACCGCGTTGTGCTCTCGGTTGAAGCGCGATGGCTGACACCTTGCAAAACAATTGCCGCCGCGGCGTATGGGTCCCGGCGTTCGCCGGGACGACGAGAGAGAGTGCTGAGCAGCTACACCCCGCCATCATCACGTATTTGATCTCGACATATTCTTCCATGCCGTGATGCGAGCCTTCGCGGCCGAGGCCGCTCTCCTTCACGCCGCCGAACGGGGCGACTTCCGTCGTGATCAGTCCGGTGTTGACGCCGACCATGCCTGATTCCAGCGCTTCGGCGACGCGCCAGACGCGGCCGAGATCGCGGGAGTAGAAGTACGACGCGAGGCCGAACGGCGAGTTGTTGCACATCGCGATCACCTCGGCCTCGTCCTTGAAGCGGAACACCGGCGCCAGCGGGCCGAACGTCTCCTCATGCGCGACGAGCGCGTCCGGCTTCACGTTCGAAAGCACCGTCGGCTCGAAGAAGCTGCCGCCGAGCGCATGGCGCTTGCCGCCGGTGACGATCTTGGCGCCGCCCTTCACCGCGTCGGCAATGTGCTTCTCGACCTTGTCGATCGCTTCCATGTTGATCAGCGGGCCCTGCACCACGCCCGCTTCGGTGCCGTCGCCGATCTTCATCGCCGCGACCTTCTTCGAAAGCTTTTCGACGAACTGGTCGTAGATCTTGTCCTGGGCGTAGAGGCGGTTGGCGCAGACGCAGGTCTGGCCCATGTTGCGATACTTCGAGACGATGGCGCCTTCGACCGCGGCGTCGATATCGGCGTCGTCGAACACCACGAACGGCGCGTTGCCGCCGAGTTCGAGGCCGAGCTTCTTCACGCCGACGGCGGCCTGCTGATACAGGATTTTGCCGACTTCGGTCGAGCCGGTGAAGCCGACGAAGCGCACGGCGGGATGTTCGCACAGCACCTTGCCGATCGCCGACGAATTGCCGGTGAGGATGTTGAACACGCCCTTCGGCACGCCGGCCTTTTCGGCGAGCGCGACCAGCGCCAGCGCGGTCAGCGGCGTTTCATTGGCGGGCTTGAGCACCACGGTGCAGCCCGCGGCCAGCGCCGGCGAGACTTTTCGCGTGATCATCGAGCACGGGAAATTCCACGGCGTGATGGCGCCGCAGACGCCGATCGGCTGCTTGATCGCGAGCAGCCGCGCATCGGGCCGCTGCGTCGGGATGGTCTCGCCATAGACGCGGCGGGCTTCCTCGGCGAAAAATTCGACATAGGCGCCGCCGATATCGACTTCGCCGAGCGCTTCAGCGAGCGGCTTGCCCTGCTCCGAGGTCAGGATCAGCGCGAGATCCTCGCGGTTGGCGATGATCAGGTCGAACCATTTGCGCAAAATGTTGGAGCGCTGCTTTGCGGTCAGCTTGGCCCAGGCCGGGAACGCGCGCTCGGCGGCCTCGACCGCCTGCGTCGCTTCCTCGGTGGCGAACGCCGGCACCTTCGCCAGTTCCACGCCGTTGACCGGATTGGTGACGGGGCGCGACGGCGTGCCGACCCAGGCGCCGTCGATGTAGCAACGGTCGCGCAGCAGCGACGGATCCTTCAGGCGGTCGTGCAGCGAGGGGGTGGAGGCTGAAGCGCGAGCGGCGACGGGCGGGTTCATGGCGTACTCCTCGGAATTTCTTGGGATGTTGGTCCGAGTATAGGCCGGTCTCGCCGGCAATGCACCGGCGGCAGAGGCGGGTCTGCTTCAAGCTATGTTGAGGGCGGGGGAGCAAGGCCGTCATTCCGGGGCGCGCCACTTGGCGCGAACCCGGAATGACGGAGGAACCAATCAGGCCGCGCCGCTCATATACGTCTCGCGCCGGCCGATCATGCGCTGGGCGGCGGCCTTGGCGTCGGCTTTCGAGGAGGTGGCGCAGGTGCGGTATTCGAGGTCCGGCGCCTTGGCGCTGTCGCGGCGGCCGAACCAGGATTTGGAGCCGACCGAAAGCTGCGCCAGCGCCTGGGCCACGTTATCGACGGCCTCGAACGTATACAGCGCGCCGGTTCCGGCGATGCGGACTTCATAAATTCCGGGTGTAATCGGCGCCTCGATGTTTTCGCCACGTCCAGGGCGGGGATATCGCTTCCATTCACTCCAGGTCGAAATCATCGGGCAAAGCCTCGCAACGTTGGAAATACGGCTATTTCTGGTTAATGGGTCCAGCCAACGCGCAACGTTTCCGCTGGAATTAGAACGCTTTACTGAAAAAATTCGGCCGCGGGAATCATGGCGAAATCACGATATCGTGGATGGTTAAGCCGGTCACGGGCGTAGCGCCGCCTCGCCTGTGGTTTGCGGCAAAGTGTTGCAGTTCGGTGCCTGACCAACCGCACCATCGCGCCTTGCCCATCACGAGCGCGCGACATCGTCCGCCATCTGCGGCTGCCGCTTGCCGGATCGCAGAAGCGGGAGGAAGATCGCGCCACTCCATAAAAATCAAAGCGGGAGGTGACCCATGCAGAGCAAGGCCCAGATCGATCAGAGTTCTGCGTACCAAATGCGAGACGAAGGATATTCCCGGCGTGGTCGCGATGGCGGCGACCGGGAGCGAGGTGATTTACCAGGGCGCGTTCGGCAAGCGCGACCTTGGAAAAGACGATCCGATGACCGCCGACAGCGTGTTCTGGATCGCCTCCATGACCAAGGCGATCACCTGCGCCGCCGGCATGCAGCTGGTCGAGCAAGGCAAGCTCTCGCTGGACGAGCCGATCGGCAAGCTGCTGCCCGATCTTGCGTCCCCGCAGGTGCTGGAAGGCTTTGACGCCAAGGGTGAGCCGAAACTGCGGCCGGCGAAAAAGCCGATCACGCTGCGCCATCTCATGACCCACACCGCGGGCTTTGCCTACGACATGTGGAACGGCGACGTGGGCAAATATCTGGAGAAGACCGGCACGCCCGGCATCATCTCCTGCCTCGACGCCGCGCTGAAGACGCCGATCATGACCGATCCCGGCACGCGCTGGGAATACGGCACCAATATCGACTTCGTCGGCAAGGCGGTGGAAGCGGCGAGCGGCAAGAAGCTCGACGTGTACCTGCGCGAAAACATGTTCGCGCCGCTCGGCATGAACGACACCGGCTTCAAGATCACCGACTCGATGCGCCAGCGGCTGGTCGGCATGCATGCGCGCGGACCGGACGGCGCGCTGGCGCCGATGCCCTTTGAGTTGGAACAGGCGCCGGAGTTTCACATGGGCGGCGGCGGCCTCTACGGCACGGCGGCGGACTACATCAAGTTCACCCAGATGATTCTCAACAAGGGCCGCGGCAACGGCAACCAGGTGCTGAAGCCGGAGACAGTCGCGCTGATGGGCCAGAACCACATCGGTGAGCTCACCATGGGCAAGATGAACACGGCGCTGCCGGCCTACACCAACGACGTCGATCTCTATCCCGATATCGTCAAGAAATGGGGCCTGAGCTTCCTGATCAACACCGCCAAGACCCCGGAAGGCCGCAGCGCCGGCAGCCTCGCCTGGGCCGGCCTCGCCAACACCTATTTCTGGATCGACCCCGCGCGCAACGTCAGCGGCGTGATCCTGATGCAGCTGTTGCCGTTCGCCGATGTGCAAGGCGCTGGAGACGTTTGCGGGATTCGAGCGCGGGGTTTATGCCGGGCTGGATGCCGGCAGCGGACAACGCGCGGCGTGAAGTATAGCGAGGGCGACGCGTCTCGTGCGTGGCACCGCCCTCGCCTCACCCACCGTCGTCCTCCGCGACTTGTCCGCCGTAGCTTGAAGAGCGGAGGCGGCCAAGTCTCGATAGCTACGGCGCCCCATCGAGAAACGGGTTCACGATGCTGAGTCCTCCAAAGGCGCGGCCATGCTGCATATCTTCACTGTAGAGCGTGTCGCAACCGGCTTCGATCGCGGCAGCGATGATCAGCGCGTCGAAAAACGACGGGCCATGATCGCGCGCGAGCAGCACGGCTGCGGAATGCGTGTTGATGGTGACGGGAACGACCTCGTCAAGCGAATCGCGAAACAGCCTGAGCGCAAGTTCGATCTGCGGCCAGTCGTGGTGCAGCTTCCGCCGGGCGACATGGACGAACTCGTTCAACACCTGAACGCTGGCGAGGCCGCGGCGGCGCAGGCAATCGACAGCCTTCTGCCGTTTGGGATCCGATGTCGCGGCGTAGACCAGAATGTTGGTATCGAAGAACGCCTTCACCGCTCGTTGGCCTCGTCCCGATCGAACTTGTAATCGGGCGGAAGAGTCCAGTTGAGAGAGGCCAAGCGTTCGAGCGCAGCCTTGCGCCGGTCTTCCTTTTCCACGACCAGCGTTCGTTCGATCACATCAACGATGTTGAGTTCATCGCCGGCAGTCAGGCCCATCTTGTCGACCAGCGCCTTGGGCAATCGCACGGCGAGGCTGTCGCCCCATTTCGAAACCTGCATGACGGGCTCCTTCACTATAGGAAATGATATCATTTAGATGATATCATTTCGAGCCGGCCCGCTCAAGCCCTCTCCTAAGCGGCTGCCTTCGCACCGTTCTTCTGACGGCAGCAATCCGACTGGCCGCTGCATTCGGGCAGGGGTTACCGATCTTCGCAGGGTTGTATGCAGCCCCTCCAGCCCGTTAGCCGTGGATGGCCGGATCAAGTCCGGCCATAACGGGCAGAGAGATCGCGGCCTGCACCGCCAACCCGTTATGCCCCACCAGTTCCTTCAGCGACATCTGCGGCTGTACCGAACGCTTGATCAAGATCGGCGCTGCTACTTGCCCGCGTCGAATGGTTCGATGTCCATCTTGAGCAGCGCGTTCACCAGCGAACCCAACGAAACTCCCTGCGCCAAGGCTCGCTTGGAAAGATGGTCAAATACCTCAGGGTCGAGGTAGATCAGCGGGGCCAGACGCGCGCTTTCCCGAAAGAACTTGCCGCGCTTGGCAGTCGAGAAGTCGTATTCGTCCTTCATCAAATCCCCCTCGAAGAAGACACGCGGCTCCGGTTCAGCCTATACCCGTTTCAGCCTATACCCGTCGGCAATCAAGGAGGCCGTGGATGGCCGGGTCAAGCCCGGCCATGACGAGTGGAGGGATAGCCCCTACACCGCCAACCCGTTCTGCCCCGCCAATTCCTTCAACGACACCTGCGGCCTCGCGCCGATGTGCTGGATCACTTCGGCCGCTGCCAGCGCACCAAGCCGCCCGCACATCTCGTGGCTGGCATCGCGCACCAGTCCGAACAGGAAGCCGGCGGCAAACAGATCGCCGGCGCCGGTCGTGTCGACCAGCTTTTGAATCGGGAACGCCGGCGCCGACGTGACGCCATCCTTCGCCGCGACCACGCAGCCCTTTTCGCTGCGGGTGACGACGCCAAGCTTGGTATCCGCGCGCAGCTGCTTCAGCGCGCCGTCGAAATCCGAGGTCTGGTACAGCGAATGCAGTTCGGCCTCGTTGGCGAACACGAGATCGACCGTGCCCTTGCGCATCAGGTCGAGAAACTCGTCGCTGTAACGATCGACGCAGAAGGAATCCGACAGCGTCAGCGCCACCTGGCGGCCGGCCTTGTGCGCGATGGTGGCGGCCTTGACGAAGGCTTCCTTGGCGTTCGCAGGATCCCACAGATAGCCTTCGAGATAGACGATGCGGGCGGCGGCGATCTGGGCTTCGTCGATATCCGACGGCGACAGATCCTGCGCGGCGCCGAGATAGGTGTTCATGGTGCGCTCGCCGTCCGGCGTCACCAGGATGTAGGAGCAGCCGGTGGCGGGGCCGGCTTCCGCCGCCTTCGTTTCATAAGCGACGCCGGCGGCGCGGATGTCATGGGTATAGAGCGTGCCGATCTGGTCGGCCTTGACCTTGCCGATGAAGGCGGCGCGGGCGCCGAAGCCGGCGACGCCGACGATGGTGTTGGCGCCGGAGCCGCCGCTCATTTCGGTGGCCGGGCCCATATCCTTGTAGATCGCGGCCGCGCGGGCCTCGTCGATCAGCGCCATGCCGCCCTTGGTCATGCCGTGGTCGGCCGAGAAATCCTTCGTCGGTCTGCACCAGCACGTCGAAAATCGCGTTGCCGATCCCGAGAACGTCGTATTTTGCGTCAGCCATCGATTGCGTCCTGTTTACGGCGTTGCGCGAAGAAGCCGAGCGCGGCTAAGAAGGCTGCGGCCTACCAGATCGGCCCCGCGCCAGCAAGGGAAGCGGCTGCTATAGCAGTGCGGATGATCCGCGCTTTCCTCACCGTCTCGACCGGCACGCTGGCCTCGCGCCTGCTTGGCTTTGTGCGCGATTCGGCGCTGGCCGCGCTGCTCGGCGCGGGGCCGGTGGCGGATGCGTTTCTGGCGGCGTTTCAACTGGTCAATGTCGCCAGAAGGCTGTTGACCGAGGGCGGACTGAACGCGGCGCTGGTGCCGGCATGGCTGCGGGTGCGCGAGAGCGAGGGGCCAACGGCCGCCGCGGCTTTCGCGGGGCGCGTGCTCGGCACCATCACGCTGGCGCTGATCGCGACCACGGTGCTGCTCGCGCTGCTGATGCCGCTGGTGATCGCGGCGCTGGCGCCGGGATTTGCCGGGCGCGAGACGCTGCAGCTTGCCACCGACAATGCGCGGCTGATGCTGCCATACCTCGCCTTTGCCGGGCCGGTGACGGTGATGATGGCGCTATTGAACGCGCAAGGGCGATTTGCGCTGACGGCGTTCTCGCCGTTGCTGTTCAACATCGCGCTGATCGCCGTCATGGCCGTGCTGATGATGTTCCCGCAAGACGCCGTTCGTGCCGCGCAGATCGTCGCCGCGACCGTCGGCGTTGCCGGGCTGTTGCAGCTCTCGATGCTGGCACTGCGCCGTGGCGAGAGCATCGCAACACCGTTGCAAATTTCATTCGACAAGGAAATCCGCGGCTTTCTCGCCAAGGCCGCACCCGGCATGATGGCGTCGAGCGCGCCGCAGCTGCTGATGGTGGCCGGCGCGATCATTGCCTCGTCGTCGCCGTCGGCAGTGTCGTGGCTGTATTTCGCGGGCCGGCTGGTCGAGCTGCCGCTCGGCATCGTCGGCGTCGCCATGGGCACGGTGCTGATTCCGGAATTGTCGCGCGCGCTGCGTACTGGGGATCGCGCCGCGGTAGCGCATGCGGAATCGCGCGGGCTGGAGCTCGCGGTGGGACTGGCGCTCCCCGCAACGCTCGGCCTGATCGTGCTCAGCGAACCGATCGTGCGGCTGCTGTTCGAGCACGGCGCCTTCACCGCCGCCGACACGAAGGCCACGGCGCGCGCGCTGATATGGCTGACGCTGGCGCTGCCGGCGCATGTGCTGGTGAAGGCGCTGTCGCCGGCGTTTTTCGCGCGCGAGGATACGATGACGCCGCTGCTGTCGGCGCTGAAAGGTATCGTGCTGGCGGTGGCTTCGGCGTTCCTGCTCAGCCATTGGTACGGCGTGGACGGCATCGCCGCCGCGATCGCGCTGGGCGCGTGGAGCATGGCGTTGAGCCTGATCCGGCGCGGTGCTGCGACCTTTGGCTTTTCGATCGACACAGAAGCGAAGCGGCGGCTGCCGCGCATCGCGCTGGCGGCGCTCGCGATGGGCGCGCTGCTGTGGTTCGCCGCACGGTCACTACCTGCCCTCGCCTCCGGCGCGCACGGGTTTGTGCAAGCCGTTCTGCTGCTGGCGGTGATCGCTGCGGGAATGGCGGTCTACGGCCTGTTCCTGAGGCTTTTCGGCGTGACCGGCTGGCGCGAGACGGTTAACGCGATCCGGCCATCGAAGCGCTAGCGGCTTGCGCCGGGTGCCCCTGCGTGGCAAACGACTGCGCGAAACAGGCATCTTTTCAGGAAGCTACCATGGCGTTTGTCGAAAAGGTTTTTTCCGGCGTCCAGCCGACGGGCAATCTGCATCTCGGCAATTACCTCGGCGCGATCGTCAACTTCGTGAAGATGCAGCAGACCCATGACTGCATCTATTGCGTGGTGGACATGCACGCGATCACGCAAGGCGTCGACGTCTGGGGCGGCCCGGCCGAACTCGCGCGCAACACCCGCGAGGTGACGGCGGCCTTCATCGCCGCCGGCATCGACCCGAAGAAGCACATCGTGTTCAACCAGAGCCAGGTCTCGGGCCATGCCGAGCTCGCCTGGATATTCAACTGCGTCGCGCGCGTCGGCTGGCTCAGCCGCATGACCCAGTTCAAGGAGAAGGCCGGCAAGGATCGCGAGAACGCGTCGGTGGGTCTGTATGATTATCCGGTGCTGATGGCGGCGGATATTCTGCTGTACCGCGCCACCCATGTGCCGGTCGGTGAGGACCAGAAGCAGCATCTGGAACTGTCGCGGGACATCGCGCAGAAATTCAACAACGACTTTGCCGACTCGATCCGCAGCCGCGGCGCCAATGACGGCCTGTTCTTCCCGCTGCCGGAGCCCTTGATCACCGGGCCGGCGACGCGCGTGATGAGCCTGCGCGACGGCACCAAGAAGATGTCGAAGTCGGACGCCTCGGACAATTCGCGCATCAACCTCACCGACGACGCCGATACGATCGCGCAAAAAGTCCGCAAGGCGAAAACCGACCCGGAACCGCTGCCGTCGGAAGAAAAGGGCCTGGAGAACCGGCCCGAGGCCGACAACCTCGTCGGCATCTATGCGGCGCTGTCCGAGCGCAGCAAGGCGGACATCCTCAAGGAATTCGGCGGCGGGCAGTTCTCCAGCTTCAAGAACGCGCTGGTGGAACTTTGCGTCACAAAACTCTCGCCGATCGCTTCCGAGATGAAGCGGCTGGTCGCCGACCCCGGCCATGTCGACGCGATCCTGGTCGACGGCGCCGACCGTGCCCGCGTCATCGCCGACGAAACCATGCGTGCGACGCGGGATATCGTCGGTTTCATCCGGAAGCCGTAGGTGCGTACCCGCCCCTCGAGGGGGCGGGTCGGCACGCATCGCGGATGCGCGTACGGGATGTGGTGATCTCTCCGCACTCGGGCACTGTCTGGATGTCGACAGACCGTCACGCCCGACTCGATTCGCATTTTCAGCGAACCGATCCTCCCCCTCATTGAGGGAGGATACGAAGTCCCATCCCCGGGAATCGAGGGAACCGCGACGCCGCTTGTCGAAAGCGGCTGCGCCGTGGCAGCATGCGGCGGTTTGGCGCAGAACCGGGACATGCATGACCACCCAGCGACGAAGCTACGAGACGGGTCACAAGCCAAAATGCCTTGTCATCGTTGACGAGACCGCGGAATGGGATCGCGCGGTGTATTACGCCAGCCGCTGGGCGATCCGCGTCGGCGGCGGGGTGGTGATGCTGCGCATCATCGAAATCGAGGACCAGAACCAGCAATGGCTGGGGGTCGCCGACATCATGCGCGCCGAGGCCGAGGAAGCCGCCAATGAAGCGCTCGACCGCGCCTCGGGCCGCGCCAACGGCATTGCCGCGATCACGCCGGAACGGGTAATTCGCGAGGGCGACCCGACCGCCCAGATCCTCGACGTGATCGACAAGGACGTCGATATCTCCATGCTGGTGCTGGCGGCCAATCCGGGCCCCGAAGGCCCCGGCCCGCTGGTCAGCATGATGGCGCAGGTAACCGGTTCCTTCCCGATTCCCGTCGTCATCGTGCCCGGCGATCTCAGCGATCCCGACATCGACGCGCTGTCTTAGATCTCCTTGTTCGAGCATGATCTTTTCGGAAAGCCGGTTTCCATCTTTCCGGATCAAGCTCAGAAGCTTGATTTTGCTGCTGAATTGCAGGGTTGCGCCCCTTGATCGTGCACTGGCGGTCGCCATCTGCTAAAGCACACCTCACGCGCCGGCCTTGAACCGGCGACGCCGGAGAAAAAACATGTTCATTCAGACCGAAGCCACGCCCAATCCCGCCACGCTAAAATTCATTCCGGGCCGTACCGTGCTCGACACCGGCACGATGGAGTTTTCCAGCCGCGACGCCGCCGCCCGCTCGCCGCTGGCCGAGCGCCTGTTCGGCGTCGCCGGCGTCTCCAGCGTGTTTCTACGGCTACGATTTCGTCACCGTGACCAAGGCGGACGGCGACTGGCAGCACCTCAAGCCCGCGATCCTCGGCGCCATCATGGAACACTACATGTCCGGCGCGCCGCTGCTCGCGGACGGCGCCGCAGGGAATGACGAGGCGTCCGACGAGGAAGACGAGTTCTTCAACGAAGCCGACGCCGATACGGTCGCGACCATCAAGGATCTGATCGAGACGCGGGTGCGCCCGGCGGTCGCCAATGACGGCGGCGACATCACCTTCCGCGGCTTCAAGGACGGTGTGGTCTATCTCAACATGAAGGGTTCATGCGCGGGTTGCCCGTCATCGACGGCGACATTGCAGCACGGCATCCAGAACCTGCTGAAGCATTTCGTGCCTGACGTGGTCGAAGTCCGGCCGATGTAATTTGATGCCGTAGGGTGGGCAAAGGCGCGTAGCGCCGTGCCCACCCTACATTTTTTTCGCAGTGACGACCCGACTTACGCCGCCATCCCGATGCTGGCTGCTTCCGCTGCGGCCCGTTGCATCCCGTTCGACATCTCGCTGGTGACGGTGCTCTGCTCCTCGACCGCGGCGGCCGTCGACGTCACGTATTCGCTGACTTCCTGGATCGCCTTCTTGATCGAGTTCAGCGCCTCGACCACGTCGCCGGAAATGCCGGTGAGGTTGCCGATTTCCTGCTCGATCTTGTCGGTGGCCTGCTTGGCCTGGTTGGCGAGGTTCTTCACCTCGGAAGCAACCACCGCAAAGCCGCGGCCAGCCTCGCCGGCGCGGGCCGATTCGATGGTGGCGTTGAGCGCCAACAGGTTGATCTGACCGGTGATGTCGCCGATCAGCTGCACGATGCTGCTCATCGATTCCGCCGCCAGCGCCAGGCGCTGCGCCTGCTGATCGGCTACCTCGACCCGATCGACCGCGGTCGTCGCCGTCTCCCGTGACTTCGACATCGCCGCCGAAATCTCGCGCACCGAGGCGTTCAGTTCCTCGGCGCCGGCCGCGACCGTCTCCATCATGCCGCGCACCTTTTCGCTGCGCATCCGTGCAAACACCTGCGCCGTGGTGTCGGAAGCGTATTTCACCACCTTGAACGGCTTGCCGTTGAGGTCATGGATCGGGTTGTAGGAGGCCTGGATCCAGATCTGTCTGCCGCCCTTGCCGACGCGCTCATACTCGCCCGACTGAAACTCGCCGCGGTTCAGGCTGGCCCAGAACGCGCGATAGGCCTCGCCATTGCTCTGCTCCGACGGCACGAACATGCTGTGATGCTTGCCCTGGATCTCGGCCAGCGAATAGCCGAGCGCGCCGAGGAAGTTGGCGTTCGCCGTCAGCACATGGCCGTCCATCGAGAACTCGATCACCGCCTGCGACTTTCCGATCGCCTCGATCTGCCCGGCGTAATTCGCCGTCTTCAGCTTGTCGGCAGTGATGTCGGAGGCGAATTTCACCACCTTGAACGGCTTGCCGGTATCGTCGAGAATCGGATTGTAGGATGCGAGGATCCACACTTCCTTGCCGCCCTTGCCGAAACGCTTGTACTCGCCCGACTGGAGCTCGCCGCGGCCGAGCTTGGCCCAGAATTCCTTGTAGGCCGCGCTGTCGCGCTCGGCGGGCGCCACGAACATCCGGTGATGCTTGCCCTGGATTTCCTCCAGCCGGTAGCCCAACGTGGCGAGGAAGTTCTCGTTGGCGGTGAGGATGGTGCCGTCGAGATTGAACTCGATCACCGCCTGGGCGCGGCCGATCGCAGAAATCTTGCCGGCATCCTCCATGTTGCGGATTTTGTTGGCCGTGATGTCGGTGGCGAACTTGATGACCTTCACGGGCTTGCCGGAATTGTCCATGATCGGATTGTAGGACGCCTGGATCCAGACCTCGCGGCCGCCCTTGCCGACGCGCTTGTATTCGCCGGCCTGGAATTCACCGCGGTTCAGGCTGGCCCAGAACGACTTGTAGGCCTGGGTGCCGCGCAGCTCCGGCGGCGCGAACATCTGATGGTGCTGGCCCTTGATCTCGTCGAGACGGTAACCCATCGCGTCGAGGAAATTCTGGTTGGCGGTGACGATCGTGCCGTCCATCCTGAACTCGATCACCGCCTGCGAGCGGCTAATCGCGGCGGCCTGCGCCAATGCATCGCGAGCCGACGAATTGCTTTTCCACAAAGGCATAAAAACCCCTAATCAATGCAGGAACGGGCGCGGCTTGATGTGCCGGAGACGCACCGTCCGGATCCCCATTGATCCGTATTTCCTCGGGGGTCAGGCTCTCACCGGCTGGTAAAGAAAGACTTAATCTCTCGTAATTTCAATAACTTAGCATCGTATAGTTGCATGATAATGCACATGCATCGAAAATGGGGCGCGAGCCTTTTGGCCGGCCATGCCCACAGGTAGCGCTGACCGAAGGTAGAGCGCGACGCGTCTGCTTCGCGCTGGATGTAAACGCGGAAATAACGCGGCCACGCATTCAACCGGAACCAAAAAACCTATACGTTGGGGCATGCTCATCCTCGCCATCGATACCGCGCTTGATGCCTGCGCCGCGGCCGTGCTCGACACCAGTGCAGGTATAGTCGCGCAGGAATCGCTGGCGATGAAGCGCGGCCATGCCGAAGCGCTGATGCCGCTGATCGCGCGCGTGATGAAAGCATCCGGCATCGCCTTTGCCGCGCTCGATCGCATCGCCGTGACCACCGGCCCCGGCAGTTTCACCGGATTGCGCGTCGGTCTTTCCGCCGCGCGCGGCATTGCGCTTGCCGCCGGCAAGCCGGTCGTCGGCGTGACGACGCTGACGGCGTTTGCTGCCCCCATCGTCAGCGAGAATGAAGAGCCGCATCCCGTCGTCGCCGCGATCGATGCGCGGCATGATCACGTCTATTTCCAGGCAGTCGGCGGCGACGGCAGTTCATTGATCAAGCCGCAGGTCGCACCGGTCGGCGAAGCGCTCGACGCCGCGCGTTTCGGTGCGCTTCACCTGGTGGGCAATGCGGCGCAGATTTTGGCCGACCGCTGGCCAGCCGACGCCGCGCCGCCGATCACGGTCGATCAGCAGGCCGCACCCGATATCGCCTGGGTGGCGTGGCTGGGCGCTGCCATCAGCCCCGAGAGTTCGCCGGCGCGGCCTTATTATCTGCGCGCGCCCGACGCCAAGCCGCCAAAGGATCTGCTGGCCGGCGCGGCCGAGCCGCCGGCGTCGCAATGAACTGGCTTTCCGACTGGTGGCGCGGCGGCGCCGCCGTGATCGAACCGGCAAGTCAGCGCGACGCAGCGCGCATGGCGCAACTGCATGGCGCATCGTTTCACCGCGGCTGGGGCGAAGGCGAATTCGAGGTAATGCTGACCGAGCGCAACACGCTCGTTCACCGGCTCAGACGCGGGCGCAAAATCATCGGCTTTGCGGTGTCGCGCATGGCGGCCGACGAGGCGGAATTGTTGTCGATCGCGATCGATACCAGCCAGCGCGGCCGCGGCCTGTCGCGTAACCTGCTGCTGACTCATCTTGGTCATCTCGCGGGCCGCGGCGTGCGCAAGATCTTCCTCGAGGTCGAAGAAAATAACCGGCCGGCGCGGCGCCTGTATGATTGGGCCGGATTTGAGGTGATCGGCCGCCGGGAACGCTATTATCAGCAGCCGGGCGGCGAACAATTGAATGCACTTCTGATGCGGCGTGACTTGTCGTAATATGCGGGCGGTGGCAAAAGACCCCCGATCTGCGTCCAGAGGCCCCGAGATCATGCCCGCACTGAAATCCCCGTCCGCGCACAAGAACACCGGTATCGAGACGCGCTGTGCCGCGACCGGCATGCGCATGACCGAGCAGCGCCGGGTGATCGCGCGCGTGCTGGCCGATTCGGTCGACCATCCCGACGTCGAGGAGCTCTATCGCCGCTGCGTCGCGGTCGACGACAAGATCTCGATCTCGACGGTGTATCGCACCGTAAAACTGTTCGAGGACGCCGGCATCATCGAGCGCCACGATTTTCGCGAAGGCCGGGCGCGCTACGAGCAGATGCCCGACAGCCATCACGATCACCTGATCAACCTGCGCGACGGCAAGGTGATCGAGTTCACCTCCGAAGAGATCGAGAAATTGCAGGCCGAGATTGCCCGCAAGCTCGGCTACAAGCTGGTCGATCACCGGCTGGAGCTGTATTGCGTCCCGCTCGACGAAGACAAAACGTAGTTTTCGCGAATCATCCTTTGACTTTCGATCTCATCATCTTCGATTGCGACGGCGTGCTGGTCGACAGCGAGGTCATTTCGTGCCGCTCGCACGCCGATGTTCTCAGCCGTCACGGCTATCCGATCACGCAGCAACAGGTCTTTGATCGTTTCCTGGGCCGATCGACGCGCCAGGCGAATGCTGAAGTCGAAGCCGAACTGGGCCGCGCCCTGCCCGACGATTTTCATGTGCAGCTGCAGGACGAGCAATTGCGGTCGTTCGAAGCCGACCTGGAAGCCGTTCCGCACATTCACTCGGCTCTCGATTCGATCACCCAGGCGGTTTGTGTCGCGTCGAGCGGAACGCACCGGCGCATGCGCGTTACCCTCGGCCGCACACGCCTTTACGATCGATTTGCGCCCAACATCTTCTCGGCCTCGCAGGTCGTTAACGGAAAGCCCGCGCCCGATTTGTTTCTGTTCGCCGCCAGTCAGATGAACGTCGCGCCGGAACGATGCCTGGTGATCGAGGACAGCGTTCCCGGCGTAACCGGAGGCCGTGCCGCAGGCATGGCCGTGCTCGGCTTTCACGGCGGCAGCCACTGCCGCCCCGGCTACGGCGACGGCCTGCGCGCGGCCGGAGCCGCCGCTGTCTTCGACGATATGCGGCAATTGCCCGTTTTGATCGCGAAAATGGGCCAAAATCCGGGCCTGATCGCTGGATTTTCAGCGGCTTAGACTATAACTAAGCCTCGCGCCGGATTGGCGCCGTAAAGCCCCACCACCCCAGGTTCCATGAAGCCGCCGCGCAAGCTGCATATCAAGTCCTATGGCTGCCAGATGAACGTCTACGATGCCCAGCGCATGGTGGACACGCTGGCTGGCGAGGGTTTTGTGGAGACCGCCAGTGCCGAGGATGCCGATCTGGTGATCCTCAACACCTGCCATATCCGCGAGAAGGCTTCCGAAAAGGTCTACTCCGAGCTTGGGCGGCTACGGGTCGCCAAGGACGAGGCGGCACGGCAGGGACGCGACATGCGCATCGCGGTGGCGGGCTGCGTCGCGCAGGCCGAGGGCGCCGAGATCATCCGCCGCGCGCCGACGGTGGACGTCGTGGTCGGACCGCAGAGCTATCATCATCTGCCGCAATTGCTGGCGCGCGCGAAAAGCGAAGGCCGCGCGCTGGAGACCGAATTCCCGGTCGAGGACAAGTTCGGCTTCCTCCCCGCCCCCAGGCCCGATGCGATCCGCGCCCGCGGCATTTCAGCCTTCGTCACCGTGCAGGAAGGCTGCGACAAGTTCTGCACCTTCTGCGTGGTGCCCTATACGCGCGGCGCGGAAGTCTCGCGCCCGGTCGCGAAAATCGTCGACGACGTCAAACGGCTCGCCGACAACGGCGTGCGCGAGATCACGCTGATCGGCCAGAACGTCAACGCCTATCACGGCGAAGGCCCGGACGGGAAAACCTGGCCGCTCGGCCGGCTGCTGCACCGGCTCACCGAAATCGACGGCATCGTGCGGCTGCGCTACTCCACCAGCCACCCCCGCGACGTCGATGATTCGCTGATCGCGGCGCACCGTGACCTCGCCGCGCTGATGCCGTTCGTGCATCTGCCGGTACAGTCCGGCTCGGACCGGATTCTCGCGGCCATGAACCGCAAGCATACCGCCGATGATTACCGCAGGGTTATCGACCGTTTCCGCGATGCCCGCCAAGACATTGCTTTTTCATCAGATTTTATCGTCGGCTTCCCCGGCGAAAGCGAGGGAGAATTCGCCGCGACCCTCGCGCTTGTCACGCAAATCGGATACGCTGGCGCCTATTCTTTCAAGTACTCGCCCCGGCCGGGCACGCCGGCGGCGGACCTGCAGGAGACGGTGTCAGCGGCTGAAATGGACGAGCGATTGGTGCGGCTTCAGGAATTGATCGACAGCCAGCAATCGGCCTTCAACAGGGCGATGATTGGCAGCACCGTCGATGTGCTGTTCGAACGCGCGGCCCGCAACCCCGGCCAGATCGTCGGTCGCACCGCGTATCTGCAGCCTGCGCATGTCTTTGCCTCGCCCGACATCATCGGACAGGTGCTGCCGGTGTCGATCTCCAGCCTCGAGCGCTACAGCCTGCTCGGCGAACTCGCAGGCTCCGCCGCGCGCGCAGCGCCGCCTGTGCTTTCATCCATGATGACGGGAGCCTGAACCCTTGCCAAAAAGCGCATCGGATTCGCCTTCACTCGCTCCCAGCCGCAAATTTGACCGCGACATGCAAACTCCGCCCGAGACCCAGGTCGTCATCGACTTCGACGACAATCGCGCCGCTTCCGCGCTGGTCGGCCCCTACGGTCAAAACCTGGCGCTGATCGAACGGCGGCTCAATATCGTCGTCGATTCCCGCGGCAACCACATCACCATCGCCGGTTCGCGCGACGGCTGCGACGCGGCGCGGCGCGTACTGGAAACGCTTTATGCGCAGGCGGTGCAAGGCCACGACCTCTCGCAGGGCGAGGTCGAAGGCGCGATCCGCGCCGTGTTGGCGCAGGGCTCTTTGTTCGAGTTCGATGCCAAGACGGCAAAGTCGCAGTTCGAGACCATCAATCTGCGCAAGCGGCCGGTGCGCGCCCGCACGGCAGCGCAGGATTCCTACATCCGCGCGCTGAAGCGCCACGAGATGGTATTCGGCGTCGGCCCGGCCGGCACCGGCAAGACCTGGCTTGCGGTGGCGCATGCCGCGCAATTGTTCGAGCGCAAGGAAGTCGATCGCATCATCCTGTCGCGGCCCGCGGTCGAGGCCGGCGAGCGGCTCGGCTTTCTGCCCGGCGACCTGCGGGAAAAGGTCGATCCTTACCTGAGGCCGATCTACGACGCGCTGTACGATCTGATGGATTCGCGGATCGTCGAGCGCGCGCTGCAGGCCGGCGAGATCGAGATCGCGCCGCTCGCCTTCATGCGCGGCCGCACGCTGACCAACGCCGTCATCATCCTGGACGAGGCGCAGAACACCACTTCGATGCAGATGAAGATGTTTTTGACCCGGCTCGGCGAGAACAGCCGCATGATCATCACCGGCGATCCGTCGCAGGTCGACCTGCCGAACGGCCAGGCCTCCGGGCTTGCCGAAGCGGTCAAGCTGCTCGACGGCGTCGAGGGTATTTCGCAGGTGAAATTCACCGCGGAAGACGTCATCCGCCATGAACTGGTGGCGCGGATCGTCGCCGCCTATGAGGGATTGCCGCAAAAGCCGGTAACCAAAAAATCTTGACCCAGGAAAATTCGGCACCGGACCTGCCGCAGGCGGCAGGCCCGGACCGTAACCCGAACATGGCCATGCAAGGCGCTGGAACGCTCGTGTCGTCCATCCTTCCCCTCACCGAAGTTCTCGTCGTCGCCGATTGCTGGCAGAGCGAGCCCGAGGCCGAGGCCGTGATCCATCGCGCCATCCACGCCGCGGCCGAAATCGCCGACGCCGATGTCGGCGAGGCCGAACTCGCGGTCATGCTGACCGACGATGCCGGCGTCCGCACGCTCAACAACAACTGGCGCGGCATCGACAAGCCGACCAACGTGCTGTCGTTTCCGGCGCTGCAGCCGACCGCGGGCGCGCCCGCCGACGCGCCGCGGATGCTGGGCGATATCGCCATCGCTTACGAGACCACGCGCAAAGAGGCCGATGACGAGGAAAAGCCGTTCGATCATCACCTCAGCCATCTGGCGGTGCACGGGTTCCTGCATCTGATCGGATACGATCACGAGAACGACGACGACGCCGAGGCCATGGAAGATCTCGAACGGGAGATTCTCGCCCAGCTCGGCATTCCCGATCCGTACTCGGATCGCGCCCCCCATGCGGACCGGGAGCGGATGGACTGACATGCCGGACTCCGATCCCAACCCAGACCCGATACAGGATAATCCGCGCGAAACGGCCAATTTGCCTGTCGTGGTGAAGGAAGGCGAGGTGCTGCGTCCGGCCGCCGAAAACTGGCTGCTGCGCGCGATCCGCACGCTGTTCGGCTGGAAGGCCGGTTCGGTGCGTGCCGACCTGCAGGTCGTGCTCGACGCCTCCACGCCCGACGAGGTCGGCTTTTCCGCCATCGAGCGCACCATGCTGCGCAATATCCTCGGCCTCAACGAGCGGCGCATCGCCGACGTGATGGTGCACCGCGCCGATATCGTCGCGGTCAAGCAGGACATCCAGCTCGGCGAACTCATGAGCCTGTTCGAAAGCGCGGCGCATTCGCGGCTCGTGGTCTATGACGAGACGCTCGACGACCCCGTCGGCATCGTCCACATCCGCGACCTGCTCGCCTTCATGACCGCGAAGGCGCGGGTCGGCGACACCGACAAACCCAAGCGCAAGAAGCCGTTTCCGGCCGGACTCGACCTGCGCGCGGTCGACCTCGCTCTGCCGCTGACGGAAGCCAAGATCATCCGTAAGCTGCTGTATGTTCCGCCGTCGATGCGGGCGATCGACCTGCTGGCGCAGATGCAGGCCTCGCGCATCCATCTGGCGCTGGTGGTGGACGAATATGGCGGCACCGACGGGCTGGTGTCGATCGAGGACATCGTCGAGCAGATCGTCGGCGAGATCGACGACGAGCACGACAGCGACGAGCCGCCGGCCATCGTCCGCCAGGCGGACGGTTCATTCATCGCGGATGCCCGTGCCAGCCTCGATGACGCCCTCACCGTCATCGGCGAGGAATTCGTCACCGGCGAGGCCGGCGAGGAAGTGGCGACGCTCGGCGGCTATCTGGTGGCGCAGGTCGGCCGGTTGCCGGTGCGCGGCGAAGTCATTGCTGGCCCGGGCAATTTCGAGATCGAGGTGCTCGATGCCGATCCGCGGCGGGTCAAGCGGCTCCGAATCGGCATCCGGAAGGAACGTCCGGCAGCCCGTCCGCCGCGCGAGCGCAGCCGCCGCGACGCTGCGCCGGAGACAAACGTGCCGCCGACCAATGACAATACGCCGCCGACCCCGACGTCAGGCGATGGAGCCGGCTCGCCGTGATCTCCTCCAGCAAACTACGCATGGCCGGACTTTCGATCATTCTGGCCTGGGGCTGGAAGCGCGCGGCCATCGCACTGGCCGCGGGCGTCCTGTCGGCGCTGGCGATGGCGCCGTTCAATGCCTGGCCGGTGCTGTTCGTCACGTTCCCGGTCACAGTCTGGCTGATCGACGGGGCGGCGGCCGGGAAATGGCGCGGCGTGCCGGCGGCGGCGATGTCGGGCTTCTGGTTCGGGCTCGGCTATTTCGTGCCCGGGCTGTACTGGACCGGCAACGCCTTTCTGGTCGACGCGCAGACGTTTGCCTGGCTGATGCCGTTTTCGGTGCTCGGCCTGCCAACCTACCTCGCGCTTTTTCCGGCGTTAGGCTTCGCCCTGGCGCGCCTGATCTGGACGCGGGATGCGTCCCGGGTGCTGGCGCTCGCGGTCGGGCTCACGGTCAGCGAATGGCTGCGCGGCCATGTGCTGACGGGATTCCCGTGGAATGCCTTCGGCTACGCGCTATCGGAACCGCTGGCGCTGGCGCAGACCGCATCGCTGATCGGGCTGTGGGGCATGACCTTCCTCAGCGTCGCGATCTTCGCCAGTCCGGCCGTACTGATCGACGGGTCTTCGCGCGGCCGAAAACCCTGGATCGCGCCAGTGATGGCGCTCACACTGCTGATCGCGATGGGCATCTTTGGCGCCGTGCGGCTGTCGCTGCAGCCGACCGTGCTGACCGAGGTCAAGCTGCGCATCATGCAGCCTAACCTGCAACAGGACGTCAAATTCAACTACGCCGCCAAGGCGGAGGTGATGCAGAAATATCTGGCGCTTTCCGACCGCGCCTCGGGTCCGCAATCCACCGGCGTGCGGGATACCCAGATCCTGATCTGGCCGGAATCGGCATTTCCGTTCTTCCTGACCCGCGAGGCGGACGCGATGGCGCAGATCGCCGAGCTTCTGCCCAAGGGCACGGTGCTGATGACCGGCTCGGTCCGCGCCCCGGACGGCCCTCCCGGCGCCCGCGTCAGCCGCGCCTATAATTCGATATATCTGATCGACCATGACGGCGGCGTGCTGTCGGTCTACGACAAGCTGCATCTGGTTCCGTTCGGCGAATATCTGCCGTTCCAGGCGTGGATGGAAAAGCTCGGCTTCGTGCAGCTGACCAGGGTGCATGGCGGCTTCATTCCCGGAACACGGCGCCGCGTCATGGAAGTCCCGCAGGCGCCCGCAGCACTGCCCCTGATCTGCTACGAGGCGATTTTTCCCGGTGATATCGCAGCCTCCGGCGAGCGCCCGGGCTGGATCGTCAACCTGACCAATGACGGCTGGTTTGGCAACTCGACCGGTCCCTACCAGCATCTGCAGCAGGCGCGGATGCGTGCCATCGAAGAAGGACTGCCGATGGTTCGCGCCGCCAACACCGGCATCTCGGCGGTCATCGATCCCTCCGGGCGGATCGTCGCGCGCCTGGGACTTGGCATCGAAGGCGTGCTGGATTCCACCTTGCCGTCGGCCCTGCCGCCGACCCTTTATGCTCGACTTAGAGATATTCCAGCTGCGTTTCTGGTGGCCGCTGCGCTTTTGTTCATCTTCAGACGCCGCTTGATGAAGCGCGCTGCCTGAGATTTGCACATCACGACAGACACGGTCCGTCAAAAAACGCACCATGTGTAGTTCCACCAGTTGACAGACAGCTCGCGATTCGCTTTCTGCGGTTGCAACCAAAAACAAACAACCAGTTAGTTGTTTGCGCAGATCGTCTGCAAATCCATTCGGTCCGCCGAGCGGATTTGCGGCGCCGGCGCCTGAGGTTCTGCCTCATTCCCGGCGCGCAACCAGGAGCGATGCAGATGTCTACCAAAGCGCCCAATCCGGTTGACAAGTATGTCGGCAGCCGCGTCCGGATGCGCCGTATCATGTTGGGAATGAGCCAGGAAAAACTTGGCGAAGCGCTCGGCCTCACATTCCAGCAGGTTCAGAAATACGAAAAAGGCACCAACCGGGTCGGCGCCAGCCGCCTTCAGCAAATTTCAGAAATTTTGCAGGTGCCGGTGTCGTTCCTGTTCGATGGCGGGCCGAGCGGCGCGATCAACGGCAGCCCCTTTGCCGAAGGTGCTTCGCCGGCTTATGTGTCCGATTTCCTCGCGACCTCGGAAGGACTTGCGTTGACGCGCGCGTTCACGCGCATCGCCGATTCCAAGATGCGACGGTCGATCGTCGAACTGGTCGAACAAATCGCCTCGCGCGACGGCCCCGACCAGCGCTGATTCTCGAACCGGTTCTAGAATGTCGGCTTGAGAATTTCGTATTCTGGAATATGCCATCATTTCCCGGAGCACAATTGCGCGCCGGGGCATGAGGCCGTATCGGATACGACATGACGACAGCCAATCCTTTTGATTCCACGCCGATCCTCGACGGCATCCGCCGCTGGGTCGAGATCGAGACCCCGACCGACGTCCCCGCACAGGTCAACCAACTCGTCGACCTCGTCGCCGAAGGCTATCGCGGCCTGCCCGCGAGCCTGGAACGGATCGCCGGCCATTCCGGCTGCGGCGACCATCTGGTGGCGCGCTCGGCATGGGGCCAGGATGCGCCGGGCATTCTGGTGCTGAGCCATCTCGATACGGTGCATCCGCTCGGCTTCATCGACCGGCTGCCGTTTCGCATCGAGGGCGACAGCGTGTTCGGCCCCGGCATCTACGACATGAAAGGCGGCGCCTACCTCGCCTATCATGCGTTTCGGCAGGTTTGCGCCGATGGCGCAGCCGCGCCGCTCGGTATCACCCAGCTCTATGTCTCCGACGAAGAGATCGGCAGCCCGACTTCGCGTGCGCTGATTGAGAGCGAGGGGCGAAAGGCGAAATACGTGCTGGTGACGGAGCCGGCGCGCGACGGCGGCAAGATCGTGACCGGACGCAAGGGCGTCGGCCGCTTCGAGGTGTTCATCAAGGGCGTGCCCGCGCATGCCGGCACCCGGCCCGACGGACGGCCGCAGCGCCATCCACGAACTCGGCAACGTCATCCAGACGCTGGCCGCGATGAACGATCCTTCGCGCGGCATCAGCGTCAACGTCGGCGTTATCAGAGGCGGCACGCGGCCGAACGTGATCGCGGAAGAGGCCTATGCCGAGGTCGACCTGCGGGTGCCGACGATGTCGGATTCCGACGAACTCACGGCAAAGATCCTCGGTCTCAAATCGCGCACCGAGGGCGTCACCGTCAAGGTGACTCGGCGAGCTGAACCGCCCGCCCTATGAAAAGAGCAATGCCGGCGCCGCACTCTACGAGCACGCCAAAACCATTGCGGCGGAGATCGGCTTCGATCTGGTCGACACGGCAACCGGCGGCGGCTCCGACGGCAATTTCACCGCGCCGCATACCGCCACGCTGGACGGGCTCGGCGTCGACGGGCAGGGCGCGCATACCCATTACGAGCAGATGTATATCTCCTCGATCGAGCCGCGGGCGCGGCTGTTGTACCGGCTGTACCAGACGCTGCGATGATGATGGCCCCAGGCGATGCCGGCGATCGCGACGCGCCGCCGGATGACGGCGCGTCATTGCATGCGCGCGGCTCGTTCTTCGGCCGCCGCAAGGGCCACAAGCTCCGCATCCATCAGGCCGACCTGATCGACAATCTGCTGCCGCATCTGGCGCTCGACATTGCAACAGCAGCGCCGGCGCGGCTGACCGACCTGTTCGACGGCGACATCACCGATGTGAGGCTCGAAATCGGGTTCGGCGGCGGCGAACATCTGATCGCCGAGGCGCAGGCCTTCCCGAACATCGGGTTCATCGGCTGCGAGCCCTATGTCAACGGGATGGCGAAAATCCTGGCGCAGATCGAGGCGCACAACATCCGCAATATCCGCCTCTATGCCGGCGATGCCGCGGAATTGCTAGCCTGGGCGCCAGCGCGTTCGCTTGTCCGGATCGACCTGATCCATCCAGATCCCTGGCCGAAGCGGCGGCACTGGAAGCGGCGCTTCGTGCAGGACGCCACGGTCGCGGCGATGGCGCGCATTCTGAAGGACGGCGGCGATTTTCGTTTCGTCAGCGACATCGACGATTACTGCGCCTGGACATTGGCGCATTTGATGCGAAGCCCCGACTTCCTCTGGACCGCGGAGCGCGCCATCGACTGGCGGCAACCATGGGACGGCTACACCATGACGCGCTACGGCCGTAAAGCCGAACGCGAGGGGCGGGTGGCGGCGTATTTAAGGTTTCGGCGTGTGGGCCTCGCGCAGGGCTAGCTCGGACCCCTCTTCGCCCGCCCCTCGAGGGGCGGGTAATGCGACCCACGCTGCGCACGCCCCGGAATGACGAGAGAGATCAGCTCTTCGCCTCGGCCATCTTCGCCTTCCGCGCATCCGTCGCTTCCCACACCATGCGTTTGCCGCGCTCGCGCCCGAGCAACTCGATCGGGTCGTGATTGTCGATGTGACCGAACTGTCCCTTGTAGACGCTGTAGCCGCATAGCTCCTGCAGCCGCCGCGGAAAGCGCTTTGCGGTTTCCTGGGGAATGCCGAGCTGCAGATTCTCCTGCTGCCGCATCCAGCCCCAGCAATAGGCGCAGGAGAACGCAAAGCGCCGCGCATCGGAGTTGTTGGCGCCGCCGCCGTGCCACAGCGCGCTGTCGAACAGCATCACGCTGCCGGCCTTCATCGTCGCGGTGACCGCATCGTAGTCCCGGCCGTATTCCGGCGAGGAATCATATTTGTGGCTGCCCGGAATGATCCGCGTCGCGCCGTTGTCGGCGCGAAAGTCCGACAGCGCCCAGATCGCATTGATGGTGATCGGGATGTGCGGACGCGGCAGCGGGATCAACTGCGTGTCCTCGTGGATCGGCTGCGCCTCCTGCCCCGGTCCCAGCACCAGCGAGCAGAACGACGACAGCAGGCATTCCTTGTCCAGCACGCGCTCGACCACCGGCAGCACGTTGTCGTGCAGCGGCACTTGCCAGAACAGATCGTCATAGGTGAGGAGGTTGTTGATGCGGACGGTGTTGAAGCCTTCGAACGAGGTTTTGGCGGGACCGAGCTGATGCTCGCGCTCGACGCGCTGCAGCGTCGCGATCAGGTCTTCGACCAGGTCGCGAGTTCGCGGCACCGTCGATGACGGTATATCCGTCGTCGCGGATCCTGTCGGCATGGGCTTGAACTTCCGAGTCCGTCAGCATTGCGCGCTCCCCGCGATGACGCTGTATCGCGTCTTGGCCACGAAGGATAGCGCGCAGGTTCGCTGTTGGGGAAGTGCTTTGAAGCTCGGACTTACCGCGTCTTCCAGAACGCGACGACGCGCTGGGCGGTCGCGGGCATCAGGCGCGCGAAATTCACCCGCGCGGTTTCGATGTCGGCGGGGGATGCCCCCCGGTTCGGGCCGGCCCGCAGCAGGATCAGCGCGCGCACGGTCGCCCATTCGATATCGATGGCTTTTCCGGCGATCAGGATCGGATCGTAGCGGTCGCCAGAGATCAGGCGGTCGAGGGTGTCGATCTTGACGCCGGTCATCGCCGACAGCGCCGCAATCGACTCCTCATATTTGAAAGCGCGCGCGAAATTGAGCAAGGCACCTTCGCCGAGCATGCCTTCGCGATGAAGCTTCATCACGGTGCGCTGCGCCGGCAGGAAGTCGCGCCGCTCCTCGCGCTCCGACGGCGCGGTGATGACGGCCATCGCCTGCTTGATGGCGGCCTGCCGTTCGGGCTTGACGACGGTGAACAGGCGACGACGGACGACGTCGATGGAGCCGGAAAGCAGGTCTTTCAAATGCGCAGGCGACAGGTCGTCGCGCTGGCCGAGCCGGATCGTCAGCACGCCGTCCTGGCTGGCGCGTTGGACCAGCGTCGAATAACCGCTTTCCGAAAAGGCTGCGCCGGCGTTGCCGGCCGCGCGCCGGACGACGGCGCTGTCGCCGCGCTCGACCATGACGTCGGTGAGCTCGGTCGAAAGCGTGGGCCGCTCCGCCATCGCCAGCAGATGACCCTGCCCCTTCATCGACGCGATCTCGAGCAGCATCTTTTCGTCGATGACCGGCGAACTTCGCAGCAGCGGGCCGGCGATGGCGACTTCATCGTCATGGGCGAGTTGGCCGACCAGGCCGCGCGGCGCGTTCGCCAGCGTCGACAGCCGCTCGGCCAGTTCGGCGCGCTCGGCGATCTCGGCGTGCGGGACGAGACTGGTCAGGACGCCGTCGAACAGATCGACATGATCGGGGCGGAAGCTCGCCGCACCCTGCAGGAAAAGCTCGCTGATGCGACGCGCGGCATCGGCGCGGCGCTTGGGATCGCCACGACTGACAATGTCGTCGAGTTCCGGGATCAGCGATGGTGAAATTATCATAAACCCACTCAAACCGGCCGAATTGGCAGGTTTCGGGAAATCTAGGCAGCGTTCGTGAATGAAGGGTTAGATTCTCTCCGTAGTCGCAAGCTTGGCAAAATCGGTCTTAACGGGATCGCGGGGCCTTGTCGGATTGCGCAAAAACCGCTATATCCGCGCCAACTTATGGTTCTCATACGATCGCGTATTGAGAGTGGGCCCCCCGGGACCCGCTCTTTTTTATTACCTGAACGCACCCGGCCCAGAAGGGCATTCGACGGTGCGGTTCG
Source organism: uncultured Alphaproteobacteria bacterium (assembly GCA_963783115.1). Classification (GTDB taxonomy): domain Bacteria; phylum Pseudomonadota; class Alphaproteobacteria; order Rhizobiales; family Xanthobacteraceae; genus Bradyrhizobium. The sequence goes on along the minus strand of CAWAMK010000029.1, from coordinate 9,540 downwards.
GGGAACCGGCCGGACCGCCGGTTAAGGCCCGGACTAAACCCATGCAAGTAAGACGCTTTTGACCCTGGACATGACCGACCCAATCGCTGGTTCCGTGGATGCCGACCTCTTGGCCGAGCCCCGTCTCGTCGTCGAGCCGGGTGCGGCCGCGCGGGTGTCGGCTGTCGCCGGACCGGTGCTGCAGGCAATGGGGTACCGGCTGGTCCGGATCAAGATTTCGGCTGAGGCCGGCTGCACCGTCCAGGTCATGGCCGAAAGGCCTGATGGCACGATGCAGATCGAGGATTGCGAGGCGATTTCGCGGGCGCTGTCGCCGGTGCTCGACGTCGCCGATCCGATCGACCGCGCCTACCGCCTTGAGATATCTTCGCCAGGCATCGACCGCCCGCTGGTGCGCCGTTCCGATTTCGAGCGCTACGCCGGCCATCTGGTCAAGGTCGAAATGGCGGTCGCCCATGACGGCCGCAAGCGTTTCCGCGGGCTCCTGGCGGGCTGCGAAGGCGACGCGGTGCGGCTACATCGGGATGACATACGCGCGGGCGAAGATGCCGACGTGCTGCTGGTGATGGAAGACATCTCCGATGCACGGCTGGTTCTGACCGACGAATTGATTGCGGAATCGATGCGGCGCGGCAAGCAGGCCGAGCGCGAGATGAAACAGAATCTCGGGCTGGCGCCGCCGCCTCCGCCACATGCGAAGAAAAGCGACCCGGCCAAGAGCAACAAACCGAAGCCGAAGCCCGGCAAGAAGCCCGAGCCCAAAAAGCCGGAGCCGACCAATACGAAGAAACACCGCCTCGCCGCAGAAAGACTGCGCAGGGGCGACCTCGATCCTACTGAAGGAGACTAGGCCATGGCCGTCAGCGCCAACAAACTCGAACTGCTGCAGATCGCAGACGCGGTTGCCCGCGAAAAGTCGATCGACCGCGGCATCGTGATCGCCGCGATGGAAGACGCCATCGCGAAGGCGGCCCGCGCCCGTTACGGCAGCGAGACCGACGTTCACGCCGAGATCGACGCCAAGAAGGGCGAGCTGCGGCTGTCGCGCCACATGCTGGTGGTCGAGGTCGTCGAGAACTCCTCGAACCAGATTTCGCTGGCCGACGCGCAGCGCGCCAATCCGGGCGCCCAGGTCGGCGACACCATCGCCGACACCCTGCCGCCGCTGGAATATGGCCGCATCGCCGCGCAATCGGCCAAGCAGGTGATCGTGCAGAAGGTGCGCGAGGCCGAGCGCGACCGGCAGTACCAGGAATTCAAGGACCGCATCGGCGACATCTCCAACGGCGTCGTCAAGCGCGTCGAATATGGCAGCGTGATCGTCGATCTCGGCCGCGGTGAAGCCATCATCCGCCGCGACGAAATGCTGCCGCGCGAGGTGTTCCGCAACGGCGACCGCGTCCGCGCCTACATCTTCGACGTCCGCCGCGAAACCCGCGGCCCGCAGATCTTCCTCTCCCGCACCCATCCGCAATTCATGGCAAAACTGTTCGCGCAGGAAGTGCCGGAAATCTATGACGGCATCGTCGAGATCAAGGCGGTGGCCCGCGATCCCGGCTCGCGTGCGAAAATCGGCGTAATTTCCCGGGATTCCTCGGTCGATCCGGTCGGCGCCTGCGTCGGCATGCGCGGCTCGCGCGTGCAGGCCGTGGTGAACGAACTGCAGGGCGAGAAGATCGACATCATTCCGTGGTCGCCCGACATTGCGACCTTCGTCGTCAACGCGCTGGCGCCGGCCGAAGTCGCCAAGGTCGTGATCGACGAGGACCGCGAGCGCATCGAGGTCGTGGTGCCCGACACCAACAACCAGCTCTCGCTGGCGATCGGCCGCCGCGGCCAGAACGTCCGCCTCGCCTCGCAGCTGACCGGCTGGGACATCGACATCCTGACCGAGCAGGAAGAATCCGAGCGCCGCCAGGCCGACTTCGAGAACTCGACGCGCGTGTTCATGGAAGCGCTGAACGTCGACGAGGTGGTCGGACAGTTGCTGGCGTCCGAAGGCTTTACTTCGGTCGAGGAACTCGCGCTGGTCGACGCCAAGGAACTGGCCGGCATCGAAGGCTTCGACGAGGAAACCGCCAACGAGCTGCAAAGCCGGGCGAGAGAATATCTGGAGCAGCTCGAAACCGAGCTGGAAAACAAGCGCAAGGAACTCGGTGTGGGTGATGATCTGAAGACGGTGCCCGGCGTGACCTCGAAGATGCTGGTCAAGTTCGGCGAGAACGACATCAAGTCCGTCGAGGACCTGGCGGGCTGTGCGACCGACGATCTGGTCGGCTGGACCGAGCGCAAGGAAGGCGGCGAGCCGACCAAATTCCCCGGCATTCTCGATGCCAACGAGATTTCGCGCGAAGACGCCGAAGCCATGATCATGCAGGCCCGCGTCATTGCCGGCTGGATCACCGAGGCCGAACTGGCCAAGCAGACCGAGCCGACCGAAGCCACCGAAGACCAGACGGCGTAATGCGGGTGTTCCGCAAAACCGAAAATCTACTCTGCGCGCAGTCCGTGCGCAGATGACCGGAGCTACACAACAGGCATGCTCGCTTTGGCTGACCCCGATCTCGACCATGGACCGCGGACCGACAGGTCCGCGACCATGCGGATGTGCGCGGTCAGCCGCGAGGTGCGCCCGATCGACGAACTGATCCGGTTCGTGGTCGCCCCGTCGGGCGACGTCATCCCCGATGTGAAGCGCAAATTGCCCGGCCGCGGCCTGTGGGTCGGGGCCTCGCGGCGGACCGTTGCGGAAGCGGTGCGCCGTAACCAATTTAGCAGGGGGTTCAAGCGTAACGTTCGCGCCGCCGCGACCCTCCCCGCCGATACCGAGGCCCTGCTGGAACGAAGCTGCACCGAGGCGCTGGCCATGGCCGCCAAGGCCGGCCAGGTCGTTTCCGGCTTTGCCAAGGTCGAGGGCCTGCTCGAACAGGGCCGGGCCGGGGCGCTGATTCACGCTTCCGACGGTGCCGCCGACGGAATCCGCAAATTGGACGCTATCGCCGGGCAAAGGACCAGAAATGTCGATGAATCGCGCGGTTTGCCGATTGTCACGGCTTTAACCTCGGCACAATTGGATTTGGCACTGGGCCGGTCAAATGTGATACATGCTGCCCTGCTCGCGGGCCCGGCGAGCAAAACGTTCCTGTCGCGCTGCCATATCCTGGTTCGATACCGGATGGACGACGACGACAAGACCGGGGACGGCGGCCAGAAATTCTGACGGACGACGATTGATTCCGAAGACCTGCTTCAATGCAAGAACTGCTTCAATAAATGTGCGAACGCGCACGATGTAACGAGATTAGGACTGCTGAATGGTTGATACCAAATCGCCTGGCGACAAGACTTTGAGTGTTCCGACCAAGACCTTGTCGCTCAAGCCGCGGGTCGAGACGGGCACAGTGCGCCAGAGCTTCAGCCATGGCCGGACCAAGCAGGTCGTGGTCGAGAAACGCGGCAAGCGCCGTGTCGGCGGCGATGCGCCCGGCACCGAAACGCATGCGCCCGAGCCGGTCGCCGCCAAGCCGGCCCCGGCGGCAAAGCCCCCGCTCTCCCGCCCGGCATCGCCAGCCGCTCCGCGCGGCGGTTCGGGCGTGGTGCTGCGCACGCTGACCGAAGACGAGCGCTCCGCGCGCGCCAGCGCGCTGGCCGACGCCAAGGTGCGCGAAGTCGAGGAACGGCGGCTGGCCGAGGAAGAAGCCAAGCGCCGCGCCAGCCGCGAGGGCATCGAACAGGCCGAACGCGAGGCCGCCGAAGCCCGCCGCAAGGCCGAGGAAGAACGGCACCGGGTCGAAGAGGAAGCCAAGCGCAAGGCCGAGGTCGAGGCCAAGAAGCGATTCGGCGAGACCGAGGCCAAAGGCGCAACGCCGGCGCCCGCTGCTGCCACAGCGCCCGGCCCGCCGCGGCCCGCCCTGCTGGCGCCCGTCCGGCTGGGGCCCGTCCGGCTGCCGCCGCGCCGGCCGCACGCGCCCCCGGCGTTGCCGCCGACGCTTCCGATGAAGATGAAGGTCCGCGCCAGATTCGCCGCGGCCCCGGCGGCGCCATGCGTCCCGTCGTCCCCCCCAAGACCACCCACAAGCCGGCACCGGCGAAGGAACGCGGCCGCCTGACGCTGGTCACCGCGCTCAATGCCGACGACGTGCGCGAGCGTTCGATCGCCTCGTTCCGCCGCCGCACCCAGCGCCTGAAGGGCCACGCCTCCAACGAGCCGAAGGAAAAGCTGATCCGCGAGGTCACGATCCCGGAAGCGATCGCGATCCAGGAACTCGCCAACCGCATGTCGGAGCGCGCGGTCGACGTCATCCGCCTGCTGATGAAGCAGGGCGCGATGCACAAGATCACCGACGTGATCGACGCCGACACCGCGCAGCTGATCGCCGAGGAAATGGGCCACTCCGTCAAGCGCGTCGCCGCGTCCGACGTCGAAGAAGGCCTGTTCGATGTCGTCGACGATTCCAGCGATACCGAGCCGCGTTCGCCGGTGGTGACCGTGATGGGTCACGTCGACCACGGCAAGACCTCGCTGCTCGACGCGCTGCGCCACGCCAACGTGGTGTCGGGCGAAGCCGGCGGCATCACCCAGCATATCGGCGCCTATCAGGTGACCTCGCCGGAAAGCGGCAAGAAGATCACCTTCATCGATACGCCCGGCCACGCCGCGTTCACCGCGATGCGCGCCCGCGGCGCCAAGGTCACCGACATCGTGATCCTGGTGGTGGCGGCCGATGACGGCGTCATGCCGCAGACGATCGAGGCGATCAACCACGCCAAGGCGGCGAAGGTGCCGATGATCGTGGCGATCAACAAGATCGACAAGCCGGACGCCAAGCCGGAGCGCGTGCGCACCGAACTGCTGCAGTATGAAGTGCAGGTCGAATCGCTCGGCGGCGACGTCGTCGACGTCGAGGTCTCCGCCAAGAACAAGACCAATCTCGACAAGCTGCTCGAAATGATCGCGCTGCAGGCCGAAATCCTCGACCTCAAGACCAACGCGGAACGTCCCGCCGAGGGCACCGTGATCGAGGCCAAGCTCGATCGCGGCCGCGGCCCGGTCGCCACCGTGCTGGTGCAGCGCGGAACGCTGCGCGTCGGCGATATCATCGTGGCCGGCGCCGAAATGGGCCGGGTCCGCGCTCTTATCAACGATCAGGGCGAAACCATCAACGAGGCCGGGCCTTCGGTGCCGGTCGAGGTGCTCGGCTTCAACGGCCCGCCGGAAGCCGGCGACCGTCTCGCCGTCGTCGAGAACGAAGCCCGCGCCCGCCAGGTCACGAGCTATCGCGCCCACCAGAAGCGCGAAAACGCCGCCGCCTCGATCTCCGGCATGCGCGGCTCGCTCGAACAGATGATGTCGCAGCTCAAGACGTCGGGCCGCAAGGATTTCCCGCTGATCATCAAGGCCGACGTGCAGGGCTCTCTGGAAGCGATTCTCGGTTCGCTGGAAAAACTCGGCACCGACGAAGTCGCAGCCCGCATCCTGCATGCAGGCGTCGGCGGCATTTCCGAATCCGACGTCACGCTGGCGGAAGGCTTCAACGCCGCGATCATCGGCTTCTCGGTGCGCGCCAACAAGGAAGCCGCGGCTGCCGCCAAGCGCAACGGCATCGAGATCCGCTACTACAACATCATCTACGATCTCGTCGACGACATCAAAAAGGCGATGTCCGGCCTGCTCGCGCCGACGCTGCGCGAAACCATGCTGGGCAATGCGCAGATCCTGGAAGTGTTCAACATTTCCAAGGTCGGCAAGGTCGCCGGCTGCCGCGTCACCGACGGCACCGTGGAACGCGGCGCCAATGTGCGCCTGATCCGCGACAACGTCGTCGTGCACGAAGGCAAGCTGTCGACGCTGAAGCGCTTCAAGGACGAAGTGAAGGAAGTGCAGTCCGGCCAGGAATGCGGCATGGCGTTCGAGAACTACGGCGACATGCGTCCCGGCGACGTCATCGAATGTTATCGCGTGGAGACCATCCAGCGCTCTCTGTAAGTCCAAATCTTGCGAAGAGCTATTTTGAACTGAACCGTCATGCCCCGCCTTGTGCGCAATGGCGCACTCCGGCGGGGCATCAGTAGTCACCGAAATTTGCTTTGAGCACGGAATGCTGGATCACCCGCCTGTTGCGCATCGCACACAAGCGGTGATGACGACAATTGGGATTTCCGACAATGCCTCGCCATCACAACAAGAGTTCCGCCCCCGGCGGCTCGCAACGGCAATTGCGCGTCGGCGAGACCGTGCGCCACGCGGTCGCCGATATTCTGTCGCAGGGTAACGTGCACGACCCCGACCTCGAAGGTCACATCATCACCGTTCCCGAGGTGAGGATGTCGCCTGACCTGAAGCTTGCGACGATTTACGTGATGCCGCTCGGCGGCCGCGATACCGATGTCGTGCTCGCGGCGCTCGCGCGCAACAAGAAATTCCTGCGCGGCGAGATCGCTCACCGCGTTAACCTGAAATTTGCTCCTGACCTTCGCTTTCGCATCGACGAACGATTCGATGAGGCGGAACGGATCGAGAAATTACTGAGAACACCTGCGGTGCAAAGAGACCTCGCACCCGATTCGGACGACAATTCATGACGATGCCCACCGCCAATGGTGTGATCGAGCAGCAGAATGCTGAATTGCACGACGCAGAAAAAAATATTTCTGCCGAACCGCGCCACGCCGACGACGGCAAGCGCCGCGCCGGCAACGAAGACCAGCGCCGCGGCAACAACGATCCGCGTCAAAACAAGCAGCCGCGCCAGAACAACCAGCCGCGGCGCGACAAGCGCGACGTCCACGGCTGGGTCGTTCTCGACAAGCCGATCGGCATGACCTCGACGCATGCGGTGGCCGTGCTCAAGCGGCTGTTTCAGGCCAAGCGCGCCGGCCATGCCGGCACGCTCGATCCGCTGGCGTCAGGCGGCCTGCCGATCGCGCTCGGCGAAGCCACCAAGACGGTCCCCTTCGTGATGGACGGCCGCAAGCGCTACCGCTTCACGGTCGCCTGGGGCGAGGAGCGCGACACCGACGATACCGAGGGCCGGGTCACCCAGACCAGCGAACTCCGGCCGTCGGCGGATGCGGTCCGGGCGCTGCTGCCGCGCTTTACCGGCGTGATCGAGCAGATCCCGCCGCAATATTCCGCGATCAAGGTCCAGGGCGAGCGCGCCTATGATCTGGCGCGGGACGGCGAAACCGTCGAATTGAAGCCCCGCCCGGTCGAAATTCACGAATTAACCCTTGTGGAACATGGAGATAACGGCCAGTCCGTGTTCGAGGCCGAGTGCGGCAAGGGAACCTATGTCCGGGCGCTGGCCCGCGATATCGGCCGGATTCTGGGCTGTTTCGGCCATATCTGCGCGTTGCGGCGGACCTTGGTCGGCCCGTTCCGCGAGGCGGACATGATTCCGCTGGAACAGTTGGAGGCTTTATGCAATAGAGCCGCGTCTGGCGAGGGAAGCCTCGCCGACGCGCTTTTGCCCGTTGAGACCGCGCTGGACGACATCCCGGCACTGGCCGTCACACGGGCTGATGCGGCAAGGCTCCATCGGGGCCAGGCCGTTTTGTTGCGCGGACGGGATGCGCCCAATAGTAGCGGCACAGTCTATGTCACGGTGGCAGGCCGGCTTCTGGCCCTCGCCGAAATTGGCAATGGCGAACTCATCCCCAAGCGCGTGTTCAACCTGACCGGACTGACTGCCAGTCCCGGTCGCAGCAATGAGAGAGAGTTTGACGATGTCGATTACCGCCGAACGCAAAGCGGAAGTCATCAAGACGAATGCCAACAAAGCCGGCGACACCGGCTCGCCCGAGGTTCAGGTTGCGATCCTGTCGGAACGCATCACCAATCTCACGGGCCACTTCAAGACCCACGTGAAGGACCATCATTCGCGCCGCGGCCTTTTGAAGCTCGTGCAGACCCGCCGCTCCCTTCTCGACTACATCAAGAGGAAGGACGAGGCGCGTTACAAGGCGTTGCTTGAAAAGCATAACATTCGTCGTTGATTTGAGAGAGTACGCGCGCTGTATGCGCGCGTTTTCGCATGATCTTCCGAACAAACGGACTCCGGATTTTCGGAGACGATCATGCGCAAGAGCATCGTCCGATGAGGATCGCTCGAACAACGTCCAGCAGCAATCCGGCCGCTGGACAGGGCAAGGTGCCCGTGACTGCCGAGAGGATGGACGCCATCCGAAATGTGAAGACCATGGCAGGATCGCCGGACGCTGATCTCGCAAGAGCGATCAGCGTCCCGCAATCTTGCGCATGGTCTTTGTGTTTTTGGGCCCCGCTCTCTCGTGAACCATGAAAGAGACCAATATGTTCAATAAGCATTCCGTCGAGATCGACTGGGGTGGACGTCCCCTCAAGCTGGAAACCGGCAAGATCGCCCGTCAGGCCGACGGCGCCGTGCTCGCCACCTACGGCGAGACCGTCGTGCTCGCCACCGTCGTCGCCGCGAAGTCGCCGCGCGAAGGCGTCGATTTCCTGCCGCTGACCGTCGATTACCAGGAAAAGACCTACGCCGCGGGCCGCATTCCCGGCGGCTATTTCAAGCGCGAAGGACGCCCGACCGAAAAGGAGACGCTGGTCTCCCGCCTGATCGACCGCCCGATCCGCCCGCTGTTCGTGGACGGCTGGCGCAACGAAACCCAGGTCATCGTTACCGTGCTGTCGCATGACATGGAGAACGATCCCGATATCGTGGCGCTGGTCGCCGCCTCCGCGGCACTGACGATTTCCGGCGCTCCCTTCAAGGGTCCGATCGGCGCCGCCCGCGTCGGCTTCGCCAACGACGAGTACGTGCTCAACCCGACGCTGGACGAAATGCTCGAGACCCAGCTCGACCTGGTCGTCGCCGGCACCGCCGACGCCGTTCTGATGGTGGAATCGGAAGCCAAGGAACTCAACGAAGACATCATGCTCGGCGCCGTGATGTTCGGCCACCGCCACTTCCAGCCGGTGATCAAGGCAATCATCGAGCTTGCCGAAAAGGCCGCCAAGGAGCCGCGCGACGTCAAGGTCATCGACGACAGCGCGATCGAGAAGGAAATGCTCGGCCTGATCGAGCAGGAGCTGCGCGCCGCCTACGCCATTCCGGTCAAGCAGGATCGCTACGCGGCGGTCGGCAAGGCCAAGGAAAAGGTGATGGCGCACTACTTCCCGGAAGGGCAGGAGCCGCAACATAACAAGCTGCGCATCGCCGCGGTGTTCAAGGAACTCGAATCCAAGATCGTTCGCTGGAACATCCTCGATACCGGCAAGCGCATCGACGGCCGCGATGCCAAGACCGTGCGCAACATCGTCGCCGAAGTCGGCGTCTTGCCGCGCGCCCATGGTTCGGCGCTGTTCACCCGCGGTGAAACCCAGGCAATGGTCGTGACCACGCTCGGCACCGGCGAGGACGAGCAGTACATCGACGCGCTGTCGGGAACGTACAAGGAGACGTTCCTGCTGCACTACAATTTCCCTCCCTACTCGGTCGGTGAAACCGGACGCCTCGGCGGCACCAAGCGCCGCGAGATCGGCCACGGCAAGCTGGCCTGGCG
>CAWAMK010000028.1:0-31609 GCA_963783115.1 uncultured Alphaproteobacteria bacterium | reverse complement strand
GGCCCGACGTGACGGTGCTGCACTACGACGTCGACGCACAGATCGGCGGCAAGCTCGCGCAACTCGGATCGCGGCTGATCGACTCCACCGCGAAGAAACTGGCGGGCGAGTTTTTTGCGTCGTTCGGAAAAGTTGTCGGCGGGACTGCGGCGGCGCCTGCGGAAGCGGCGCCCAAGGGCTGGTTGGGCAAGCTGACCGGCGCGGCATGACCGAGGTTGGTGGGAAGCGGACTGGCTGCTTTCAGGATCCAATGAACGAAACGCGCCATCCACTTTACTTTGTGGGCAGCGTTATCTGATCACTTGGATAAGACGGAAGCGGAGGGTCGATCATCCGTGTGCTCAAACCGTCTTTCGGCTGTGCACCGAAAGCGGCTGCGGCTTTCTCGGCGCAAGCGTGTCCAGCGTGATCTCGCCAAAGCGTTTGGCAAACAGCGCTTCAGCCTCGGCCATCGTGTCCGCCATGACGGCGTTGACGTTCTTCTCCACCAAGCAGTCGGGATGATGGCTGCGATTCCCGATAGCAAAAAGGTTGGGGCGACCGAGCGCCTCGTAGACGGCCAGAAGCGTGATCTGGCGTAGAGGGCGCGCGAGTTGCCAGCCTCCGCCATGCCCCTTGCCCGAGCGGACAAAGCCCGCCTCGCGCAGGCCCGCCATGGTGCGCCGGAACACGGCCGGGTTGGTGCCCATGCTTCGTGCCAGCACCTCGGAGGTGAGCGGCTCATCCACTTGGTCCATGTGCAGGAGGACATGGAGAACGTCAGAGAGACGGGTGTCCCTGTTCATCGTGTGACCTTCGGTTCGGCTATGCTTGGCTCTGGCCGGAATACGCATTCGGCGCCGTTGACACAGTATGCCCTTATTCGTATCTTCTAAAGATACGTGAGTTGCGTCCCATCATATAGCTCGATTTGCTACGTGCCTTGGAGCCTCTGCCGACGGCGTGACGGCCGCGCTGGTGATCCATCGTTCGTTGATTTTCGGAACGGAGGCATGATGCAAGACACACCTTCACCCTTTGCCAACCCGGTCGCCGTCGCGTCCTACGCGGACGAGACGCCGCGCAAGGTGCCGGGGCTGGCCGATCTCCATCGCATGGTGACCCTGCTTCTTGCCGAACGAGCACCGGGCGCGGCCCACATGCTCGTCGTCGGCGCGGGGGGCGGGCTGGAAACCAAGGCGATGGGCGAGGCACGGCCGGACTGGTGCTTTACTGGCGTCGATCCCTCCCCCGCCATGCTGGACCTTGCGCGCCAGGCCGTCCTACCCTTCGCGGATCGCGTCAATCTTGTGGAGGGCACGGTCGACCAGGCCCCGGCCGGCCCGTTCGACGGCGCAACGTGCCTTCTCATGCTGCATTTCCTCGACCGAAGTGAGCGGCTGCGCACGTTACGGGAAATCAGTCGCCGCTTGAAACCGGACGCATGCATCGTGCTCGCGCATCACTCGGCGCCCGGCGGCGACCCCGAACGCTGGATGGCGCGCTCGGCCGCCTTTGCCGATCGCGCCGGCTTCGATTGGGCGAAGGCCACGGCCACCGGCAGGATGATGGCGCCTGCCGCTGCTTGTCCCGCCGAGGAGGAAGAACTGCTGCTCGAGGCCGGCTTCTCGGATGTCGAGCTCTTCTACGCCGCCTTCTCGTTCCGCGGCTGGTTGGCGACGGCAAGCTCGGCCTGAACTGTACCGGGCGCGGCTGACGTGTCAGACTTCCCTCCAAGTTACAGCAAAGCCCGGCCAAACGGGCATGCTGAACAAGGGAGGAACGAATGAGGCTGGTTGCGAACCTGTTCGCCGCATTGCTTTTGCTTCTGACCCCGCAGGCAGGATCGGCGCAATCCAATTATCCGAACCGGCCGGTGAAAATCCTGGTCGGCTTCACACCCGGCACGGCGCCGGACCTGGCGGCGCGCATTCTTGCCGACCGGTTTGCCGAGGTCTGGGGCACGCCGTTCGTGGTCGAGAACGTTCCCGGCGCCGGCAGCAACATCGCCACCGAACGCGTCGCCAAGGCGGCCGCCGATGGCTACACGCTGCTGATGGGCGGCAACTCGGCGCTCGTCATCAATCCGAGTCTTTTTGAGCAACTGCCGTTCGATCCGGTGAAGGATTTTGCGCCGATCTCGCAGGTGTTCATCGCCGCGAACGTGCTCGCCGTGCCCACCGAGCAGTCCGGTCAAGTCGGTGGCGGAACTGGTGGCGCTGGCCAAGGCGCAGCCCGGCAAGCTTTCCTACGGCCATGCCGGCGTCGGTACGTCGCAGCACCTCGGCGCCGAATTGTTCAAGTACATGGCGCATGTCGATATCGCGTCGGTGCCCTATCGCGGCACCACGGCGTTGATGCCGGACCTGCTCGCGGGCCGCATCACCATGTCGTTCGCCAATATCGTCAACGTGCTGCCGCTGGCGCGCGAAGGCAAATTGCGCGCGCTGGCCATCACCTCGATCAAGCGCTCGGCGCTGGCGCCGGACCTGGCGACCATGGCGGAATCCGGCTTCCCCGGCTTCGAGGCCGTGCCGTGGTTCGGCCTGATGGCGCCGGCCGGCACGCCGAAGGACGTGCTGGAAAAGCTGCACGGCGAGACCGTCAAGACGCTGGCGATGGCGGAGGTGCGCAAAAAATTCGACGAACTCGGGCTCGAACCGGTCGGCAACACGCCGGCCGAGTTTGCGGCCGTCATCAAGAAGGAAATGCCCGAATGGGCCAAGGTGATCAAGGACGCCGGCATCAAGCTCGGCAACTGACAACTCATTCCGCTTGGTCCGCCCGGGCTTTCGGCTATGCTGTCTCTCATCAGTTCACCAGACCAAGAGTGATCAAACATGACCGGGACGGATTCGTCGGATTGGCTTGGCCTTTCAGGCCGCGTTTGTGTCGTGACCGGCGGGGGCGGCGGCATCGGCCGCGCCACGGCCGTCAGTTTTGCCAAGGCCGGCGCCCGCGTGGCGGCGATCGACCGCGACGAGCGCGGGCTTGAAGCGACGCTGGCCGAGCTGCGCAAACTGGGCGACGGCCATCTCATCGTCGGCTGCGACACGACAAGCGCCGAGAGCGTCACTTCGGCATCCGAGACGATCGAAAAATCGCTCGGGCCGTGCAGCGTGCTGGTCAACACCGCGGCCATTTTGCGTCCCGGTGCGCTCGATACCTTGTCGCTTGCCGAATGGAATAGCGTGCTCGCCGTCAACCTGACCGGCTACTTCCTTTGCGCGCAGGCGTTCGGCCGGCAGATGCGCACGCTCGGCCGCGGCAGTCTGGTGCATGTCTCGTCGATCGCCGGCAGCAATGCGCAGGGGCAGAGCGGCGCCTACAGCGTCAGCAAGGCCGGCGTGATCATGCTGTCGCGGCAACTGGCCAACGAATGGGGACCGCACGGCATCCGCAGCAACGTCGTCAGCCCCGGCATGGTGATCACGCCGATGAGCCAGGCGTTTTACGATACGCCCGGGGTGACCGAGCGGCGCTCGGCGGTGGTGCCGATGCGGCGGGTCGGCATGCCGCAGGACATGGCCGATGCGATCCTGTTCCTCGCCAGCGACCGGGCGGCTTACGTCAACGGCGACGAGATCATGGTCGATGGCGGCTACGCGAACATGCTGATGAATCTGGTGCCGCGGCCGGGATTTGAGTGAGGCTGCCGTAGGGTGGGCAAAGCGTCAGCGTGCCCACCATTCACGATCGAACTCTCTCGGCGATAAGATGGTGGGCACGCTTACGCTTTGCCCACCCTACAAGATCGTCTCAGTCGAACAGGCTCGACACCGATTCTTCCGCCGCCGTCCGGCTGATGGCTTCCGCGATCAGCGGCGCGATCGAGAGCGTGCGGATGTTGGGCGCCTTGGTGACCGCCTCGGTCGGCAGGATGGAATTGGTGATGACGAGTTCCTTCAGCCGCGAACCGGCGATGCGCGCGGCGGCGCCGCCGGACAGCACGCCATGGGAGATGTAGGCGTAGACGTCCTTGGCGCCGTGCGCGAGCAGCGCGTCGGCGGCGTTCACCAGCGTGCCGCCGGAGTCGACGATGTCGTCGACCAGGATGCAGGTGAACCCGGCGACGTCGCCGATCACGTTCATGACCTCGGATTTGCCGGCGCGCTCGCGGCGTTTGTCGATGATGGCGAGCGAGGTGTTGATGCGCTTGGCGAGCCCGCGCGCGCGCACCACGCCGCCGACGTCGGGCGACACCACCATGACGTTGGCGAGGTCGAAGCGCTCCTTGATGTCGCGCACCATCACCGGCGAGGCGAACAGGTTGTCGGTCGGAATGTCGAAGAAGCCCTGGATCTGGGCGGCGTGCAGGTCGAGCGTCATGACGCGGTCGACGCCGGCATGGGTGATCAGGTTGGCCACCAGCTTGGCCGAAATCGGCGCGCGCGAGCCGACCTTGCGGTCCTGCCGGGCGTAACCGAAATAGGGGATCACCGCCGTGATGCGGCGCGCGGACGAGCGGCGCAGCGCATCGGTGATGATCAGCAGTTCCATCAGATGGTCGTTGGCCGGAAACGACGTCGACTGGATGATGTAGACATCCGAGCCGCGCACGTTCTCCAAAACCTCGACGAAAATCTCGTTGTCGGCAAACCGGCGGACGCTGGCCTTGGTCAACGGCAGACGCAGCCAGTTGGCGATTTCCTGGGCCAGCGCGGGATTGGAATTGCCGGCAACCAGCTTGATCGAGCCGTTCTTGGCCGACATCGACGCTTCTCCTCGCGCCTTGCTGGATACGACGTTCAGCATATCGAGAAATCCTCGGGAAACCGGCGCTTTTCGATGGGCGAGGAGATATCAGGGAGGGGGCTCGGCTGGCAACCCGTCGGCCCGGTTTTCCCGGTCAAAAAACGGCCAATACGTGACTTTTACGGGGCTGCTTACTGGGCGCTGAAGCCGAGCGCGGCGACCGCAGGCGCATCCTGCGCGGGTACGGTGCTTTCCATGCTCGCCACCGCGGGACCGCGGCGCTCGGGGGCCGCCGCCGGCGCGGTTTCAGGACTTCCGTTAATCATACCCGACAGGCCGCTGAGGCCGGCCTGCGCGATCTTGCGCAACACGAGGTCGTCGGCCGCGGCCCAGGCGTCGCGTCCGGCCTTGCCGGTGGCTTCCTCGCCGGAAAGCCGCAGCGCCCGCTGCTGGTTATTGTCGTAGACGTCCCAAACCCAGGCGATCACGGTCTTGCCGCGCACCACCTGCGCCGAGAGATAGCTGCGCACGCGGTAGGAAGCGCGGCCTTCGCGGGAAACAATCGACAGGTTACGCAGCTTCGATTCGCTGTCGAGCACGCTGACCAGGCGGTCGAACACCTGCGGCGGCGGGCCGTCGACCGATTCGAACGTCACGGTCTGGCCGCCGCCCGTCGAGGCCATCGCATAGGAGTTGCTGCCCGTTGCGCCGCCGTTGCCGGCGCAGCCGCCGAGGGCTGTGGCGACGGCAAACAGCGCCGCCGCGACGAGGGCGCGGGAAACCGGCAGGCACGAGGCTGGGAGAGAGACGCTCATGGTTCCCTGCGATATCGTTAAAATGTGTTAAGGTCTAGGGCGGCGGGCAGCCCGGTCCGCCAAAAAGATTGCGTCCCGTTCGTCCCCGTTGACCTTCTTGTTGCCAGAATTCCTCAACTGCGCAGGCAAGACCCATGCGAGCCTTCCTTCTCGACGGCTATGGCGCGATTGCCGACCATGTCCGCCTCGCCGAAATCGCCGATCCGGTCCCGGGGCCCGACGAAGTCCTGATCGACATCCATGCCGCCAGCCTCAACCCGATCGACTTCAAGATCGTGCATGGCGATCTCAAGCGCGTCTCGAACTACCAGCTGCCGCGTCCGTTCGGATTCGATGCGTCCGGCGTCGTGCTGTCGGCGGCACGCGCCAGCGGCTTCAAGCCGGGCGACGCGGTCTATGCGCGCGCCTCGCGTGAGACCATCGGCACCTTTGCCCAGCAGATCGCGCTGCCGCAGGAATTCGTGGCATTGAAGCCTGCTTCTGTCTCGCATGCGCAGGCCGCGGCGCTGCCGCTGGTGGGGCTGACCACGCTGCAGGGATTTTCGCGCGTCAAGGCGCGCGCCGGCCAGCGCATTTTGATCCATGCCGGCGCCGGCGGGATCGGCACCTTCGCGGTTCAATATGCAAGGCATCTCGGGCTCGAGGTCACGACGACCACGAGTTCGAAGAATGTCGATTTCGTCAGATCGCTCGGCGCCGACAAAGTGATCGCCTATGACCGCGAAAACTATCTCGATGCCGGCGGCGGCTACGACATCGTCTACGACACGCTGGGCGGAGCGTTCACCGTCGATGCCTTCAAGGTGGTGAAGCGGGGCGGCGCGGTGATTTCGCTGAGCGGCCCGCCCGATCGCGATTTCGCCCGCCGCGAGGGCAAGGGGTTTGTGGTCCGCGCGGCGGTCTGGCTGATGAGCCGAAAGGTCTATGCCGCGAGCGCGCAAGCCGGCGCGTCCTATTGCTGGTTCTTCACCGAGCCGAGCGGCGATCAATTGCGCGAGATCGCGGGCCTCGTCGATGGCGGCGCGATCGAGCCGGTGATCGACCGCGAATTCGCCTTCGAACGATTGCCCGACGCGCTGAGCTATCTCGAAGCCGGCCGGGCACGGGGCAAGGTGGTGCTGAAGGTGAAGTAGCTACTCGCTCTCCAGCGCGATGGCGTGGACGTGGCGGCCGTAGTCCGGCTCCTTGCGGTGCACCGAGCGGCGGTAGCTGTAGAAGCGCTCGTCGGAATAGGTGTCGACGCCGGTGTCGTCGATCATCAGCACGCCGGCATTTTCCAGCCGCATCCGGATGAAGCCGGCGAGATCGAACATCGAATGGCCTGATCGGGTCGAGGGGATGAAGAACACGCCGTTCTCGGCGTCGGCATCCAGAAAACGTTCGACGAATTCGCTGCCGACTTCATAGGAGTGCTGGCGGATCAGGGGGCCGACGGCGGCGACGATGCCGGTGCGTTCGGCGCCGAGTTTCTCCATCGCGTCGATGGTGGATTCCAGCACGCCGGTCAGCGCGCCCTTCCAGCCGGCATGCGCCGCGCCGATCACGCGTGCGCCGGCGTCGGCGAACAGGATCGGGCCGCAATCGGCGGCGGTGACGCCGATGGCGATGCCTTCGGTGCGGGTGACGATCGCGTCGGCGCGCGGCCGTGTATCGCCGGGCCACGGTCCGGTCGCCACCACGATGTCGGGCGAATGGATCTGGTGCACGCTGACAAAATTCTGCGGCGTAACGCCCATCCATTCGGCCATGCGGCGGCGGTTTTCCGCGACATGGGCCGGATCATCGCTGGAGCCGAGCCCGCCATTGAGACCCTGATAGATTCCGCTGGATGTTCCGCCCTCGCGGGTGAAGAACGCGTGGCGCAGCCCGGGAATGGCTGCGAGCAGCGACGATCCGAACGTCATTCGCTTTCGTCTCCCGGCGCTGATGGTTCGTCGCTGAGGCCCGCGACCATCGTGAGGTTGGGTTCGGTGACCGCGAGCACCTTGAACATCGATCCCATGCCGCCGCGGCCGCTGTCGGTCAGCCGCTTCAGCGCGGCGGAAATATCGGCGGAAACGTCCGGCGTGGTCTTTCCCATCAGCGTGAGCGCGCGGGTCTCGATGCCGAGCCGCTTGAGGAAATCGCCCTGCGTCACCGGGCCGTGCACGCGCGCGCCGACATCTTCCGCCGCGCGCGCCAGCGCCTGGAAATCGACATGGGCGGTGACGTCGGCCTGGCCCGGATGCTTCAGCGGATCGGCGAAGCTGTGGCGGGCGATCGCCTGAAAGGTGTCGCCGGCGTCGCTGCGCAGATGGCCGTAGTCGATGACCAGCATCGCGCCGCCCTGGTCGCGCACCCGCGTGGCGATCTTCATCATCTCGTTGTCCGGCCGCCACTCGAACACGGCGCCGATGGGGGCGGCGCGCACCAGCGGCGGCAGCAGCACCTCGAACCGCGGGATCGGCTCTTCCGAAGCGCCGAACGACAGTTTGCCGTCGTCGTCGAGGTTGACGACGCGCTCGTGCCAGCCGGTCTCGCGCCTGACCACCTGATGGACCGGCAGCACGTCGAAATATTCGTTGGCCAGAATGACCGCCGGGTCCATCCGGCACGTCGTCGAGGCTGTCATGCCAGGTGATGTTGCGCGCGCCCGACAGCGTCGCCCGCTGCCTTTCGCGCAGCACCGGGTTGATCTCGACGAGATGGATATCGATCGATTTATACAGCGGCGGCAGCACCCGGATCGCGCGGAGCGCGTCCGCCATCATGGTCCCGCGGCCCGGGCCGAGTTCGATCAGCCGCAGCGTCGGCGGCGAGCCGATCGACTTCCACACCGATGCCGTCCACAGGCCGAGCAACTCGCCGAACATCTGGCTGACTTCGGGCGCGGTGGTGAAATCGCCCTCGCGGCCCAACGGATCGCGCGACACGTAATAGCCGTGCTCGGGATGCGTCAGGCACAGCTTCATGTAGCGCCAGACCGGCATCGGTCCCGCCGATCGGATCAGCTTGTGGATCTCTGCCTGCAACGGTGAAAGTTCGGTCACGGTCCGCCTTAGGTCGACTTCTGTTTAGGCGTTCGCGCTCCGCCGCGCCACGCCCTCGCGATCAGGATACCCCCGACGACGATCATCGGCACCGACAACAGCATGCCCATGGTCAGTCCTCCCCACAAAAATCCGAGTTGCGGATCAGGCTCGCGGAAAAATTCGCTGGCGATGCGACCGAAGGCGTAGACCGCGATGAAGCTGCCGAGGATCAGTCCCGGCCGCCGCAACGCGCCCATCCGGACCATGATAGCGAGCACCGCGAACAGCAGGATGCCCTCCAGCGCGGCTTCATAAAGCTGGCTCGGGTGGCGGAAAAGTTGCAGCGGGTCGTCGGGAAACACCATTCGCCAGGATACGCTGGCATCGGCCTCGCGCCCCCACAACTCGCCCTTGATGAAGTTGGCGATGCGCCCGAGGAAAATTCCGATCGGCGCGACCGCAGTCGTGATGTCGCCGAGCGACAGGATGGAGATGTTGTTCTTCAGCGCAAACAGCATCACCGCGGCGACGCAGCCGAGAAAGCCGCCGTGGAAGGACATGCCGCCCTCCCACAATTTGAGAATGGCGAGCGGATTCGCGATGAAAACAGGGAGGTTGTAGAACAGCACGTAGCCGGTCCGGCCGCCGAGGATGATGCCGAGGGTGACCCAGAGGATGAAGTCGTCGAGCTGCACCGGCGCGATCGGCGCCGGTCCACCCCATAATTTCTCGCTCTTGATCAGCGCGCGCGCATAGATCCATCCGATCACGATGCCGGAGATATAGGCCAGCGCATACCATCTGATATCGAACGGTCCGATCGAGATGGCGACCGGATTGATCTTCGGAAAGTCGATGGCGAGGAAGGGCATCTGGCTCACAGGGCTTTGGTGTAGACGGCATACGCCACGCCGAAGATCGGCGGCGCGTCATGGGCTTTGGCAGGACCCATGACACGCATCGCCGGCCAGTCGTCATAGTGGTCTCGAAACTGTTCAAAGGCCGAGACTGCAATCCGGTTCAGATCTTCCGCATCCGCGTTTTCGTAATCCTGAGCCGGATCTCTGTCATCGCTATCCCGCGATCACGGCACGAGGTTGCGGCGATAGAGCGCCAGCAGCCGCTCCCAGTGCCGTTCGGCGGCGTCGCGGTGGTAGACCGGACGTTTCGGGAAGGCAAAGCCGTGATGGGTGCCGGGGTAGACCTCGACCTCGTTGTTCGATCCCTTCATGCCCGATGCGACCTTGTCGATGATCTCCTGCGGCGCATAGATGTCGGTCTCGGCGCAGGCGAAATAGAGTTCGGCTTTGGTCTTGCCGGCCGCCAGATGCGGGCTGTCGGGCTGGTCGGTGGCCAGATGCGTGCCGTAGATCGAAGCCGCGGCCTTGACGCGATCCGGAAAATGCGTCGCCGCGTTGACCGCGTAGCGGCCGCTCATGCAGTAGCCGACGGTGCCGACGATCTTTGTGTTCGCCGCGCGGCTGCGTCTCGGCAAAGGCGAGCAGCGCCTTGGTGTCTTCCATCACCATGGGGATGTTGATGGAGTTCATGAAGCCGAACATCCGCTTGCGCTCGGGCGCCTCCGGATCCGGCGGGATCGGTCCCAGTTCCATGACGCCGGAGCGGTAATACATATTCGGCAGCATCACGTAATAGCCCGACGTGCCGAGCCGCCGCGCCATGTCGCGCAGTTCCTCGCGGATCGCCGGCGCGTCCATGTAGAAGATGATGACCGGGAACGGTCCGCCGCGTTCGGGATGGGTGATGAAGGTCGTGGTCTTGCCGTCCTTGGTCGCGATATCGATCTGCTGGTCGATCATGGGCTTTTCTTCTTGGTTGTGATTTTTGGGTTGTGATTCCGGTTTTGGCTCAAGCGCTTGATACGATTGCAAGGAAACCGGGGCATGACAAGGCAAAGGGCGGTGGGCCGGCCTCGACGGCGCACTTGCACCTTTGCCTTGAACCTTTACCTTGGGATCGCCATTGTCATACCGGTGACGATATCTGCAGCGACCGGAGCGTTTTGAAATGACCCAGACCAACAATCGGTTTTTCGACGAGATCGGCCGTTTGATGAACGACGCCGCCGGCGCCGCCCAGGGCGTCAAGCGCGAGGTCGATACGGTCATGCGCAACCAGGCCGAGCGCATCCTGCGCGACCTCGACCTCGTCAAGCGCGAGGAGTTCGACGCGGTCAAGGACATGGCCCGCCTGGCGCGCGAAGAGAACGAGGCGCTCAAGGGCCGGATTGCGGCGCTCGAAGCCAAGCTCGGCATTGCGCCGGCCGCACCCGATGCCGGCGGCGCGAATACCGGCGGATAAAGATTTCACCCATCGTCATGGCCGGGCAAAAGCGCGTCTTCGCGCTGATGTCCCGGCCATCCATGTCCTTCGTCGCGGCGGCAAGGACGTGGATGCCCGGTCCGGAGCGCCTCAGGGCTGCTTGGGGCCGGGCATGACGGCTTAGGCCAGCTGTGGGCTGAAACCGGCCCAAGAGCGCCAAAAAGCCCCTTCATTTCCTTGTCATTTCGTCCCTTTGGGGCTAAAAGCCCGCCACGTCCGCAGCCCCCGCACCCCTGGAGGCTTGCTGTAGGACGCCAACGGGCCGCGATGCGGCCTTTAACTTTTTGGAAAACAAGGACTTAACACGATGGCGACCGTCAAGGAATTGAAGGCGACCGCGCGTCCGCAGAGCGGCAAGGGGGCCGCCCGGGCAGAGCGTCGCGCCGGGAGAGTTCCCGGAGTGATCTATGGTGACAACCAGCCCCCCGTGACCATTTCGGTCGATGACAAGGAACTGCGCCAGCGCATCCTGGCCGGCCGTTTCCTGACCACGCTTTTCGATATCGATCTCGAGGGCAAGAAGCACCGCGTGATTCCGCGCGACTTCCACCTCGATCCGGTGCGTGACTTCCCGCTGCATGTCGATTTCATGCGGCTCGGCGAAGGCGCGACCATCCGCGTCAGCGTTCCCCTGCATGTCGTGAACGGCGAAGCCTCGCCCGGCGTCAAGCGCGGCGGCACCGTCAACATCGTCACCCACACCATCGACCTCGAATGCTCGGTCGACAATATTCCGCAGTACATCGAGGTCGATGCCAGCACGCTGGAAATCAGCCACTCGCTGCATCTGTCCGAGATCAAGCTGCCGACCGGCGTGAAGTCGCTGTCGCGTGAGGACGCGACGCTGGTGACCATCGTGCCGCCGTCCGGCTACGCCGAAGAACAGAAGGCTGCGGCGACTGCCGCGGCCGGCGGCGCCGCTGCGCCAGCGGCGGGCGCCGCTGCGCCGGCGGCTGCTCCAGCGGCGGCTGCGGCGGCTGGCGCGAAGGCGCCGGCTGGCGCGAAAGCGCCGGCTGGTGGCGACAAGAAGAAGTAACGGGCGGCGGGATGCCGCGTCATGCGCCTGTTTGTCGGTCTCGGTAACCCCGGTTCGAAATACGCGATCAACCGGCACAATATCGGGTTCATGGCCGTCGATGAAATTGCGCGGCGTCATGGTTTTGCACCATGGCGCCGCCGTTTTCAGGGCGAGACTTCCGAAGGCACGCTCGATCGCGAAAAGGTCGTGCTGCTGCGGCCGACCACCTACATGAACGAGTCCGGACGCGCGGTTCAGGAAGCGGCGAACTTCTTCAAGCTCGCCGTCTCCGACATCACCGTGTTTCAGGACGAACTCGAACTGCCGCCGGCCAAGGTGCGCGTGAAGATCGGCGGCGGCATCGCCGGTCATAACGGGCTGCGTTCGATCTCCTCGCATATCGGCAATGATTATCGCCGGGTGCGGCTCGGGATCGGTCATCCCGGCGTCAAGGAGCTCGTGCACAGCCACGTGCTGTCGGATTTTGCCAAGAGCGACCGCCCCTGGGTGGAAGCCCTGTGCGAGGCGGTGGCCGACAATGCCGGGCTGCTGGCGACGGGCAAGGACTCGACGTTCCAGAACAAGGTGCATCTGGTTCTGCAGGCCAAGGGATTTTTTGACAAGGAAGACGGCGGTGAGCAGGACTGACTCTCCGCTGTCATGCCGGACTTGACTCCGGCCATCCATGTCCCGGCCTGGTGCCGGGCATCCACGTCCTTCCGCATGAGCGAAACAAGACGTGGATGGCCGGGACAAGACCGGCCATGACGAAGAGATCGTGAGGACGAAATGGGATTCAAATGCGGTATCGTTGGCCTGCCCAATGTCGGCAAGTCGACGCTGTTCAACGCGCTGACCGAGACGGCAGCGGCGCAGGCGGCGAATTATCCGTTCTGCACCATCGAGCCGAATGTCGGCGAGGTCGCCGTGCCCGATCCCCGGCTCGACAAGCTGTCTGCCATCGCAGGCTCGGCGCAGATCATCCCGACGCGGCTGACCTTCGTCGATATCGCGGGCCTGGTGCGCGGCGCTTCCAAGGGCGAAGGCCTCGGCAACCAGTTCCTCGCCACCATCCGCGAAGTCGACGCGGTCGCGCATGTGGTGCGGTGTTTTGAAGATTCCGACATCACCCATGTCGAAGGCAAGATCGCGCCATTGGCCGATATCGAGACCATCGAAACCGAGCTGATGCTGGCCGACCTCGACAGCCTGGAAAAGCGCGTCGACAACCTCGCCAAGAAGGCCAAGGGCAACGACAAGGACGCCAAGGAGGCGCTCGACCTCGTCAACCGCGCGCTGGTGCTGCTGCGCGAGGGCAAGCCGGCGCGGTTTCTCGAGCGCAAGCCGGAGGAAGAGCGCGCGTTCAACATGCTGGGCCTGCTGACGTCGAAGCCGGTACTCTATGTCTGCAACGTCGAGGAAGGCTCGGCCAAGGACGGCAACAACTTCTCAAAGCAGGTGTTCGAGCACGCCAAGAAGGAAGGCGCGGTCGCGGTGGTGATCTCGGCCAAGATCGAATCCGAGATCGCGACGCTGTCGCGCGAGGAGCGCGCCGACTTTCTGGAAACGCTGGGTCTCGAAGAGGCCGGTCTCGACCGCCTGATCCGCGCCGGCTACCAGCTGCTCGACCTCATCACCTATTTCACCGTCGGCCCGAAGGAAGCCCGCGCCTGGACCATCCATCGCGGCACCAAGGGCCCGGCTGCGGCCGGCGTGATCCATACCGATTTCGAGAAGGGCTTTATCCGGGCCGAGACCATCGCCTATGCCGATTATGTCGCGCTGAACGGCGAAGCCGGCGCCCGCGACGCCGGCAAGCTCCGGCTGGAAGGCAAGGAATACGTCGTCGCCGACGGCGACGTGATGCATTTCAGGTTCAATAATTGAGAGATTGGGTGCCGCGGATGCGGACCCGGTAGGGTGGGCAAAGGCGCAGCCGTGCCCACCATCTTTCCGCTAGTGAACGAAATGGTGGGCACGCTTCGCTTTGCCCACCCTACGGCGCCCTTGAGCCTACCGCATCCCGCCCTGGTCGCGGATCGCGCCGAGATGTTCGTTGATGCGGAAGACGATCAGGATGAATTCCGCGGCGATGCGCGAGAACACCACGCCGACGATGACGCCGGCGATCGAGGACAGCAGCATAATGAATCCGCCGAACGGGCTGATTGCCATGGTGCCCAGTGCGGCAAAGATTCCGGACAGGCCGAACAGCACGATCAAGCCGATGACCAGCCAGTAGAAGGTCTTGATGATCGTGGGTGTGATGAAGCGGTCCCACTGAAACAGATCCTGAAAATCGAACATCGATGGTTTCTCCGGCGAGTCAAAAACCTGGTTCCAGACCGCACAGGGCTATCCCCGAAAATTGCTTCGGGCAAGTCAGAGGCGAACGCCGGAGACGGCGCTCGCCCGTCGCGAACAAGCCATGCGGGTGGACGGGTTGAGATTGCCGCAAATAACGGCCACATTCGGGCTTCTCCGCCGCAATCCTCAAACCAAATTTCCGGATCGATGACACCGCTGACCTTCGAAGACTTCGCACCCGGCCATTTCGGCACGTTCGGACCGCGCCACGTCACGCGCGAGGAGATTCTGGCCTTTGCCGCCGAATACGACCCGCAGCCGATGCATCTGGACGAGGCCGCCGCCAACGCATCGATGCTGAAGGGGCTGTCCGGTTCGGGCTGGCACCTCGGCTCGCTGATGATGCGGATGCTGTTCGACGGCTTCATCGGCCGCACCGCCTCGCTCGGTTCGCCCGGCGTCAACGAGATGCGCTGGATGGCGCCGCTGCGGCCGGGCGACGACCTGACGCTGGATGTCGACGTTGCGGAAGCCCGGGTTTCGAAGAGCCGTCCCGAAACCGGCATCGTGACCTTCAAGGGCACGATCCGCAACGCGGCCGGCGTGGTGCTGTGCGAGATGGAATCGCCGATCATCGTGCGCCGACGCGCTGAAAGTGGAGGCGACTTAGCGATGCGTTACTTCGAGGACATCGAGATCGGCGCGCAGCGCGAGTTCGGCTCATTCACCTTTACCGCCGACGACATCAAGAAGTTTGCCGCCCAATTCGATCCGCAGCGCTTTCACCTCGATGAGGAGGAGGGTCGCAACTCCCTGTTCGGGGGACTGGCGGCATCTGGCTGGCACGTCGCCGCGGTCTGCATGAAGCTTCTGGTCGCCGACGGCAAGCGTCTGGCCGCGGAGGCAGCCGCGCGCGGCGAGAAGGTCGCGGTCGGCGGACCCTCGCCGGGTTTTCGTGAATTGCGCTGGATCAAGCCGGTACTGGCCGGCGACACCATCCGCTATTCCAGCCGGGTCGAGACCAAGCGGACCTCGGAGAAGCGTCCCGAATGGGGCATCCTGCAGATCCGCAATACCGGCACCAACCAGCGCGGCGAGGTGGTGTACTCGTTCCTTGCGACCGCCTTCGTGCAGCGGCGCACGGCGGGTTGAGCGTAGTTGGCCCGGATGAGCCAACGGTCGCGCGTATGCGCGCCCGATGACAGGCTCCGCGCTATCCGGGGCCATGCCCGTGTGAATCCCGGATGTCGCTCTGCTCATCCGGGCTACGGGTCTGCCGCAAGCCCCGCAAATGGTTAACGAAGTATGCCGTTAGTTCCGCGTAATCCATGACTCGCGGAACGGATTTTTTGCTAACGGATTTTGAACTTTCTGCCTGCCATATGCGTCATTAGGGGAAATACCGAGGGGATGACCATGGCAGATCGCGGCAGCCTGAAATTCGTCGGCTTTATCTTCGCAACCGTCACCATCGCTGTCATGCTGACCGCCGGAATGGTGGTGAAGTCCCACGCTGACGGCGTTTACACGATCGAAGACACCGCTTTCGTCCGCTAGAAATCGCCCGTTGGGACAGGCGTGAACGCTGAAGAGATTCAGCGGATCCAGATCAACGGCTCCAGATCAAAGCCATGGCCGCGACCGCGAGCGTCAGCAATCCGACGAAGCGGATCGCGATCGTGCCCACGCCATGCGACGATTGCCGCAGCGGCATTGAATCCAAATTGTCTGGCTGAACGTTTTGCATCGCCGCTGTGTCCCTAAAAGGTCCCTGCCGTCATGGGACGGCATCCGTCGCTGGACGATGTGTTTATAAAGTTCGGATTGAATTGTGCCAAACGAAACCGCCGCGCTCCGGAACGGAACACGGCGGAGTGTCAGATTTTTGCAACGATCGATTTTAGCTGTTGCGGAGTCCGTCGGCGGCGCGCTTCCACTGCGTGACGTTGTCGGCGATCATGCGCGTCGACTTCATCGCGGCCTGGCTCAGCTGCGCATAGCCCGAGATTTCGCGCTGGACGCGCTGGCCTTCGGCATGCAGCAGGTCGCGCAGGCTTTCGAGTTCGGAAATCAGCTTCTCGATTTCAGCCAGCGAGGTGCCCGCGACGCGCTGGATCAGCGAATTGACGTTGTTGACGGTGGCTTCCGCGTTGGCGTCGAGCGGCGCGGTTTCCGCGGGGACCGAAGGCCGGCGCAGATAGGCGATGTCGTTACGAACGAATTCGCGGATACCGGCTTCAACCTCGGATACGGCGGCGAGATCGCCGTCGGCTTCCGGAGTTTCATCAGCCTGTTCCGGACGAATGGTGGCGTTCATCGGCAATTCCTCTGTTTCGCATTCAGGCGAGCGCGGAAATCCCCCCGCACGACGAAGTAGGTCGCCGCCATCTGCGCTGCCGATTTTGGCCGCATCTGGGCCAATCTGCGGCAATCGTGGATCATTCTCGGGAGGCGGCGATTTCAGGCCCGAAAACTGCGTCAAATTGGGACGTCTCATACCGTCACCAGCTGCGCTTGAAGCCGGCGCTGAGGCTCTTGCTGGTGGCGCCCGATGGCGTTTCGCCGATCGAGCCCGAGATCGTGACGCCGTCGAACAGCTTCTGCTCGGCGCCGACCTTGCGCAGCCATTTGTCGTCCGACGCCGAAGCGGTCTGACCGGCGGTCAGGCTGGTGCCGGTGTCGGCGATGCTGAGCCTTGCCGACTGGTCGGTCTGTGCACTGCGCGCCGGATGGCTGATGATGCCGGGCACCGGCACGAGGCCCTGCTGGATCAGATTGTAGTCGTTCTTCAGCGTCAGCGAATATTGCTCGCCGATCGGCAGCGACTTGCTCAGCGAGGTGCCGATCCTGCTCTGCTCGGTTCCGGGATCGACGCGGGCCTCCACCGAGGTCTTGTCCCAGATCGACGCCACGCCAGGGGCGGTGATCGCCGCCCAGGCGGTGCCGGACGATTGCGGCAGGCTGCCGCCATTGGCCAATCTTTCCGAGAGCTGTTCGGAGGTCGTCGCCGCGCCCTGGCGCGCGACCGTCATGTCGGCGCCGATCCGCGTGTCCCAGAACGGCGAGATCGACTGCTTGACCGACACCGCCGAAGAGCCGTTTGCCTTTTCATTGGCGGACCACGCGGTGTCGATGCCGCCAAGGAGGCTCGACGCGCCGCTGCCCTTCGGCGCGGGAGGGGGCAGGGTCGACGCATCGACGTTGAGCTGGCTCCAGTCGAGCTTGCTGACGTCGATGTCCTTCAGGATGTCGACTTGGCCGGCTTCTTGGCCGGCGTCGGGCGCGGCCTCTGTCTCTTCCGCCGCTTGCATATCCGGATCGTCATCCGCCGGCGGGGTTTGCGCCGCCGCCGCCAGCATCGAAGCCACGCTCACGCCGGCCACCAGCATCGGCAGCCGCGCCCAGCCAAATCGCATTTTGGAAATCATTGCCCGCCCGCACTCAAGCTCGCGCCCAGAATGCGTTCGCTCTGTTGCAAAATTATGGCGCGAGCGCGCAAATGTGCTTCGTGATGAACGTCATGGCCGGGCACAGCGCGTGATCGCGCCCGGTGACCCGGCCATCCACGCCTCCTTGGGGCTGGCAAAGGAAGACGTGGATGCCCGCGCGCAGATGCTGTTCGCGCGCGCGGGCATGACGATTGGAATCGTGGATGAGAGCTACACCGCCATCCGCGGCAGCTGGATCGGATAACCCACCGTCTGTTCGACCAGGTCGAAGGTGTCGACCAGCACGCGGAAATTGGTCAGGCGGCCGGCCCTGAACTGGGCGAAATGGGCGATCCGCAACGAGATCGGCTTGTTCGAATCGAGCGCGGTCAGGGAATAGCGCATCATCGAGGAGGCCGTATCCACGCCCAGCATGATCGATTCGCGGTCGAAGCGGTGGACGCGGAAATTGTCGGCGATCTGCCTGATCACATCGATCACGGCCGCCCTGCCGCGGCGCGAGCCGAAGAACGGATACATGTCGATCGGTCCATAGATTGCCCAGTCGACGTCCTCATCGAGCAGGGTTTCGAGATCGGCAGGCTGGCGTTCATTGATCGCACGATGAAACGCGCGCGAAAAACGCCAGAGACTATGCTCTGTCATTTTGATTTGGTCCTTGGAAACTGGAGTTTTCGAAACAGCCATCGCGCCCTAATGGGCGTCCGCATCGACGCCGGGCTGATGTGCCGTTCACTGTTGCAGCTCTAAATAGAGCAGGATGGCTGAAATACAATCATCGTTTTTGCATTGCACAAATGCGACGATTCCCGCCTGATTCCGATCACTTGACGGTCAGGTGCGGCGCGTGGCTTCGGCTGCGATCGCGCATCCGATGTCGTGGATTTCGATGCCGGCCGAGCCACCGATACCGCCGATGGCCCCTCCTGCGGCAAACGCCGGGAACCCGCTAGGGCCTTCAAAATGCGGGGCTTTGAAGGGTTCCATCCGGCTGAGGCCGACTCGGTTTCGTCGTGCTTCAGCCCAACGCCGAGCCGGGCAAAACCGGCCGCGCGCGCTTGATTCGCTCGTCGTGTCCGGAAGCAGCCCGGTGATGGGTCACGGCAAAGTGCGACGAGGTTCAACGGTGCGCGCAAAATGAGCGGAGCATCCGGCGTGCACCGATGATGTGCAATCGTGCCGGGCGTGGCGAATGATGACTTGGAAAGAAGTTATTAAGGATTCTGCCTTCGCCCGGTCAGGATCGCGGTGACGTCGCGTTCGACCAGTTGCTGCACCAGATCGTAGGTGTCGATGATTTCCCTGATCTGGCAGACCTTGCCGTCGCGCAGCGTGTAGAAGCCGGCGATGTCGAACTGCATCATGCGCTGATTGATGCTCTTGCGGAAGAACACGCGGATATAGACGGCGACCTTGTCGCCCTCGGCGACCGCCATCGACACCTCGCAGCGCAGCTCGGAATAGCGCGCGAGTATCGCATCCCACATCTCGCGCATTTCGGCCTTGCCGCGGCGGTGGCCGAGATGCGGCAGCAGGTCGACCGGGGCGTTGGCAATGAATTCGATGTCGTCGGTGCAGCGTGCCAGCGTGGTCTCGATGTCGCCGGAATACAGGGTGTTGAGAAAGTCCAGCACGAACTGACGATTCGATTCCTCGGACATTCGTCCACCCTGATGCGTTCGATTCCGCGTGTGCGGCTGGATCCATTGTGTACGGAACCGGAGCGCGATCAATTGGCAAATGGATTTAAAGTTTCTGAAACGGTTATGGCGCGCCCGCTGGCGGCACGAACCGGATACCGCTGGCGACGGATCGCGCCTCCCATCAAGTACGCCGCAGGAGCTACGGTTTGCCGAATTCCGCTTCCGGCACGGCTTTGCTGGTTGTGAGGTCGATCACGAACCTCGTCGTCTTCTCGTGGCCGGGCGGGACATAGGCCTCGCCGGACCGTAGCTCGCCGAAAATTTCCTTCGGGCGCGGGAAGCCCTTGGTGCAGGCGGTCTGGATCGTGTCCTTGTCGGCATGGGCGATGTCGACCGCGACGGTATCAGGCCGCGACCCGGGGCCGAGCTTGGCGAGGCCGAAATAGACCGAGGTTTCCTTGCAGTCGACGACGTTGGCGCCATAGGCGCCGGTGGCATCCTCCGCCCGCACGAAATAGTTCAGCGACACGCCGATGTTTTTGGAGAAATCCTGCGTGAACACCATTTCGGCGACGCCGGATTCGAGATGGCCCTGGCCGAGATAGAAGGTGATGCAGATCAGGCGGTCCTGCTTCTCATTGCGCGCAAGCACGATGCAATCATTGGCCTGGAAGCCGGGCTGGTAGCCCCTGAAACGTGATGGCGCCGTCCTTCTGTTCGAAGATCACGGCGCCGCCGAAATTGGTGGCGTGGGGTTCGCAGCCGCTCTCGTAATTGACGACGAGCAGCGTCGTGCCGTCGGCGAGGAATTTGCCGCCGTGGCGGTCCGGCGCAGCTTGACGTCGCAGCGCCTGCCGCTGCGGTATGACCTTGGCGTTGGTGCAGGCCGATCCCTTGATGTTGGCGGAATCGCAGAACGTCGCGAGCAGTGGCCGGTCCGCGGCGGATGCCTTGTCCTTTGACGCCTTGCTTCCGGCTTGCGCAAAGGCCGGGCCGGCGAGAGCCAGCAGGATGATCGCGCCGATTGCCTTCACGGGAATCTCCGTTGCCGCCATGGCCGCTGCACTAAACCGGTTTTCGCGGCCGGCGACAATGCGCCGTCGTCGCGGCGCGGGAACGATTCCGTCGCGGCGTCCGTTGTCCTGTTCGGTTGATGACGGAGACCAGCATGTCCAAAACCACACCGCCCATCCCGGAAGACAACCAGAGCCACAAGGGCCCCGGCAGCGCGCCCAGCGTTCCCCTCGACACCACCAAGGGCCATCGCGACGACGAGAAGCACAACATCCGCGAACAGGGCGCGCATGGCAACATGACGCAGAACACGAGCAATCGCCGATCGGGGTGAGGGCGGGTCGCTCGTCATCCTGCGACGCGCTAGCTGGCGTTTCCATTGCGACACGGCCTTGAGAACCCCGGGATAGCCGACCGGCGGACAATGGTTGCGAAAGGTATCGGTGGCGACACCGGCCTTGCATCGAGCTCAGACTCAGATCGCCGGAGCCAT
This sequence comes from uncultured Alphaproteobacteria bacterium, assembly GCA_963783115.1. Taxonomy (GTDB): domain Bacteria; phylum Pseudomonadota; class Alphaproteobacteria; order Rhizobiales; family Xanthobacteraceae; genus Bradyrhizobium. The sequence continues at coordinate 10,842 of CAWAMK010000028.1, read as the reverse complement.
GGTCGATCCGGTGCTGTGACAGATCGTCAGGACATGCGTCTGTAGCGCGCAGATCACGCGTCGACAGTCATGCCCGTCACCGATTGGAGACCTGAACTGGTCAAGAAAACGTTCGATGCAGCCGAATATCTCGATAGTCCCGAGATGATCGCCGCCTACATCAACGAAGCCCTCGAATTCCGGAAGACGCATCTGCCATCGCGCGTTGCGATCGGCACGGTTGCCGCGCTGCGACGAGGCATGAGCGCGGTGGCGGAAAAAGCCGGACTTCTCGCGCGAGAACTTGTACCGCGGCGCTCGGCGGGGAAGCGAAGCCGGAGTTCGCCACCGTCATCAACGGTGCTTCACGCGCTCGGTATCGATCTGGTGGCCGCAGCCTCAGGGATCGAAGGCGGCATAAGAACTGAGCTGCGTGCGGAATGACGCTGTCAGTTTGGGTCAGTCGACGCGCAGGAATTCCTCGGCTTCGCGCGCGATCGGAAAACGGCCGAGTTCACGATAGTCGGGATCGTGCGCCGCCGAAGCCGGAGAACGCAGCGCGACAAATTCATCGCCGTCCTGCGCGATCAACTCGGTCAGGTTCTCGCTGCTCGTACGGCGACATGTCTCGCGCGCCGCAATGCGGGCATTCATCGTCGCACATGCAGGACCACTCGTCGGCCCAGCGGCGCTTACAGCGCGCGCATTTGTAGAGGTTGAGAAACCAGGCCATGCGGGTCTCCTAAGATCGCACGCGATAATTGCCGCGCGCTACAAATTCGATAAATCCACGGTCACGCAGATACTGAAGCTGCTGGCGTATCTTGGGTTTAACGTTCTGGTTGCCCGGATAAAGATCGCCAAGATGCCGTTCGAAAGCATACACCTCATCGAGAGTGAAATCGCGCTTGCCGAGCGACTCCACGCATTTCATGACATCGAGCAGCCAGCCTCGCGTTTCCGGTAACTCGTTCCTGAGAAACAGCGTCTTTTGCCACTCTTCGAGAACGGCGTCCTTCGGGCGAACGACGCCGTCTTTCACGATGTGAATTTTTCCGGACTCGGGAACGCGGCGACAGGATGATGTTCGATCCGATCCAGCCGGCCCTTCTTGCTGTGGCCGCCAACGGCTTGCGCTCTTCGATGATCTCCCGGACGAAGAAGTGTTTTGGAACGATCAGGAGGTTGATGACCGACAGCGATTTGACGTCATAGTTCATCAGCAGCAGGTTGGGATTGTTGCTGGCCGCCAGCCGCTCGCATTTGGTCTTGTATGCGCCATCGGCGACCTTCGCGCCGAACTTGCTCTTCTGGCTCTTGAGTTCGAATTCCTCGCTGCACGATCCGCAAACAGAGTCGGCGAGCCGCCGGTGTGCGGAAGATGACGTCCTCGCGTTGCCGCGTGCGGCAATAGGCCCATGCGCTGATCCAGGATTCGGTCCATGCGCGCGCCTTCAGCGTGCCCTGGCGGCTTCGGGGCGATGCCAGGCCGGCCAGGCCTTGCCGGCGAATAGACCGGATCGAGCGGCAGCGCTTCGAGTTTGCCGGCGAGGCGGATCGCTTCGATGGCGTGGGGGACGCGTAGGCCGGGCCGGCATGGCCGGCGACGACTTCGACCGAGCTTCGTCGAACGGATGTCGAGCAGGTCGCAGGCTTCGCGTGCGAACGTGACGACATCGGCGCGAACGCGCGCGGGTTCGGCGTCGATGTCGATCCCGACGATGCGCGTGGCCGGCATCGCCACGGCGGCGCCGGCGACGAGGCCGGCCTGCGTGCCGGCGCTGCCGGTGCCGTGCTCGATAGCGGCCCTGCGGCGCAATTCGCGCTTGCTCTGCCTGCGCTCGTCGCTCTGCCGGCGATGAGCCCTGCACTTGCAATCGGCCGGCGCGTTGTGGCCGCGATATCCCCGGTCGGCGAGGGCGCGAATATGTTGCCGTGCCCCTTCGCCCGGGATCACGGTCGACCAGCGCGTGACCGGCGTTGCGGTCGCCGGGTAGCGCCGTCACATGGGCGCCGAACAGGCGATTGAGGGCCGAACGTCTGCCGGAGGTTTTGACTCCGGCCGTAAGGCGGTGAGCCGCCCTGCCGATGCATCGACCCGGCGCGGCAGGGAATGACCTTCGGCCCGCGCTGACGCTGCGCTGCGCACGCACGCGCTGCGCCAGCGCCAGCAGCGTTGCGAACGCCGCTTCGAGCCCGCTATTACTCTCGATGTTGCGACCGATGTCGCGGAGCACGCGGCCCGATAGGTCCGCAGCGTATCGAGCGCCCGTCGCGCGCTTGAACTGCTTGGCGTGGGCATAGCGCTGGTGCATGATCAGGCCGAAGTTGCCGACCCGCGCATAGACTGGCGCTAGGCCACGCCATCGCGCTGTGCCGACCGCACGAGCGTGTCGCGCGCCGGTTCAAAAGCCTTGCATCGGTGGCGAACGTCATCGAGCTTGCGCAGACCTTGTTGCCGCCGATCAGCCGCACAGCCCGGTCGGCGTGATTCCTCGCGTCTTGACCGCAATCGACAGGCCCGCCGGGATGCGCCGTCAGCCGCTGCATCGGTTCGAGCGGGGTCGGCAGAGCGGCGAGCCCCAGGCGGGGGAAGAATCGGCAAAAGTGCTGGTAATGAGGTTCTCGACCCACCGCTCGCCAGAACTTCGTCGGACAGGTCGTAGGTGTGCTTGAGGATCGCCAGCCCGCCATCAGACGCGTCGGAAGCGGCGAGCCGGTCGGGGCGTCGTCGAACCTCGCCGAACCGCTGTTCCAGAAAGCCCCAGTCCACGGTGCGCCAGCGTCACCAGCGGATGCCTCATGCGATCATCTGATCGTTCTGTCCGTCCGACTCTCGAGTGATGACGCGGATATCGGCGTCGGCTGCCGACAGCAAGCTACCGCTTCTTCCATCCGCCGCGATGACCGGGCGCGCCGCCGCTGGAGCGCGGCGCGGGGCCGAACTCGGGGCCGGATTGGCGGGAGTCGGTGGGCTGGAAGATTTTGGTGCCGCCGTGGGAGTCGGGCTTGCGCGGCGTGGCGCCGTCCGGGCGGTAGGGCAGCGATTCCGGGCCGTGCATTTCGTCGAGGTGCGGCTTGTGGACTTTTGAGGTGCCGCGCGCCCGCCGCCGCGGCTCGACTTCAGGGCCGTCTGCACGCTCTTCTTCTTCATCGCGCTGACCGGCAAGTTTGCCGCCTCGCCGTATTTCTTCGTGCCGGCGTAGGCGCCGGCCTGTTTCTGCACGGTGCGCTGTTTGGCGGTGGGGTCGTCGACGACGGCCATTTCGGTGGCGCGGAGGCGTTTGACTTCGTCGCGGAGTCTGGCGGCTTCCTCGAAATTCAGATCGGCGGCGGCTTCGCGCATCCTTGTTTCGAGGTCGGAGAGAACCGCCTCGAAATTGTGGCCGATGGAGATGACGTCGTCGGCCATGCCGCCGTCGCCGATCTCGACCAGCACGTGGTCGCGCTCGTAGACGCTGTTCATGATGTCGCCGATCGACTTCTTGATGCTCTCCGGCGTGATGCCGTGCGCGGTGTTGTATTCGACCTGCTTCTCGCGGCGGCGGTCGGTCTCGGCGATGGCGCGCTCCATCGAGCCGGTCATCTGGTCGGCGTAGAGGATCACCTTGCCGTCGACGTTGCGCGCGGCGCGGCCGATGGTCTGGATCAGCGAGGTCTCGCTGCGCAAAAAACCTTCCTTGTCGGCGTCGAGGATCGCGACCAGCGCGCATTCGGGAATGTCGAGGCCCTCGCGCAGCAGGTTGATGCCGACCAGCGCGTCGAACGCGCCGAGGCGAAGGTCGCGGATGATCTCGATGCGCTCGATGGTGTCGATATCAGAGTGCATGTAGCGCACGCGAATGCCCTGCTCGTGCAGATATTCGGTGAGGTCTTCCGCCATGCGCTTCGTCAGCACGGTGATCAGCGAACGGTAACCGGCCTGCGCTGTCGCGCGTACCTCGCCGACGAGATCGTCGACCTGGGTGCGCGCGGGGCGGATGTTGACCGGCGGATCGATCAGCCCGGTGGGGCGGATCACCTGCTCGACGAATACGCCGCCGCTTTCGTTCAGCTCCCAGCCGCTCGGCGTCGCCGACACGGCGACCGATCTGCGGGCGCATCATGTCCCATTCCTCGAACCGCAGCGGACGGTTGTCCATGCAGGAGGGCAGGCGGAAACCGTATTCGGCGAGCGTCGCCTTGCGGCGGAAGTCGCCTTTGAACATGCCGCCGATCTGCGGGACGGTGACGTGGCTTTCGTCGGCGAACACCAGCGCGTTGTCGGGCACGTATTCGAACAGCGTCGGCGGCGGCTCGCCGGGGCGGCGGCCGGTGAGGTAGCGCGAATAGTTTTCGATGCCGGCGCAGCTTCCGGTCGCTTCCATCATTTCGAGGTCGAAGGTGGTGCGCTGCTCCAGCCGCTGCGCTTCCAGCAGGCGGCCGTGGTTGTGGAGCTCGTCGAGCCGCAGCTTCAATTCGCTCTTGATCGACTTGATCGCCTGCACCAGCGTCGGGCGCGGCGTCACATAGTGCGAGTTGGCGTAGATCTTGATGAATTCGAGCTCGTCCTGCTTGTGGCCGGTGAGCGGATCGAACTCCTCGATATTTTCCACGGTGTCGCCGAACAGGTTCACGCGCCAGGCGCGGTCTTCATAGTGCGCCGGGAAGATGTCGATGACGTCGCCGCGAACGCGAAAGGTGCCGCGGGTAAAATCGGCCTGGGTGCGCTTGTATTGCAGCGCGACGAGATCGGCGATCAGCTGCCGCTGGTCGATGCGCTCGCCCTTCTTCAGCGCAAAGGTCATCGCGGTGTAGGTCTCGACCGAGCCGATACCGTAGATGCAGGACACGGAAGCGACGATGATGACGTCGTCGCGTTCCAGCAGCGCGCGCGTCGCCGAATGGCGCATGCGGTCGATCTGCTCGTTGATCGACGAGTCCTTTTCTATGTAGGTGTCGGTGCGCGGCACATAGGCTTCGGGCTGGTAGTAGTCGTAGTAACTGACAAAGTATTCCACCGCGTTGTCGGGGAAGAAACTCTTGAACTCGCCATAGAGCTGCGCGGCCAGCGTCTTGTTCGGCGCCAGGATGATGGCGGGGCGCTGCGTCGCCTCGATCACCTTGGCCATGGTGTAGGTTTTGCCCGAGCCGGTGACGCCGAGCAGCACCTGGGTGCGGTCGTTGCGGTCGATGCCTTCGACCAATTCCTTGATGGCCGTCGGCTGGTCGCCCTTTGGCTCGTATTCGGACTTGATGACGAAGGGCACGCCGCCTTCGGATTTTTCCGGGCGCGGCGGCCGGTGCGGGGTCCAGACCCTTACTTGGCCGTCGTCGCCCTTGAATTCGGGACGGCCGTCGCGGATCAAATTCTCCAGCGCATCCGCCGTCGCCTTGACGCCGAGCGCCTCCATCTTGTTGCGCGGCGGCCGGGCCAGTGCCTCGTCGTCGTCCTCCGCCGTCGGAAGGCCGAGTTGCCGCGCGAGTTCCGGATCCAGCGTCGGAATGGTGGCCGAGGTACCGTAATTGGCCTGCGGGGCTTCCTCGAGGCCTTGAGGCGCACGTGCGCCCGGCGGCTGCGGATTGGGGCGCAGCGGGGTCTGCCGGGCGACCACGTTGCGCGTCATGTTGCGGTCGGGCAGCGGATCGGTCGGCAAGCCGTCGGCGGACTTGGTCGAGGCGCGCGCCCGGTGTGCGGCGGCCTCGCCGCCGGCGCGGCGGTCCCACGAATTGTCCGGCGGCGGCTGCAGGCCGGTGCCCGAGCCCATGCCGGCATCGCCGCGGTTGAGCGCGGGATTGAGCAGTTCGGCCAGCGCCGGTCCGATCGGCTGAACGTCCGGCCTCGACGCCTTGGAACTCGGGGCCTTGGATTTCGGGGTTTTGCCGGGCTTTTTGGGGAGGTCAGGTTTCTTCGCCATCAGGCGAATATGGGATAAGTCAGCGGCCGAGAAAAGAGCCAACGGCCGCGCGCCCGATGCGGTGCGCAGCCTGTCAGCAGATGTCAGCAAGCCGATTTGGAACCGTCGTTACGCCGTCAGCGGAGCGTTCGCGGGCTTGACGATATCGAGATGAATTCCGCCGCATCCGGTGCAGCGCATGGTCCAGTATTCCGCGCCTGCGCGTCCGGGGATGATGCGCAGCACCGCCAGCGAGGCGGCGCAATCCGGGCAATGCGCGAGTGTCGGGGTCGCCTGCAGCGTCTGTTCGGGTAGCGGCACGGAAATCCGGTCGGCGGTTCCGCCGGAATTCAAGGATTCGCGAAGCGCGGCTTGAAACGATCGATATGGGCTTTCGCGTCCGCTATCGCCGCTTCCGGATCCGACCACGCGAAACCGACTTCGAGGGTCGGGAACGCCATCCCGTCGATCACCACCGGCCTCTGGTCGGCCCGTTAAATCCTGGCGTGCCATAGCCCTCTCCCTGCCTCGAACGACTGAATTTCAAAGCCGCCATAGATCATGGCGTGTCCCCCGGGTTGTCCCATCAGGACCAGGAGAGCACGGCCATGCTGGGGACTTTGTGAAACGGTTCACATGTCCCGGGATTTTTTCGGCTTGCATTCCACGCGGGGGGCGTGCGGGGGCGGGGTTAGCCGCGCCGACCCAAAATATGGTCGGCGAGCACGGCGGCGTCGTCGCCGACGCCGGAGAGGAACGATGAATTCATCTTCGACAGCCATTGCAGACCGAGGAAATACAGGCCCGGCTCGGGGGATATGCCGTTGCGGTGCATGGCTTCGCCCCTGTCGTCGATCACGGGCAGATCGATCCAGCCGAAATCGACGCCATAGCCGGTGGCCCAGACCACCGCGGAGATGCCTTCCGCGGCCAGATCGAGGCGCGTGAGCGGTGCGGTGACGCAGGGCGGGGCGGCGAACGTCGCGCGGGCGTCGGGATCTTCGGGCAGTTCCATGCGCCGCCGCTTCACATAGGCGTCCACCGTATCGAGGAAGGTGGTGTAGACGAGGTCGCCGTTGCTCATGCTTTCGGCCAGGCCCGGTGCGATCTCGAATACGCCGTCCTGCGCCGCCTCGATCCGCCCGACCAGAATCATGCCGTCGGCGGCAAAGTTGCGGAAATCGATGGTGCGGCCGCCATAGGCACCGGAAATGACAGGGCCGAGGCGCGCCGGTCCACGCTCCTCCGGCGTGACCTGATCGAGACGCATCTCGGCGAGCCACCAGATCAGGTCGCGGCCGCGGTAGCGGCGCGGCAGGCGGCGATGGCGTCCGACCGAGAGGTAGACGCGGCGGCCGGCCTGCAGCAATTCCTCGGCGATCTGGGCACCCGACGCGCCGGCGCCGGCCACCAGCACCGCACCCGGCGGAAGCTGTTCGGGATTCCGGTAGTCGGCGGAATGGACCTGGAACACGGGATGATCGCCCAGCAGGTCCGGGACGAGGTTGCGCTGATAGGGACCGGTGGCGACGACGACTTTGTCCGCCAAGATCGTGCCGGCGGTGGTTTCGGCGACGAAACCTCTGCCGTCGCGTTGCCGCGACAACCGCGTCACCGCGACGCCGCAGCAAATCGGCGGCGCGACAAAGGCCGCGTAGGCCTCGACGAATTTGATGATATCGCCGCTGTCCGCAAAGCCATCCGGATCATCGTGCGGAAACGGAAAGTCCGGCAACTGCACCGACCAGTTGGGAAACTGGAACTTCAGCCCGTCCCAGCGTTCGCTGCGCCAGCGCTCGGCGATCCGCTGCCGCTCGAGCACGAGATGCGAAAGCCCGCGCTCCTTCAGCCGGTGGCTCATCACGAGCCCGGCCTGGCCGCCGCCGATCACCAGGGTCTCGATCTTTTCATCCGGCATGTCTGTGGCCCCTGCGCCGCGCCGCGGGCTCGGCCGCTGCGCGGACGATCCAGCGCCGGAACGCAGCAAAATCGCGCTGGCCTGCACCAAATCCCCGATACACCAGATACCAGCGCATGCCTTTCGGCACGCTTAACGCGAACGGGGCGACCAGCCGTCCGGCGGCGAGATCGTCGTCAATATAAGGGCGGATGCCCATGGCGATACCAAGGCCGTCGACGGCGGCCTGCAGCGCCTGGCCATAAAACTCGAATTCCGTCCCGCGGGCGCTGATGCGGGCGGTTCCGGCCGCCTCCAGCCAGGCCGGCCAATCGTCCGGCGAGTGCGCAACTCGCAGTAGAGTCGGCCCTTTCAGGTCGGCCGGGCGCCTGAGCGTGTTGGCCAGCCGCGGTGCGCAGACCGGCAGCAGGTCGGCGGCGAACAAGGGTTCGGCGATCAGGCCGGGCCATTCGCCGTCGCCGAGCTTGATGCCGCAGCTCCAGTCCTCGCCGAACGGCACCGCGGCGCCGCCGGTGGTGATGCGGACGTCGATATCCGGCTCGTGTTTGCGGAAATCCGCCAGCCGCGGGATCAGCCACTTCATCGCAAAAGTGGGGCCGACGCCGATGGTCAGCACCCGCACGCTGGAGGGCGCGGTGACCTGGGCGGTCAGGCTCGCCAGCGCGTCGAACAGCGGCGTCAGTCCGCTCTGGTAGGCGCGGCCCGCCGCCGTGGTGGCGAGGCGATTGGCCTTGCGCTCGAACAGCGCGACCCCGAGGCGCTCTTCCAGGAGATGCACCATCCGGCTGACCGCGGCGGCCGATACGTTCAGCTCGGCGCCGGCCGCGGCGAAGCTACCGGTCCGCGCCGCGGCCTCGAACGCCTTGATACCGTTGAGAAAGAGCAGCCGCCGCACATAACCCTCAGGAAAACTGATGCCAGGGCAAGATAACTCGGTTTGCACGGGTGCCACAAGCGAGGCAGAAGACGACTGCACGAGGAATCGAGGTCGTGAATCGGAGCGGCCGGCGGCTTCTTCAACCTCGCCCCGCTCTTCGCGGGGAGAGGTCGGCGCGCAGTGCCGGGTGAGGGGCTCTCTCCGCGAGTCCGACTGCCAGCGAGTTTGCGGAGGCAGCCCCTCACCCCGACCCTCTCCCCGCGAAGAGCGGGGCGAGGGAGAAGAGGCCGCTGCTGCGATATCCATCCGAACCTACGCCGACGCAGGAGACTTTTCTTGACGCCCCTGATGATTGCAGCCCTAGGCGTGTTGATGGTCGCGACGGCCTTCCTGTCGGGGCTGTTCGGCATGGCCGGCGGCATGATCCTGATCGGCGTGCTGCTGATGCTGATGCCGCTGCCGACCGCGATGGTGCTGCATGCGATCACGCAGATGGCCTCGAACGGCTGGCGCGCCTTTCTGTGGCGGGCGCATATCCGCTGGCGGCCGGTGTTCGTCTATCTGATCGGCTGCGGTCTGGCGCTCGGCGCCTGGTCGATCATCCGCTACGTGCCGGACAAGCCGATCGCGCTGCTGCTGCTCGGCGTGACGCCGTTCATGGCACGGCTGATGCCGACGAACTTCAAGCCCAATCCCGACAGCATCGCGCAAGGCTCGTCCTACGGCTTCATCTGCATGGGGCTGATGCTGATGACCGGCGTCTCCGGTCCGCTGATGGACACGTTCTTTCTCGGCGGCAATTTCGGCCGTCGCGAAGTGGTCGCGACCAAGGCGACGTGCCAGGTCGCCAGCCATCTCACGAAGCTGGTTTATTTCGGCGGCATCGTCGACCAGGCGGCGACGCTCGATCCGGTGCTGGCGGGCGTGGCGATCGTGGCCTCGATGCTCGGCACCACGCTGGCGCGGCGCATCCTCGAAGCCATGAGCGACGCGCAGTTTCGCACCTGGGCGAACCGGCTGATCACGACCGTGGCGGGCTATTACATCCTCTACGGCGGCTGGCTGCTGTTCACGCGCGGCAGCGCGATGGCGTTTTGAGTTTGACGGCTTTCTCACGGAGGCGCTGATGACCGGAACAACGGATGCACTGGTGCTCGACCTCGTCGAATGGATCGGCCGCGAGCCGCGGCTCTATTCGGAGGTGATCGAAACATGGCGGACCTCGTGCCCGCGCCTGACCATCTGGGAGGACGCGGTGGATCGCGGCTATGTCGCGCGCCGCAGCGTCACCGGGCAGGCCGTTCATGTCGCGATCACGGCTTCCGGTGAAAAATTCTTGCGCGAGCACGGCCGCCTCGGCTGATTCAATCACATTCGCGCGCGAGGCGCCCGGCGGCATTAACTCGCATCGCGCCATGGGGCCAAATTCATGCAATCGCATGCAAATCGGACCGCATGCCGTAAAGCAGGACGGGAAACGCCCCATGATCGATCTCTATTACTGGACCACGCCGAACGGCCACAAGATCACGATGTTTCTCGAAGAGACCGGGCTGTCGTACAAGATCTTTCCGGTGAACATCGGCAAGGGCGAACAGTTCACGCCGGAGTTTCTCGCGATCGCGCCGAACAACCGCATTCCGGCAATGGTCGATCGCGAGCCGAAGGGCGGGGGTAAACCGATCTCGATCTTCGAGTCCGGCGCGATGCTGGTCTATCTCGCCGAGAAGACTGGCAAATTCCTGCCCGCCGATCTCTACGGCCGCTATGACGCGATCCAGTGGACGTTCTGGCAGATGGGCGGGCTCGGGCCGATGGCCGGGCAGAACCATCATTTCCGCAATTACGCGGTGGAAAAAATCAAATACGCGATCGACCGCTACGTGAATGAGACCAACCGACTCTACGGCGTGCTCAACAAGCGCCTCGCCGACCGCGAATTCATCGCCGGCGATTATTCGATCGCCGACATGGCGAGCTATCCCTGGGTCGTGGGCCACAAGAACCAGGACCAGAACATCGACGATTTTCCGCATCTGAAGCGCTGGCTGGAAACGATCCAGGCGCGGCCCGCGACGGTGCGCGCCTACGCCAAGGCGAAGGAGGTCAATCCGAATTTCGGCCAGCCGGTGAACCGCACCGAGGAGGAACGAAAGATCCTGTTCGGGCAGACGGCGGCCGTGGTGCGATAG
>CAWAMK010000027.1:0-54536 GCA_963783115.1 uncultured Alphaproteobacteria bacterium | reverse complement strand
CCGGTCGAACTGCGGCATCGACAGCGGCTCTGCGAAACCAGGGGCGACCATGCGCCACAGCCTGGTGCGAAATTCCTCCGCGTCGACGCTCTCCGTCATTCGACCTCGTCTTTGAACACGCAGCGGTCTTCGGGAAACACTTCGTGCAGGTCGGTCTGCGCGAATTGCTTGCGGGTGATGTTCGTGAACACGACGCCGTATCCGAACGGCACGATCGACTTGCCCTGAAGCGATGACCCGGCGGATGGAGCAAGCCCATCCCGTTCCGGCTCAGCTCATCACATCGAACATGTAGTCGCGGGCTTGTTCGAAGGGGCTGGTGGTCCCGAACCGGCCGCGCGTCGTCACGAGCTCCACATCCCTTGTCGGCGGACGCAATCGTGTCCATCCGCCAGTCTTTCACCTCGAGCACCAGCAAACCTTTTGCAGGGTGGACGATGACGAAGTCGGGGTGCCGGCCGCGCGGCCCCATGGGCAGGTTGTGCCAGATGTAGGCGTTCTCTTCGAGGAAGTCTTTGAGGCGCTCGGCCAGGCGCAGCTCGCCGCGGCTGTCGAAGCGGGCGGAGCCGAGGGAGGGGATCAGGGTGGCCATGCAATGACCGAAAGGTTGACAGCCAGTCCAAACGAACGGGGCCTCAGCGCTGCGTGACGCACCTCCCGCAGGGTGATGGGGTACCAGATAAATCGAGCTTAAGGCTACGCTGCAGCGCGGCCTGGCCTGGCGAGGCAGGGCCAATATGCCGAAGCCGGTCATCTCGGCCATTTCCGCCGGTTGGGACGATGAAGCCTCGGTGTGGAGCGGGCATTGCGACGACATCCCCACGGCGGCCAGCGCCCCGACGCTCGACGAGTTGGTGGCGAAGATATCGGCGATGGTGCTCGATCGGCTGCCAGACAATGATCCCGGCGGTGATCCGGCGTCGCTGTACCTGAAGATCATCGGACTGAGTGAAGCCGAACCAAACTAAGCAGCCATCATCCGAAGCTTCTGCATGCGAAAATCATTGTCGAGCTGCGGATGAAGGGATGAGAGTTGGTCGAGCAATCCATTCAAGTCAAAGACTTTGTGTCCTTGGTCCTCGGCTATGCAAAGTGAGAGTAAGGTGAGCAATGCGTCTGGATGAGTCCGAATAATTTCGTTCGTCTCCCCCTCCTTGATCTCCAACCGAAATTCCGTCTGAACGGACCAAACGGTGAACGGGGATGAAGAACGGTGCAATCGTGGAAACGGCGTCTTTGAAAAATCCCGAACCAACGGATGCCGGAATTCGTGCAAAGTCATTCGCTGACGCACTACTCTGGAGGACCGGCTCAAGCGGCCAAACTTCGTCGAAGAAACGCCCTCCAATCTCTCTCCAGCGCTCTACCACAGGCGGATCATTTTGCTTCGTGCGGTCTCCATAAAAAAACGAGGCGAATTGCCCTGCGGCAGCGCCCCGCACGTCATCATTAGTAAGCGAAAGCGAACTTCTAAGGCCCGAGGCCTTCAAGGTGTAGTCGTGGCCGCGGCAAGACCATATCCAAACGATGACGCACATCTCAGCTAAACGTCTTTTCGCGTCAGGAGTTAAATTAGTGGAGTAGAGGCGCTTTAGGAGAGCGGGTTGGAGCGCTGCCCACAATTTCGCGTTTGGTATTTTCCCATAACGAGAAAGTGCCTCCCACAATCGGTCGCTCTCGGCCCCGGGCTGCTTCATTGGTATAATAACTGTCCGGTTCAGCCATTCTGCATCGGCAAGCATAAAATAGTTCATGCTGACAACCATTCGGTTGGCCCAAAGCTCGCCAGCTCTTCCGTGCAATTCCCTCAATCTCGCAAACAAATGACGCGGTAACGAGCCCTTTCCGTTTTGTATCGGATTGCATCGCCTAAGCACGACTGAAAGTAAATGTCCGAGGGGCTCGTTCAATGCAGCCATTGTTAGGTCAGATTTACTTGAGTGGTGCTCGTCACCTTCTTGATTGGCTAAACTTGCTGCCAACGGTAGCAGTCTCGACCACAAGTTCTCGATTCCCTCAAGCTGCGGGAGCCGCTCATCAGTGCCGTCTATCCAGTAACAGAGGCGGCGTGTATTTTTAGCGAGAAGGTCGTCGGGAAGCGTCATTGCTTATTGACAATCCTCTGAACAAGCTCGCGGTCTTCCGCCTCCTCATCACTCTTTTCATGAGTATATGAGAGAAGCAGTACAAAAGCTTGATCAAGAAGTGGATTACTTAGATCGATCAGTGCGAGGGCATCCAAGACCCTGAATTGACCGTGGGAGGGTACGAACAAATGCCTCAGCGTCGTCTCCCTCTCCGAAGCCGCGCGCTCTTTTTTAGCTCGGACCAATGTAGCGATAAGCTCTTCAGTAGGGACGTCGCTAAATTTATCGGGCTTACCAGGCGGTACACTTGTTACTCTGGCGCTGGGAGGCCAAGTTCAATAGTCGGCACCCGGCGAGGAAATGCTGGGTCCGATGCGCGTCTGCGCTCAACAATCTCCAACATCCTCTCGTCGACGATAGCGCCAGTATTGATGAGTTCGCGGACTTGATGATCGCGGTGAAATGCTTTGGTCTCTTCGTCTACCGGAACATCGGATCTAGGGGCTGCGTCATCAGGCCCCGCAAGCAGCCTGTTTGAAAGCGTCTCTCGTGTGCTCGCTTCTAGTTCGTCCCACCTTATCGCCCGCATGGATGCCACTTCTGGAAAGCGATCCATCGCCAAAACGGGTGGCTCGCCATATTGGTCAATAACTTTCCGATCTCCAAGTTGGAGCGTGTCCGCGAGTTCCAGGAGCCAAAGGCAGCTAAACGGAGATAGAGGCCGCTTAAGAGACAAATCGGACCAAGTGCTGACCGCGCGGTTCGCTAAGCGCGGGTCCTTATCAGCTAGTACTCGACGTTAGTGACAACAACCGCACAATGGGCGCGAAGTTATCGTTGTAGCTGTCTGGATCTCCATCTTCGTCATCGGCCTCCTCAGCGGGATCAATGTCAAAGACACGATGGACTAGATAGTTGGGCAGATCCGAGTCGGTTTCGATCGAACCGATATCTTTGCAGATAGCTAGTGAGCGTTGAAGCGCATATGTTCCCTTCTCGATGATTGCGTAGAGCAGGTCCGTGGAGAGGCGTTGCAAGTGTTGCCTTCCGACGCGTGTGTTGCGTCGAAAAGGTCCATCTAATGAAGTTTCGAATCCAGCGGACCCATTGTAGAGGGCTCTCCCTTGTTTCGGCATATGCCGAAAGCGGCTCGACCTTCAGGCGCGGCCGTAGATGCTCTATGATTTGATCGATATCTTCGAGCCGGATCGTGTCCTGTTCGACTTTCGCTTTTAGCTCGTGAGCGAATGCGAAGCCTTCGACATATGAACTATCTTCCGCAACCGTTCTGAAAAGACGCCATAGAACGACGAAGTCGTTCCCGATGTCGGAGTTCTGCGCATGGTCATCGAGAAATCGAAACAGGTCACTGCATCGTTGCCGAGTCTTCCCTCGTATTGTCTTGAGCGCACCGCGCCCCACTCAATGGTCGCTCGCTCATCGAGCCTGTTGTTCGCCCAGATGGACAAGACTCTCTCACGCGGGCGGAGTTGGTGCCGGATCATGTGAAGCCTGCGGCTGTTGGTCGAACTGAACTAGGATCAATCCCGCGCTGACTGCGGCAATCCAGCCGAAATCGACCCGGAGGTCGTTTCAGATGTTCGGCCGCGTGATTCCGCTCGTCGTCTTCAGAACCGCGAAGAAGTCTTGAACTAAGGCAATCTGGAAAGGCGTCGCATCAATGTACTTTCTGCCAGTCGCTTTCGCGAGCGTCGAAGTCAATCCAACTGCGTCCTTCCTCCGCGCGCCCAATTCGCCCACTCGTTGATCGAATTCCACAGTGGCGCATATGGTTGACTGACGGCTCGCAATTTGAATAATCGTGCCTCTATCTCCTTTGAACGCCAAATCTCCTCCTCAACCTCCGTAAGCGCTACTTCAATCAAATTCGTAAGAGCGTAGGGCTTGTTCATGTCATCGAATAAAGTCGCATCCTCGCCGATCGCGTCCATCAAGTATCGCATCGGTGGATCATCGGCCGAGTAGCCAATGAGAACGACGGTGTAGCGTCTAATAAGATCATAGATATAATTGCCGATGACGCCCGAACGAAGATAAACTCGAGCGAAATCTCGACTTGAAAGTACAAATTCAGCTGGACGTTTTGGATTTGTGTCAAGCACGCCGTGAAGATGTATGATGCCTTCGAAGTTATGCGCCCCCGGACGTGGCGCCATCCGCGCATCACAAGTAACTAACGGCGTCCGCATTCGCCTTCCAAGCCGCTTCAAATAACAAGTCAAAATTTGTGGTCACTAGCCGGCAAATAGGACGGCCCATTTCGTCGCTCGGAGCGAATGACAGACGCAAAAGATCGACGTGGCTTTGGCTGTACTTCTTGCCGGAGAGAAGCTCTTGAACCGCATCGCGAACGTTGCGAGTTCTTGGTCCTCCCTTAATGTCTGGATCAAAACGTTTCTCAAGCACAGAAAAGAAACGATCGAACTGACGATCGAAAAAGAGGTTTGCCTCGACAGCTCTTCTGAGGAGAAGGGCTAGCGGCTTCGAGAATCTTCTTACGACGTAGTTCCTCTGTAGAGTTCGCGCGCTTCACCGTGGCATGCATTGGATCCTTCAAACCTTGTAGACGTTAGAGCAAGACTGTCGAACAACGGCAATCTAGACGGAACGGAAACGCCGGCGCCTGCGAGAAATAATACCTTTCCTCGTCCCTCCATCGAGTGATCATTGAATTTGGGATTTCCGGTCCGTCTGGAACGAAACGCATGGCCACTCATTGCTCGCGAACGAATTGAATGCTGCTTATTCTAACTCTTACACGCCGTGTGGTTGTGTTCCCAAAAAATTAAGGCGTCGGCCTTTGGCCGAACCTCTAGCCGAGAACCTCCGCGATACAAAGGGATCAAACACGGATGAGGTTTTGGACCAAACACAAAAGCGGCCGGGTCATCCGACCCGGCCGCTTCAAACTCAATCCGCCGATGTTTCGCTAAAACCTCAGCTCGCCTTCTTCTCAAACACCGGCTTGCCGACCTTCTTCTCGATCGCGCGCTTCAGATCCAGCGCGCGCGGCGACAGCACGTCGGCCTTGGCCTTGATCAGATACTTGTCGAGGCCGCCATTGTGGTCGACGCTCTTCAGCGCGTTGGTCGAGACGCGCAGGCGCACGTTGCGGGCGAGCGCGTCCGAGATGAAGGTGACGTTGACCAGGTTGGGCAGGAAGCGCCGCTTGGTCTTGATGTTCGAGTGGCTCACCTTGTGGCCCGTCTGGGGGCCCTTGGCCGTCAGTTCGCAGCGCCGGGACATTTCGAAAATCCTCTTCCATCCCCGCCATAGCCGAGCCGCTTCTCGCAGGCGTCCGCGGGGGTCCAAAATCGCGTCCATTTTCAGGAACTGCGGTCGTATAGGGGGAGATGGCCACCCGGTCAAGGTTTTTGGGGCGGCGTGGACCCCGTCCCGGGGTTCCAAGTCGCTGTTTTTGACGCGTTTTCTTCACGCGAATCGGAAGTCCACCCCGGATCACGTCCGGGGCAGGCTTTGCTTGAAAACGCGACGTCCGGATTTCGCGGGTTTATAAGAGGTTCCAGCCACTTAGGCCATCATATAAAGGGCGCAATCCCCGCCGACACCATGGGCTCAGCACGGAGAACGACCCTTGCCTTCCGCTGCGCGGCTGAAGGCGTTGAGAGGTCTGCAGGGTGCGGTTTTCGCCAAGCCTGCGCGTTGTTTGCCGGATATTGCTGCCTAGATGAACAACCATTCGCGCCGATCCCGGGACAATCCATTGGTGACCGCCAAACCCGCCGTTTCACTCGCCTCAAGGCTCGGTCTGGGCCTGTGCGCCGCCGCGTTATCGGCGCTGGCGCCGCAGGCGGCCTGCGCGCAGGGCCGGCTGGAAGCGCAAGTATGAGGCGACGCTGGCCGGCATTCCGGTCGGCAAGGGCGCCTGGACCATCGAAATCGGCGACGACACGTTCTCCGCCGCCGCCCAGGGCGGCACCGCCGGGCTGTTGAAGGCGTTTTCCGGCGGCACCGGTTCCGGCGCCAGCCAGGGCCGGGTCGTCAACGGCGCGCTGGTGGCGAATGCCTATACCGCGACCACCACCACGCAGAAAAAGTCCGAAACCATCCGCATGGTGCTGGCCAACGGCGTTGTGAAGGATTTTTCGATCGATCCGGCGCCGCCGGTCGATCCGGACCGGGTCGTCGTCACCGACGCGCACCGCAAGGGCGTGCTCGATCCCATGACCGGCTCGATGCTGCGCGTGGCCGGCAATGGCGAGCTGCTGAGCCCGGATTCCTGCCGCACCGGCGCGGGCATCTTTGACGGCCGCATGCGCTACGACCTCAAGCTCGACTACAAGCGCATGGAAACGGTGAAGGCCGAGCGCGGCTATCACGGCCCGGCCGTGGTCTGCGCGGTCTATTTCACCCCGGTCGCGGGCTACATCCCCGATCGCCCGGTGATCAAATACCTCGCCACCGAACGGCGGATGGAGATCGCCTTCGTGCCGATCGCCGGCACAAGGGTTTTGGTCCCCTTCCGCATGACGATTCCGACCCCGTTCGGCCCGGCGATGCTGGAAGCGACGTCGTTCGTGACGTCAGCGATGCCGCCAAGGGTGGCGAAGACGAATTGAGGCTTGGTCGGCGCTCCGCCTTCCGTTGTCGTCCCGGCGAAGGCCGGGACCCATACGCCGCGGCCGTGCGGGTTGAGGGACTCGGAGTTGCTGTCAGCGCCAACCAATGACCCCCGGTGGTTATGGGTCCCGGCTCAAGGCCGGGACGACGGAAACGGGAGCGCCCGGGCCACAACCGCTACGATTCATGTTGACTCTCGACCACTTCTGATTCGACTCCGTGCCCTTAACGATTTCGCCCTCTCACCGCCGCTTGTGGAGCCCGCATAAACTTGATCTAGTATTCGCCTGAGGCGCTTCAGCGCGAGATGTTGCGGTGAACGTATCGGGTTTCGGGAAGAGTCAGCGATTCGGGCGCGTTTCGTTCCAGACTCGTTCCAGAGCTTAAGCCGCGACCGCATCACCGTCGCAGAATGAAACAGATTCGGCGGAATTGACGCCGGGCGAACAGAAGGGCTTCGCTCCTGCAGTGATGGACCCTCATGGTGAGGAGGCGCGTTAGCGCCGAACCATGAAGGCCCCACGGGTGCCATTCATCCCTCGAGACGCCGCTCGCGCGGCTCCCCAGGATGAGGTCTGGCAGTCACCGATTTGAGCGACGGCAGTTAGAAGAAACACCCGCACCACATGGCCTTCTCTCCCTCCACGTTCGCGACCGATCGCGCGCCCGGCGCCGGCGTCACCGCCGTGCTCGGGCCGACCAACACCGGCAAGACGCATCTGGCGATCGAGCGGATGCTGGCGCATTCCTCCGGCGTGATCGGCCTGCCGCTGCGGCTGCTCGCGCGCGAGGTCTACAACAAGATCGTCGATCGCGCGGGCGCTGAACAGCGTCGCGCTGATCACCGGCGAGGAGAAGATCAAGCCGAAGAACCCGCGCTTCTGGGTCTCGACCGTCGAGGCGATGCCGCGCGATCTCGACGTCGCGTTTCTCGCCGTCGACGAAATCCAGATCGCCTCCGATCTCGAGCGCGGACACGTCTTCACCGACCGCATCCTGCACCGCCGCGGCCGCGACGAGACGCTGCTGCTGGGGGCTGCGACCATGCGCCCCATCATCGAGCGGCTGCTGCCGGGCGCCTCCATCGTCACCCGGCCCAGATTGTCGCAGCTCGAATTCGCCGGCGACCGCAAGATCACGCGCCAGCCGCGACGCACCGCGATCGTCGCGTTCTCGGCCGATGAAGTCTACGCCATCGCCGAGCTGATCCGCCGTCAGCATGGCGGCGCCGCCGTCGTGCTGGGCTCGCTGTCGCCCGCGCACGCGCAATGCGCAGGTGGAAATGTTCCAGAACGGCGACGTCGATTATCTCGTCGCCACCGACGCCGTCGGCATGGGGCTCAATCTCGATGTCGATCACGTCGCCTTCGCCTCCGACCGCAAATACGACGGCTATCAGTTCCGCCGGCTGACCCCGTCCGAGTTCGCGCAGATCGCCGGCCGCGCCGGCCGCGCCACGCGCAACGGCACCTTCGGCACCACGGGGCGCTGCGCGCCGTTCGAGCCGGAACTCGTCAACGCGCTGCAGAACCACACCTTCGACAGCGTCAAAATGCTGCAGTGGCGGAATTCAAAGCTGGACTTTTGCCTCGCTCGGCAGCCTGCAGGTGTCGCTGGCGCTGCCGCCGGCCCACGAGGTTCTGACCCGCGCGCCGATCGCCGAGGACCAGCGCGTGCTCGATCATGCCGCGCGCGACGGCGAGGTGAGGGACATGGCCCACGGCGCTGATGCCGTGGAACGGCTGTGGGAGGCCTGCCAGATCCCGGATTACCGCCGGCTGGCGCCCGCCGCCCATGCCGAGCTGGTGACCACGCTTTATGCATTCCTGATGAAGAGGGGCCGCATACCGGACGCATGGTTCGCGCGCCCAGGTCGACCAGGCCGACCGCGTCACCGGCGATATCGACACGCTGTCGGGCCGGATCGCGCAAATCCGCACCTGGACCTTCGTCGCCAACCGCCCGGACTGGCTGTCCGACCCCGACCACTGGCAGGGGATGACGCGGGAGATCGAAAATAAATTATCCGATGCGCTGCATGAACGGCTTACGGAGCGTTTCGTTGACCGGCGGACCAGTGTATTGATGCGCCGCCTGCGGGAGAACAGTGTTTTGAATACGGAAATTGGCAAGACCGGCGAAGTCATTGTGGAAGGCCACACCATCGGCCGGCTCGACGGATTTACATTTGCGCCCGATGCGGCTGAAGCCGGCTCGGACGCCAAGGCATTGCAGGCGGCGGCGCAGCAAGTGCTCGCCAGCGAGATCGACACGCGCGCCACCAAGCTTGGTGCGGCGCCCGACGATCAGTTCGTGCTGACGTCGGACGGCACCATCCGCTGGACCGGCGATGCGGTGGCAAAACTCGTCGCCGCCGAGGACGCGCTGCATCCGCGCATCCGCATCATCGCCGACGACCGCCTCTCCGGCGCGCCGCGCGAAGCCGTGCAGGCGCGGCTCGATCTGTGGCTGAAGACGCATATCGAAAAGCTGCTCGGTCCGCTGTTCGGCCTGTCGAAGGCCGAGGACATCACCGGCATCGGCCGCGGCATCGCGTTCCAGCTGGTCGAAGCGCTCGGCGTGCTGGAGCGTTCGAAGATCTCGGCCGAGATGAAGGATCTCGACCAGGCTTCGCGCGCCAGCTTGCGCAAATACGGCGTCCGCTTCGGCGCCTATCACATCTATTTCCCCGGGCTGCTTAAGCCCGCCGCGCGTGCGCTGGCCTCGCTGCTGTGGGCGGAGAAACTGGACAATGTCGACATGTCGGCGCTGTCGGGCGCGCAGCATCTGGCAAGCTCGGGCCGCACGTCGTTCCCGGTCGACAAGGCACTGCATCGCGACGCCTATCGCGTGCTCGGCTACCGCCAGTGCGGCGAGCGCGCGGTGCGCGTCGACATTCTGGAGCGGCTCGCCGATCTCATTCGTCCCGCGCTGGCGTGGCGCGAAACCTCGCCCGGCGAGAAACCGACCGGCGCATTCGACGGCCGCGGCTTTGTGGTGACGCAGGCGATGACCTCGCTGACGGGATCGGCCGGCGAAGATTTTGCCTCGATCCTGCGCGCGCTCGGCTACCGCATGGACAAGCGTCCGCCGCTGCCGCCGAAGCCTGTGCCCGAGGTGGTCGTCGAAACCGTCGCCGCCGAAACGCCGCCGGTCGAGGCCAGCGCCGAGACGGCGGCAGAGCCCACTGCAGAGACAACGGCAGAAACGCCAGCGGAAGAAGTCGCCGCCGATCTCCCGATCTCGGGCGATCCCGCGCCGTCATCCTCGCTGCTGCCGAGCGTCACGCCGGTCAACGAAGCGCCTGCCGCCGCGCCTGAGCCTGCCCGTCGAAGCCGCAGCGGAGCCCTCGTCGCAGAAGCCCCGGCTACCGAAGAGCCTGTGGAACAGGCGGAAACGGCAAGCGCGCCTGAAGCTGCCGCAGAGCCTGCTGCCGGCGAGGCCGCACCGTCTGACGCTGCGGCTGCGGAAGCAACTGCCGCTGAAGCTCCTGCCGCAGAGGCCAAACCCGATGCGCCGGCCGAGCCCGTGATGGTCGAAGTCTGGCGGCCCGGCGGACGTTCCGAAGAGCGCCGCCCGCATCACGACCGCAACCGCCAGCGTCATCACGGCCGCCCGGCCGAAGGCGCGGCGGCAGCAGCCGGCGGTGAAGGTGCCGAGGGCGCGCCGCGCGAGCAGCGCCATCGCCGTGGCCGCCGCAACGATTTCCGCAAACCCCGCGAGGGTGCGCCGGCCGATGCCACGGCTGCGCCGGCAGCGGCTGTTGAGGGCGCGCCGGCGGCTGAAGCGCGTCCGGAGCCGTCCGCCCCGCGAGCGTGTTGAAGGCAAGGGCCGCGACGGCGATCGCCGCGACAAATTCGATCGCAACAAGGGTGGTGGTGATCGCAGCAAGGGCGGCGACCGCAACAAGGGTGGTGGTGCCGCAACAAGGGCGAGCGCGGCGGCCGTGATTTCGGCGGACGCGACAAGGGTGGCCGCGACAAGCGCGACAGCGGTCCCTCGCACCGTCAGTGGGCGACCAGCGCGGCGCCGCGCGAGCGCGATCGTCCGGCCGATCCCAATTCGCCGTTCGCAAAACTGGCGGCGCTGAAGGAACAGCTCGCCGGCAATCGCAAGGAATAACCCGGACGACAGGCAAGTATTTGGAGCGGCAGCGTCTCGACAAATGGCTGTGGCACGCGCGGGTGGTGAAAGCCCGCACCTCTGCTGCCGCCCTTGTCGAGGTCCGGCCATGTCCGCATCAACGGCGTGCGCGAGAAGGCGCCGGGGCATGCGGTGAAGATCGGCGACGTGCTCACCATCGCGCTCGATCGCACCGTGCGCGTTCTCAAGGTGACCGGATTTTGCGAGCGGCGCGGCGACGCCGCGGCGGCGCGCGTGCTCTACGAGGATTTGCAGAACGACAAAGCGTGATTAAATGCACGGAGCGGGCGGCGAAGCCTGAAAACACGGTCTTCCGGCCCGCGGCTTCCCTTGCGGCAGCGCACTGCATGCGCTACGCAAACCCCGGAAAACTGGTCCGTTTCGCTGCCTCGTTCGGAGCCTTATTCGGAGTCCTGGATGACTTACGTCGTCACTGAAGCCTGCATCAAATGCAAATATACCGACTGCGTTGAAGTCTGCCCCGTCGACTGTTTCTACGAGGGCGAGAACATGCTGGTCATCCATCCCGACGAATGCATCGACTGCGGCGTCTGCGAACCCGAATGTCCCGCCGACGCCATCAAGCCCGACACCGAGCCCGGCCTGGAGAAGTGGCTCGAGGTCAACACCGAGTACGCCAAGAGCTGGCCCAACATCACCCAGAAGAAGGACATGCCGCCCGACGCGAAAGAATTCGAAGGTGTAGAGGGCAAGTTCGAGAAATATTTTTCCAAGGAGCCCGGCTCCGGCGACTAAATCCTCTCCGGTCCCGATGGGATCAGAGCGGTCCACTTCGCGAGAAAGACGCTCGAAGCTGTGGATAAGTTAAGGGCTCGTTGAACCTGGTTTCGGCCCCAACTGAACCTAAACCGCTTGAGGGATTTAACCCTGTTATTCGACTTATGGCGGAAATGGCCCCGTTAGGGCCTGGAACCCGGCGTAAATCATTGATTTTTGCGGAAAATGTGCTATATTGGGCACATTATAAGCCGATCCTGGCCATGCGTATCCTGTGGCCCCGGTGGGTTCCCGTAAAACATCGAACAGGGGCGTGGCAGTTCCGCGCGCAGGCTGTGTCACAGAAAACGCGTAAAAAGAGTGCTTCCAAGACCACGAAAAAAGCCGCTCCGGCCAGCCGCAGCGCAACCAAGGGCCGTGCCAAGGCGACCGTAAAGGTGGCCAAGAAGGCTGCGGCCACAAAGTCCTCAAAGAACAAAAGAAGCGCAATGCCAGAAAAGACTGCCAAGACTGCCGCGAAAGCGACGGCTTCCAAGACCGCTGCGTCGAAAGTTGCTCGCCAAGGCTCCTGTGAAGGCTCCCGCTGCGAAGACCCCGAGAAGGCTGCGCCCCCGAAAGCCGCTGTCGTTGCGCCGAAGGCCCCCGCCAAGCCGGTTGCGGCCGCGCCGCGCGTCGAGGAGCCGAAGAAGGTCGTGACCCAGCGTCAGGGCTTCAAGGCCAATGAATTCGTGGTCTATCCGGCTCACGGCGTCGGCCAGATCCTGGCGATCGAGGAGCAGGAGATCGCGGGCGCCAAGCTCGAGCTGTTCGTGATCAATTTCATGAAGGACAAGATGACGCTCCGCGTGCCGACCGCCAAGGTCGCCAATGTCGGCATGCGCAAGCTGTCCGAGCCGGCGCTGGTCAAGAAGGCGCTGGAGACGCTGAAGGGCCGTGCGCGCGTCAAACGCACCATGTGGTCGCGCCGGGCGCAGGAATACGAAGCGAAGATCAATTCGGGCGACATCGTCGCGATCGCCGAAGTGGTCCGCGATCTCTATCGTTCGGAATCGCAGCCCGAGCAGTCCTACTCGGAACGCCAGCTCTATGAAGCGGCGCTCGATCGCCTGTCGCGCGAAATCGCGGTCGTGCAGCATTCGACCGAGACCGAAGCGGTCAAGGAAATCGAAGGCCAGCTCGCCAAGAGCCCGCGCCGCGGCGCCAAGACTGAGACGGCCGAGGGCGGCGAAGCCGACGAGGCCGATGTCGAGGCCGATGGCGACGACGCCGCCGTGGCGGACGAAGCCGCCTGAAAGGGTTCGACGGATTGAGATAAAAGCCCGGCCAAATGGCCGGGCTTTTTGTTTGGGTTACGCAGTTCCATTCTCAGTGATGTCGACGCGTCGGGTTCCCATCGGAACCTCGCGTTCCCTCGGAACCTTACGGCAGGCCAAGCAATGGGCGCAGCAGCAGCGTGATGCCCGCCACCAGCGTGCAGAAGCTGCTCGACAATACGAAAAGAAGAAAGTTTTCCATGCCGCCCTCCCGGTGCCGCGTTCATCTTTCTCACAGAGGCGACGCTTGAGCGCGCAATCCGTTCCGCTCATCTCGGGATTGCGGAGCAGGTTTGCCATAAAGGCCCGGCGGCAGTTTTGTGATGGAACCCGACAGTGCGTTTCGCCGGCTGAACGGGGTTATCTCTCGCTGGAGATAACGGTGCAATCGCAACATTCCGTTCGCCGTCGTGCGAGTGCCTGGCGCGCATGTTTCGTGAGAGATGCAATCGAGCGGCTACGTCATCGCGGCGATCTGAGGGCGCTCACGCGGCATCCAGCCCGATTTCCGACCTCATGAAACCGGATTTAGAGGCGACTGTCCGATTCACATCAAGATCAACCGTAAGGGGGATTCGATGAAAGGACAAATTCCGGCGTTCCTGTTCGCCGTTTGCATTGCGTCGCTGGTGCCCACCGTGGTGCCGACGGCGCAGGCCAAAGCGACGGTGAAGGAATGCAGTGCTTCGCCAGGCAAGACGCAAGGGCATTGGTCCTGGCGCCTGATCGATGGACGAAAATGCTGGTACGCCGGCAAGGCCGTGATCGCGAAAGCCTCGTTGCGCTGGCCCGCAGCGGCGCCCGCGCAGGCCAAAGCTGCGCAAGTGAAGGCCATTGAAGCCAACGCTGTCGACGTCAAGGCTGGCAACCTCACGCCTGCCGACGTCAAGGCCGCACAAGCCAAGCCCGCTCCGGCAACCGTCGGCGTCGCCACGGAAAAACGCGGCAACCCGATGGATGCGCAGGCGCGGATGCTCGACGACGACAGTTTCGAATCGCGCTGGCGCGCCCGCGTGAGCACGGAGTAGGTGAGGGAAGTTCTTTCCTTCTCCCCTTGTGGGAGAAGGTGGATCGCTGACGCGAGCGCAGCGAGACGGATGAGGGGTTCTCTCCACACGCACAGTCTGTGTTTGCGGAGAGAACCCCTCATCCGGCGCTTCGCGCCACCTTCTCCCACAAGGGGAGAAGGGAAAAGCGCTCGCTTGATGATTTTGCTCAGTCCACCACGATCTTCACGCGATCCCTCGGCTTGACCTGCGCGTGCTGGTCGAGGCCGTTGAGGATGCGGAAGCGATCGGCGGGGCGGTCGACGCCGGTCATGCGGTGGGCGAGCGATTCCACGGTGTCGCCGGGCTGCGCGGTGATGACCTTGATGCGCAGCGGACGCGCGGCCTGGATTTCTTCCATCGTCAGGCGGCGGAACGAGTTCACGGTCTCGCGCGCGTTGCGCTCGCTCTCGGTGTTGCGCTGCTTGGCGGCGAAGATGAAGCGGTAGACGTCGCTGCCGTAGCGCAGCGCAAAGACCTTGAACTGCCACTGGTCGCCGTTGGCGTTCGCCGCTGCCACCGGAAAACCGTTGATCATGAGGTCTTCGGTCGAACCCTTGTCGACGCCTTCCATCCATCCCGAGTTGAGATAATCGGACAGCGACTGTTCGGCCGGCACGCGCACCACGTCGAAGCGCATCGCCTGCGTGCCGCCGTCGCGCACGCCGATCACCGCCTGCGCGGTGTTATCCAGCGTGAAGGTCTCGGGAGCCTGGAAGGTGAAGCCGAGCTTTGGATGCAGGAAGCGGCGGCCGCGCACGAAGCCTTCGCTGGGGTCCTCGCCATAGACGATGTTGTCGATCGCGGCGAGATAGGTCTCGCGGTCGCGCTCGGCGCCCTGCGGCGAGGTGTATTGCCGGGCGCTGGCCTGCGCGTTCTGCACGCGTTCCGGCGTCGCCGGATGCGAGGACAGGAAATCCTGCGCGCGCGGATCGAGCGAGGTCTTGCCGGCCTTCATCGCGGCATTGCGTTCCATCGAGGCGAGGAAGCGCGCCGCGCCATAGGGGTCGAAACGGGCGCGGGCGGCGATGCCGACGCCGATGCCGTCGGCCTCGAATTCCTGCGCGCGCGAGAAGCTCGCCATCGTCAGTTTGGTTTTCGCCAGCGCCAGCGCCGTCAGATCGGGGTCGTTGCTCATGTCGGTGACGACACGGGTCACCACCGCCGCCTGCCGCGCCTGGTCTTCCCGGATCGAGGCGTGCTTGGCGATGACATGCGCCATCTCGTGGCTCAGCACCGAGGACAATTCGGACGTGTCGCTGGCAAGCGCGATCAGGCCGCGCGTCACATAGAGCTGGCCGGTCGGCAGCGCGAAGGCGTTGACCGCGCCGGAATTGAGGATGGTCACCCGGTAGGCCTGCTCGGGTCGGTCGGAGGCCGCGACCAGCCGGTCGACCGTCTTGCCGATCAGGGTCGAAAGTTTCGGATCTTCATAGGCGCCGCCGTAGGAGGCCAGAATGCGCTCATGTTCGCGCTCGCTGGCAGGCGTCTGCGCGACGGTTCGGTTCGGCTTCGGCACCGGCAACGGCGCGGCGGTCGGTCTCGAGCTTTCCCAGATTTCCACAGGCCGAAAGCGCGAGCGCGGCGCACAGCAGCGCTGGCGCGGCCAGAAGGCGGCAACCCGTGTTTCCTTCGCGCGATTCTGCACGATGCGTCAAAATCAGCCTCTGGACCCACGATCCGTCTGGAATCGTCGATCTCATCCGTTTTTGCGTTCGATCCAACCGAAAACCGGTGCCCAGTCTCCGAATCAAGCGCTAGGTCCCGCCCAGCACCTCAACTTGCCCCACCCGCAAGCAATTCGATCCGTGGTCCTCCCCGCGACGAGACAATGCCGCGGACACGAATTCGTTTATTTTCGAGCGACTTAGGCCCAAGGCTGGCGCTCTCGAACGCCGGCATGATGCGCCTTGGAATAGTCGCCGCAAAGTCCCGTGTCCAGTTTCGCCCGAAGTTCAGGTAGGTGATCGCCCCTGCCTGCCGGACCGACAGGACTGTGCCCTCGACCACCGTAAAGTGCCCAATCGCGGCCAGAATATCGCCCGAACTTTCCGCGTTTTTTATGGCCGAGTGGTTGCGCCCAAATGCCCAATTTGGCATCGCGCGCCGCGCGCTCGGCAGCAGCCAGGGCGGCGGCGCAATTTTTGTCTGCGATATCAATGGATGCGAGCGCCTCGCCACGGCGCAACAGTTCGCTTTGCAGTGAGTGTTGCGAACCGGCCACGAATACAAAGGCGCTCTGGCGGCCATAGCGATCCGGCGAGTCGTCATCGCCATGCAGCGTCACCTCGCGGCCGGCGGCGATGGCGGCAAGGGCTGCCCTGCCGCTGGCGCTGTCGGCTCGGCCGCGTTCGATGCCGGCGAGGCGGATTTCGCGGCCGTCGTCGAGGCGAAGGCTGCGCGCATCGACGATGGCGGCGACGCGCCCTTCGCCCTGCTGCTCCAGCGTGCAATCGGCAGCGCTTGCGCGTTCAGCGGCTGTCGGCACCAGCAGCGACGCGGCGCATGCCGCGAGCGCAGCGCTGCAGCGCCTTGCCATGTGCTTCATGCCGCTGCTCCCCGCGCCGCTTGTTCTGTATGCTCGATCATCGACGGCACTGCTACCTGGAATTGCCGCAGAGGGGGGAGATCATGGAAGTCAACGGCATCGCACATATTTTCCTTACGGCTTCAAACTTTGAACGCTCCCGCGAATTTTATCGTGAATTGCTGCCGTTCCTCGGGCTGAAGCCCGTGATCGATACCGAGACGACTTTCTATTGCGTCGGCGGCCGAACCGCGGTCGGCATCAGCGCGCCGTCCGCCGAGCACGAAGGCGCTGTGTTCGAACAGAAGCGCGTCGGCCTGCATCATCTCTGCTTCCGCGCCCGCGAGCGCGGCGACGTCGATGAGCTGCATCGTTTTCTTCAGACGCTCGGCGCGAAAATCATCCGCGCGCCGCGCGAGGACCAGTGGGCGCCGGGATATTATTCGATCCTGTTCGAGGATCCCGATGGCATCCGGCTCGAGCTCAATCATGTGCCGGGGAAGGGGCTGTTGGGGTAGCATCGCTGCGTAGGATGGGTGAGCTCGCGAAACCCATCATGCTTCCGCGCATGAATTGATGGGTTTCGCTGCGCTCTACCCATCCTACGGACCGATCATTCCGCTTAGCGGAAAACACGGCGGATCCCCCGCGCCTTGCCGCTGCCGACTCCATGCGGCATGATCGCGCCGAAAATTTCAAAGCCGCAGGCAATGCGGCGCGCACAGGGAGGCCTTCGTGAAGAGAACAACCACAGCCATTGTCGCCGCGGTACTGGCGATGTCGGCGACCGCGGCATTGGCGCAAAGCAAGCCGCTGAAGCTCGGCGGCATTCTCGACATGTCGAGCCTCTACGCCGACATCACCGGGCCGGGCTCGGAGATCGCCGCGAAAATGGCGGCCGAGGATTTCGGCGGCGAAGTGCTGGGCCGCAAGATCGAGATCATCGCGGCCGATCATCAGAACAAGGCCGACCTTTCCGCCAACATCGCCCGCGACATGCTGGACAATCAGGGCGTCGAGATGCTGTTCGACGTCGCGGCGTCCGCCACCGCGCTTGCCGCCGGCGAGATCGCGAAGGCGCGCAACAAGATCGTGATCTTCAACGGCCCCGGCTCGATCCGGCTCAGCAACGAGGCCTGCGGTCCCTACACGGTACACTATGTGTTCGACACCTTCGGCCAGGCCAATGTGACCGGCCTTGCCGCCGTCAAGCAGGGCCTCGACAGCTGGTACTTCCTGACCGCCGACTATGCCTTCGGCCAGGATCTCG
The DNA here is from genome assembly GCA_963783115.1 of uncultured Alphaproteobacteria bacterium. Taxonomy (GTDB): domain Bacteria; phylum Pseudomonadota; class Alphaproteobacteria; order Rhizobiales; family Xanthobacteraceae; genus Bradyrhizobium. Next base: position 36,810 of record CAWAMK010000027.1, on the reverse strand, counting down.
AAAAGGACACCACCAACGTGGTGCTGAAGTCCGGCGGCAAGGTGCTCGGCACCGTGCGGCATCCGCTCAACACGTCGGACTTCTCCTCCTTCCTGCTGCAGGCGCAGGCGTCGAAAGCCAAGGTGATCGGGCTGGCCAACGCCGGCGGCGACACCGTCAACGGCATCAAGCAGGCGGCCGAGTTCGGCTTGATGAAGGGCGGCCAGAAAGTCGCGCCGCTGCTCGCCTTCGTCACCGATATCGACAGCATCGGTCTGGAAACCGCGCAGGGCCTGCTGCTTTCGGAAGCCTTCTACTGGGATCTCAACGACGACACCCGCGCGTTCTCCAAGCGTTTCCAGGAGCGCATCAAGCGGGTGCCGACCTCGGCGCAGGCCGGCGTCTATTCTTCGGTGACGCACTATCTGAAAGCCGTGAAGGCCGCAGGGACCACCGATTCCGCCGCCGTCATCAAGATCATGAAGGAAACCCCGATCAACGACATGTTCGCCAAGAACGGCAAGATCCGCGAGGACGGCCGCATGGTGCACGACATGTATCTGTTCGAGGTCAAGAAGCCGTCGGAGTCGAAGGCGCGCTGGGATTACTACAAGCTGCTGACGACGATCCCCGGCAACGAGGCGTTCCAGTCGCTGGAAGCCTCGCGCTGTCCGCTGGTGAAGAAATAGAACGCTTCGTAGGGTGGGCAAAGCGCAGCGTGCCCACCACCGCCGGCGGCAAGTTGGTGGGCACGGCGCTACGCGCCTTTGCCCACCCTACGGCACCGATCGAATTTACGACAACCAACAACAACAAACGAAAGCACCATCCATGAGCGCAAACGAAATGGTCCTCCAGAATCTCGACTCCGGCCTGCTCACCATCACCATGAACCGCCCCGACCGGCGCAATGCGCTGAACCCGGACATGACGCGCGGGCTGGTGGAGGCGGCGCGGCGCGCGGCGGAGGATCACGAGGTGCGCGCGGTGCTGATCAAGGGCGCCGGCGGCACGTTCTGCGTCGGCGGCGACGTCAAGTCGATGGCGGAGGGCAGGGCGCCGCTGCCGTTCGAGGCCAAGATGGCCAATCTGCGCCGCGGCATGGAGGTGTCGCGCCTCCTGCACCAGATGCCGAAGCCGGTGGTGGCGCAGCTCGACGGTGCCGCGGCCGGCGCCGGCCTCTCGATCGCGCTGTCCTGCGATCTGCGCGTCGCCAGCGCCTCCTGCAAGATCACGACCGCGTTCGCCAAGGTCGGGCTGTCCGGCGACTACGGCGGCACCTACTTCCTCACCCAGATGCTCGGCAGCGCGAAAGCGCGCGAGCTCTATCTGACCTCGCCGGTGCTGAGCGCGACGGAAGCCTACAATCTCGGCATGGTGACGAAGGTGGTGCCGGACGCCGAGATCGACGCCGAGGCGCGCGATCTCGCGATGTCGCTGGCGCAGGGGCCGTCGGTGACGCTGGGCTACATCAAGCGCAACATCAACAACGCCGAGACGATGACGCTGGAAGCCTGCTTCGACGGCGAGGCGATCCATCATTCGCGCTCGGGCGAGACCGCCGATCACAAGGAAGCGGCAAAGGCCTTTGTCGAGAAGCGCAAGCCCGTCTTTCAGGGCCATTGAGATGGCGGAATATCTCAGGCTGCGGCAGATCTGCCTGGTGGCGCCGCATCTCGCGCCCGTGATCTCGGACATTTCCGAGATCATGGGCCTCAACGTCTGCTACCGCGACGGTAACGTCGCGAAATACGGCCTGGAGAACGCGCTGCTGCCGGTCGACACGATCCTGCTGGAAGTGGTGGCGCCGTTCCAGCCGGGCACCGCGGCGGGACGCTTCCTCGACAAGACCGGCGGCCGCGGCGGCTACATGGCGATCTTCTGCTGCGACGATCCCGACGCGCGCGGCAAGCATGCCAACGAGATCGGCGTGCGCACCGCCAACGTGATCACGCACGCGCCCTATCACGGCGTGCAACTGCACCCGCGCGATTGCCGCGCCGCCTTCATCGAGTTCAACCACACCGACGGCAGCGACGATGTGCTGGGCCCCTATCCGCCGGCGGGGCCGGACTGGCAGAAGTCGATCCGCAAGGACGTGACGCTGGCGCTGACGGAAGTCGAGATGCAGAGCCCGGATCCGCAAGGGCCTCGCCGAGCATTGGGGGAAGATTTTGGGCGTTGCCGTCAGTGGTGATGCGGAACTGAAACTGCCCAATGCCAGCTTCCGCTTCGTCAAGGGCGCGAGCGATCTGATGAGCGGGCTGACGTTCCGGGTCGCCGATATCGCCAAGGTGCGCGATGCGGCCAAGGCGAAGGGCTGCAAGGTGTCGGGCGACGGATTCGATCTGTGCGGCGTGACGTTCAAGCTGGTGGCGTGAGCGCTGACCCATCAACCAGTCGTCCCGGCGAACGCGGGGACCCATAACGCGCAGATGCGTCGGACGGGTGAGCAAGGTGTCTACGCACGCATGCCCGTCGTGCGAGAGAGCCTCGTCCGGCGCTATCGGGTCACCTGCGTTCCGCAGGGACGACGTTGAGAGAGCGCGACGCTGAAATCACCGCCCCTTGAAATTCGCGACGCGGCGTTCGGCGGTCGCCTTGACGCCTTCCTTGAAATCTTCCGTCGCGCGCAGCTTGTTCTGCTCGACCAGTTCGTGATTGGTCGCGGCGAGCACGCGGTCGGCGAGGCCGGCGCGCATGGTGGCGCGGGTCGAGATCAGGCCGAGCGGCGAGCATTCGGCGATTTCGGCGGCGAGCTTCATCGCCTCGGCGCGCACCTGGTCCTGCGGCACGCAGAGATTGGCAAGGCCCATGCGCGTGGCTTCCTCGCCGGTGACGCGGCGGCTGGTGTAGAAAATCAGTTCCGCATTGTTCTTGCCGACCAGTTCGGGAAGCGTCGCGGTCAGGCCGAAGCCGGGATGGAAGCCGAGCTTGGTGAAGTTGGCGGCGAAGCGCGCCTCGGGGCAGGTGACGCGGAAATCCGCCGAGACGGCAAGGCCGAGCCCGCCGCCGATGGCGGCGCCATGGACGGCGGCGACGATCGGCTTCTTGTTGCGGAAGATGCGCACGGCCTGGACATAGAGATGGTTGATCGGCAGGTTGGCGGCCGGATCCTTTTGCGAGCTGCTCTTCCTGCTCCTGCCGCTTCGGATCGGAGAAATCGGCGCCGGCGCAGAACGCCTTGCCCTGGGCGGCGAGCACCGAGGCGCGGATCTCGATGTCCTTGTCGAACTCTTCCAGCGCGTCCGCGATCTGGTTGATCAGCGAGACGTCGAAGAAGTTCAGCGGGGGCTTGCGGATTTCGATCAGGCCGACGTGGCCGTGCTTCTCGACGCCGATATCAGTGTATTTGGTCATGAAGGTTTCCTCGTTGAATTAGCGCAGGCCGCGCGCTTAGCGCAGACCGAGCCCGCGGGCGATGATGCCGCGCAGCACTTCGGTGGTGCCGCCCTGGATCGTCAGCTTGGGCGCGGTCTTGATGGCGAAGTCGAGCTGCTTTTCCAGCGTCTCGCGGTTGGTGGCGGTTTCCTCGACAAAGGCGGCGAGATCGCGGACGCGATGCGGCAATTGCTGCTCCCACACCGTGCCGATGTCCTTGACGATCGAGGCTTCCACCACCGGCTCCTTGCCGGCCTGCAGCATGCCCGCCACCGAGACCGACATGCGCCGCATGGTGTGCACCTGCGCCACCAGCCGGCCGATGCCTTCGGCGCTGCGGGTGTCCGGATTCTTGCCGACGGCGCGGACCAGTTCGGTCAGCACGTAATAGGTTTCGAGGAAGCGCTCCGGGCCGCGATCGCTCGTAGGCGAGCTCGGAGGTCGCCTGCTTCCAGGCGCCGTCGATTTCGCCGAGCACGTGATCGTCGGGCACGAAGAAGTCGGTGAAGACCACCTCGTTGAATTCGTACTGCCCGGTGATCTGGCCGATCGGGTTCACCTGGATGCCCGGCTGCTTCATCTTGACCAGAAACTGCGTCAGGCCGTGGCGGCGGTTTTCCTTGGTCGGCGGTGAGGTCCGGAAGATCGCGATCATGTAGTCGGCGATATGGGCCGAGGAGGTCCAGATCTTGGTGCCGTTGATCAGATAGCCGCCGTCGGTCTTGGTCGCGCGGGTCTTCGCCGCGAACAGATCGGAGCCGGAGTTCGGCTCGCTCATGCCGATCGCGAAACAGACCTCGCCGCGGCAGATGCGCGGCAGGATGTCCATCTTGATATTCTCGGGCGCGTATTTCAGCAGCACCGGGCCGCTCTGGCGGTCGGCGACGAAGAAGCGCCGCGTCGGCGCGTTGGCGACGCGCATTTCCTCGGTCACCACATAGCGCTCGAGGAACGAGCGCTCGTGGCCGCCATATTTCTTCGGCCAGGTCATGCCGAGCCAGCCCTTCGCGCCGACCTTGCGGGAAAATTCCGGCACGTCGGTGTCTTCGCGGTTCGGCTTGTGCGGATCGAAGGTGCCGGCGGCGATTTCCTCGGCGAGGAAGGCGCGCACTTCCTTGCGCAATTGCTCGCATTTTTCCGGCAGGCGGATCGGATCGAAACGAAGGGCTGCGGTCATTGTTGTTGTCTCGACTCTGATCGGTGTTGATGTCAGCGCGAGGCCACCAGCGGCCACAATTCATCGGCGCCGCGGTCGCAGACCAGCTTGCCGAGCTCGACCGCCCAGTAGCTTTCGGAACCGAAATCGTCGCGCCAGGCCAGCGCCCGCAGCGAATAGCGATGCAGGATGTGCTCGCTGGTGAAGCCGATCGCGCCATGCACCTGATGGGCGATCGCGCCGCCCTTCTCCGCCGCCTCCGCGCAGCGGATTTTTGCCGCCGCCGCTTCGAGGAACACTTCGTCGTTGAAGTCGGTCGCATTGGCCATGGCGTCCGCGGCCGAGGTCGCCGCCGCAAGTGCCGCTGCCGACTCGCCGGCGAGCCGCGCCAGATTGTGCTGCACCGCCTGGAATTTCGAAATCTTCTTCTCGAAGGCGACGCGCTCGTTGGAATAGCGCACGGAAATTTCCAGCAGCGATTCCAGCGCGCCCGCGATCTGCAGCGATCGCGCGACGCCGCCCATCAGCATCAGCCGGGTCTGGTCAAAACCTTTCGGCGCCGGCTTGATCGTGACCGGCTGCACCTTGTCCAGCGTCACCGTGTCCGAATTGTCGCCGCCGAGGCCGATGCCCGGCCTCGATCCGGCATTTGCCGGCATCGACCAGCGCGATCGAGACGCTGCCTTTCGCGTCGCTGGCGAGCACCGCAAAATGCTTCGCCGCCTTGGCGAACGGCACGCTGCGCGCCCGGCCGGAGAGACTGCCGTCGGCATTGAGGGTAATCCGGTCCTTCGGGCTCGCGGGCACCACCGTCATCTCGCCGTCGGGCGAGGCGATCTTGGCCTGCGCCAGCAGCCAGCCGGCCAGCATGGTTTCGGCCAGCGGCACCGCGATCGCAAAGCGGCCGGCCGCGCTCAGCACGCTGAAACCTTCGGCGAGCGAGGCGCCCGAGCCGCCGCAATCTTCGCCCACCCAGGACAAGCGGCAGGCCGGCTTCCGTCAGCGCCTGCCAGAGCGGCGCTTTCCACGTCGCCCTTCTTGTCGCGATTGATGGTTTGGGCGTCGGCGAGATCGGCGAAGATTTTCTCCGCGGTCTCGGCAACGATGTTGTCACTCTCCGCCACAGCGTTCCCCGAAATTGATTGGCACCGCCCGGCCTCGCGCGTTCGCCAAGACCTCGGGTGCGGTCTTTTCTTGCGCTTTATGATGGGCAAAAGCCATAGCCCTGACAAGCGCTGTCCGCAGGGCCGCATGAGGCGGCGGCATGAAGGCCGGCGTGCGAAGAATAAATTCCGCATAGTGGAACGTTCGCGGATTTGCGCGCACTTTGCCGCACGATATGGTAAGCCGCGACCGACGGGCGGCTCGAAACCCAGCTCAAAACAACAAGAGGAAATGCGGATGTCGAAGGATGGTTTGTGCGCGATAGTCACCGGTTCTGCCTCGGGCCTCGGAGCCGCCACCGCCGCCATTCTGGCCAAGGGCGGCGCGCGCATCGTCGTCAATTATTCCAACAGCAAGGCGGAAGCCGAAGCCACCGCCGATCTCTGCCGCAGCGCCGGCGCCGAAGTCGTGGTGGTGCAGGGCGACGTCTCGCGCGATGAAGACTGCAAGAAGATCGCGGCCGCCGCCGCAGCCTGGGGCCGGCTCGATGTGCTGGTCAACAATGCCGGCACCACCAAGCATGTGCCGCATCACGATCTCGACGGGCTGACGGCGGAGGATTTTCAGCGCATCTACGCCGTCAACACCATCGGCCCGTTCCAGATGATCCGCGCGGCGCGCGCGCAGCTCGAAGCCGGCGCGAAAGCTTCCGGCAAGCCGTCGGCCGTGGTCAACGTGTCGTCGGTCGCCGGTATTTCCGGCGGCGGCTCCTCGGTCGCCTATGCCGCGAGCAAGGGCGCGCTCAACACCATGACGCAGTCGCTGGCGCGCGCGCTGGCGCCGCTGATCCGCGTCAACACGGTGTGCCCCGGCTATATCGATACGCCCTGGTTCACCAAGGGCCGCGGCGAGGCCGGCGCGAAAGCGGTGCGCGACGCCGTGGTCGCGAAGGTGCCGCTGAAGATCGCCTCGACCGCCGACGACATCGCGCAACTGGTGTGCTTTCTGGCCTCGCCGGCATCGAGCAACATGACCGGCGAATTCGTCCGCATGGATGCGGGCATGCATCTGGTGCTGTGATTGTTTGAACTGCGATATTCGTAGGGTGGGCAGAGCGAAGCGTGCCCACCATCTCACGCGCATCTCGGTGAGAGATGGTGGGCACGGCGCTAGCGCGCCTTTGCCCACCCTACGAATTCTCACCTGTTGCCCGGATCCGAGATCACGCGGCTGGCCACCAGCCGGTTCCAGATGAACAGCACCACCAGCGCGCCGATGGTGGCGGTGATGAAGCCGGCGCCCTGGTCGGGGCTGTAATGGCCGATCGCCTGGCCGATCCATGTCGCCAGAAACGCGCCGGCGATGCCGAGCACCGTGGTCAGGATGAAACCGGTCGGATTGTTCGGTCCGGGCGAGAGCATCCGCGCGATGATGCCGGCGATGAAGCCGACCACGATGATCCAGATAATGCCGCTCATGTTCGATCCCCTTTGCAATGCGTCGATGTCCGCGCGGCGCAATCCTGCGCCGCGCCGGTGCGGCGTCAAATCCGGCCCGACAATTCGTTCTCGTCCGGCAGCCGTCCGTCCGGCGTCAGATGATTGACGACGTCGGGCAGATACTTGCTGAGGCCTTGCAGCAATTCGTCGCGGGACAGGCCGCTCTGGGAGGCGAGGGATTGGATCTGGTCGGCGCCGAGCGCATTGGCGAGATCGCCGGGCGCGATCTGCTTGTTGGGACCGTTGCTGACCCAGGAACTGGCCTGATCGCCGAGCCCCTTCTGCTGGAATTGATTCAGGAGGTCGCCGAGGCCGCCGCTCAGGATGCTGCCGGCCGCGCCGCCCGCGAGCAGTCCGCCCAATCCGCCCTTGAGGATGTCGCTCATGCCGCCCGCGCCGCCGCCGGGCAGGCTGGCGGTCACATTGCCGGGTGTGGGAGCGGGCGTCGGGCGCGGCGCGGCGCCGGCCTGATTGCCGGTGAAATGCTTGATGCCTTTCCAGGCCAACAGCGCCAGGATCGCCATCGTCATCGGTGACATACCGCCGCCGCTATCGGATTGTGCGCTGGGGGTGCTCGGGCCGCGCGGGCCGTTCTGCATGCCGTTGAGTACGTCGAGTAAACCCATGGTCGTCTCCTCCGCGTAGCCCCGCGTGAAACATAACGGCGGCGCATGACGGTTACAAGGAGCGGGCGGCCAGCGCCTGGCATAGGCTCGGTCCGCGCGCTCTGCTATTTGAAGCCCGGTGCAACGCGGTAGGTGCAAAATGGTTGCGGGCCAGACGATCGGCATTGCAGGGGCGGGCAGCATCGGCTGCTTCGTCGGCGGCATGCTGGCGGCCGGCGGTCGCCGCGTTGCGCTGCTGGCGCGTCCGCGCGTGATCGCCGAGATCGAGGCGCATGGGCTGCGGCCGACGAGTTTTGAAGGCTTTGACCAGACCATCGCGCGCGATCGGCTCGCCTTGTCGGAAAATCCTTCGCTGTTTGCCGATGCCGGCATCGTGCTGGTCACGGTCAAGAGCGCGGATACCGCTGCCATGGCCGATATCATCGCCAGCCACGCGCCATCCGGATGCCGTCATCGTCAGCCTGCAGAACGGCGTCGGCAATGCCGCCGCTCCTGCGCGACCGCCTGCCGGGGCGGCGCGTGCTCGGCGGCATGGTGCCGTTCAACGTGATGGCGCTCGGCGAGGGACGGTTTCATCGCGCCACCTCCGGCGACATCGTCATCGAACAGGACGAGGCGCACACCGCCGAAAAACTGTCGGTGCCGGGCCTGACGATGCGGCCGACCGGCAACATCGACGGCGTGCAATGGGGCAAGCTGCTGCTCAATCTCAACAACGCGCTCAATGCGCTGTCCGGCCTGCCGCTGCGCCGGCAACTGGCTCAGCGGCCATGGCGGCAATTGTTCGCCGATCAGCTGGCGGAAGCCCTGGCCGCGATCCGCGCCGAGGGCATCAAGCCGGTCTCGCCGACGCCGATCCCGCCGGCGTGGATGCCGCCGCTGCTGCGCCTGCCCAATTTCATCTTCGAGCCGATGCTGGGCCGGACCATGAAGATCGATCCCGAGGCGCGCTCGTCGATGTGGGAAGATCTCAAACACGGCCGGCGCACCGAGATCGATTATCTGCAGGGCGTCATCACCGAAATCGCCGGGCGACGCGGGCTGCAAGTCGCCGCTGTCGCGCCGGATCGTGGAACTGATCCGGCAGGCCGAGCGCGACGGCCAGCGGCTCGCCGGGCCTGACGCCGGCGCAGGTTCGCGCGGCGAATTGATTGGCTGCGCGCGCGGCGCCGGCCTAGAGTGGCGCCGAATAGATGCATGCGTTCGAGGGAGAAGCGAATGAAACGGACAGGTCTGGCATTGATGGCGGCCGTCCTTGCCGGCTCGGCGTCATTGACGCCCGCCCGCGCGGTGCCGCCGACGGCGACGCCGTCGCCGGGCTATGACGCCCGGCTGCAGGAGCAGCGCGCGGCGTCGCGCGCCGCCGATGCGCCGGTCGCCAAGCCGCGTCGCGTCAAGAAACCGCGCACGCATTGAGGCTGAGGTTAGCGAGGCGCGAGCGCAATCTGGATCGTCGTCCCGGCGAACGCAGGGACCCATACCGCGTGGATCTATCGATAAGGCAGAACGGTAGACGTCATTTCAAGACAACGACGGCCGGTGGCTATGGGTCCCTGCGCCCAGGCCGGGACGACAGAAGAGCTAGCCCTTCTTCTGCCGGCGCCTGCGCCTGTTGCTGCTGCTGCTGCGGGTTGAACAGCCTCTTCAGCTCGTTGACCTTCTCGGAAAGCCGCGGCCATTCACACGAGAACTGGTCCCTGGCGCATTGCGCAGCCTTGAGGCGCGCGGCCTGCTTGATCGGGCTTGCCACCGGCACCGGCACCTTTTCGGTTTCGAGGGGCGCCGGCGGGGGCGGTTCGCTGCGCAGCGAGACCTGCTGCCAATCCTGGGCTGGCGGCGGCTCCGGCTGCTGCTTGGCGGCCAGCGTCGCGGCGGCGTGATTGCGCCGCTCGCGTTCGAGATAGGCGGTATATTGCTCGTCGATCTTCTTCTGCTCTTCCGGCGTCGGATTTGGCCCTGCGATGTCGAAGATGCGGTCCTGCATGAAGTCGTAATAGGTGTAGCCGCCGCCGGGCTTGCGACGGCCGGCGAATTTCGCATTGCACTCGGCGAGCTTGGCCGTCTTTTCTTCCTTGGTCTTCGCCTTCTCGGCCACGTCGGCGCAGGATTCGAAATCGACAGGCGTGCTGCGCCACCACTGCGCGTCGCAGCGCACCGGAGCCAGCACGATCGAGGCTTCCGACGGTGGCAATGGCAAACGAAGAAGCACGTGAGGCGATCACGGACGACACTCTCCAGTCCAGTTCTCGGGACTCATGATGCGATTTGATCAAATCGAATCATGAATCCAATCTCTGTTCGAGCACGATCTGTTCGGAAAACGGTATCCGCTTTTCCGGATCATGCTCTTGGGAACCTTGATTGAGTCGATTGTCATCATTTTGGCAGCGCTGTCACCCCGAAATTGCACGATTTTCCCGCTGCCATCATGACTTTATCCGGCGCATGTGACCGATGGAACACAGCGTCATGTCGTTGAAATTTATCGAATAAATTCAACGGCAAGACTCGCTGCGCACGGTGATGCTGGAATGATTCTCGGCGCGCCAATTCAGCGCGGCCGGATAAGCGCGCCACATTGTGGCAAGATTCAGTCAGGAGGTGCGTGCGCGGCCCAGCGTGTGCGATGCGGTTTCGCCGAACGTCGCGCGATAGAGTTTCGCGAATTCGCCCATGTGATGGAAGCCGTTGGCGCGCGCGCACGACGTTACGGTAATGGTGTCCGATCCCTTGACGAGTTGGGCGCGCGCCGACCAGAGCTGCTTGAGACGCAGATAGCGATGCAGGCTCATGCCGCGCACCGTCGCGACAGCCGTGCCCAATGTCCGCACCGAGACGCCGCATTGTTCGGCGAGGTCGGCGCTGTAGATGGCGGAAGCCGCATGGAAGGCGACATAATCGTCGATCATGCGAACGAGGCGGCTATAGCCCCGGCTTGCCATGCGGCCCGCCACCTGCGGCGCCCGGCTGCGGCGGAACATCTCGTCGAGGACGAGCAGCAATCGTTCCTGGAGCGCCAGCGCCGAGCCGATCTCCTGCAGCAAATCGGGTCTGGCGGAAGCCGTCTGCAAAATCTCCGCCGTCACGGACCTGACCGCCGCCAGCGCGCCGGCGTCCGGCAGGAACGGGCAGAGCGCGTCCGGCGTATCGAACCATTCCCGGTCCCGCAGGCCGGCGCCGAGGGTGATGATGGCGTGCAGCGAACTGCGCGGCTCGACGAATTGCAGGTCCACATTGCCGCGCAGGCCGATGAAGGCCGGGCGCTCTGCGGACATGCCGTTGACGGATACCTCGTGATTGTCCTCGAGCTGGAAGATCACGAGGCCATGCGCCGCGCGGTAGCTGACGTCGACGATGCGCGGAAACGAGGTCAGTACGGTGATCTGGCAGAACGGCAGCTGCACCATCGCGCGCGCGGTATGGAAATTCGTCAGATTCAGCGGGACGCTGCGCGCATCGGCGGCGAACTCGACCGGCCGGAAGGCGTCGATGTCGGAAAACTCGACGATCGAAAGGGCCGGGGAGGGCGAGAGGCTCTGGAATTGCATTTTCAGGCAACCGGCGTGGGTGAATCTTGCGAAGCTAGCCTCGGGCCGGCGTGGTTAACTTCGTATTAACAGGTGTGGCCCGAGCCACAATTTCAGGTCGCTGAGGCTGCGCGACGCATCGTCGCGTCATCCATGATGCCATCCTAAGAGGGGGCTCGACCCTGAGCGACGTGTTGCAAATCCCTTATACCTGCTCAAGCGGAATGCTAATGGTTCTGCGCCCATCGAAACCATCATGTGGCGGCAAATCCGGACCTCAGCGCCGGGCCGCAGGGAGAAACTGTCCTAATGAGCATCACCACGGCGATGACCAGCGTGCCGAAGCCCGCGCCTGACCTGATCGAGGCGTTCAGGGGCCTGCCGACCTCCGTGATCTCTGACAACCTGGCGCGGCTGCCGGGTGCCGTCGGCCTGCGGCCGTTCCATCGCGGCTGCAAGCTGGTCGGGGTCGCCTTCACCGTGCGCACCCGGCCGGGCGATAATCTGGCAATTCATAAAGCGCTCGAACTGGTCGGCCCCGGCGACGTCATCGTGGTCGATGGCGGCGGCGACGAGACGCGGGCGCTGGTCGGCGAGATCATGAAGACCATTGCCGAATACCGCGGCGCCGCCGGCTATGTGATCGACGGCGCGATCCGCGACGTCGCGGCGTTTGCGGCGTCCGACTTTCCCTGCTTTGCCCGCAGCGCGATCCACCGCGGCCCCTACAAGAGCGGGCCGGGCGAAATCAACGTGCCGGTGTCGATCGGCGGCTCGGTGATCTCGCCGGGCGACATCGTGGTCGGCGACGAGGACGGCGTGGTGTCGTTTCCCGCCGCGACGGCGGCCACCCTGCTGGAAGCCGTGCGTGCCCAGATCGCGCGCGAGGAGCAGACCATCATCTCGATTCGCGAAGGCCGCTATCAGGGTTCTTACGGCAAATCCTGACGGAAAAACTCGATCGACGCGCCGCAGGCGCCAGGAGGAACGATGAGTCAAAAGGACGAATTCCACAATCTCGACAACCCGGCCGACGGCCTGCTGCGCGAACTCGCCGCCGGCGTCTCGACGCGCATCTTCTCCGGCGAGCAGGCGATGCTGTCGGTGGTGACGCTGGCGCCGCATGCGCAGGGCACGCTGCATCATCACCCCGAGGAACAATGGGGCGTGCTGCTCGACGGCTCGGCGATCCGCGTTCAGGGCGGCGAGGAGATCGCGGTCAAGAAGGGCGACTTCTGGCGCACGCCGGGCAATGTGCCGCACACCATGCGGGCTGGACCGGACGGCGCCCGCGTGCTTGACGTCTTCAGCCCGCCGCGGCCCGAATACAAGAAGGCCGGGTCCGGCTTTGGCTAGGGCATGATCCGGAAAAGTGTAAACCGGTTATCCCTCGCGAACGCGGAACGCGTTTGCGAGGAGATCATGCTCCAATAGCAATATAGCGGGATGACGATTCAGAGAAAATTCATCGCGCTCTAGTCAAGTCTGCGAACAACAAAAACAAATCGCGGTCATATTCAGGAGGATACACTTGGTGAAGATTTCCAGACGCACTCTGCTGGCGGCGTCGGCCGCGTTCGCGGTGACGCCGGTGCTGGCGCAGCAGGCCAAGAACATGACGCTGGTGGTGCCGTTCCCGCCGGGCGGTTCCACCGACGCGATGGCGCGGCTGCTGCAGTCGCATCTGCAGACCAAGCTCGGCCGCACCGTGCTGGTGGAAAACAAGTCCGGCGCGGCCGGCTCGCTCGGCGCCATCCAGGTCGCCAAGAGCCCGCCTGACGGGTCGACCTTCATGGTGACCTTCGATTCGCACGCGGTGATCCCCTCGATCCTGGAAAAGCCGGGCCTCGATGTCGAAAAGGATCTGGTGCCGGTGTTTTTGGTCGGCACCGCGCCGTATGTTCTCGCCGCGAACGCCGAGCGGCCGTACAAGAATTTTGCCGACGTGGTCGCAGCGTCCAAGGCCAATCCCGGCGTCGTGAAGTACGCCTCCGTCGGCATCGGCACGCTCGGCCATCTGGCGATGACCGTGCTCGGCAAGAAAGCCGGCGTCGAGATGGTGCATGTGCCCTATCGCGGCGGCGGGCCGGCGATGAACGACGTGCTCGGCGGCCATGTCGACATGATCATCGGATCGGCGGCGCTGGTCACGGCGCAGCTCGGCACCAACAGGCTGCGCCCGATCCTGCAGATGGGCCGCGAACGGATGCCGGTGCTCAAGGACACCCAGACCGCGATCGAAGCGGGCTATCCGGATTTCGAGACGCTGGCCTGGTGGGGCATCTTTGCGCCAACCGGCACGCCGCCGGACATCATCGACAGCATGGCGAAATCCGTGAAGGAGATTCTGAGCGACCCGGCGGTGGCGGCCAACCTGAAGGACACGCAGCAGATGACGCTGCTGCTCGCCGACGGCAAGGATTTTGCGACCTTCTTCGCCAAGCAGGTCAGCGTCTGGGGCCAGGTGGTGCGGGAGAATAATATCAAGGCGTAACGGCGGAACCTCGAGACTCGTTTTTCGACATGGCCGGGCTTCGTCCCGGCCATCAGCGTTTTTCAGGCGTCCGGGACCGGGTCACGAGGGCTGGCGACAGCGCGCGCCCTTTGATATGAAACCCGAAGCACCCGCCATCCAGCGGGTCCGCGGTCCCGTAGCTCAGCCGGATAGAGCGACGGTTTCCTAAACCGTAGGTCGCATGTTCGAGTCATGCCGGGATCGCCAAGCAATATCAGTGACTTAGCGACAATCTGCATCTACAAAAAAGGCCGGGTGGACAGGCACTCGGTCCTCGCCTCGCGGATCGGGCAGGGTTGCTGCCTGAGGCAGCGGTGGGCTCTAGGCGCGACCTTTGCGCGCCTTGATCGCAGGCTTTGCAGATGCGCGCTTGCTGGGACGGCCGCTCGCCTTTGCCTTCAGCTCAGGTGCCGAAGCGGAGACGGGATTAAGCTCGGGCTGGGTGTTACGCACCGCCTGCGCCAGCATGGCGCGAAGCTGATCTTTCGAGGGCGGCTGCGGCTTAACGTACGGCTTTGAGGGTGTGCTCATCGCCTCAAGGTACGGGGCGCAAATCTTAATTTAAAGGCTGCGGGGCTGCCGTCTTCTCTTAATCATTAATTTATAGATGTCCGCTGGGCCTCCGGCGTGCGTATCTCAGTTCCCTTGGAGCGCTGGCGCACGGAAGACGCGCTGGGCGTGATCTTTGCTGCCGTGGAAAAGCTTCGAATCGGCGCACTTGTGGCGGAACAGCAAAGATCGTCGATACGGTCTGAGCGCGGGTCTTCTCAATCGCCGATTTCGTCGGCCACCTTCTCGATGTCTATCTCACGCCCGTCCATATCAGTGATCCGCACTCTGGGCGTGTCGCGATCTTCCAGACGTTCTCGGATGCGCATCGCTTCACGGGGCGTGCGCGCGACGATCGTCAGCGATCCCGATTGAACAAGGTACATGCTATCGGGGCGGCTGTAGCTCTGGTGAGCGTAGCCAATCGCTCAAGTGCGAGCCTGTCTCTGCCTGCCGCGCCTTGCGGAGAAGCGCATCTCGCTCGACCCCAGGCTTGAGCTTCATGGCCTCTTCGCGCAGGCGCTCTGCCTCGGTCGCTAACTGTTCTTCAAGGGCATCCGTAGGCTGGATGATCCGGCGTCGTTCTGGCATTTGGGCTAACTCCGTCGTCGGAAGACGCCCAAATTTAGGTTCTAACTGCGGAACCTCAACCATTTTATTCGCGCAGCGCGCGGGAACGTTTCAGCAAAAGCTCAGAAAACTCATTTGCCTCAACCGTAGCAATCGTCCTTTACGGCGCTGCAAAATGAAGGACGATGGCCGCCGTGACGCACAGTCCAAGTGCAATCGCTGCCCCATAGCGGCGGTTGGTGAACGGCGTGGTCGCCGAGCCACATAGCTTATATCGGCCGCGCACGCGTCGCGTTAAGAGGTTGGTCCGGCGGCGTTGAGAAGCTGCGACACGGCCGTTACAAGCTGAGCAGGGGCGAATGGCTTGTTCAGCAGTAGGCTGTTCGGCACACCCTTTGAAGCCCATTCGTCGCCTGCGGCGCCGGTCATGTAGACGACGGGAAGCGTGGCGTTGATCTCTCTCGCCGTGCGGGCAACCTCCCAGCCGTCAATTTCGCCGCTGAGGTGTATGTCGGTCACCAGTGCGCGATAGGAAGAGGCGGCTTCTGCTTTGAGGAGCTCTACGGCTTCCTCACCAGAACCGACGATAGCGACAGCAAAGCCGCCTTCACTCAGCGAATCCTCTACTAGTCCCTGCACGAGCCGATCGTCCTCGACCACAAATATGATCGGTAAGTCCTGTCCCTGCTGCATTGGGTCGATTTCCGCTCCCTTGTCGTCAAGTGATGCTGACAACGCGTGGATGAATTCCGTCCCGAGGAAACGGTTCCGCTGGTTATGTATAAAAGTGAACTTAGGACTGTCCGACTTTAGGCTTGCGAGGGCCTTCAGCGCCAATGCGAACGCAACCTAAGTCTGTAAATTTTCCAGGGGCCAAGGAGAACGGGTTTGTATCTCCTACCTGCAGATGCGAGTACGCCCGACGCCGTTGCGGACGAGTTCAGGCTGATGGGCGATTGAGGACGAGGCCAGCTGAACCGACTCACTCTTGGTGCAAGGCGGCCTTTTGTGCCTCCAGTTCCATGATCAGTTCCTCGGTACGATCAACCGTTAATTGATCCGAGATCGAGCGCTGTATTTGGCGGTAGTGTTCGATCTTCTTTTCGATCTCGATGCACTTCTCACACATGGTCCGCTTCTTTCCAGGCGGGAGCCAATGTGCCGCCTGATTGCATGCTCTACGGACGAAAAGCGTATTCGTTCCAGAATGACATTTGGCCCCGGAGCGATCTTCGCTATTCCGGATCGAGCCGAGCGATCATGCGAGCTTCCTGCCACCTGAGCTATTGACATCGGCAAGCCGAAAAAGGTTTGCTGAACCGCAGTCCGCATGTCCGATCGTGTGATGTTCGAGGCATGCCGGAATCGCCAGCACGTTCGGGCCCGCAGCGCGGGCCGCCCGCGGTTCGAACCAACCCATGACCGACATCGTCACGATCACGCCGAGCCCTGCCGTCGATCTCTCGACGGCGGTCGACAGGATACTGCCGGTGGCCAAGCTGCGTGGCCGAACGCAGCGGCGCGATCCCGGCGGCGGCGGGATCAACGTCGCGCGGGTCATCAGGCGGCTGGGCGGCGACGCCCGGGCGATCTACCCGGTGGGCGGCGCGATCGGAAAGCTGCTGCGGCAACTGCTCGATCAGGAGGGCGTCGCCAGCCACACCTGGACGATCGCGGGCGAAACGCGGGAAAATTTCTTCGTCGACGAGATCAGCGCGGGCCAGCAATACCGCTTCATTCTTCCCGGTCCGCGGCTCCAGGAGTCCGAGTGGAAGGAATGCCTGCGGCTGGTTTCGGCGCTCGAGCCGTTTCCCCGCTACCTCGTCGCAAGCGGCAGCCTGCCCGATGGCGTTCCCGACGACTTCTATGCGCAGGTGGCGCGAATCGCAAAGCAGCGCGGCGCCAGGTTCGTGCTGGATACGTCGGGACCGGCGCTCGCTGCGGCAGCGGCCGAAGGCGTCGATCTCATCAAGCCAAACCTGCGGGAGATGCGCGAGCTGACCGGAAGCGAACCGTCGGACGCTTACGCGTGGGAAGCTGCCGCAAAGGATCTTGTCGGAACGGGGAAGGCGGCCGTCGTCGCGTTGACGATGGCCCACCTTGGCGCGGCGCTCGTGACGCGCGAAGAGGTCTTGCGCGCGCCGCCGATCCCGATCACGCCGCGGAGCGCGGTCGGAGCGGGCGACAGCTTTCTGGCGGCGTTGATCTGGCGGCTGGCTTCGGGAGCCTCGCGTGCAGACGCCTTCCGCCTGGCCGTCGCTGCCGGCGCCGCAGCGCTGCTCCATCCCGGAACGGAATTGTGCCGGGTCGACGACGTCGCCCGCCTCGCCGGTCAGGTGACGATCGAGACGGGATAGGCCGCCTGTGGCCGGTGGTCGCGGCAGGTCGTCTCAAGCCCCGGACGCCAGTAAAAAGAGGTCTGTTGGCAAAGCCTTAGCTACTTTGCATGGGGTTGTTTTCGATGTTTTGTTTCTGGACCCCCATCTGTCCCGACCTAGACGCCGGCGGTGAGCAACGCCTTGAAATCCGCCCTCGCGCGTTGCGCTTCGCGTTTGGCGGTCTCCGAGGCTTCGCCGAGGCCGAAATAGCCGTGGATGAGGCCGAGGCCGTCATGATAGCTGGTCGGCACGCCGGCGGCCTTCAGCGCGTCGGCATAGGCCTTGCCCTCGTCGCGGAGCGGATCGAACCAGGCGGTGGTGACGACCGCGGGCGCGAGGCCGGCGAGGCTTTTGGCGCGCAGCGGCGACACGCGCCAGTCGGTGCCGTGCTGTCTTGTCGGCGAGATAATGGCCGCAAAACCATTCCATGGTGGCGCGGGTGAGGAAATAGCCTTCCGCGTTCTCGCTGCGCGAGGGAAAGCGCGCGTTCTCTTCTGTGTCCGCGAAATTTCCGGCGACGTCGGTGACGGGATAGACCAGCAATTGCGCCGCCAGTTTGATGCCGGCGTCGCGGCAGGCGATCGCGGTGACGGCCGCGAGATTGCCGCCGGCGCTGTCGCCGGCGACGCCGACGCGGCTCGTCGTCGCCGCCGAATTCGGCGATGCGGGCGATGACGTCCTTTGTCGCCGCAAACGCGTCCTCGAACGCGCCGGGAAACCGCACCTCGGGCGGGCGGCGATAATCGACCGAGACGACGACCGCGCCGGTCTCGATCGCAAGCCAGCGCGCCTGCCGGTCATGGGTGTCGAGATCGCCGGCGACCCAGCCGCCGCCGTGGAAGAACACGACCGTCGGCGATTTCCCGCTTCCGTTCCGGTAGACCCGCGCGCCGAGGAAGCCGGCGGCGCCTTTCACCTTGATGTCTTCCGCGCTCGCCACCGGCGGCGGCGGAACCGCCGCGCGCGAGGCCGCCAGCGCGCTCAGTGCATCGCGCGCGCTCTGCGGCGTCATCGCCGTGGGATCGCGCAGCGGCAGCAGCGGAATGATCTGGGCGACGACGGGATCGAGCGGTGGAATCATGGGAAACGCGCCTCCTTTGCGGAACAATGCGTCAGCATAGGTAACGCGAGCGGATGCCGCAATCGCGGCGCTTGAACGAAAGAGACGAGTTGATTTCCTTCAATTGGTAGTGAGTTCCGGCAAGCAGCTGCGCGGCGCGCTCCGAACGCCTCAAAGCGTCTTGAGATATTCGATCAACGCCTTTCGATCGTCCGCCGACAGCGCCGGCCCGATCACGCCCTGGATTTCCTTGTCCTTGCTGAAATCCTTCCTGAATTCGTGGCCCCTGTTCGAATTGCCGCGAATCGAGGTGTCGAATTCGAAGCCGTTGGCGATCGGGTCGGTCTTGTAGCCGAGCTTCACGGGGTCGTATTCGCGGCTGCCGAGATAGAATGTCGGCGGCCGTTTCTCGGGATCTCCAAGCAGGTCGTCGATGGTCGGCACCGAACCGTTGTGCAGATAGGGCGGCGTCGCCCATATGCCGTTGAGCGGACGCACCTTGTAGGCCAGCTCGCCGCGGAGTTCGTTCGGCATGTAGCCTTCGATCCGCTTGCGCTCGGCGGGGGTGGTGGGCGGCTTCCGCTGGTCGAAGACGATAGTTGACGGTCTTCTCGACCAGTTCGCCCAGCGCGAACGCGAAACTGCTGCTCTTGATGCCGAGATTTTCGGGCACCGCGACGGTGCGGGCGATCATGTCCGCCGCCTGCGCGGGATCGGTGCCGATATGCGAGATCGGAATATTCTCGACCACGAGGATCGGCTCGCCGGCCTCGTTCTTCCGCCACCAGTTCTTGTTGTTGAAATCGTAGAACGCCTCGCTCGTCACCGGCGGGCGGTGACATTCCTGGCAATGGGTCTTGTAGAGTTCGGCGCCCTTGTCGGCCAGCTTCTGGTCGATCGGCGGCAGGATGTCGGCCGGCCATTTCGGCGATCGCAGGCCTGGAAAACCGGTCTTGGCGTTCGGCAGCGTGTCGCCCTTGATCATCTGCTCCATCGCGAACAGCTTGTCGACGTCGACGCTCGATTTATAGAGGCCCTTCGACGGATCGGTCAGGTTGAGTTCGGCCGACACGCCGAGCGATTTGCCGGCGTTGCGCACCATCGGCTGCATGATCGAGCCGTTGTACTGCACCCAGTCGAACCACGGCGTGTTCCAGATCCGCGGATAATGCACCGGCGCGGAAGAGCCGGCATAGTTTTCCGGGTTCTTCAGGTCGATCGAGAACACCTGGTTGCCGATCCGGTTGAGCGCGTCGAGCCGTCCGTAACCTTCCTCGAGGCTGTGCGAGGCGACGCGCGCTTCCAGGTTCTTGACCTGCTTGTACTGGTCGAGAACCTGGTCGATCTGTGTCTTCAGCGCTGCGCGGTCGTCGAGCGTGGCGTCCGTTCCCAGGATGCGCTCGGCGAAGCGATCGAACCGGCCGGGCAGGTAGCGCGTCATCAACAGCGAGATGCCCATGCCCTGCTTCATCGCGAAGAGATTGGTGAGCGCCGGGCCGCCGTCGATGACGACAGCTGTGTCCTTGTAGGTGAAGCTGCCGGTGTGGCAGGCCGCGCAGGTCAGGCCGACGCCGATCATCTCGTTCTTGGTGCGCGGGTTGCGCCACACCGCGCCGGTCGGGTCGAGCATCGGCGTGCCCTTCGCGAACCCGATCGGAAGCGCCTCCTTGCCCGGGATGACGGTGTCCGGGATGAAGCCATAGCGGTCGAGATAGGCGGTGTCGCTGAACAGGCCGACGTTGGCGAACGGCATCCACGAAATCGTCGGCTGCTCCAGCGCCATGAACCACTCAAACGGGAAACCGAAGGTCCGCGTTCCCTGGTCGGCGTGATAGAACCAGCTCAGCTTTTCCTTCGGAATGCCCTGGTCGAGCCAGACCGTCTTCTTCGGCGCGGGGCGCTCCACGATCTTCACATGCAGATCCTGCCAGAGCTTGGCGATGTCGTCCTTCGCGCCGTAAACGACGGCGATGATCGCCAGTGCGATTACGATCTTGACAATAGTTTTGCCCCGCATGGCACGCCCCTCTTCAAACCCGCGCTGCAAGCGCGCAATATTCGTCTGTCTATCAAAAAACGCCGGAAGGCGAATCACCCTCGGCGTGCGGTTTGGTATGATGCTATCGTATAGTGGCGTTCAAAATCTGTCTATGAATCCGACTCCTCTGGCCGGGGCGTGGTCGGCCGAATCATCTCTCACCCCGCTTTTTCAGTATTCAGTATAAAGTGCCGATCATGCGGCAGCGTGTCGGATAGATCACATGAAAGCAGTTGAGGCGGAATCGCTCCGAATTGAGATCGGGCCCAATGAGGCGGTCTCCGGGTTAATGATGCGGCCGCCGCAATCCCGCGCGTGTTACGTGTTCGCGCACGGGGCCGGTGCCGGCATGACCCATGCGTCGATGGAGACGGTTGCGGCCGGCCTCGGCGAACGCGGCATTGCGACGCTGCGCTATCAGTTTCCGTATATGGAGAAGGGCAGCAAGCGGCCCGATGCGCCTGCCGTTGCGCACGCCGCGGTGCGGGCGGCGGTGGCGGAAGCCGGACGGCGCTGCGATGCGCTTGCCGCTGATCGCGGGCGGCCGGTCGTTCGGCGGGCGGATGACGTCGCAGGCGCAGGCGCTTTCACCCTTGCCCGGCGTGCGGGGGCTGGCGTTTTTCGGCTTTCCCCTGCATCCGGCCGGAAAGCCCTCCAGCGACCGGGCCAAGCATCTCGCCGATGTCAAAATCCCGATGCTGTTCCTGCAGGGCACGCGCGATGCGCTGGCGGAGCTGAGCCTGCTCGAACCCGTCGTCAAAGGCCTGGGATCGCGGGCGACGCTGCGTTTGCTCGAAGGCGCCGATCATTCCTTTCATGTGCTGAAGAGCTCGGGGCGGAACGATCGGGAGGTGATGGATGAGGCGCTGGATGCGTTCGCGGCGTGGGTAGATCGAGATCGTGCGCTGAACTCTCCGCCGTCGTCCCTGCGCCTGGGCGCAATGGTGCGCTCGCAGGGACGACGGATGAGAGAGTTGCGCTGGACGCCATACCCATTACCATGCCCCCATGACAAAAATCCTGATCGTCAATCCGAACACCACTGCCTCGATGACCGAAACGATCGGCGCCGCGGCGCGCGCCGTCGCCGCGCCCGGCACTGAAATCTCCGCCGTGACGTCGGCGATGGGGCCGGTCTCGATCGAGGGCTATTATGACGAGGCGTTCGCCGTGCCCGGCCTGATCCAGGCGCTGATGAATGCGCCGGACGCCGATGCCGCGATCGTCGCGTGTTTCGACGACACCGGCCTCGATGCCGCGCGGACCGCGGCGCGCTTCCCGGTGGTCGGCATTTGCGAGGCGGCGCTGGTGACGGCGGGCCAGATCGCAAAACGCATCGCCATCGTGACCACGCTGCCGCGCTCGATCGTGCCGCTGCAGGAACTGGTGCGCCGCTACGGTTTTGCGGAACGGGCCGAGGTCACCGCCTGCGACGTCGCGGTGCTCGATCTCGAAAAGCCCGGCTCGGGCGCGGAAGCGAAACTGGAAGCCGAGATATCGCCGCGCGCTCGACAAGGGCGCCGAAGCGATCGTGCTGGGCTGCGCGGGCATGGCCGATCTCGCGCAAAAACTATCGCAGAAATTCAGCGTGCCCGTCGTCGATGGCGTCGCGGCCGCCGTGAAGCAGGCCGAGGCGCTGGCCGGCCTGAAGCTGACGACCTCCCGGCGCGGTTCTTACGCGTCGCCGGGCGTGAAGAAATACGACGGCCTGTTGGCGCCGTTCGCGCCAAAGACCTCAGGCTGACTGCGGCGCGCCATAAATCTTGTCGCGCAGCCGGCGCATGCCGCCGAGCCAGCGGTCGCGGCTGGAGGCCTTGCGCTGCATGTATTCGGCGACCTGCGGGTGCGACAGGATGAGAAAGCGTTCTTCCGCCATCGCCTCGATCACCATGCGCGCCACTTCCGGCGGCTGCAGCACGCCGTCGACCCGCGCGGCGCTCGGGCCTGGCGTCGTCATGCCGGTCTGCACCGATTGCGGGCACAGCACGGACACGCGGATGCCGCGGTCGCCATATTGAATGGAGAGATGTTCGGCGAGCGCCACGGCCGCATTCTTCGTCACGCCATACGGCATCGAGTTCAGCGACGCCAGCAGGCCCGCGGCGGAAGCCGTGTTGAGCAGATAGCCGGAGCCGCGCGCGAGCATGCCCGGCACCAGCGCGCGCGCCGCGAACACATGGCTCATGACATGGACGCGCCAGCTCACGTCCCAATCGGCGTCGGAGGCGGTCTCCTGTCCCTTGCGCGAGAGGCCGGCGTTGGAGAAGAACACGTCGACCGGGCCATACTTGTCTTCGGCCGCGGCGATCAGCGCCTTGACGTCTTCTTCCAGCCCGACATCGGCCGTGATCGCCAATCCATCGATATCGCCGGCGACCTTCGCCAGTCTGTCGCGCGAAGTCTTGAGGTCGGCGACGACGACGCCGCGCGCGCCGGCTTCCGCATAGGCGCGCGCCACCGCTTCGCCGATGCCGCTCGCCGCGCCCGTGACGACGCAGACCTTGCCCTTGACGTGCATTCTGGTTCCCCGCTTGTTTCTTGTTCTTGAACGGCGTCGAGAGTGAACCGACCGCCGCGGCGCGGTCAATGCCGGTTTGCGCTAGCGATCGATTTTTTACCAGTATGGCGCGCTGGTATCGGCATTGCCGGCGTGCAATGACGGCGGCGCGGGGCGATCAGGATCGGGAGAATGAAGGATGCTCGAAGTGCGGAATGAAACGGCTGTGACGGCGCCGCCTGCGGACGCACGCGCGTGGACGCAACGAGGCGGCATGGTCGCTGTATCGCGATGCCGTTCAACGATCTGCTGTTCGAGGCGCAAACCGTTCACCGCCGGCATTTCGATCCCAACCGCGTGCAGCTCAGCAAGCTGCTCAACATCAAGACCGGCGGCTGTCCGGAAGATTGCGGCTATTGCAGCCAGTCCGCGCATCATTCGACCGGCCTTGCCGCCTCCAAGCTGATGGACATCGAAAAGGTCGTCGCCGAGGCGCGCAGGGCGCGGGACGGCGGCGCGACGCGCTACTGCATGGGCGCGGCGTGGCGCAACCCAAAACCGCGGGACATGGATGCCATCGTCGACATGATCGGCGCGGTGAAGGCGCTCGGGCTGGAGACCTGCATGACGCTGGGCATGCTGGACCGCGATCAGTCGGATCGCCTCAGCGCGGCGGGGCTCGACTACTACAATCACAATATCGATACGTCGGCGCGCTATTACCCGCAGGTGACCTCGACGCGCACGTTCGCCGATCGTCTCGACACGCTGGAGAATGTCCGGCAGTCCGGCATGAAAGTGTGCTGCGGCGGCATTCTCGGCATGGGCGAGGAAGAAGCCGACCGCGTCGACATGCTGGTCACGCTCGCCAATCTCGCCGAGCCGCCGGAGAGCGTTCCGATCAACATGCTGATTCCGATCGCCGGCACGCCGCTTGCGGAGGCGGCGCCGATCGCGCCGATCGAGTTCGTCCGGATCGTCGCGCTGGCGCGCATCATGATGCCGAAATCCTACGTCCGCCTGTCGGCGGGCCGCTCGGCCATGACCGACGAGATGCAGGCGCTGTGTTTCTTCGCCGGCGCGAATTCGATCTTCGTCGGCGACACCTTGCTGACGGCCGGCAACCCGGAGAACGAGGCCGACCGCAAGCTGTTCAATCGGCTGGGGCTGCAGGCGATCTGATCGCGCGTCAGCCCCGATAGAGCCCCTTGCTGCGCGCCTGTCGGGTGGCAAGCGCCGCCATCATGTCGAGCGTCGGCGTCGACAGGCCGGCGGCGCGCGCGAAGGCGGCGGGGGCGCGGACCAGCACGTCGATCTCCATGGCGCGGCCGAGTTCGTAATCCTGCAGGATCGACGGCTTGTGGTCCGGTGCGGGGCCGGTGCGCGTGACGCGCTTGACCTCGGGGAAGCAGCTCTGCGCGATGCTGTTGGCCTCGTCGAGCAGGCGCGGCACGATGCCGGCGAGATCGGGATCGTCGCGCACGGCGCGCGCGGTCTGCCCGGTCAGCAGGCACAGCACCGACATCGACATGTTGGTCAGGAGTTTTGACCAGATCGTCTCCCGGATCTGCGTCACCTCGGGCGAATTCGATCGAGGCTTCGTTCAGTGCCGCGCGCAGCCGCGCGACGCGCTCGCTTGGCGCGGTCGTCGCATTCGCCGATCAGCAGCCGGTTGCGCTCGGGCGAAAGGTTGGCGACCACGCCGGGGGCAACGACTTCGTTGGACGAAAACACCACGCCGCCGACGATAAGCTGTTTCGGGATCGCGGCGCGCAGGCGTCCGCCGGGATCGAGGAAGGCGAGATCCGGCACCGGCGGATGCTTCGGCGAAAGCCCGATATCGTACCACCACGGCACGCCGTTTTGCGCGAACACCACGGCCGTGTCCTCGGCCAGCAGCGGCTTCAGGCCGTCCGCGAGACTGGGGAGGCCCGTTGCTTTCAGCGTGCAGATGACGGCGTCCTGCGGGCCGAGTTCGGCCGGATCGCTCGATGCGGTCACCTTCGCCTTGAATGCGTCATTTCCGACGCGCAGCGTCAGCCCGTCGGCCTTTACGGCATCCAGATGCGCGCCCCGCATCACGCAGGAGACGTCATGTCCGGCCAGCGCCAGCCGCACCGCAAAATGGCTGCCGACGGCGCCGGCACCGAAAACACAGATCCGCATGGGGTGAATGTCCTGAACAGGGATGGCTGGAGCGCCAGTTTCCACAAGCCTGCGCGAATGCGCAACCGGCCATGTCGTTTGCATCGCTGGCATGGCGAAATGCGATAGATCAAATTCCGTGGCCCCGGCATAGTGCCTGATGCAACAGGCAAACAAGGGGCCGCCGAATGACTGCCAATCCGGTTTTGTGGGATTTTGACGCGCGCGGCGTTGGCACCGTGACGCTGAACCGTCCCGAGGTGAACAATGCCTATGACGCCGGCCTGATCAACGGCGTGCTCGCGGCGATGGACGACCTCGGCCAGAAGCCGAACCTTCGCGTCGTGGTGCTCAAGGGCAATGGCAAGCATTTCCAGGCCGGCGCCGACCTGAAATGGATCAACGGCGTGCGGCCGAAATCGGCGGAAGAAAACGAAAAGGTGTCGCGCGCGACGTTCGAGGCGGTGCAGCGGCTCAACACGCTGCCGATCCCGACGGTGGCGCTGGTGCAGGGCGGCTGTTTCGGCGGCGGCACCGGGGTGATTTCGGCGTGCGATGTCGTGGTCGCCGCCGACAATGCGCTGTTCTCGATCACCGAAGTGCGCTGGGGCCTGACGGCCGCGATCATCATCCCGCAACTGTGCGACGCCATCGGCGTGCGCCAGGTCCGCCGCTACGCGCTGACCGGCGAGCGTTTTGGCGCGGAGGAGGCACGGCGTATCGGGCTGGTGCACGAGGTGGTGCCGCTGGCCGAACTCGAAGCGGCGGGCGCGAAGGTGGTGGAGCAACTGCTCGCCAATGGCCCGCAGGCGATGGCCGAAACCAAGGCGCTTGCGCTGGAAAGCTCGTTCGGCGGCATGGGCGTTGACGACGAAGCCTATGCGCGGCTGGTGCGGATGCATTCGGAGCGGCGCCAGACGAAGGAGGCGTCGGAGGGACTGGCGTCGTTTGCGGAGAAGCGCGCGGCGAAGTGGGAAGGCAAGGCCTAGCAAGTCGGCAATGCACCGAGGGCGCGTGCGTGAAAAGGGAATCGTACGTCGTCGGTTCCGATTATTCCCGGTTGTGGTTCCAGCGTCGAAACTACGTCCGGAAGTATTTTCGCGTTGCCGGTCGCGCGACAGGCCTCTCTCCGGCTGAAGGCGCCCCTTAACGCCTTAACCATAATTGTTTGATAGGTCTGCGATCAAAGCCAACGCAATGGTGTGACATGCGCAGACAGTTGAGACGATTTTGTATCGCGGGATCGATGATTGCAGCGTCGCTGGTGTCGCATCCGGCTGCCGCTTCCTCCCGGTTGGTCTCGGTCGCATTCAACTCGCAGGCGCAGGCTCCGCAGCAATTTGGCTCGGACGAGTTTCGTCAGAAACTGCTGGCGCTGTCCGGCAAGCGTCTCGTGGTCGATTACCGCGGCAACGGCGCCCTCGGCAGCGAAAACGTGGTGCTTGCCGCGACCCGATCCGGCGCCATCGACATGGCGGTGATCTCCGGCGGGGTTGTCAGCTCGGTGGTTCCCGAACTGGGCGTGTTCGACGTTCCCTTCCTGTTTCGTGACGTGGCGCATGCAAAGGCGGTCGCGCAAGGTCCGATCGGGGCGGCGATCGCCACCAAATTCGCCGACAAGGGGCTGACGTTGCTGGCCTTGGGCAAGCAAGGCTTTCGCAACATCACCAATTCCAGGCAGCCGATCCGGGCGCCCGCCGACCTCAAGGGCCTCAAGATCCGCGTTATCCCGAACGAGGTCTATCTGATGACCTTCAAGGCGCTCGGCGCGGAAGTGGTGCCGATGGAATTCCCGCTGGTGTATGCCGCGCTGAAGGACGGGCGGCTGGACGGTCAGGAAAATCCGGTGCCGACGATCGCCAACAGCCGGTTTTACGAAGTTCAGAAACACCTCACCCTTACCGGACATTTCTTTGCGCCGATCGCCTTCGTCGCCAATCGCGCGATGTTCGAGCAGCTCGATCCGGCCGACCAGGCCGTGTTGATCGAGGCCGCCAAGGCGGCGGCTGAGGTGACCTGGCAGGCCGAGCTTGACGCCCCAAGGCTCGAACAGGTGCGCAAAGGCGGCATGGAGGTGATCGAGAAGATTGACCGCCAGCCCTTCCTCGACGCGCTCAAGCCGCTCGATCAGGAATTCGAAAAGCGCTTCGGCAAGGATCTGATCGCCGCCATTCGGGCCACTCGTTAGAATTTTGGGAATACCAATGAAATTGCGCTTCTATGATGTCCTCGATCGGTGTCCGTCCGCGGGTATTTGGCGGCTTCGCGCTGGTGTTGAGCTTTCTCGTCCTGCTCGGCGGCTTCGCCATGGTTCAGGTCGAGCGAATTGGCGGAACCGTGAACGAACTCGTGACCAGCGCCGCTGGAGACGCCGGCATGTCGCAGGTGCGCGCCGCGTTGCTCAGTGCCAACAACGCGGTGGAGAAATTCATCCGGACCTGGAACGTCGGCGACAGGGAAGCCGCGACGAAGGCGATCGCGAACGTCGGCCAACTGACCGATCAGATCGAACGGCAGTTCGGCAAGTTGCCGACCATCGCTGAAGGCGTTGGCCCGGTGCGATCGTCGCTCGAAATCTACCGGTCTTCTTTCGCGGCTGCGACCGAGGCCGTCGACCGGCTGCGCGCGGCGACGACAAAAACCGACGCCCATGGCGCCGTCGCGGGGCTTAATGTCGGCGGCATCCAGGTCGCCCTTGCGAACCGATCCGATTCCGTCCGGCTCATCAACCCGATGCGGCTCGCCGCCGTCGTCGATGCGTTGAGGATCACGGTGATGCGCTACGCCAACACGCTGTCGACGGCGGATTCCGACGATGCCAAGCTCGCGCTGTCAAACGTCCAGCTCGCAATCGCGGACACCGAGGCCGAAATTGCCGGCACGGCGGAAACCAAATTGAAGTCGCTGGTGACGGCTCTGAAGACCGCGGTCACCGCTGACGCCGCTGCGCTGGACGAGGTGATCAAGGTGGCCGGCGATCTGCGTGCGAAGCAGGCCGAGCTGGCGAAAGCCAGCGCCGCGATCGACGAGCAGGTCAACAAGATCAGCACGAAGCTTGGCGCAGCGCGCGCCGAACAGGGTGAGAAGACCGCGGCGGCGGTTCAGCACACGCAGCAGACGGTGATCCTGAGCGCGGCCGGTGCGCTGCTGTTGGGCGCCGTGCTGGCATGGCTGATCGGCGCCAGCCTCTCCGGCCCGATCCGCCGCATGACGGACAGGATGCAATCGCTTGCCGCGGGCGAACTCGACGAGGCTATCCCGGGCGGCGAGTCGCGCGATGAGATCGGCCGTATGGCGCGGGCTGTCGAAGTGTTCCGCGAAAACGCGCTGTCGGTTCGCCGCATGGAGCAGGAGGCCGCTGCGCAACATGGCTCAGCCGAGGCGGATCGCCAGCGCATGATGTCCGAGCTCGCCAGCCGCTTCGAGCAGGGCATGCAGGGCGTGATTACGGGCGTCGGCGGCCGCGCCGAGGAAATGGGCCGCAGCGCCGAGGAACTGGCACGGGTTGCCGAGCGCGGTCGCGGGCTTGCCGAAGCGGTTGCGACCCGCGCCGAGCAGGCGTCGGTCAATGTTCAAACGGTTGCTTCCGCGACCCAGCAACTCGCCGGCTCGATCCGCGAAATATCGAGCCAGGTGCAGCGCTCGGTCACGGTGTCGAGCAGGGCAACGGGCGAGACGCAGCGGACTTCCGAACTGATCAGCGGGCTTTCCAGCGCCGCGGAGCGGATCGGCAACATCGTCCAGCTGATCCAGGCGATCGCGAGCCAGACCAACCTTCTGGCGCTGAACGCGACGATCGAAGCGGCGCGGGCCGGCGATGCCGGCAAGGGATTTGCGATCGTCGCCAGCGAGGTGAAAAATCTCGCGTCCCAGACCGCGCAGGCGACCGAACAGATCGCCAGCCAGATCGCGACCATCCAGAGCGCCACCGGCGAAACGGTGACGGCGATCACGCAATTCGGCGTAACGGTCAAGGAAATGGCCGAGATCGCCTCGGCGGTTGCCGCCGCCGTCGAGGAGCAGGGCGCGGCGACCAGCGACATCGCTCGCAATGTCGAGGAAGCAGCAAACGGAACCGCCGCGGTCACCCAGGAGATGGGCGACGTGCGCGCGGTGGCCAACGAAACCGACGCCGGTGCCGAAGCGGCGCTTGCGGCTGCGGCCGCACTTCGAGAACAGGCCGTATCGTTGAAGAGCAATGTCGGTGACTTCCTGCAGACCATTCGCACGGCGGCCTGACGGCAACGCGGCGCGTCGTCGCGTATGGGCTGAATAAAGGCAACGGAAGACGCGTATATCGTCTTGCCGCGTCTGATCTCTCCGGGTTTTATAGCCCCCATCACAGGAGGATCAGACTTGCCGTCAAGACGTATCGCCATCGCCGGGCTGGGAGAGATCGGCAAAACCATAGCGCGCAAGCTGACGCAGGGGCTGCCTGGGCTTGCGCTCGCGGCGATCGCGACAAGGGATCAGGCGAAGGCAAAGGCCTGGCTCGATCGCGAAGGCATTTCATGCCCGCTGGTCTCGCTCGATGAAGTGCCCGCCCATGCCGACCTCGTCGTCGAATGCGCGCCGGCCGCGATCCTGGATCAAATCTGCCGGCCGATGCTGACCGCCGGCAAGCAGGTGATGGTGCTGAGCTCCAGCGCGCTGCTGCCGCGTCCCGAACTGATCGATCTGGCGCGCGCGCATGGCGGCCAGATCATCGTGCCGACCGGCGCCTTGATCGGCTTCGATGCGGTTACGGCCGCCGCCGAAGGCACCATCCATTCGGTGCAGATGATCACGCGCAAGCCGCCCGGCGGTCTCGCCGGCGCGCCCTATCTCGTCGAGAACGGAATTTCGATGGAAGGGGTGACGTCCGCCTTGTGCGTGTTCAAGGGCTCGGCGCGCGACGCGGCGGCGGCGTTTCCGGCCAACGTCAATGTGGTGGCGGCGCTGTCGCTCGCGGGCATTGGCCCCGATCGCACCACGATCGAGATCTGGGCCGATCCTGCGGTGACGCGGAACTGCCATCAGATCAGGGTCAATTCCAACTCGGCCTCGTTCACGATGGCCATCGAGAACATCCCCTCGGAGAACCCGAAGACCGGCCGCATCACCGCGCTGTCGGTGATTGCCTCGCTGCGCAAGCTCACCTCGCCGCTGCAAGTCGGAACCTGAGCATTCAGCGGCAATAGCCAAAGCCGCCCGTCCGGGGCATGATCGCCCGCACGCCATCCGGGAATGTCACCTTGCCTGCCAAAACCGTCACCGAGCCCGCGCGCCAGATACCGCTCTACGGCGAATACGAAGTCGTCGTGCTGGGTGGCGGTCCTGCCGGCATCGCCGCTGCCGTGGCCGCGGCGCGGGCAGGGCGCCGCACGCTGCTGATCGAGCGCTACGGCTTTCTCGGCGGCATGGGCACGGCCGCGGGCGTGACGAACTTTTGCGGGCTGCATGCCAATGTCCATGGCGAGATGCATCGGGTGGTGCAGGGCATCGCGTCCGATTTGCTGGCGCGGATCGACCGGCTCGATGGATTGAACGCGCCGCATCTGATCCTCGGCAAGATTTTTGCGCAGGCCTACGACACGGCGGCCTACAAGATCGCGGCGGACGATCTGCTCGCCGCCCACAAGGTCGATATCCTCTTTCACGCGCTCGGCGCCGGCGTCGTGATGGAGGACGAGCGGCGCATCAACGTGCTGATGGTCGAGACCAAGGCCGGCCGGCAAGCGGTGCGCGCCGGCATCTTCATCGACTGTTCGGGCGACGGCGACCTCGCGGCCTGGGCGGGCGCGCCGTTCGAGGTCGGCGACAATGCCGGCGGCATGATGTATCCCTCGATGATGTTCCGCCTCAACGGCATCGATCCCGAGAAAGCGGGCGACGCCTGGCGCACGATTCCGGAACTGATGGCAAAGGCCGAGGCCGCGGGCACGCATCGCTTTCCGCGCAAGACCGCGATCGTGCGGCCGCAGCGCTCGGCGATCGAATGGCGGGTGAATTTCACCCAGCTGGCGCGCGAGGACGGCACGGCGATCAGCGGCATCGAGCCCGACGATCTCACGCGCGGCGAGATCGACGGACGGCGGCAGGCGGTGCAGGCGTTCGAATTCCTGCGCACGGTGCCGGGCTTCGAAAAATCCTACATCGTCGACCTGCCGCCGCAGCTCGGCATCCGCGAGACGCGGCGCGTGATCGGCGGCTACATGCTGTCGGGCGACGACGTGCTCGGCTGCGCCTCGTTCGAGGATTCCATCGGCGTCAATGGCTGGCCGATGGAGCAGCATGTCGCGGGAGACGTGACCTTCACGTTCCCGCCGATCCCGGAATCGCGCGGCTTCAACGAATTGCCGTATCGCATGCTGGTGCCCGAGGGCATCGACAATCTGCTGATGGCCGGGCGCTGCGCCTCGATGACCCATGAGGGCCAGTCGGCGGCGCGGGTCTCCGGCGCCTGTTTTGCGATGGGGGAGGCGGCCGGCTCCGCGGCGGCGCTGGCGCTGTCGGGCAATACGATTCCGCGCGACATCGCGGTCGAAAAGTTGCAACAAGGCCTGAAACAACAGGGCGCGTTCATCGGGCGGGATCAGAAGGTGCCCGAGGGGCTGTAGGGCGCGCGGAGGGAAAAAGGTGGTCGTCGTCCCGGCCTTGAGCCGGGACCCATACGCCGCGGCTTTTCGGTTCGGCGCAGGCGTCAGATACCTTCTGTACGCAACAACCGCTGCGGCGTATGGGTCCCGGCGTTCGCCGGGACGACCTGCGTGGAGCGGGTGTGGCAAAACAAAAAGAGACGGAGGGAACGGGATGAGGAAATTTGCACGGCTTGCGCTGGCGGGCCTGCTGGCGATTGCCGCGGGCAGCATTGCGCGGGCTGAGGAAAAGGCAAAAATCGGCGTGCTGCGGTTGTCGTCATCCGCGCCGGTGTTCATCGCGCAGGACAAGGGTTATTTCCGCGAAGCCGGCCTCGACATCGAACTGAAATTCTTCGACGCGGCGCAGCCGATCGCGGTGGCGACGACCTCGGGCGACATCGATTTCGGCATCACCGCGTTCACCGCAGGGCTCTACAATCTCGCCGGCAAGGGCACGCTGAAGGTGATCGGCGGCATGAGCCGCGAGAAGGCGGGCTATCCGCTGATCGGCTATTTTGCCAGCAACAATGCCTATGCGGCCGGCCTGAAGACGCCCAAGGACCTTGCGGGCAAGCGCATCGCAGTCACCCAGGTGGGGTCCAGCTTTCATTATTCGCTCGGCCTGCTCGCCGACAAATACGGCTTCAAGCTCGCGGACGTAAAGGTGCTGCCGCTGCAGTCGCTGTCGAATGCTGCGGCGGCGCTGAAGGGCGAGACCGTCGATGCCGCGCTGCTGCCGATCTCGACGGCGCGGGCGCTGGTCGATTCCGGCGGCGCAAAATTCCTCGGCTGGGTCGGCGACGAGACGCCCTGGCAGCTCGGCGCGGTGTTCGCCTCGCCGAAGACGCTGGCGAACAAGCCGCTGGTGACGAAGCTGCTCGCCGCGTTGGCGCGCGCCGACCGCGAATATCACGACGTGGTCCTGGCCTCCGTGAAGGACGGCAAGGCCGAGATCAACGACAAGACAAAACCGTTGCTCGAGGTCATCGCGAAATATACCAACCTGCCGGTGGAGCAAGTGGTCGGCAACTGCGCCTATATCGATCCCGAAGGGAAGCTCGACGTGAAAAACGTCGGCAACCAGATCGAGTGGCTGCAGGAGCAGGGCTTTGTCGACAAGGGATTTTCGGCAGACGCGATCATCGCGAAGGAATATGTGAAGGCGGATTGATGCAGCATCCTCCGTCATGGCCGGGCTTGTCCCGGCCATCCACGTCTTTTCTGTCGCGAGAGAGTGAAGACGTGGATGCCCGGGTCAAGCCCGGGCATGACGGGTTGAGAGACTTGGAACAGCCAGCGACTCCACAATGGACCTGATCGCCAACCACATCAGCCACCGCTTCGGCGCCCTCGACGTGCTCGACCGCGTATCGTTTACCGTCGCCGCGGGCGAAGTCGTCGCGATCGTCGGTCCCTCCGGTTGCGGCAAGAGCACGCTGTTGTCGATCCTCGGCGGGCTGTTGCAGCCGAGCGGAGGCGCCGCCGAATTGCGCGGCGCACCGCCGGCCGGCAGCCTCAATCCGCTGACCTTCGTGTTCCAGGATTTTGCGCTGCTGCCCTGGTGCACGGTGGAAGCGAACGTCGCGTTTCCGCTCGAGCATACCGCACTCGACGCCGCCGCGCGCCGCGCCGTCGTCGATGACGCACTACGCCGTACAGGGCTGTCGGATTTTCGCGCCGCCTATCCAAAGCAATTGTCCGGCGGCATGCGCCAGCGCGTCGGAATTGCCCGCGCGCTCGCGGTGCGGCCGGCGATCCTCCTGATGGACGAGCCGCTGTCGGCGCTGGATTCGCAGACGCGCGAATTGCTGATGGAGGATTTTATCCGTCTGCTGGCGGACGGCGCGATGGGCGCGGTCTATGTCACGCATAATCTGGAGGAAGCGGTGCGGCTGGCCGACCGCATCGTGGTGCTGTCGCGCCGTCCCGGCCGCGTCCGCGAAATCGTCGACATTCCGATGACGCGCGCCGAACGCGGCGCGGTCGATGCGCGCGGCAAATTGCTGGCGCTGCAGAACGATCTGTGGTCGCTGATCCGCGAGGAGGCGATCGACGCCGAGCGCGAGGTGCAGCATGCTTGATCGCGCGCCGCAGGACGATCCCGCAGCTGAGGTGCGGCCGGTCGAATTTCGCGGCGCAGGCTTCATGCCGGGCGGCGGACGCGCGTCGGGCTGGATCGCGCTCGCGCTGGTCATCGGGCTGTGGCAGCTCGCCGGCAGCGCCGGCTGGGTCAATGCGCTGTTCCTGCCGGCGCCGTCAGCCATCGCGGTGGCGATCTACAAGCTCGCGATCTCGGGCGCGCTCTGGCAGCATGTTTCGGCATCGATCGTTCGCATCGGCTCGGGCTGGCTGATCGGCACCGTGGCCGGCATCATCGTCGGCTTCGGCATCGGGCTGTCGACGCTCGCACGCGGCGTCGGCATCACCTTCATCTCCGCGCTGTTTCCAATTCCGAAAATCGCGCTGCTGCCGCTATTGATCCTCTGGCTCGGGATCGGCGAGGAGCCGAAGATCGCGACGATTGCGCTCGGCGTATTCTTCTCGACCGCGATCTCGGTCTATAGCGGCGTCGACGCCGTGCCGCGCAACCTGATCCGCATGGCGCAGAGTTTTAATGTGCCGTTCCACGCCATCGTGCGCCGGGTGATCTGGCCGGGCGCGCTACCATCGATCCTCGCGGGCTTTCGCATCACGGCGTCCGTGGCGCTGTTGCTGGTCGTCAGCGCCGAGATGATCGGCGCCCAGTTCGGCATCGGCGCCTTCGTGCTGCAGGCCGGCAATCTGATGCAGACCGATCAGTTATTGGCCGGCGTCGTGATCCTGTCGCTGTTCGGGCTGGCGGTCGGGAAGGCGATCAACGTGCTGGAAGCGCGGTTGCTGCACTGGCGGTGATGCAGGCTCCGGAGCCGTAGGGTGGGCAAAGCGTAGCGTGCCCACCATCAATCAGCACGCTCGGTGATGGATGGTGGGCACGTCGCTAACGCTCCTTTGCCCACCCTACAATTCTTGCTCCTCACGCGTTGCCGCGATCTTCGCGGAACAGATCCAGCTTCTGCTGCACCGGACGGTCGGAGAACGAGAACAGCACCGCATCCGTGTCGGCCTCGTGCGTGACCCAGTGCCAGCTCGGTACCACGAACAGGTCGCGCGCGCCCCACTCGAACACCTGGTCGCCGATCCGTGTGCGGCCCTTGCCCTCGATCGCGGCAAACACCGTGGCGTCGGTCGAGCGATAGCGCGTGGTCTTGAAGCCCTTTGGCAATAGCTGGATGAAGGTGCCGATGGTCGGCATCGCGAAATCGCCGGTCTCGGGATTGGAGAATTTCAGCTTCAGCCCGTGGCAGGCATCCCATTCCTCGCGCGCCCGGGCCTGTTCCAGCGCCTCGCGCGTATAGCTGTACGGATAGTTGAAGATCGGCGAGGTTTTGGACTTTCGCTTCTCGTCGACCGGCAACAGGTTGCGGCCGTAACGCGCAAAGCTGTCGCCGGCGGGTTTTGATATCTTCTGCTGGTCCTCGTTCGATCCTTCCGCAAAGGACGCATCGAAGAACTGCACCATCGGAATGTCGAGCCCGTCGAGCCAGAACATCGGCTCGCTGGTCTCGTTGGAATGGTCGTGCCAGGTCATCGACGGCGTGATGACGAAATCGCCGGGCTCCATCAGCGTGCGTTCGCCGTCGACCGCGGTGGCCGCGCCCTTGCCTTCGAAAACGAAGCGCAGCGCCGACTGGCTGTGGCGGTGCGCCGGCGCGACATCGCCCGGCACCACCATCTGCACGCCGGCGAACAGCGACGTCGTAATTTTCGACTGGCCGCGCAGGCCGGGATTTTCCAGCACCAGCACGCGCCGCTCGGCTTCCTTGGCGGTGATCAGCTTGCCGGCCTCGGTCATGTAGTCGCGGATCGAATCGAACTTCCACAGATGCGGCCGGCAGGCGCTGCGCGGTTCGGGCGTGATCAGATCGTTCATCACGTTCCACAGCGCGGAGAGGTTTTCGCCGTCGATCTTCTTGTAGAACGCCTCGCGCTCGGGCGTCTTCTGCACGGCTTCCATGGCCAGCCTCCGCAATATTGATCGTCCAAATTGACAGTATACTTACAATATAGCTATCGTCAATCACGGCCCCGCCGGGGTAAAACGATAACATTCGAGGGAGGTTCCTATGAAGCTGCACGGCTATTTTCGCAGCGCCGCGGCATACCGGGTCAGGATTGCGCTGAACCTCAAGGGGTTGCCGGCCGATCACCTGCCGCATCACCTTCGCAAGGGCGAACAATGCAGCCCCGCCTTTCTAGCGATCAACCCGCAGGGGCTGGTGCCGGCGCTGGAGGCCGACGACGGCGCGGTGCTGACGCAGTCGCTGGCGATCATCGAATGGCTGGATGAGACCTATCCCGATCCGCCGCTGTTGCCGAAGGATCCGCTGCGCCGCGCCAAGGTGCGCGCGTTTGCCCAGGCGCTCGCCTGCGACACGCATCCGGTGCAGAATCTCAAGGTGCTGAACCGGCTGCGCCAACTTGGTCTGGCCGAGGATAAGGTGACAGAGTGGGCGGCCTGGACCAACCGCGAGGGCCTCTGCGCCTGCGAAGCGCTGGTCGCGAACGAGGCCGGCCCGTTCTGCTTCGGCGACAAGCCGTCGCTTGCCGACCTTTGCCTGGTGCCGCAGCTAGGCAATGCGCGGCGCTTCGGCGTCGACGTATCAGCCTTTCCACGCTTGCTGAAGGCCGAGGCCGCGGCAAGAGAAATGAAGGCGTTCGCCGACGCCGCACCCGACAGGCAGGCCGATGCCGAGTAAGCCCGCATCCGTTACGATGGACGCGGTCTACACCGCGCCCGGCTATCTGTTCCGCCGGATGCAGCAGATCGCGGTCTCGATCTTCGTCGAGGAGTGCCGGGCGTTCGACCTGACGCCGGTGCAATATGCGGCGCTGGTGACGATCCATAGCCATCCCGGCATCGACGCCACGCGGCTGTCGGCGGTGATCGCCTTCGACCGCTCGACGCTCGGCAACGTGATCGAGCGGCTGGAAAGCAAGGCGCTGATCGAGCGAAAGCCCTCGCGCGGGGACAAGCGCGTCAAGCTGCTGCATCTGACCAAATCGGGAGCAGCCATTTTGCACGACATCATGCCGCTGGTCGAGCGCGCGCAGCTGCGGATGCTGCAA